>CAYPLH010000004.1:0-146668 GCA_964411505.1 uncultured Clostridiaceae bacterium | reverse complement strand
CCGGCTCTGGTGTAGGCTCCGAAGTCGGTGTTGGATCTGGTTCCGGCTCTGGTGTAGGCTCCGAAGTCGGTGTTGGATCTGGATCCGGCTCAGGCGTTGGCTCCGAAGTCGGTGTTGGATCTGGTTCCGGCTCTGGTGTAGGCTCCGAAGTCGGTGTTGGATCTGGTTCCGGCTCTGGTGTAGGCTCCGAAGTCGGTGTTGGATCTGGATCCGGCTCAGGCGTTGGCTCCGAAGTCGGTGTTGGATCTGGTTCCGGCTCTGGTGTAGGCTCCGAAGTCGGTGTTGGATCTGGTTCCGGCTCTGGTGTTGCAGTTGGTTGAGGTGTTATTACATTACCCTCAGGATCAATAATGGCTTTAATTTTTAGTTCCTCGCCCATTTCCACATTAGCATCGCCCACTTCAATTTCAACTACATTGGCAGTACCGCCCCCTGCTAATTTAGCATTAACAGCATTTTCCACAGTTACTTTTCCAATTACAGCGCTCTCGCTTATATCAACTATGATATCGCTAAATATATTTAAATTGTTAACTGTTCCTGATAGAAATGTTGCTTGAACGTTAGGTGTATCTATGTTAATATCTCCAAAATCACCTATAAATTCTACAACCGCACCTTCTGGTATATCAATAGTGGTTTCAACATTGCCAAAACCTCTACTTCCTTCATAAATATCCTTTTCCTCTAGTCTAGCACCAGATTGCAGTTGTACATCACCAATATTAGTGGCTCTCGAAGCGATTATCCTTATCTTTCCATCCTTTTTAATTACCGTGATATTCCCAAGGTTCGAGTTGCTTATTATAATGCTGTTAATACCACCACCGCGTACAATTGTGTTTCCCTTTACTGTTACATTTTCTAGTGTAATATTCCCATCACCGATTCCTTCGGCAAGGTATAAATCGCCACCAATAACAGAATCTACAAGAGTAATATTATCTTTATTAACTAATATGTTCCCGTCGGTTGATATTGCATAAGTATTAGCTTTATTAAGGATAATTCCTGTTGCATTATCAAGCATGCTTATAGCTTCAGCACGAGTAATGCTGTTTTTTGGTCGAAAAGTTAAATCAGGGTATCCTTTTATGATTCCTTTATTTATTAACGAGTTTACTGGTTCACGACTCCAATCACTTACCTCATTAATATCAACCAATTCTAACCCCTCTACTCCCTCAACTTTTTCAAACTTAAATGCTCTATATACAGCTGCCGCAGCTTCTTCACGGCTTATATTATTGCTAGGACATATGGTATTATCAGGTAAACCCTGTGCAACACCTGCAGCTACTATCTTTGCAATCTCCTCATAATACCAATCCGAGGTTTTTACGTCACTAAATGATATTTCTGCTAGTTCTGAATATCCAAAAACTCTATTAACCAGAGTAAAGAATTCCGCTCTGGTTATGTAATCATCCGGTCGAAAAACGCCATTCCCATCACCTAAGAACAGCTCTTTTTCTGCCCATTCAAGCATCTGCTTTTCCGCCCAATGACCAGTAAAATCCAAGTTGTTTACACTGTCTAGATTGTTAGCACTAACTGTAAAATTAAAAAGTGAAACGAAAATAAAGACAAAGGACAACATTAATGCTGGTAACCTTTTAGAAATATTTCTTTTCACGTGGCTATGCCTCCCTCCAATAATTTAAGAATAATAAATTAAATAATACTGCTTTCATTATCAGTAGAATTAATTCATGCCTACCGCGCTAATTTTCTCTCTCATACTTCCCTCCTTTGCTTAGTGATACTTCTAGCAGTATAAGATAAACAATAACCTAATTTCCTTATGATGTTAATTGATAATAAGTTGAACGAATTGACTATACTAGTAAACTAATTGATTTTTTTCATAATGAATTGACAATACTTAGAATGCACTGACAATTTGTTTAATCTTCCTGTTAATTCTATGCACATAGATTTTATTGAAAGGCTTTTTACACAACTATGCAGAAAGCACTTGAGGGATTCAAATATATCAAACAATGAAACGCTGTTCTGATTAGTGCTAACTTACTCACCTAGTACACCCTCTTTAATCTTAAAAAAAGAAAATCGACCTCAATGATTAGATTATAATCTAACTCATGTGAAGCCGATTTTGTCGTTTTTAAGAATTAGTAAACTAATTCTCACGTTATTTAACCAAGTTGAATCCAACTAAGTAACTCCCTCATGGTGTAGTTACTTAGTTTTATAAAGCTTTTACTTGAGATTTCTTAACTTCATATCCCAATTTATCAATAGCATTTTCGATGTCTTTTATAGATATTTTTTCATTATCAAAGTTTAATTTTACTTTGCTTGAGTTAAATAATACATTTAAGCTTTCTTTATCCACACCATCTAAAGATTTTACTGCATTTTCAATCTTTTGCATGCATGATGGACAAGTTAATGTTTCTAATTGAATAGTCGCTTTTTGCATTTCCATCTCTCCTTTTGCTTTATTAGTAAGTTTTCCGAACCCACCACATAAAGAGATGGGAACATTATTAAGCTTTCATTATATTATTTATACCACCATTTTTGCTTTTTAAAATGATTTTCATCAAAATACTAATAATTGGTTCATTCTTAATGTACTTTCTCTCTATTAGCAGAGTAATTCAAGCTATGGGTGGAGTTCTTTTCAGTCGCTACATATAAATTTCTTTCTCTGGAACTCTCCTCTGACCTGATGGTGTCCTTTGTGCAGGTATTATTTCAGGTCTTTCTTCACCAGCTTCTTCCATGCGTTTCAGCAACCTTTCCCTCATTACACGGGCAACTTCACTGTGAGATTCCTTGTCAATTAGATTAACAAGCTCATATGGGTCAGCCTTAAGATCGTAAAGAAACTGTTCATGGTAAACATCTGAGCCGGAATTAGCTCTGGAATCTTTGTCGGGTGCATTCACACTGTATTTCCAGCGGTGTGTACGTACTGATCTTCCAACCTGTGCTTCGCTAATTTGCACAAAAACTTCCTCAGGCCAGCCTTCCTTATTTCCTTTTACTAATGGAAGCACTGATCTTCCCTGCATTTCTGCTGGCACAGGTATACCTGCAGCATCTAGCAGCGTAGGAGGAATATCGACCAAACTTACCAACTCCTGTACTCTGCCTCCTCCATTGAATACAGAACCACACAGCGCGGCCGGTATCCGTATTGAGCTTTCATGACACGAACGCTTATATTCACGATTTCGTGTTTTAAAGTGACACCCATGATCGGTTGTGAAAAGTATAATGGTGTCCTCCAGCAAATCAAGACTCTTAAGCGTGTCCAATAGCCTGCCAAGTGCCTCGTCAAGCTTTTTAACCATACCATAATACCCTGCAATATGCTGATGGGTGGAACCATTTAATGCCATTAGATCAGGAGGAATCCATCGTGATATATAACGCTCCTCATAGCCATCTGGCGCAGGATAACTGTCCTCATGGTTCTGGAAATGAGGTTCAAGGAAGGAAAGAAACAGGAAAAATGGATTGTCCTTATAATCGTCTACGTATCGGATTGCTGCATCCGTCAACGCATCCACCCTATATCCTGGCAGTTTGACTTCATTGCAATCGTTGTCATATACTATTGTATTATAAGGTTGCGATGATGCCTCTAGAGCATTTGCTCCGAGCCAGTAGTCGTATCCGCCCCTTTCTTCTTCACTGACAGCAAAGCGAGATGAAGCTAGGTGCCACTTTCCTATGTAGCCTGTTTTGTATCCCGCTCCCTTAAAGTAGTGAGCAAGCGTTTTTTCATTTTGCGGCAAGGGAATGGAATTTCTGTGGCATCCAACTGTCGTGGCATACTTACCTGTCTGCAGGCATGCTCTTGCTGGTCCACAAACAGGTTGTGGTGTAAAAGTATTATAAAGATGTGTTCCATTAAGTGCCATCCGGTCGAAATTCGGGGTAAGTCCCAGCGGATTCCCATGTACTCCTGTAGTATCCCAACGCTGTTGATCTGTAAAAAACACTATTATATTAGGTCTTTTTTCATTTGATTTAGTCATTGTTTCTCCTTTCAGTCGGCATTTTTACTTAACTTATCATTTAATGCCTCACTATTTTTATTTAATTCACTAATTATTTTATCACAATGCTGATTTTACCGCAATAATGCATACTGATGAATACATGTACACATTTGCTTTTGATAACCACGTATTTCATACATGAAATAACGGATGCAAGGTTTTTATGCATGAAATATGGGTGATTTTCAAGTTATTGCGGTATAATCGATGATTAATTTTTAAAAAATATATAACACAAGTGGTAACAGGCTGTTACTGTTCACGGGGGTCTTAGCAAAACTGATAATGAACAATCATCTCCAATACGGCTAATTACAGCAAAGCTTAGGAAAACTAAGTTTAAAATGCCTTAGAGTTTAGTAATGTCCGTGCTGTTTGAACGCAAGTGAGTTCACGGAATTACTTAACGAAAAGGCATTTTAAACTGTGTTTTCCTTGCTGAAGCTGTATAGCAGTGTTAGAGATGATTGTTCATAGGATATAATACCCCCGAGTGAATAGAAACGACAGACTTCATCTGGTTCGGAAAATAGTTCGTGGGCAGTTACCAGATAAAACATCTGAGATCCGGTATCGTGAATTTGCAATCATAACTGTTGTTCCTTGCAGAATTGGTTCTTTGATAAATTCCAATTTTGCTTTAGCACCTCCAGCACCTGAACGGCTTGCCCCAAAACAATGCTTTTGCAATTCATTTATGTGTGCAATAACTTCGTCTGCATCCTTACCCTCTACCTGTTCGACTAATGTAGAAGGATCTTCCGGATGCATATAAATCCCATCAACAGAAGTTAAAATAAGCAAGTATCTTGGATGGACTAACGTAGCAATTACCGAAGCTGTCTCATCATTATCAACACATTCTACAATTCCTTTTTGACCATTGTTGCGAAGTTGTTCTAGTTCCCAACGCCGATTTTCCTCAAAACTAACAGTATCATTATAATTTACAATGGGTATAGCATTTTGTTTTACACAACGCTTCAAGAATTGATATATATGTTCCCTTTTCTCAATATCATTAAAGTGCATATGCTCTACTAATAGCTGCCGAACAGAATATTTTGTTGGAATATAACGCCGATATTCCTCCATCAGTATTGCTTGTCCCTGCGCTGCATAGTCTGTCATGATGCCACTTTTTGTGCCTGTTAATTCGTGACCTGTTCGTTTAATATAATCTAATCGCCCTATTTCCACAGCCCCTGAGCTCACCCAAATCATCCCTGGACGTAGCTCGCTTCCAATGCGACTAAATACATTGTAATCAATATCATGTTCAGCTTCACGGATCAAAGCCATTGATCCAATCTTTCCAACTAATTCAATATCAAAGCTCATAATTCTTAGGAGTTCGAAAACCTCTGTCTTTAATCACAAGAGGAGAATCCCCATTACACTACCTTTCCTCTATTAATGTTGTTAATATGTTCTTGTTTTCTAACTAGCATAATAATAACACAAGTTGCTACTTTAATATACTTGAAGATGACCCTCGAGCTCTTTATGCAGAAGCATTATTAATGCTGTATGATGTCCCTATACTCAGAGCTGCCACGGATGGCAGCCCTATTTTTTCTCATACGTTGCAAAATCAATATAAATAGTTCTAACACTACTGCTTTTTCCTTTGTTAGGAAGTTTCCAACTCCATAGGAGCTATAGAGAATAATTCACTTTAAAGCATGTATACCATTTCTTCCAACATATTATCTATGACCGGCAGACTCTTAACAACCTTCAACCTGATACCCACCTTTTTACAAAAGCCACCAAATATTGCTTCTGTTACTTTGCCTCGTATTTGTATTTCTCTAGGAATACCATATTCTTTTCTCATTATGGCAGGAAACGAAAGAGCTCCCTGTTGTTCCATAGCGGGATTTATAATCCTGCAATCTCCATAAGCCTTTTTTTCATTTTAAAACTATATTGTTTTCTATTCAGCAGTTCTATGAGTAAATCATCCACTATCTCGTGAGGACACCATTCCAAACGACGCAATATCAATGTGTACAATTTTCTAGTGGTATTATTTGATTGAGTTCTCTCTAACTCTTTTACATAAGCCTCGATTATTCTTCTGTCCGGTTCATATCTGGAAAGCATCTCAACTATTTCTATCCTCAAATGAACTTCTTCAAGGCTTTCGGCAGGTCCCAGACTTATATAATAATTGAGTAACCCTTCGAGTGCACCCTCATTCCCATTATAAAAATACATAGAAATTGTTGCTAACCCTTTTCTTACTATTACCATATCTGAGCTATATAAACTCTGGATGAGCTCATCAACATTTTGGTACTTCAGAGCTTCAAATTGTAAATATTCATCTAGACTCATACCTTCTGGCAACTCAATCATTTCGGGCACTTCAAATTGCTCACAAGCCTCTCTTCCTCCATCATACCGCTTTTGCAGGTATAATTCATGGCAGCATGAAAAATCTCCATTTTCCAAAATCTCTTCTATGAAGGGCTCAAACTCTTCATCATTCAAACATACACCTAAACCCGGACACTCTCTAGCAAGCAAATCTTCATGATCCTGAAAAAAAGAACCACAATTCTGACAAATCCTATCAACCTCTAAATCCATATCTTCAGCCATATTCTGATCCATAATATCACTCCCCACTTTCTTTATAAACGTCTAATAAATTTAAAAAACTATGTACCACTTGCTGCTGATTGACATCAGCAGGATCATATTTCTTCTTTCTGCTGCCAATTGCCAGATACACATGCGGAACCTGAACCATCGCATTTTTTATATCTGTGCTTTTTACAACGCGTCATCTCATAAAGATCCCAAATGCCTTTATAAGGAATATCATCTACATAATCCTGCGAAATCAATGATTGTGACGCTCCAGTATCAATGGTTGCGACCACCTTCCCGGAATAATGTTATTTAAAATAATTATACCACAAAACCTCGTCCACAATAAATATACTTGCACCTTATAATAAAAGAGAAAATCACTACAACGGCAGACACACCGGAAATATTCAAGCGTATCTTTAGCGGGGGAATGCCTGCGCTTCACAGTGGGCAATATACTGACCGAAGAGTGTTTTATTCAAGCTATATTAATACCTAGTTTTTCAAAAAAATTATTCGCTTATTTTTACTCTTTCACTTTCTCGCCTTCATAAGGTTGCTTGGTTATAATTATCAATTATTCGATACTGTTGGCTCCCTTTTTGACCCACTGTGCTACAGTAACTGTTCGCTTTGCTTGGTGCTTAACAGCAGCTTGTACATCTTCAATCATTTTTCCATCATGACCAACTGTTACAGTTGTTCCATAAGGGTTTCCTCCAGCTCCAAAAATAGTAGGATCTGTAAAGCCAGGCGCTGCTATAATTGCTCCCCAATGGCACATTGCCGTATAGATTGATAAAATAGTTGCCTCCTGACCACCATGAGGATTTTGCGCAGAAGACATCGCACTTACTACTTTATTTATAGTTTTTCCCTGAGCCCAAAGGCCACCGGCCAAATCAAGGAACTGTTTCATCTGTGATGACATAACCCCAAACCTAGTTGGAGTACTGAAAATGATTGCATCTGCCCATGCAATATCACTTGGTGCAGCCTCTGGAATATCTTTTGCAGCTTCCACATGAGCTTTCCAAACCGGATTGCTTTCAATAGCGGATTGTGGCGCAAGTTCACGTACTTTTAGCACTTTAACCTCAGCTCCTGCTTCCTTTGCACCTTCTGCTGCCCATTGTGACAGCTGATAGTTAGTCCCCCCCATGCTGTAGTAAATTACTGCTAGTTTTACATTTGTCATTTGCATCTCTCTCCTTTATATAAATTACAAATAGATACATCGGGAATGTATTCAAAGTGCTTACCAAGTGTTGCTACTTCCATACCGTTTCTAATCGCAACAGCAGCTATTGCGATATCTGTCAGTGGTAAAGTTATTCTTTTTTTTCTTAACTCATTCGATATATCTCCAGCTTTTATCCAGTCATCATAGGTCATCTCAATATACTGGACAGCATCCAGATTAGCACGGAGGAGTTCCCTCTCATTTTCGTTTTTGACACCTTGCATTAATTCTGCAACAACAATTCCCACTATGTAAATACTATCTCCCAATAAATTTTTTTCTAAAAAATTAACAATGCCTGAATTATTCTTGAAGTATTCTATCCATACTGATGTATCAGCTATTATGTTCTGATTCATTTACTTCTGCTCTCCTTTGCTCCTCAAGGTATTTCTCATCAAAAGCCAGTTTTCCCTTCAGACTCATAAGTTTTTGCAGTTTCTTGTAACGAATTGCGTCTTTCAGGGCCTTTTCGACAGCATTAGATCTATTTTCCGTGTCATATAGAGCCTGTGTTTCAGCAATAACGCTATCAGATATATTAAGTGTGGTTCTCATATTAATCACTCCTCATGCAGATTTTATGATATAATAGTATGCATGTCAATATGAAAATATTAAATCATGATAGGGACTGGGCTATCCTTCGTTACCTTGAGCTTTCAGTACCTTCTTTACAATTTCTTCGTCTGCTTTAACTTATCAATTATTTCATGGTATTCCCTGTCGAGTGCTTCTACATCATCTTTTTTTGAAGGCATTGATAATCTACCAATAATCTCAGATAACTTGTTTTGCAATATTATTTTGTTCTTTTGCATGTCTTCTTCGCTAAAATCTTTTACATCGCTACTCCTCTTTATATAGTCAGAATAGTTCCCTGCAAACATTTTGATTTTCTGAGTCTCAATTACCATAATCTGATTCGCAACAGCATCAATAAATCTTCTGTCATGAGAAACAAATAAAAGTGTTCGGTTATATTCTTTGAGTGAGTCTTCAATAACTTCAAGAGAGCTTATATCCATATAGTTGGTAGGCTCATCCAATATCAACATATTGATGTCCTGCAATAATATTTTGGCGAATGAGACCTTTACCTGCTCTCCACCGCTTAAAACACCAACTTTTTTGTAAACAGTCTCACCTCTTAATAATAATCTTGCAAGCAGTAATCTTGCAAAGTGCTCAGGATAGATGCTGCTCTCCATTACATTATCTATAATGGTATTTTCCTTCTTCAAAATATCAAGGTCCTGACTAAAATATCCAATCTTTACCCCTTGAGCAGTTCTTATAGAGACGTCTTTATCCATAATCATTTTTATTAATGTGCTTTTTCCACAGCCATTAGGTCCAATCAAAGCAGTCTTAGTGCCATTATATATATTAAAAGATGCATTTTTGAATATAATTTTATCACCAAAGGCTTTATTTATATTTTTTCCTTCTAGGATAATCCTGCAGTAAAGCTTGCCAGATTCAAGAATATCCAACTTAATTCCTGACTGGGCACGGGGCTTTTCTTTTACATTAAGATGATTTATTCGTTTCTCTACATTTCTAATAGCCTTTTCAAGGTTTGCCTTTGCCTTCTGCCCTCCCATTTTGTGCAGTCTGGCTTCTGAATTCCCCATTCTTTTTGGTGCTTTTTTAATGCTTTTAGCTTTGTCTTTAGTTTTATAGACTACTTCTTCAAGTCGCTTTTTTTCTTTTATGTATTCTTCATATTCAGATTTTGCCCTTTCATTTTCCCGAATTTTCTGTTCTTTATATTGACTGTAATTTCCCTTGTAAATAGATATTTTACCACTCTCTACTTCTATTATCCGGTTACATAATGCATCTAAAAAGCTTCTGTCATGGGATATAATAACAAGTGACCCATCATATTCACTAAGCTTTGATTTTATAAATTCAATTCCTTCCATATCCAGATTACTGGTAGGTTCATCAGCAAATATTATTTCGCTTTTATCTTCCAAAGCTTGAGCAATCTTAAATCTTGTCTTTTCGCCACCGCTCATATACTTATCCCAAGTAGTTTGTATTCCAAGCTTTGAAGCTATTTCAGAACTCACATTTTTTCTACAGGGCGATTCCAGTTGAGATATATAAGTAATCTTTCCATAGGACTTAACTACGCCTTCATCAGGTTTCCATTTTTGACTTAGTATATTGATTAGAGTAGTTTTTCCACTACCATTTCTGCCAACTACTCCTATTCGATCCTCAGAGTAAATTTCCAGTCCATCAAAATCTAAAATCATCCTGTCACCAAAATATTTCTTAATGTTCCTGCATTTAATTAGTAGCATTTAAGCATAAACCTCCCTTGTAATTAACCAGGAGAGAATAGTTTGTCGATAAGTATATTGTTTTATTTTAACTGAAACACTGTAAGATAAGCTAATTATATAAAAATATAGCTCTTATTTTATTTAAATAAAACAGATACAAGTTATTTGCAGCACAAAAACTTCCCCACCCAAAATTTAAAATTAATAATCATTGCACATTAACCTTCGCTAAAGATTAATGAAGATATACTAATATAATAATCTCATTTTTGAATTTTTAAAGTGGACTATTTTTTCATTCTCTGCAAATACCTTGTCCTTTCTTGAATACTTCCTAGACCTTTTCTTTTAATTATAGATATTATTTCACAAACCGTCAACATATCAATTTTCACCGTTTGGAACATTCTCTGGCGGTACTTTTACCCATACTTGGGCATACAACGTTACTATTTATACAAGAAAAACTCAAATGCTAAATTTTGAGTTTCCCCATTTTTTTATAGTGGTCTGTAAAGAGATGTAGGATTGCCACCCTACCAAATAATCTATCTTGCTTCTTAAAAGACCTCGGCTTCGAGGTCTTTTTGCTTTTTTGAAATACCTATTAACTCTTTCTAGCCTCCTGACATGTACTAGGGATTTTGGATAACGTGTCGCGGGTTTACGAGGTCCTTGAGCCTAGTGCTTTGCAGAGAATGCGGAGGTAACAAAAAGCGGACAGCATCCAGATTAGCACAGAGAGTTCCAAACATCACAGTTTTGTAGTAATCAGGTTCCCTGACTCATATTTTTTCAGCCCTGCACGAAAAAAATAATAACCCGCCGTAATATACAGGACATCAACAATAATCAGGATCAACACACTCCACCAGTTGAATGCTTTTAAAATCCTGTGAGGCAGAAACACTATAAACCCAGCAGGAAGGAATGAGTATACCATCCATTTTAGAGCGCCCTTGTAGATACCCTCCGGATATGTCGTGAAGGTAATAGTAAAGGAAACCACAAGTCGGGCAATAGCATTTGCATTTCCTGTAAAAAACGTGAGAGTATGAGCTGCGGCAAAAATGCTTCCCATTAAAAGCCCACCGAACACTACAAATAAGGTGAATAAAAATACCTTGCCCCAACCAAAAACCGGAATGAACAATACATATCCATATGCCAGATCGCCCCATGCAGAAATTCTGGTTCTTGAACATAATACATTAATGTATACATCCTTTGGCTGGACAAGATAAGTGTCCAGCTCGCCTTTGATAATTGTATCGGAAAGGTTCAGTATATTCCCAAACACAATATGCACAAAACCAAAGGATGATGATGCAAGCGCCCATATAAACAGGACATCGTTAAACCCATATCCCGCAATACTGGGAATACGTTCATAAAGTATCCACCAGAAGAAAATAAATGCAGAATTATTCAACGCCATACCGAATACCTGGACTAAAAAACTTGTTCTATATTCCATCCCTGCCGATAAATTCACTTTAAAATATTCATATATAAGTTTTAAATGTTTTCTAACCTCCATTAACATTAAGCTTTTTCACTCCTCTCCCAAAAATAAAGAATGAAAGACCTGCTAAAGCCACAAGATATGTTACCTGCACTGAAAATATATCCGTAAAACGCTCAAGAGAAAAATCAACCACCAGTTTTGCCGGACCATAATTGACATAAGGAAATGGCAGAAATAGCACTACCTTTTGCAGCCATTCAGGAAGAAACTCAACCGGAATAAACATGCCAAGCATGAAAACAAGTTTCTGAACGATCCAGAAATAAGCAGTATTTTCTTCAGCCCAGAATGCAGTCAACCCAATACATGCATACAAGAAAAAGTTAAGCAGAATTCCGGTGATAATACTTAAAATCATAAAAGGGAGATACCTTAAGTTGAACCCCTGTAATGGTCCTATATACAGCATCCCAATCAATAATCCTATGACAGCATTCATACATAGCTTTATACTCATCTGTCCTGCGCTGTTTGAAAGCTGGTATAAGACATAGTTGTATGGTTTATTAATAATATAAGCTATTCCCCCGCCCTTTATATCATTACTCAGCCTTCCGAATACATTGCCTATGGTATGAGCAATCATTTCGGTCATTATACAGTACCAAATAAGCTGGTTGAGCGTATAGCCTGCAATTTGTTCCTGACCCTGATAAATTGTTTCCCACAGCTTAAGAAAAACAAAGATTATAAATACAAAGAAAAAAGTATCTACAAAAAAATTCAAGGTATATGCAAGGTTTTCCTGAAAGCTTATTTTTGCAATAAATATATATTTTTTTATTTTTCTCACAGTGCTACCTCCTCCAATCAATTTAAAGTCTTATCAATTTATAATCCTATAGCGAACTGCATTTACCCTGTCGTAACAACACTAATATATACATAAATGCTATTCAACCAGTATAAACCAGTTTGCCTTCAGTTGCTCCCAGCCACAGGTAAATCTTGATATATATGAGCAATTATATCTTCCATTGGCTGGTCTGAAACTGTAATATCCAATACATTGCCGCACTTCATCAATCGCTCCATAATGTCATGCAGTCGGTATTTGCGGGTATCTACTTCTATTTTTGCAGAATAATCTGTATGCTTCACTACTTCAATACCGGGAATATCAATCTGTGTTTTCTCATTAAACTTAATGCTTATAACCTTTTTATTAAGATAGTTGTATTTAAGTCCATTTATCGACTCATCCAGCACAATCTCTCCATGATTAATTATTATTGCACGCTTGCAGAGCTGCTCAATATCCCCCACATCATGGCTGGTGAGAAAAATGGTAGCTTCTTCTTCCCGACCAAGCCTTAAAATAAGATCCCGTATCTTCTTTTTCACTATAATATCAAGACCAATTGTGGGCTCGTCAAGAAAAATCACTTTGGGACTGTGCAGTAAAGAGGCTGCAATCTCGCACCGGATTCTCTGCCCCAAGGATAATTTCCTTACCGGAATATCCATGAGATCTCCTATCTCAAACATATCTACAAGGTAATCTATTCTTTTTTTCAACTCACCACCGGGTATCTCATATATAGTGCCCAGTAGCTTCAACGTATCCATCGGAGGCAAATGGAACCACAGCTGAGATTTCTGCCCGAAAACACTTCCTATTTTATAAGCAAGTTTTTTTCGTTGAACAATAGGGTTGAGACCCAGAACTCTTATATGCCCGGACGTTGGGTACAGGATACCGGTAAGCATTTTTATTGTAGTTGACTTGCCCGCACCGTTTGGTCCGATAAAAGCAAGGATTTCACCCTTTTTCACTGCAAAGTCTATTCCCTTTACCGCTTCCACCTGCTTGTAACATGGCTTTATAAGAGCAGTTAGACTGCCTTTTAAACCTTCCTTTTTGGTCTTCACCCTAAAATTCTTACTAAGCCCTTTTACTTCAATAACATTCATCCTTATCTCCTCCCCTCATACAAACACTAACGATAGCAGCAGCTTTATCAGGCCTCATCAGCACTTAAATCCCGGCTGGTTACTCTTAAGTACAGATCAGTACCCACAGGCATTAAGTCCTGACTGGTTATGTACGCATCAGCCCCCGAAAATACCTGCAAAAAAGCCCCTTGAAAAAGTCCATGAGACTCCTTCAAGGGGCTTTTATCCCCTATAGTGTGGCAAATGCTAGTATCGCTCGGACCAACCCCGTCGAAGCCGGGTGGAACCCTAGATACACTCTCACTACAATTATTTGTTAATGTTTTCAAATATATTATCAGGTGTTTACTTGTCCTGTCAAGAGCTTTTGAAAAAGTGGTTTCAAAACGTAGCTTCCCATCTGGAATCTTTACAGCTATAGGACTATCTTGGGGAAACAGTCGCTAGACGGCGCAAAATTCTATCTTATTGCATTGCCTATTCAGTCTTAGCTGACCAAACCACCAGCTAAGCTAGTGGTTCCGATTCAATGTCATATTGTTTTTCTTATATTTTCGTATTCCTCAACGGTAATTTCAATGTCCCTAAGTATCTTCCTAATCAATCCTCTCCCCAAATCTTCTCCATGAAATAGAACAAGAGTTGATCTTCCATCTTGATGCCTGAAGCTTTTATGACTGCCTTTCTGTCTAATCTCTTCAAATCCCAAACTATTTAGAATCATAACCATATCCTTGGAAGGAATTATTGTTAGTTTACTCATATGACTACCTCAACCTGCTGAATTCCAACAAACTCATTTTGGAGAAGCTCATCCTTTTCCATTTCTAGACATAGCGCAATAGCTTCTTTTATTCTTGGAATGAGTTCCTCGACAGTTTTCGCCTGAGTGTGGCACCCCTTAAGAGCAGGAACTGAAGCAATATATACTCCATCTTCATCTTTTTCAATAAGGATTGTAACATTTAATTTCTTCATTCTTATCACCTCAAGTCTATTGTACCACAATTTTTTAAAAAACTGTTTACATATTTTTACTCTTTCACTTTCTTGCCTTAATAAACTAACTAAGGTCTGTTTTCACTTTCGCTGGTTAGCTTTAAGAACTCCTCATAGGTTATCTTCGATGTGTCCCAATTAAAAGAATCTGCTATTTCGCTAACATTATTGCCTTCAATCTTCTCATCATAACGTTTTAATATGGCAGATTTTTTCCCATTCTTTGTAATGATAACATCTTCATATGCAGCTAGCTTTAAGTACTGACCAAAATTATTCTGGGCTTCGGTTGAAGTAATCTCCACGAAAACACCACCTATAATATATTTATCCAATCTCTTCTATTGTAAATTATTCTGACAATTGTGACTGTCGTTTTTGCCTCTGACACAATGTAGAATACCGTGTAATTGTGCACCATAATTCTTCTTATCCCTAGGTGGGCAAGTCTCTCATCTGATACTAACCCATTTCGAAACGGCAGCTCCTCTAACTTGAGAATTGCATCACCTATTTTACCAATCACTTTTTTCGCAATATTAGGTTCCAAAGGCTCTTTTGTGATGTAATTACCAATTTCAAACAAATCTCTTTCAGCTGGTTCAGCAATTTCTATATCATATTTACTCATCTTGTAAGCCTTTCTCTACATCAACCAATGCTTCACGAAATGACCTTACTTTTCTCTCTTTCATTGCATCTATACCCTCGTCAAGGATTCTTGTTCCAAGCAATCTGCGTCCACTGCTTTACACAAATACCATCGTCCCTGCGATAGAAAGTCTCCATGGCTTGCTTGCTTTTATCGTACAACGTACGTGAGACAATAGAATTTCCTTCTTGGTCATGCTTGTAGGTTTCTACAATGATAAACTCAGTGCTCTCCTCCGGTATAAGCATTTTTGGCAGTTCACCGGGTGTATATTCTGCCCGCATAAGAATTGTGCTTTTTTTATCCATTTGAAGAACAACTACCTGCTCTGGAGGATACATGGTAGCAATTGAGATTTTAATAGAAATACTTGTCAGTTTACTCTTACCATTTTGGGTAATAGTTGTGGTTTCCTCAAGCTTTTGAGAGTAAACCGAGCCTTCAGACATAATACCTCCTATACTAAAACCACTTCCGGCAATAGCATAAACACTTCCATCTGCACTCTGGTAAACAGGGTTGATATAGCAGATGCTTCCAGCTTGACCTGGAGGCATATAGATGGTACCTTCCAGCGTAGTCTTATCTTCATTGTCACCATAATGAAGGCTTGCGTGTCCTTCACTAATTGCCTCATCACTACCTGAAGTGATAAAACTATTCTCATCCTCCGTCGCAGGGACTTCTGCAGAAAAATAGGCAATGCCCTTAACACTGTCGAAAACGAATTCTTTTGTATCAAATGTTCTGCCTGTTTCTTCATCAGTTAACGTCTGCGTTGCCAGTGTAGCATAAAGGCGACCCTGATATTTGCTGCTATTTCCATCAACAGTAATTTTGCCACCAACTGACATTTTATTTATATTATCCTTAATATACCCTTCCATATCAAACAGATCAAGATACTCTTTAGTAGCGAAAACTCCTATAAGTCTTTCACCATTGTTAGCTTCTCCTGCATCTTCTCGAGCAAGCTGACAGCCGGTAGAAGCAAATAGTATAACAACAGCAATACACGCTGCAATCATTTTTTTAATCTTCATAATTATCCTCCAAATTCCCATCGAATTTCAAAATATCTCCTACTTCGCAACCTAAAAAATAGCAAATCCTGTTCACCGTAGTAAAGCGGATGCCCTTTGCTTTGCCGCTGCGGAGGATGGATAGGTTAGCCTCAGTAATACCCACCAGAACACTTAATTCCTTAGATGTCATCCCTCGTGCCTTTAGTACTTCTTCAAGGTGGACTTTTATCGCCATATCAAAGCCCTCCTCATATAAACATATTGTTGTCGTCTTTAAGCTGCTTGTTTTCTTTTATAAATTGCGCCAGCAAAAGAACTGCTAGTACAAAGGCAATTGATAAGAGCGGTATTTGAACAGTGCCATTTACCACCAAAAGCATTTTAATAAAAACAAGCTGTAAAAGGTTGAATATAATATTTGAAATCACTGTAATTGCAAGAGCTACTCCGCACAAGTGCGAGAGCTTTTCAGCAGCTATTACAGATGCTTCAGAGTAACGATTATTGCTTAGTTCCTTCAGTAGGCTCAAAACTGCAAATATAACCAGGATATCCAATAAATATGGTAATACATTTACCACATATTTAAGGATGAGAAATACATAACTCATTCCCAGTTGCTGCTCATGTCCGGTATTACCGGTACGGAGTGCATCAAAGGAATCCATAAGGCTACCAAAACCGGCTCCAAATGCAAGATACACAAAAAGGATATTCAATACAAATAACAGCATGGAGATGTATTTTTGCAACCTGCCTGTATCAGCAGCAAAAAAGAGTCTTAGCACCCTCAAAATAACATATCCTAACAAAACAGAGTATACCATTCCTCCAAGTAATGCCTTGCCAATACTTTGTCCGGCAACAGTGCCTAAACATGTGCTTAACAGACCGGGGTTTACCATAAAATATATAACCACAAATAGAAGTATACTCAGGATAGCTAATAGCATATCCTCATTTTGCAATTTGCGTCTTCTTCTAAGCTTTAGCAGCATGAATACAGGCACAAGGCAAGTAACAGAGTACAGAATAATAGATAGTATATTACCTACGTTCCCCGATAGCGACAGTGTTCGTAGCCCGAGCCCAAGCTGTTCAAAGGGAAATGCCATTGCAGCGGTAAAGACTCCTGGCAACGCTTCACGAGCTGCATATAGGAGTATGCAAAGCACCGCCTCACATCCAAGAAATATGTAAAATGTTTTGTGTCTCATATTTCCTCCTAAATTATTGTTATTCGATAATTTACCTTTATAGTATTCCATTAATTATCGTTTGTCAATAATAATATTCAACAATTCAGGGGATTAAAAATTGTAAGTTTAACTATATTTCTAGTTCTTTTGCATATATTTCGGTGTATATTAACCTGTTCTTAATCCGCTCAGATTTCATTAAGCTGATCTTAGAAACATCTGCTTTAATGGTTGACATACTTTTGGTAAATTCGGTTATATCGCATTGCCTGTTCAATCTTATTCTTCTGCCTAAGGTTATGTGCGCCTTGAATTTACGATCCTCTATATTAAAACCTTCCTTGATAAGTTCTTCTTTAAGTTGGTTTTGGATGCTAAGAAGTGTCTCACATCTATCTATCCCAATCCAGTAGATATCTCCATCGTCCCTGACAAAGTGTCCCAAGCCACCCATAGTTAATGTAAATCGCTTTGCAATCACTCTTTTCATAGCCAGCGTAACATTATCAATTTCATTATGATTAACCTCACCAAGAAAAATCAAAGTCAAATGCAAATTTTCAGGATAAGTGAAACTTCCCTGAAACGCATGTAATTTTAGCCTCTCAATAGTTTCATTCAGACTATCTTTAATACTTTCGTTAAAATTAACAGCAATAAATAACCGCATATTACCAACCTTTCTATTCGAATTAAGAAGGTCCATCAATCTCTTTATAGTTGCCGCACTGTGTTATTGCAGTTCATGAACATTCAAAAATTCGATCTTTTCTATAAAATCCAATAACTCCTCAGTGAATTCTTCCGGGTATTCATAATGCAGGGCATGTCCACAGTTATTGAAAACAGAAATTCTTGAGCCTGGTATTCCTTCATGCAACATTCTTGAATTAATATTTGGTACCACTTTATCATTATTCCCACATATAATGAAAGCCGGTATTTTAATTTCTTTCAGCTTATCAATGGTATTATTTCTTATCTCGTTTTTCAAACCGAAAACATCCAGACTTTCATGAATGATAGAAAAAATGGTTCTGATACTTCCATCCATATTTATAAATTTGTGAGCTGTATCAATCCATTCATCGCTAATCAGACCCTTTTTGTAAAATGATTTACGGGAGGTAATTTTCAATAATCTTTTACTGATTTTTATATTAATTTGCTTTATAAATTTAAGCGCTACTGCCAGCCTAACATGGATTGGCACTTGTTTACCTGCAGAATTTATCAATGTAATGCTTTTTATAAGTTCAGGGTATTTAACTGCAAGGTTAAGACAAACGGCGCCGCCAAGAGAAAATCCAACGAGATGAACTTTTCCTGTATTCAGAAAATGAATAAAGCTTTTTAAATTATCTGTCAGAAGATCAATTGAATATCTGATATCCGGTTTATCACTTAACCCATGTCCTATCAAATCCAGCGCAGCAACTCGATTCTTTTTCGAGATTAATTCAAAACATTTTCCCCATTCTTCTATATAACCACCTATTCCATGAACCAGAAGAACTATATTATTCCCTTCTCCGGCACATCTGTATCTGATTTTGGAATTATTAAAAAATGTATATTGATCTTGCCCGGTTACATAACTCATTTGCTACCCCTTATGTTAATATCTACTTATTCTGTTTACTTTAATAAATCTAGAGCCTCATAAGCCATTATTAAAATATTTTCTTGAATGTTTTCTTCATTCTTCAATTCATTTTTATTATACCATTTAAGCAATTTAGATTCTCCATCATTTGGAGCTGTTTCAAAAGATTCTGCAGTTGCATAGTAAACAAAATCTATATGGCTGTGACCTGGAGCAATTTCGCCAAGAACTGTGTGTATAGGATTAACCAATAATCTTTCTCCTGCCAATTCACATGATTTTTTTAGTTTACAATTTAGTGGATCAAAAAGATTTACTTTCAAGCCTGATTCTTCCTTTACTTCACGCATACAAGCTTCTTCAGGCAACTCATTAACTTCAATATGCCCACCTAGAGGAAGGATTTTATTTACTTTTTTATGAGTATGTAACAAAACTTTATCTTTATATACTACAAATATAGATACTGTAAAATGTCTATCCATTTATCTGTTGTCCCTCCATATGCTTATCCTCTTATTAATTGATATTTTTCAATTTATATAACAAAGTATGCCAGTTAGCGCTATATCTGATATATAGCATTTTGGGGTAATGTTTGTTGTTTTGAGCTTTTCTTCTGTTGAATAAAACTATTGTTTTTTATAAGTCCCGTAACACTTATAAACTCATTATAATACGAGGGATAATTCCTTTTTGCTCAAAGGCGTCTGCATAGTTAACGAACATTTCGGAAAGAATGTTTGAAAGGTTGACCTCTACAACTTCCACCTAATGGCCTCCTTCGCTGATCAAAATCGATTCATAAAACCAGTTGACCATATCTCTGCTGGTTTATTATTTTTCCTCATACTTTTATCGCTCCTTCAAGATTTATTCAAAATGCTTGTTTACAACTGCCTTTTTTATGTTATAATATATATAAGAGATGGTGACGCTTGTTGCTGTCAGGTTCTAAAGATGGTTATTTTTTAAAACGGTATACATTACCGTTTTTTTCTTTGCCTTTCAGGTTGTGGACGTCGGAGTATTCTTTCAGCAACAATCCTTGCGGATACTGCAACTCCAAACGGTATGACCACGATTTTACAACACCATACAAAAGCATAGCCTATGTAGGTAAAAAAGTCTTCCGGCATACTTAACCACCTCCTTCCTTTGCAAATTCCCTGCAGCAACTATAACGTCGCCATCTCTATGCGTGGGGTGCAAAAGAAGGAACCTATACAAGGAACCTATACAAGGCAACAATGCCCCATCTTAAACCTGATTTGCTTCGTTCCTCCATTATATAACATTTTATGACAAAGTGCAACGACTTTTTAAACATATGTTCGCGTATATACTAATGCATAAAAACATACTATCAGCGAGTATTTCTCATCTATAAAGGAGAAATATCACATGCTTACCCCCACAAAAATATCCTCTTCCGACTTGCACTCATTATACCTCCCTATTTAACCCACCTTCAGGTTAATATTACCAATAGCTACAAAACCCGCCAAAGACACAACAAATATCCCGCCGGTTATATACATCACAGGAGATGCAGACGTTTGCATTCTCAAGCTTATCATCAGAAGCAAAGACAGCTCACTTACCAAAAGAGAAATAAGCGTTATATATTTAGTACGCGCATACCACTTACCCCTCTGTTTTTGTATATTCTCAGGCATAGTAATTTCAATTTTACTATCAGCAGAAGTCAGTACAATAAATACCGGTAAACCCAATAAAATCGGAAAGCCCATATCATTTAAGAAAATAATCCAAAAAATCCGGGGCATCCACATGCCAAACAAGACATCCAGTCCGCAGGCAATCAGGATAGCAGTTGCAAGAGCAGCTATGGTAGAAATCAAAATGTACTTCACTATGTTTTTATGGCTCTTTACATTAGGCTTTTCTTCTCTGCCTGTCAGATGCCAAAGCTTGTAAGGCAGATAAGCAGCTATAAAATTGCCCACAAAGCCTAAAACCGACGCCTTTGAAAACGTGCCAAACAAATCTGCAATCAAATTGCCTATCGCACAGCCCCATGCTCCGGCAGGACCAAAAATAAGACCTGCCACAACAGGCACTGCGTTAACCGGTCGCACTTCGGTAAAACCTTCAATAAGAACCATCACTTTAAAGGGTACAGCCATGCCAATAAATATAAGAGTGCATATGCCGATATGCAGTAATTTCTGCTTTGACTTAAACACTGATAAAATCTCATTCATATCGCTATCCCTCCAATGCACTTTGATTATTAATTTTTCTGCTTAAAAAGTTTGTTCCTGCAAAAATAGCACCGATGACGATGAGTATGGCACCCCCAACTTTTGTCCCTGTCAGTACCTCTGTCTGCCCAAAGGTGTTGGGAATAAGCAAAGCCAGCACCATTGTCACCACTGGTTCGGTTGATGCAATAACCGTTACAGATATGGGTGAGGCATATTTTTGAGAATACATAAGCATGATATAAGCATACGCCTTGGAAAAAAAGGCAAGGAGAAAAATATTTGCAAGCATTTCATTTGTGTACGTTATAGAAAAAAAGGTTTTGGGTTCCTCAATAAACCATATTATAAAGCTGAGAATTGTCATGAAAAACATCTGCCCTATGCCAAGGAGCAAAGGGTCTCTTTTTTTTGTGAAATTGTCCACCATAATAATATATACCGCCATAAACAAACAGCCTGCCATCATTGCAAGTACTCCATAATCAATTGCATCTCCGGGTTTTATACTGCTGGTGAGTACCAACCCGGCTAATATAAAAATGATGCCAACCCAGTTATTTAAAGTGAGCTTTTTCTTGAATAACAGGAGTAAAAGCGGTACAAATACAATATTCAACGAGGCTACAAAACTAGCTGTGGATGCCGGTATCCGGGATATACCAAGTCTTTCGAATATGAGATTGCCGCATATGACGGCTGCTATTGCCAAGCTGCATAAAAGGGTCTTCTTATCAAGCTCCTTAAGCTTTTTAAAAAACACTAACCCTAAGATAATGCTTGCAATTCCAGCTGTCATGGTTAAATACGCAAAGGGTGATATTGAAGGCGGAATATTCTTTATAAATATATAGGATGATGCCCAGCATAGCGTGATAGAGAACAATACAATATTCGACTCGCTTCTTGTCATGGCTTTACTCCCTCATAAAATTCACAATTCACCTTTTGTTTTTCAAGCAGGATGGAGTTTTGATTAAGCTCTTTTAACACCTCATCCATAATGGATTTCATTTGCTCACCAGTTACATAAAGAAACTGGAAGACAAGGCTGTTCTCATTGGTTATTATACCTTTCCCATCCTTATATGCACCTTTTGCTGAAAGTACAGTAAAACCATCCACATATTTCAATGCAATATTGCTTACTTTCTTTTCAGCCTCCTCATAAGAAATTAGCTGAGTATAGGTATCTTTATCGTTCAAGCCTATAAACATAGTATATTTTATAATATCGCCATCTTGGATTGCTGCTTGCAAAAAGCAGCCTGAACAGGTAAAGCATACTACAACCACTAAAGTAATTAGAATAGATTTTCTTCTCATGTTTCTCTTCCCCTTTTACTGCTATTACTACAGCACTAATAGCTTCCTTTACTTGAATATTCCATCCTTACAAATTAAAATGGGCAGCCTTTTTACATCAGTAATCATTGCTCCACCCTTTGTAAAGGCAATATGTCGGCCAATTCCCAAGTAGCCCTTTGGATCATGCAATTCTTTGGCAATTTTATCCGGATCGTTTGTATCAAGCTCTATTGCAGTATCCACAACAAGCCTCGTCATGTCGTAACCCTGAACAGCCCATATATCCGCTTCAGTGCCATATTTTTGTCGATACTGCTCCTCGAAAGTTTTCAGCTTCTCACTCTTCTCTATGACCAGAGTTGAAGGAACTACCATTCCCTCCGCTATCTCAATGTTTTCAGCCAGTGCATTAGCCCTGTTGAAAATTGGTTCTCCTATAACTGCTATTTCCTTATCTCTGCTGCGGAGCATTTTCAATACCTCAAAGGCGCGTTCCAAACCATATTGTGAAATAACGACACAGTCCACATCCAAGGCTTGCCACCGGCTGTAAATGCTGTCAAATTCATTTTCCGAGGCAATAGACGGTACATAATCCACTACTTTAGTACCTGTGTTCAACAATTCAAGCTCAAACGCCATTACAAGCTCTTCCTGCGATTGTTTACCGTTATGATAAACTGCAATCCGTTTATATCCCTGATCAACTGCATAACCTGCCATTGATCTTCCTAGATCTGAAAATGAAGGAACACCGCAAAACAAATAAGGATTATCCTTTGTAAAAATGCTGTCATATGCACCATAGGGAAATAGCGTAAGTTTCCTTCCCTGTGCCAAAATATCCGCTGTTGTTTTGGAAACGTCAAAGTTTTGCAGATTAAACACCGCTGTAACCGCACTATCCTCCGCTAGCTTTGTGGCTTCTTCCACTCCGGTTTCATAAAGCGCTTTGTCGTCAATAACAGCAGTTTTTATTGTGAATCCTTTGCCGGAATATTCAGAGTTCAGATTCTCAACTGCAAGCTGCACTCCATTGATAAATGCCCCATCGGATGTCAGCCATGCTGCATCTGCCAATATAGGGATATATATATCACGCCCACTTGTCATATTCTCATTTTTGCAGGATGCAGCTATAAAGATTATTAAAATACATACACAAATTATTAAAAGTTTTTTCATAAGTTAGGGGTTCTGCAGATCCGTGACCTTTGTCATGGGAGGAGAACCCTATCACACCACCTTTCTATCTACTAATAAAGCTTATTGTTTTTCTGGAAAGCTTTATGTTGGGTAACCAACACTTCGTTGAAAAACTGAACCATTCAATTTTGCTTAAATCACAAACATTCCACATCTTCATAAAGCGCTTATACCTTTTTACAATATGACTTTTAACACACACAAAGCTCCGGCAATTTGCTCTCCAACTAACAAACCTGTCTTTGCGCAAACTCAAAAAACAACCCTTTCTTCTCCATAAGCTCCTCAAAATTACCTTCTTCAGCAATCTTGCCTCTGTCCATAACGATGATTCTGTCACAGTTTTTTACTGTTGAAAGGCGATGTGCTATTACCACTCTTGTGCATCCAAGAAAAGATAAACTGTCCGAAACATGCTTTTGTGTGATATTGTCCAGGGCGCTTGTTGCTTCATCAAAAAACAGTATATTAGGATTTGAAACCAGCGCTCTTGCAATAAGTATTCTCTGTCTCTGGCCCCCTGATATGCCGCCACTGCCCTCACTTATCATAGTATGCATGCTCATAGGCATTGCTTTGATATCTTCCTCAACTCCCGCCATTCGTGCAGCTTTCCATGCATCATCTAGGGTACTCCATGGCGAGGTAACAATAATATTAGAAAATATATCACCTGAAAACAGTTTGCCGTTTTGAAGAGCAACCCCTACACATTGCCGTACCGAACGCACATCAAGTGTATCTAAATCATATCCGTCATAATAGATTCCCCCTGTTTCCGGCTTCTCAAGTCCTAGCAAAAGCTTCATGAGAGTTGACTTACCGCAGCCACTGGTTCCAACGATAGCGATATATTCACCGGATTTTACCTTCAGACTGATATTGTCAAGAACAGTAGGACCGTCCTTTGTATAGCGGAAAGTGATATTTGATATTTCTATATCTCCTGAGAGCGAAGTTACAATCTTTTTGTTTTCGTCAATTTCCGGCACAGTATCCAAAATGGGCTTGATCATTTCTAAAAGCGGCTTGGTATTGGCAAAGGTCATAGAAACCCCTGCAAGAGACATGATTGCTCCGCTTATCACGCCATACGCGGTACTGAAAGCTATGTAGTCGGATTGTGCTATTTTACTTTTACCTGCAAAATAATATAAAAGCAGTGTTCCGCATAAAGTAATGGCTCCCGATATTGCCGCATTTATACGAATAAATAATGGAGGCGCATAAGTTAGTTCACCTATTTCCTTATATTCTTTAGCCCATTTAGCAAATGCACGTTTCTCCGCTCCGGCAAGCTTGACCTTTTGAAGTCCGTTAAAAAGTCCAAACACCATACCACTCATTTTTGCCGAAAGTTTCATCTGCTTTTTTGAAAGCTTTTGCTTTATATGACCTGTCAGAATAGTAAACGCAAACATGGTAAAAAGGACAAGAATCCCCGGCATCACCAGTTCGGGTGCGAATCCTGCCATTTGGAATATATAAACAAATGAAAAAAGTGCCGAAAGCCCTATGGTCAATACCGAATCCGAAAGCATGGAGCTGAGCTGATTGATGCTTAAGGCATGGGAACTTAGCTCGCCTGATGAATAATCCTTGAAAAAAGTAGCCGGGAGAGAAAAGATTCTGGCCATTGACGCACTTTGTACCGAGAAATAAATTTTATCTCTTAGGCGCATTAGTATAAGGCTTCGGGTAATACCAAATAAGGCTGAGCCAAAAGCTGCACCCGTTAAAAGTCCTGCAACAGGAAACACATCACTCTTTGAGCCACTTGGTATGACACTATCAAATATTTGTTTGTTTATAAATGGAGTAAACAGCCCCAACAGACTGACAAGCAGACTTGCAATAAGCACCAGGGCTATATCTGTTTTTGTTATCGAACCAAGAACAAACTGTCCCAAATCAAGCAAGCTGAGTTTTTTACAGGGAAAAACCCGGTAAAAGCAAAAAGCTTCTGTGTTCAGTCTTTTAGACGTTTTCCCATTTACTCTCACCTTTTTCCCCAGCTCGGCATCATAAAATGTATAGCCCGAAGGAAAGTCAGGAAGTATGGACACCACTTTTCCGTCTGTAGTACTGCCAAGTAAAGCTCCTGTACTGTCCTTCCACCATTTCTGGGTTAATTCCACACGTCTGCGCATTACACCTGACGGACGCAGCATATATAAAAGGCGGTCTTTTGTATCTTCTATATCATCAGGCACATGAATTGTTTTCACTCCTAAATAAGAAAGCACCTCGTTGATTGCGTCTTCTGTCGCTTCCTCTTTTTCTTTTGGAGACAATTTTGCAGTATCTCCAACAATGGTTGCCAGATCTGAAAAAGCGTTATCTATTGCCTTTCTATCATTATCCATGCGTTTTAAAAGTTGCTGCTCAAATGCCAACGAATCCACCCCTTTCCTAATAAAAGCTTGGGTGCATCGAGCCCCTCTCGCTTTTGGTTGTAGACTGCGCTTAACAACCTAATTACTTATGAGTGCGACATATCTACCGCTCTCTTGCATCAATTCATCATGTTGTCCGCGCTCTTTTACCTTACCATTATCAAGCACAAGAATTTCATCGCAATCCCGTATAGTGGAAAGCCTGTGTGCTACAATTATCAAAGTAATTCCTCTTGCTTTAACAGCTTCCATGACCAACTGCTCTGTTTTTACATCCAAAGCACTTGTCGCCTCATCCAATATAAGGATGGATGGCTCCTGTGCCAACGCTCTTGCGATTTCAAATCTCTGCCGCTGACCGCCCGAAAAGTTCTTTCCACCCTCCCGGATCACGTGGGAATATCCGCCTTCCCGCTGCATTATGTCACTATGGATCTGTGCGTCCTTGCAGGCTGAAACCACAGTCGCTTCGTCAATGGACTTGTCCCACATTGTGATATTATTAATTATGGTATCTTCAAAAAGCACAATATCCTGGTCAACCACTGCCAGAGAACTTGTAAAAATACTGCGGTTGATTTCACTTTTAAGCAATCCATCAAACCGGATTTCGCCTTTCCATGGATTGTAAAGACCGGAAATAAGTTTGGCGAGAGTCGACTTGCCACTGCCCGATCCACCTACAAAAGCCACGCTGCCACCTGACTTCAGCTTCAGCGAGAAGCCCTCAATTAACGAGGGGGACAGCTTGTTATATCCAAATACAATATTACTGATTTCAACTTCTCCTGAAAGCTTATAGAATTCATCGTTTGTAAAATTCATTTCTTCATTGTAATAAACATCCGGTTTGTAGTTCATTACATCCTCAACACGTTCCATCTGTGAGCGCATTTCAATTAAAGATTGACCTACTCCCACCAGTTGATTGACAGGGGATAAGAATGAGGACAAAAATCCCTGAAATGCCAATAGCATTCCTATGGTAAATACACCATCCAATATCAAATAAACACCGATCATAAGGACAACAATATTCGCTATCTGTTGCAGCAGCGGAGGAATTACGCTGTACAACTGATTTGACTTGTTAAAAGTAATCTGTGCATTACACTTCTTTGCAAAATAACCTGCCCAACGCTCAAAAAAGCCGTTTTCAGCACCTGATGCTTTTATGGTTTCCATCATTTCAAAGCCCGACATTGTAACACCCGCAAGCTTGCCTCCATCACGCTGCATAATCCTGCTCATATTAGCGCGTTCATTTGATATAAGCCGCATAACAAGCAAATTTACAATTGCTGCAGTAATACCGACAATGGATAAAACAACACTGTAGCGAAGCATTACAAAAAGATATAAAACCAGTAAAATAATGTTCATAAATATTGGTGCAAGTTGACCTATCAACGTAGAGGCGATGTTCTCGTTGCTGGACTGGCGTGATGCAATATCACCTGCAAACCTCTGTGTGAAGAACTCCACCGGCAGATGCAGGACATGCCACATAAATGAAGCATTAGCTTCTATAGCGAGCTTGCCCTCTATTTTAAGCCAATATATACCCTGAATGATCCCAACAATAAACTGAAAAAGCATAGTAAGCAGCATTGCAACGATAAACGGCATCAGCCATTCGGGGTTTTTTCCGGACAATATATTATCCATAAAGATCCTGGAAAAAAGCGGGATAATCATCCCTACCCCAGCTGTTAGAACGCCGGTAAGTATGACGAATGCAAACGCAGCAGCAGTCCCGGATAGTCGTTTTTGTGCGAACCCCCATACACTTTTGGGTTTACCTTCAGGAACAAAGATTTCAGTTTTTTCAAAGCATAGTACAATTCCAGTAAAGCTCTTGTCAAACTCATCTAGGGTAACCTCTACTCTTCCCCGTGAAGGATCATTAAGTACTGCTTTGTCTTTTTTAAAGCCATTAAGCACAACAAAGTGATTGAAGTTCCAATGAATAATAGCCGGAAAAATAATATCTCTTAAAGCTGAAGGTTCCATACGGAAGCCCGTAGCCTTCAAGCCATATGCTCTCGCAGCTTTCACTATATTTTTCGCACTACTGCCGTCACGGGATACGCCGCAATCTAAACGCACCTGCTCCAGTGGCAGCCACTTCCCATAATGTGCCAGAATCATACACAGACAAGCCGCTCCGCATTCTAACGCTTCCATCTGCATTACCACTGGCACTTTGGCTATTTTATGCATTATTAACCCCCTGATTACATAATCAACGTCCATTCTTCTACTACAGCGTTAATTCTTATATAAAAGCTCGGTAGCATCGAGCCCCTCTCACTTTTGGTTGTAGACTTTGCTAAACAACCTAATTAGCCTGACTTTAAATAGCGCGTTGAGGCATTTGCGGTTATTTTAAGTCAGGAGCATAAATGTAAATAAATAGATAGATGAAATTATCCTTGTAGTATTACTCACTTAAAAACTAATTCGTAAGGCTTATAGTTTTTCACAATAATCAATATGTTGCAATTTGTGCCAATGGAAAGCCGTATACTCTCGCCCTTTTTATTAGACCATTTAACCTTGTTCATAGAGTCAGGATCGACTGTCAGTGTCACTCTCACCTCAACACTATTTCCCTGTGGCAAGAGCCCCATTGCATACTGAGGACTTCCTACTGCAGACAGCACATCGTTTTCAGAAACAGGATAGGTACCAATGTCAGTAATATGACCCAACATATAACCATACTCCTCACGCGGGGCAAAATCAGGAGACACCTGTACTTCCATACCCTCTACCAGTTTTTTGGCTGTTGAAGTTGGGACATAGCAAATAATTTGCTTGTCATTAGCATACTTTTCCTGCCTGACAATTCTTGCAACTGTATCAGTAGTTGATATCGTCTCATTTGCAGTTTTTGCAGAAATAACAATTCCCGAAACAGGCGATATAACAAGGGCACGTCTTTCATATTCACTCAACAAGGAAGAAATTCGGTTCTCGTCAACTTCTGAATTGCCTTTTAGCTCGCTTATCTGTGCCAATATATCATTCTGAGGAATGACAGCAATAATTTGCCCGGCTTCTACAAAATCGCCCACCTTCACACGCATATCACTTATACGCCCGCCTGCTGAAGGGATAATAGAAGCAACTCCGTTCTGGGGAAACATGACTCCCACGGCACTTACACTGTCTGGTATGTTTCCATAAAATCCCCAAAAACCCACGGCAATCAAAAGCGCCAGACAGCCCAAAAGCACACTCCACACGCCTGAATGTGTGATTTTAATATACTCATTCAGCCGTTCCGGAGAGGAAATACGCTCAAGTGGTGATTTTCTAAATAGATTAGTTTCCATTTCTATCCCCCCATAAATCCGCCAATCAATTGCTCAGCAGTACTTTAACTTTTATTTGGCACTAGCAAAATTTTACTGTTAGCCTTTCTCTCTGAAAAAAATAAAACACAGCAAAAACCGCACCAAGTGCAATAATACCGTTATTGATGCATTGTTTCGCCCTTAGCTTTCTTCAATGCTCTTATGTATTTATATGGCAGCCTTACACTTCCCAATGCACGTTCTTCATTTCCATGATTATCTGAACCACCGGTAATAAGCAGATTATATTTTAATGCAATATCCAGATAATTATTGATTTGACTAAGATTATGAAAGCTATAAAAAACTTCAATCCCCTGCAGTCCCCAGGCAACATACTTTTGTAAGGCTTCTTCAAGTACAGAGGTACCATCGCTTAAGTACCCGGGATGAGCCAGAACGGGTATCCCTCCAGCCTCTTTGATAATATTGATCGCTTCTTTTGGCGTCAGCTTGTGTCTTTCAACATATGCTTTACCACCGCGCCCTATATACAAAGGTGAGAAAGCCTCCTTCAACTCACGTACAATCCCTTTTTCCTGCATAGCCCTAGCAACATGCGGTCTGCCGATCACATCCCCGCCTGCCAGCTCCTTTACTCTATCAATGGAGATATCTACTCCTATATCATTAAGCTTCTTCACCATTACTACCGCCCTGTTCCTGCGATCCTTTTCCAGCATCTCTGTAAGGTCGACTAATTGGGGATTGTACGGATCTATAAAGTAACCAAGTATATGTACCTCTTTTTCCCCATCCAGCGAAGACAGCTCTATACCGGGAATCACTTCTATATTAAGCTCGGTACCGGTTCTTTTAGCATCTTCAAGACCGTTAACAGTATCATGATCGGTAATGGCGATGGTAGAAAGACCTGCAGCTTTGGCATTTTTCACTACCAGACTTGGCTCGCTGGTGCCGTCAGATGCAGTTGTATGCATGTGAAGGTCAGCATAGCCTGATCTTATATAATCATTCTTCTTTAAATAGCTTATGACCTTTAAAGCACTTTCTTCAACAGTTTCACGATGGGTATGCAGCTCAATTTCCGGGTTTTTGGGAGATTCATAAGGATCGGTTACGCCGGTTAAATGAGAAATCTCTCCTGATTCAGCCTTTGCATACAGTCCTTTTACGTCCCTAGCCCGGCATACATCAAGGGGAGCATTTACATATACCTCAACAAAATTACCGATAAGCTTCCGGGCTTCTTCTCTTGCTTTATGGTAGGGTGATATAAAGCTGCATAATGTGATAACTCCGTTTTTGGTAAGCAGAGAGGCTACATAACTGTTACGACGGATGTTTTCATCCCGGTCTTCCCTGCTGAATCCCAGGTCATGGGTAAAGTGCATTCTTACGATATCGCCATCCAATCTGTCTACACGAAAACCTTCTTTTTTTAAAATCTCTTCTACTGTTTTGGCAACAGTGGTTTTTCCTGCTCCGCTTAAACCTGTAAACCAAACAGTTACGCCTTCCTGGTCACAGCTCAAAGCCAATTCCTGCTCAGCAGTCAAACCAAGGTTACATTTGAGATGATCCATACACATTCCTTTCATGTTTCACCATGAATATTTTGATAAAATTCGATAAAATTCTAAGATTAGTTTATTATTTTTACATAATAAAATCAATAGTTATCATACAATAAATTCAATACAAATAAAAAGTAAAATAATGGTTGACACGAGACAAGAAAATTGCAATAATTAGGACATAAAAAGAAGAGTTTTTAGTCGGTTAAATATTCCATTAAAAGTGAAGTCGGTTGAACTAAAAAAGGGGGTCTATTTTATGAGTCTGGATAAGTTTAAAGCTTTTAGTCAAAAGGTTTTGGAAGATCAAGAATTGAAAAAGAAAGCCAAAGAAATAGGCATGAATGATTTGGACGGTATTATAGCTTTGGCAAAAGAAAACGGATTTGACATAACTAAAGAAGATTTTGAAGCTGCAGCCAAGGAATTTGAATCTAACAATGAGCTCAGTGATGAGGATCTGGAGCAAGTAGCGGGTGGAGTTGTTACTGTAGGGTTAGCACTCGCTGCAGTAAGTACAGCAGCTGCAGTTACCTCATGTACTGCACAGGGCGGCTGGTAATCATTTTTTCACCTGCTACAAAAAAAAGAATTACTAAAAGTACTACAGCGTTAATTCTTAAATAAAAGCTCGGGGGCATCGAGCCCCTCTCGCTTTAGGTTGTAGACTTAGCTTAACAACCTAATTATCCTGACTTAAAATAACGTGTCTGAGTGTTGGCGGTTATTTTAAGTCGAACACAAAAATGCTGATAAATACTGAAATTAACGCTGTAGTAATAGCAAATTGATTGTAATTGTAAATACAATCGGCTTCACCCTTTTATTATTTTTTTAAGAATCACTGACCATAAATAGGTCGTTGATGAATAAGACAAAACTTAGTGGCTTCTCTGGTTCGTTGGAGTTCAGTTTTCACCTGACTCTTAAGCGGAGCAAACCAGCTTACTTCAATATTTTTGTATAAAGAGGTTATACCATGAGCAACAGTTATCAAAAGGTTCTGGAATCATTTACGCAAGACGAATTATATAAAATAGCACAAGTTAAACGTCTCTTTGAATGCTATGATGGAGATGTCGAATTTAGAAAAGCACTTAATTCAGGTTATTTGAATAACGAACAGCAAAGACGCTTAAAACAAATTGGAATTGAGTTCGATCTTCATGAAGTAGACTTACTCTTTAAGAATCCGGAAATTATCTATCAATTTATACAAGAAACAAACGGTCATGAGCAATCCGGCATTCTTGCTGAGCATAAAGAGCTGTTAAAGAATTACCCAATCTTGGAACTGTGGGTCAGGTTTACCCAAAAGAAAAAACTGCATTATAAAGAGGTATGTGCATATCGTGGGCATTTTTCTAAAAACACTCGGTTTGAAAATTGGCGTAACAGGCGTATCGCTTCTTGTCAAAGCGAGCTTGGGGCATTCAATAATTACATAGATCATCCCTCCCTTGCAGTAGAGTTATGTGATGGATGCACTGTTCAATGCTGGTTTTGCTCCTTTGGCGCCCAAAAACTGAAAAAAGTTCTGGATTATAATGAAAATAAAGATTATTTCCGTAGCATCGTCCAGACCTGCGCTGATATTCTCGGTAAAGAAGCAGCGGGCTTAGCTCTACTTTATTATGCTACCGAGCCTTATGACAACCCCAATTATATCGACTATATGAAAGACTTTGCCGCGATTACAGGTTCCATTGTTTGCACTTCTACGGCGGTCTGTGCAAACAAAAAATGGATCGACGATCTCCTAGCCTTTTACCGTCCAAAGAATATGCCTTGGCCCAGACTCAGTGTTTTATCTACCCGAATGCTGAATAAAATTCATGAGAACCATACACCCTTTGAACTGGTCAACGTTAACATGCTGATGCAGATGAAAGACAGTGAACGTGGAAAAGTGTCCGGTGGTCGTATTTTTGAAGAAAAGGGCGATATGCGCCAGCGTGACAGTGAGGATTATTTGCTGGATGTGGTTCCTCAGGGAACAATTGCCTGTATCAGCGGTTTCTATATAAATCTTATCACAAAAAAAATTAAGCTTGTCAGCCCTTGCTATACTTCAAAGAAATGGCCCTATGGCTATCGCGTATTTGATGAGACTTCTTTTGAGACAGTGGAAGATTTTCATAGCAAAATTCAGGATATGATCGAACGGAATATGCCCGAATTGCCTCCTGATAATATGCCGCTTAAGCTTAGGGATGATTTGATCTGTAAGATAACAAAAACCGGATTTAATCTTGTTTCACCCAATCAAATTCATCATTTTGAAAACAAAAGTGTTTTTCAAGCACTGGGTAAGCTGCTTACAGCTCCACCCGTCAGTTATCATGACGCGATGGATATATTAGTGGGAAAATACAACCAAAATCCTTTTGAGGTGCATGCTGTATTGAACAATTTGTTCAAAGAAGGTTTTTTGGACGAAGTTGGGCTTTCTGATGAATAATAAGCAAACAAAAGCAAGCTTAGCAGCTGATCTGAATTCAATATTTAAAGATATGCCTTCCGAACTGATAAACCAAGAAGGTTATCTGAGACTATCTGCTTTGACACAAATGCTTCCTTCCGAATTCTCAAACTTTTGGGGGTTGGAGTGCCGACTGAATACCGATGAGCCGCTTGCAGATATCTTGTTTGAGATCAAAAACAATACCAGTAGTCAGAAGCTTCTAGCAGGTTATAAACCTTCAAGCCTTGATATCCTGTGCGCTAATTACAATGCTTGGCATAAAATCCGAGCTTTTGCTAACCATTGGGCCGAGGAACAGAGCATATTAAACGAGCACATCCTGAATCTATGGCTGGAGTTTGATACAGAGCAACTAACCTCCCACAAATTTGCAAAAGATCTCTTACAGAAACCCTCTATTTTTTTAGGCTTGCGCAGTAGAGAATTATCCGAATCAGGGTGTACGCAAATATTGTATCATGCAAATTCCCTACTGCTTATTCCCGATCTTTTACTTGATAATCTACAGTCCTTTATCAGTCATATACCGTCACCGGGTCAGCTGTTTCAATTAGGCTCCATGCTAGGTAGAACCAGCAGAGATTTGCGAGTTTGTGTAAATCGTTTACCCTTTGATGTTGTTCCTGACTGGCTCTTGGATATCGGTTGGAAAGGCGATAACCAAGCTCTTTCCGTAGTTCTCAACAAACTGGCTCCATTATTGCGAGCTTCTGCTATTGACCTGAACCTTACAGAACATGGTCCATCCGAAAAAATCGGAATAGAGTGCTATATGGGCTGGGACGATGTTGGTTTAGAGCAATGGGAATTGTTTTTAGATACCATACAGGAATTTGTGTTGTGCAGCCCCGCAAAACGCACCGGTCTGCTTCAGTACCCGGGAGAAGTACTACTTCCTGCAATGTCAAGAAGAACAACTGATGGTACCTTGTGTTTTTCTCTATTTAAAAGGATCCATCATATTAAACTGGGTTTTGACAACGGACATGTAACCGACGCTAAGGCATACCTTTCTATACACAAACCTAGTATGCAAACTAACAACGACTGGTTGATTGAATAATACTGAAGATGAATTAGAAAGAAAGGTGGTGTAGTGGAATGAAAAAAATACTGTTTATAAATCCACCCGTAGTCTGTGTCAATGAATGCCAAAAAGGATGGTATTCCTTTGCTCACCCTACAAGTATTTTGAAGCTCATTGCCTGGCAGCGCCAATTGGGTCATGATGTGGCTTTTATTGATTGCATGGATTATGATGTCAGAAAAAGTACTCCTCTACAATTTTATAAAGTACTGCCGCTTGGCGCTAATCACCTGAATTTGTATATCGACACATTTATTCTGGGCCATTCTATGGAATGGCTTAGACAAGAGCTACAAAAGCGGGATGCACCAGATGAAGTCTGGGTTTCATGTCATATGACATTCAATGGTGAAGTAGCACATCAGACAATCCAAACTGTAAGGACAGTCTTTCCGGAAGCCTTCATACTTTTCGGGGGAAACTATCCCACCCTTTTTCCGGAGCTTGCACGACAAAAAAGTGGTACAGCAATAAACATTGGTTCTATCCCTGAAGTCAGCACATTGTTCCCGGATTACTCCTTGTTTACAGGATCAATGGATTATATTGTATTTCAATTGGATTTAGGTTGCGATAATAATTGTTCCCACTGCGTGAACAGTAAGCTGCTCAAAGAAATAGTAAGGTTTGACACACATGCACTTGTTGATGACCTTAAGCAAAAAAAAGAACTGTATGGAGTGGACAAATTCATTAATATCGACCCAAATGTAGCCAAATATGATCTGGCAGACTTTTTACGCATATGTGTTCAGGAAAAACTGAATGCAGACCTCTTTTTTTACGGCGGGATTCAACCGGATAAGGTTACCCTGGAACTTGCTGAGCTGATGATGGAAGCAAATGTGAAGGGCATAACTTTACCAAGGGAATTGGAGATTGCCGATAATACACGGTTACATAAAACCTACAGCCCAAAAAGCTTTTATGAAGCAATCACAATCTTTCAAAAAACCGGCTTTGATCTTTCGGACTTTCATTGTTCCTTTCCTGTTGGCTTTAAAGATGACGACCTTATTGATATTGCATCTATAATCAAAGAAATAAATGATTTAGGTGCAATACCCGAAATAGCTCCGGTAGCCTTTATTCCCGATACACCGGAATACAATCGTCACTATTCACTGCTTAAAGGAAAGTCGCTGGAGGAACTCAATTGGGCGCTTTGGCCTGCCCTAGATTCAAAAGAACAAATTTTTACCCATGCTTTGGTTTATAATGCAGCCCATGGAAATAAATTTAAAAAGCCATGGGATTTAAGCCATTGCAGCTTAGGTATTAGTACCACAACGAAAGATATGAATTAACCCTAACACACCGCCAGATTTTGATAATTTTTTTTAAGAAAGGGAAGTGTATGGCATGCCTAATATCAACAGCCTCTTAGCTCGCTCTATTATAGCTTACAGAAAGGGATTATACTCCCCTGCATCACTGTGGGATCAGTCTGGTGAGTCATCGTGTCAAAAATCAACAGATATATTTATCAGCACTACTCTGTCAACAGGTGATCAGGCGGTATATAATACAATCATTCATCTTATCGGAATTGCTGATAATCTTAGTAAACAGACCCTTTTAGCAGAATCCGGACAGCTCATTGAACTTATAAAAGAGCATCTAAGTAATAATACAAGTTCTGACTTACTGACGCTGCTAGGTACTGCACGTATTGCCCAAGCAGAATCAGAACTTTATTTTCAGCTTCAAGATTATGAGGCTGCTAAAAAGTGCATCCATCAATCTCTTCAAAATTATCAGGCTTTGGAGCAGAAGTATTCAATGTATTTCCTGCATATATTCAGCCTGCAGCAGGTTCTTCTCTGTATCAGAACTTGTACCAACGCTGGATCAGAGTCTTATGCAATTGACTTGGCTCAGGAAGCTATTGAGTACCTTTTCGGTATAAGGATGGAATTATCAGTCTTAGGAGTATGTTTGAAAAGATCAGTACAAGATATACCTGAACAAAATAAATATGCACTGACTGCTCAATTTGCAAGTGAAGCAGGCTTTATACTGAGTAGACAATCCGACCGCCAAGCCGGCACACTTTTTTCACAATTTCGTGTTTGGGAGCTTTTTGCCAATCACGAACATTTGCAAGAGATATATGACTGGGGAATTCTGAAAAAGGCATATCTTGCGAAGGATTTTCATACCTTCTTGTCAAACTGCATTCCTTTTTTAGCTTCCGGAAGAAAAGAAACTTTGCTCTGGGATGTTACAGTTCTGGATTTGTGTCATTGCTGCCAAATGCTTAAGCTACACCAGACAGCAGACTTTTTAGATGAGGTATCAATTAACACTAACCAAATGCGAGATATCCCTCCAGGAGGGTATTCATTGGCCACTAACATGTATTACAAACGAATCTTTGTTGTTAAAAATGGTTCTTACCCGGCTTTTGTGCTACCCACTGATTTGCGTGATTTATTGAAAAACATATCATCACGCCAAAAATCGGCAGCAAACCATCCCATTCTCGCATCACGCAGATTCCATGCTTATAATGTGGGACTTCCGCGCTCAGGTTGTTCTTCAATTATGGGTCTATTTAGCAATTATAGGTCTTATGCAGAATATAAAGAAAGGGAATCGGTAGAACTTATTACCGCTTGGAAAGATGGCTGGATTTCTGAAGAAACGCTGCGCAGATACATTCATTACCGTCATAAAATCGGCAATTTGGAGATGGATACAGCCAGCTTCAACCATTTTTATCTACATATACTTATCGAAGAGTTCCCACAAGCTAAGTTTATATTTACCGTCCGGGATTGCTATACTTGGGTGAATTCTTTCCTGAAAATGATTTCACGGTGGAAGAAGCACTTTTTAGACATCGGACAGAATATGCCCGACTGGATGCTCAATTATGGTCGAATACTCTTTGGGACGTACGATTGGAATTGGTTCAATTCTTACGAGAATTTACAGAAAAACTTAGACCCACTGGTAGAAATGTTTATTAAAAGTTGGGCTCATTATAATATTAAGACATTGAATCTTTTGCCAAAGGAAAGATCTATCCTTATCAGGACATCTGAAATTTCCTACAGTCAGGTTAAGCTTGCAGACTTTATAGGTATCCCTGCTGATTCAATAACAGAATATCATCACATTAATAGTGCACCTGACAAAATTGATCTGTTAGAGAGCTTTGGCAGAGCCAAATTTAATATCCTCAGTCATAAATATGAGCAGCAGGTTCAAGAATGTATTGATACTTTTAACCGTGGGTGATAATTCATTCTTCCTCCTCAGTCCCCTTGGCAAAAAGCCTGCAAAAGTCTATATACGGAAGGGTACCGTATTTCCCCTTAAAATAGTTCAATAGATAATTCTGATCATTCCTTACATTCGTCGAGCCGAAATCTGCATTTTTTACAAAGCTGTCCAGTGTTCGGTTCCATGCCAGGAAATCCTTATCCGGCATATCTGCTGCAGAAAAGGTAAGATTTGTTTTCTTAAGTGTAAAATCACTGACTACAATCAGCTTGCTTTTGAAAAAATCGATGACCTTATCAGCAATTTCACTACTGATGAGTGTTTTAAACGCATGTGTCAGGAAAAGCTCAGCCGGGTCAAGGTTTTTATTGATTTTGCTCTCAAATTCAGCCAGTAGCTTTTCGCTATACTGTATCAGGGAAAGCACCTTTTTTTCTCGCTTGATTTCTACTCGCTGCAAGCCGCGCTCAAATATCTGAATCAGCTCTTTACCGCTGTTCATCCAGAGCTGCTCAGAAACAATCTGCCTTTTCTCCTTATCAAATAGCCTTGTCAGGACTTCAAAGGAGTATCGTAAGCGATTACCTTCATTTACGAACTCCACTTCAAACAACATGGGGTTATGCTCAGAGGTATGAGCAAAGGGATACAGCTCCATATTACTGAGAGCCGGAGATGGGGTATCGAGGGAACCTTGCATAACTATCTCCCTCATTAGTGCCAATGACATAATTATATTTTACTTTTCACACGCTATCACCATTATTTCAATAATACCGTGCCTAAAATAAAACTATCTATCATTCACGTTCCACTGGCTGCCGCATTTTCAATGTAAGTTTCAAATAGTCGTTATAATCCTTTCCTGTATCGGTCAATCCTTTTCAGTAATCCTTTTTAAACTTTTCGTTACTGAAATGACCATATTGACCAATAATATAATTCTTCATTTTTTTTCCATCAATAAAACCTCTATTTTCTGTCCGCATTATACACCTCACAGCCACTTTATAAACGCTATCTTATCATTACAGTTAAATCCGCAGTTCTCATAGAATTTCAAAGTTGATTCCTTCTTTGAACCGGTCAAAAGCATAATTTTATAGCATCCAGAGTCCTCAGCAATCTCGGAAGCCTCCTGCATAAGTAATTTTGCATAACCTTTGCTTCGATAATCTGTATGGGTTACAACGTTTTCAATAAGTGCATAAGGCTTTGCCCCGCGGGTTAAATTAGGAATCACAACGAGTGTAACACTTGATATAACCTTCCCATCAATTTCGCCAATAAGAATATGATAATTCTTATCATTAATTATTTTCTTCCAAAGCAAGCACAGCTCATTGCTATCTGGTAGCTTTTCGGTTTCATGCAAATGCAAATATAATTCCTGAATAGAATCAAGGTCGTTGATTCCGACTTCTCGTATGATCATAAAATTATGTACCCCTTTCAGTCGCCATAATAATCCTCCCTTGGCGGCTCTATAGTAAACCCTGAAAATGATTGGCGAAAGTGTCAGCCAAGGATTCCTGTGAACTGTCGATACAGATTTCAGGGTCTGTTCTCAAATGTGTTCGCTGCTCGTCAAACCACCTATCCACATATTCAGCCCCGGCAGTCTAGCACTCCCTGTCAATGTCTCTCTGAAGGCAGACATCTCTATCTGGAACGAGTACGCGAAATACCGGAGTTATTTGATACCTTTCCAATCCCTTGTGATACCATCGTAGGACTTCCTGATTGATGACATAGATTATGTCAAGTCTATCACTAAATGGGTAAGTAAGAAAGTCGCCGCAATTTAAATCGGTGTTTGAAAACCTCTGTAGATTCGCTTTCGCCCGCTGCATGGTTTTCCGTGAAATATCAATGCCGGTAAAGTGTCTGCATTTATCACAAACCCGCATCGCCAGCCGTCCTGTGCCAATACCGATTTCCAAAACAGACTTGTCCGGCGAAAGGAGTAACGCTTTAATGAATACCTCTCCGTCCCATTTATCCATGTGAGCTTTTAGCGGAGCGGGGTCATACACTGGGTCGTTGTTTTCATCGATAGGGGCATCGTAGTGGTTGAGGGTATTGATATAGGTCAATATCTCGTCTACAATTTCTCCCGGCGTTTTCGTGCCGTCAACCACGAGGTCAGATGTCGGTTTTTGCATTTCGGGCATACGAGCATAAGTAGAGCGGGAACGTAATAAATAAAAGCGTAGCTCCTTATCAAGCCCGGCAAGGTATATTCTGGCTTGTCGTTCTTCGTCGGTTTCATAAGTTTCCTTTTCCGGCTCCCTCGTTCTGCTGGTAAGTGAAGCCAAAATGTGCCGCTACCGTGACTGCGAGAGTATGGAACAAGTCGCACATCGCATCGATTGATGCCCATATGTCGCCGTATCCGCTACCGGAATAGGTGGTGGCGTATTGCGAATATAGCTCAAGCGAGAGATATTTTTTAAAATACTTGCCGTCCTTGCCTGTAGAAATATCAAATCCGTGCCGTGTGCCGATGTACCAATTAATCATATCGTGTAGTTCAGCCCGAACCCAGCTATTAAGCATATCGAAGTGTATCGAGTAGTATTCATTCAAAACACATTAGCCAACAGGGGAAAGGAAGAGAACTTATAGGTCAATCTTTAATCTTCTTCGGCAATTTCCAGTATATCATAGTAGAGTTTATCACTTATATAAATACCGTTCTCTATAAAATCATTCATTAAAGGCTTAATTTTTGGGATAATGCCCTTTTCCTTAGCTCTTAAAAGTACTCCTAACGAACCAGTTACCTTAAAGTCCAGGTATTTGGCATATTCACGAGCCATATAATCGTCGATTACAAGCAGGTCTGCACTTATCTCAAGACCTAAAATCATAACTTCCACTTCTCCCTCGTGAAGTTGGACTTTGAAGAATTTTTTAGCCTCATTGTTCGATATGCTTTTTGTTATTATCCATTCTCTTGCTTTTACAAGCTCAAGCTGTGCTTGGGAATTATCCTTGATCATTACTTCATCGAATACAGCCTTTGGAATATATGTTACTTCATACAATGCTTTAAACAAATCCAGTCTTTGAATAGATGCTAAAGCAATGATTGGTGTAGAATTTACTACAACAACTCTGTTATGCATTATTCAAATCCTCTCTTATTTCCTCACAATTGTCATATGGAAAGACTGTGAGCTTATTGGCGCCAAGAAATTTTACGAATTCCTCTTCACTCATTTCGGCAAGCTCTGAACACTGCCCTATAGAAAGCCTCTTCTTTTCAAAAAGCTTTAGTGCCGTCCAACGCTTCATATTCAAAGCAAGTTCTTTATCCGATTCCCTGAGTGTAAGAAGTATTTCACCAGGCAGTGATATATTTATATTTACATTTTTCATGATCCTTTCACCTCGTTATAATGCACTGATACTGATATTATAACATATTTCTGATCATGTATGTTGAAAATGTACTTCCTGTTGAAACTTATTATTCTTGTTGTGAATTGACATTGTAAATGTAACCGGCTTACTTGGTGATCGTCGAAAATATAAGGCAAGGACCGGATGCTGCGAGGTGATGGACAATGAAGCGCGTTTTGATGAAATCAACTACTCATAAGGGGAAATGGATGGTGTCAATCCTACTGTTCGCTTTGCTTGCCTGTCTTTTGATTCCTGTGGGTGCTCTGCTTTTATACAGCCCCGGAAAGCCAAAATCTTTCTTGACCGCAGACGGCACACCACTTGCGAACAGCATTTCAGAAAAGAGTTACGCAGCAATCGGTAGCGTGGAGCAGGGGATGTTTATCAGGGGTAAGCACACTCAAAACCCCGTGCTGCTCTTTCTGCACGGCGATCCCGGCATAGTTTTCTTCAAGAAAAAGGAACTGAAATAGCTCACTTTTACATATTGGATGAATAATCAATTGTTTGTGTCCATGCTTTGTCAAAAGTTCCTTTAGTATAGTTATGTGATCCGGTATTTCATTGATATCCAATACTGCATGTATTATAGCAGGAAACCCTTCATCCAGAATTACCGGGAACAGTTCCTCTATAGACTTAAGATTTAACCCTTTTTTATCATACCATATCTGCATAAAGCTAAAGCAGTTATCTTTTGCAGATTGCACTTCATCCCTGTAATCATTGAAATACCGCGTGAGACAGCCAAACTCAATCATGTACTCACCCCTGCTTCCTTCTCTAAATATACAAACTGTCAAATTAACTGTTATGAAGACACATATATTAAGATTACATATCTTCCAGAATCGGCTCTCCATGCATAAACACAGATTCAAGACCTAAATTTTCAAAGTAACCGCACATTTTTAAACAAGCAAACTTTTCCGTAGAGTAATGAGTTCCTCCTAAAACATTTATTTTGTTTGCCTTTTCATGATTGTGAATCTCTGAAGAAACTTCATTATTGATTGTAATCCCGCTTATTAATACCTTGACATTGTTATCAAGAAGCTCAGCAATAGTTTCCATTGTATTTCCACCGCCAGCTACAATACCGATATTGCCATCAATAATATTGTCCCCATATAAGTAAAGCTTTGTGCTATGTCCAACTGCATTTGAAAAGACAACATTCAATTCCTCAACCGTTTTACATTTTGTTTTACCGATAACACCTGCCAATCCGCCACGATTCTGGGCAAACGGTTTAACAACCTCTATATTTAATGCATCTGCTAAAGTTTTACTTGTAGAGTAGTCGCTATAATTATCTAATGGCACATGAAGGTTATATATTGATACCTTGCGTTCTCGAAGCTTTTTGACTAATAAGGGATTCATCTGCTTAAACGTCGGATTCGACCGAATATCCCAGATAGACGGGTGATGCAAAAACAGCATGCCATCTGTTGTTTCACTGTCAATGATTTGCTTTAATACTTCGTCTGTTGGAAATACAGCAGAATAAACCTTTGTGATTTCCTCTGCAGAATCACAAACCAATCCCATGCTTCTTACTTTGAAGTTTTCTGTTAAGAAATCATACACAGGCACCATGTATTTTGCCCATATGTCTGATAACTCACTAGATATAAAATCATTTTCCAAACGTTCATATAATATTTTAGCTTTCATTTATCAATCAGACCTCACTTTCGTTATTCCTTTCCCACTCGTCCTCCAGAATACTCATAATAATATTTGAATGGAAACTTCCTTCAATAAATGCGCTGTCCCTCAATATCCCATCTATCTTAAAGTCGCATTTTTCATAGCAACGGATAGCACATTTATTATACTCTAGAACCTTTAAGTCAACCCTGTGTAGCTTCATTTCTTTAAAAGCGTATTCCAGAACAAGCTTTGTAGCCTCACTCCCTATACCCTTAGAGAGCAGAGACACATCAAATATTCCGATTGCATAGGTTGCACTACTGTTAGCCCTTGATATATGATGAAGTCTTGCATTGCCAATACATTTACCGTTATATTCAATGATCCATTCACACTCGTTTTTCATAAAACTTTCATACCAAGCCACCCAATATTCACGTTCAGGAAAGAGCGTTTTTCCATTCCGGTTGCCACCGCACATATAGATAAATTCATCATTTTTCCCAAGAGTGTGCCTGTCATCAATATCACTCTCTTTTATATCCCTTAACAGCACTGTTTGCCCCTTAAATTCTTTCAATACCTACCTCTTTTCCGATACCGTTATCAAATGTGTTGACAATCCCATAATTGCTTCTTCTTTTTCACACATGCGAACAATTTTCATTATGCTTTCACGTCGTTTTTCATCTTTCCAAAGTTCATCTAAATTTGGCACAAGCCAGCAGGGACCGATTACACCACGCACATCGGTATTAGTAAATCCTGCATTTTCTATTTCTTCTTTGAGTTCACGACGGTCAATCACCATCTCTGATTCTGCAACTAGCTTATCTATGGCTTGCCAAAACTCTACTGTATTTTGTTTTGAACCCGGCACTTCATTTTGACAAGACGCTTTTACCCTGTTAAGGTATTCCATCATATTTGTATCTTCCTCTTGATTATAAGCAAATCCAAAATGCTTGCCAACAGGTGGCGCAATGATTCTAAACAGCTCACAGGCATTAAATATTGCTGTCCACAAATTATTATAATCACTATCAGAATAAGTTTTTGTGTATAAGGAATAGAGGTTTTCAGGTAAATACTTTTTATAATACTTACCACTCATACCAACTGAGACTGAAAAATCAGTATTTATACCAATATACCAGTCAATCACTTTCGTCATATTTTCCCTGACTACCGCATTATACATCCACATAGCATATGGGAGCTGATCTCGTGCAATACCTTTTGCAACATTCTGAAGACACCACCAGAAATCATTGCAACGGCTTTTATATTGAGATTCTTCCGGTCTTTTGACATAATAGTCCGAATCATTTGTTGGAGGAATTTCCGGAAGACAATGATCTTTATCCAAAAGTGTAACAGTTAGCGAATCTTTTATATACTTGCTAAGTGCAAATTCCTTAGTTCGGATATGTAAATCAATACGGTTTCCGTCTTTAAAAAGCATTAGCCAGGTATAGTAGGTTTCAGGGTCTTCTCTATTGGGCTCTTGAATAATGGCTGGTTCACCAAAAACTGTTATCCAGTTCTTATCATTCAAAAACAATTTGGTTTCTGTCACCATGAATACAATATCATAATCCTGGTATATATCCTTGCTGAAATTGGGATTCGCTCTGGAGCCATTCATATAGACAGCTCTTATACGCTCATCATTATTGGCAACGCTTAAAATCAAATCAAATATTTCTTTTTCTGTTCGCATTATACACCTCACAGCCACTTCATAAACGCTATCTTATCATTACAGTTAAATCCGCAGTTCTCATAGAATTTCAAAGTTGATTCCTTCTTTGAACCGGTCAAAAGCATAATTTTATAGCATCCAGAGTCCTCAGCAATCTCGGAAGCCTCCTGCATAAGTAATTTTGCATAACCTTTGCTTCGATAATCTGTATGGGTTACAACGTTTTCAATAAGTGCATAAGGCTTTGCCCCGCGGGTTAAATTAGGAATCACAACGAGTGTAACACTTGATATAACCTTCCCATCAATTTCGCCAATAAGAATATGATAATTCTTATCATTAATTATTTTCTTCCAAAGCAAGCACAGCTCATTGCTATCTGGTAGCTTTTCGGTTTCATGCAAATGCAAATATAATTCCTGAATAGAATCAAGGTCGTTGATTCCGACTTCTCGTATGATCATAAAATTATGTACTCCTTTCAGTCGCCATAATAATCAATCCGCTCAACAGCTTTTAACCCTCTTTCACACAGAATACTGGCTTCCAACATAGAAAAAGATAAGAATACTGTGCATTCCTAATCCCCCAGTTTATAATACTCTCTATAGGCTATTTTTTCAGTAATATTTAAATAATCCCTACAAGGTTTACCGGTCACATACTTCCAAAGTGTAATAAGTGAAGGCATAACTTTAACCACAATTTCATGTTCTATATTAGCATACATATCGAAGGAATGTGGGTGTTTCTGCTTATAAAGGCTGGTGAATTCAATGTTCTCCTCATCATTTGGATGTCCTCGAAGTTCAGCAATTCCTTCAATCTGTAAATTCCCCACACAAAGTGCAACCTTCGGGTTTGCAACCATTTGCTCAACCTTCAAAAACCTTTTATCCGTCTGAAAGAAAATATCCATTCCAATATTGACATGGCTCATTGTCCTCGCTGTTATACGTTCCCCAAAGCATGTCGCCAGTACCAAGTGTTTCTCTCTTTCAAGTAAAGCAATAATTTCGTCTTCCAACTCAAAAACATCCAGTATGCTTTTATTCATTTTCGTCACCTGCTATAGCTTGTTTTATATATCAAAATCAATATTCTTCAGTCCATGATAGTAGTTGCCCTTACTTGCAGTAAATCTAATCAATGCAAAATCCGGGTCAGTATAGCCCAAAGGGTAGTATTTTTTCCTTCCGTCATTCCAGAACTCTTTCCTCTTTATATCGTCATAAGAGACCTCCGCCCTTCCGGTTAACATCAAGCCCTCAAAGGTTTTCTCATCGTAGAAATAGAGGCTGGCATTAGAGTTTCTTTGTATCTGTACTACCCTCTTTGAAGATGTATTGGAACCAAACCAGAATTCCTTGAGACCATTTGCCGATGTTTTTATCATAGCCTTCAGGTAGGGAATCCCACTTTTATCAACTGTACCTAAAACACCTGTAAAACTACGTCCAACAAGGGTTGATGACTTTTCTATTACTTCGCTGCTCATTTTTTATTCCTCCAGTTCTATGCGTATTACCTAATCTCTTTATACTTTCGCCTAACGATTACACTCCATCATTTTATCACAACTATAGAAATCATAGACACAAAAAATGTTAAATTTGCTTGAAATATAATCATAAAAGGATTAAAATAGTGATAATATTTAAAAGCGATGAACAGGAAGAGTAATTCTTAACTGACATTTATATCTGCCGGAGCGGTTAATAATATTGAATGATATTAATGGTTAAACTTATATAAACCAACCTTTAGCTCTTCTGCAAGGAAATTGGAATGTTTTCTGCGATCATCCATTATTGAAGGTTCTAGTTCAGCACAAACCATACTTTCATTATTTCCTTCTGAATCTGTATAACATATAATGCTACCCCATGGGTCAATGATGCCAGCCCATCTTGGAAATTTTCTACCGTTTTTCTCCTTAACATTGTCAAAATATTTCGAATATTTCTTGAGCATAACACGCAGTATCGCCGCTATGAATCTATTTTACCTGCATCTCGTTCTGCTCCATACATACTATATTCCGCCCTGCACGCTTAGCGGTATAAGCAGCCTTATCTGCTCGATCGATTATATTTTCATAATTTCGAACCTGTTCTTCGCCACAGTAGGCAACTCCTATACTGACGGTAGTGTGCTACCCGTTCATATCTATACTTTGCACAGCAATCCGCAAACTTTCCGCGATGGACAAAAGGTCTTGCTTGCTGTATCCATATGCAGTTGCCACGAATTCCTCACCGCCATAGCGGTAGAAGTGTAGCCGAAAATTATTCATGAATTTTGTCAGCGTTTCCCCTATGCGGTTGAGACATCTATCGCCTGCAGCATGACCGTGGCTGTCGTTAAAGTGTTTAAAGTGATCGATATCAATCATCAGTATTCCGGTTGGCTTTTCTGTACCTGTTGTTTCCAGTTCCGCTAGGGTTTCAAACAGTTTGCGGCGGCTAAAAAGACCTGTTAGCACATCAGTTTCTTTTTCAATTGTCAACAGGCGGTGAACCTCATAACCATCCAGACGAACCCCTACCATTATATTGCCGATAAAACACCCAAGAATTGCAAAGCACAAGCAATTAATTGTATCATCGAGCGCATATTGTGGCTTCAGATAAAACGCTAAAATCGTATGTACCGAAAACCAAAAAGCTACAAACAGGTTTATACAGGCAGGGCGGTCGATGAAACCAAGCGGCATAATGCAAAACGCTCCCAGTAGAATTGTCGCCCGCATATTGGGTGTGTGAATTACACTGAGATAGATAGCGAATAGAAATAAGACAGAAAAACAGAAATATAACCCTGCAAAGACATACTTTTTCATAAATGAAAGCTTAAATAGAAAGAACAGAGTAAAAAAAAGTGTTGCAGTTAGCAAATAGGCGGGAACGACATTTGTCTTCGTACGACTAAAGGGCGCAGCTAACATTGGCAGCAGCATCAACAGCCCTCCCATAAGCGTTAGCGCGGTTCAAACAGCACGGACATTACTAAACTCTAAGGCATTTTAAATTGTGTTTTCCTAAACCTCGCTGTAACTAACCGTATTAGAGATGATTCTTCAATTAATTTGTTTAAGCTACCTCTGAGATGGTTGTGGGCAAAATTGTGGGTAACAGGTTGATTCTATGCCTGTTGTCGAATCATTTGAAAGGCTTGATTACACTCTACTTCTTAATAAATATCTCGCTGAACATGGGAAACGATTAAAGCCTGTTTCACGCCGTAAAGGTTCTTTTCCTATTTCTGACGACATTGTTTGCCCTAAATGTGGTGTCCCGCATTCCTATATCTACAGGAATAAAGGTAAAGCAAAAAATATTCTGTATCTTTGTAAAGTCTGTGATTTCACCTTTGGAAACTATACTGACTACTTAAAAAGTGCAGCTCTTTGCTGTCCTCTGTCAAAGTCAATGGTAAATGGCATTCGGAGTTTCATCTGACATAAATTCACCTCTGCTTATCCCTTAAAACTGCCGCACATAAAGGTAGCCATAACTTGTTGCCTTTTATAATAGCAACCGTATAAGGTTGCTATTATAAAAATTCTTTTAGAACAATAGTTGTAATTAACGCAATCGATACACTGCTCAAGGTCCAATAATGTAGTTCTGTATAGAATTTCTGTCTTCAACCGAATAGGATCGAGATTTTTTCATATCTATTATTAATACAGTGTAATTTTTCATAACATCGCCTCTTGCTATTATTATAATACTAGTAAGTAAAATACGCAACCTAAATAGGTTGCGTTTTAAAAAGGAAACTCAAATAGGTTGCACAAAACGAAACATAACCATAATATTACACAAATCGCTATACATTCTCACTAAACTTATGTTGTAAGATAAGCTGTTTTGCAGTAGGTTAGACATGGTATGGTTCAGAGAAATATTCATATCAGCATAATTTTCTAGACGAGTAAATCTGCAGACACGACAAATTAAATTTCAGGTCGGGATTAAATTCACAAAATTAAATGCGCCCATGCGCTCTCTGCATAGGCGAATGCAAATAATCATCAAGTTCAATCTGTGGTAAACAATTCATCCAATCCGGTTTCCAAAATAGCACCTCCATAGATCCCCCATCGCGGTATATTTTCGTTGTCGCTCCTTGCCCGACCACTTCAAGATTAATCATATTCATTACTCCTTAACTCGTCGGCGATAATTCCAGTCCATCAAACTTGCCCTTATACGCACACACCCATGCAGGATAATAGCCTGCACGGTGTGCGACGCGCTGCGAAGCGATGTTTGAAGAAGCTGTACCGTAATAAGGCACATACCCACGATTCAATATTTCAAGGGTCAACCGGTTTACAAGATACGCTGCCAGTCCATAGTTGCGGTGTTCGGGCAGCACATCCATTCCGACCTGCCACATCATAGCGCAGTCGTTACTCGCTCCGGCCATTCCGACGATATGACCGTCTTTTTTTGCAAGCGCAGCTAAAACGTCAGGGCGTGGATGTTTTGTGTTATACTGAATGGCATAACGGAATCCCTCGTATTGGTATAACGCCGGTATATCATACTGCTCAACCATTTCATAAACGAATCCATCAGGCGAGGCGAGCGGTTTTATCTGCGCCAGGTCTGGCAGGTAATACAGGCTATGACCATACACAAAAGGCATTGAGAACGCTTCGTCACGGTCTTTGCCGTAAAGTAACGGCTTCACAATATCGAGTATATCCGGCGATGCCGATACAACGATGGAGTTGCCCATAGACAGCATTTCAAAATGCTGTTCACTTCGGGGAAACGGTCTGCGGCCGGAGTTGTCCCGCACTTCTATGAAAACAAAGCTGTCCTTCTCGCCGTTCAGATCACCAGATGTACAGTTCAGGTCTGTCGCAAGCTGTGTCTGTACGATACATAACATTTCATGCTTTGTCACGCCAAATCACCTCGTAAGATTTCCTTTATAACGCGTTACTTCACACTCATAGTTATACTATGTATCCAATATTTTTACAACTATTTTCATCGAAAGTTCCAGTGTTTTCAATGGTCTACACGCTTTTGTACAATAATCAAAATTTGAGTGATAAATTTCTATGAAAGTTAAGGGTATACCCCCTTGGCGGCTGAATCATCTTAAGAAACTTCACCTATATCTTTTATCTATATAAAGTTATCTTTGAAATGCTTCAATACTTGCAAAAGTTCATCTTCACACATACAAAAGTTCTTAAATTTAAGTATTGTCAAGTATAACTACTTGATTTCAAATCACTTAACGCTTGATCTATTCGATTAATATCTGCTAAACGTCGTCTCTTCGCACTGCTATACAATTTTTTTTACTTGTCTTTATCTTCTCTCTTTTCTGCATCAACAAGGATATATATAAAAGCATCTGTCAGATCATCTTTGCATTTTTCCAACGCCTGTTCAGCCACCCGGCATGCCCCGTCATGATTATCATGCTCCTTATAATAATTTATCAGCGGCACTTTGTTTTTATCCAGCAATTCTATAAAATGTCAAAATAAAATCTCTTGCCCCGTTCTAAGAAGAAAATAAATTGTACTGTTAACATACAACTCGTCTTCCATCCATATCAACTCAATTGCTGGTGGGATATTAATTAAGTAGTTAACTCCATCCTTTTTTTTATAATATAAGTGTAAACTTTTGTTAAATTTATCTTATATGCTGTATTTCTTAATAACATTTTCTTCCCAAGACATCCCCAAACCTGGTTTATCGAAAATCTTTATAACTCCATTTTTACACTCCAAGGGCTCTGTGAATAGAGCACTACTCCAAGTCATCCACTCTAATTTCTGTGATTTGTTTGCTGCAGCTAACAAGTGGGCTGAAATTTCAGGAAATAAGTGTGAGGAAAAACTCACATTGTAACTTTCAAGTAACCTCGCAATTATTTTCCAGCCGGTAATTCCACCAATCCTTTGTAAGTCAGGCGTATAGACGGTAGCACTCCCAGATCGCAGAAAATGATGAAATGCTTGTATCGAATATAAATTTTCACCTGTAGCAATAGGTATACTAATTCTCCGCATAAGTTCCGAATATCCTTCAGCATCTTCCGCGTCTATTGGTTCTTCCAACCAACTCAGCTTAAAATCCTCTAATTGTTTACACATACTTATTGTTTTATCAATTGTCCAGCCCTGATTAACATCACAAACAATTTCTACTCCACTACCAATAGCTTTACGATTTTTTTTTATTGCTGTTATATCTTCATTTGGATCTTTGCGCCCAAACCGCATTTTTAAGGTGCTAAATCCCTGATCTACAAGTTCTTCTGCTTGTACAACCGCTTCATTTGGAGGGACCAACCATAAAGCATCGCTGGCATATGCCTCTAGACTGGCTCTATTCCCTCCTAAGAGCTTGTATATTGGTTGATTGAGTGATTTTCCCAATATGTCCCATAAAGCAATATCTACCATGGAAAGTGCAAAAGCGGCAAGACCTTGCCTACCTAAAAGTTTAATCCACTGCCACATTTGATGCCATATTTTTTCTATATGAATAGGGTTTTCGCCCACTAGTTGAGGCATAATTAAATCCAAGCACGACTGTATAGCTCTACTTCCATTCAAATAAAAACCCTGTGCATAAGAAATGCCTTTTATTCCTTCATCGGTCAAAATATCCAACAATACAAAATCAATCTCTTTAGATTCTCTAACTGAAGAAACAACGGGATACTTTACTGGAATCGAAACAGAACGGTGTTGATATCCTGTAATTTTCATAACTCTCCTCCAATTTAGTATAATAACTTCCTTTTTGCGAAATCACATTAAAGCCAAATTTGCTTAATGTAGACATTATCTTCTCCGCCTTTAACACTGGATATTTTGATCCATTAAACTGTTACCTTATAGCTCATAAAACCACGCTCCAAATATTTATGCAATTATATTTTACCACAAAACTTTGAACTAATTTATTTTTTTATTAGGCTAATGTTTGCAACTCTTATATCTGGTTACAGTTCACATGGGTCTTAAACAACGCAATAAATGAACAATCATCTCTAATACAGCTAATTACAGCAAGGCTTAGGAAAACTAAGTTTAAAATGTCTTAGAGTTTAGTAATGTTCGTTGCCTTCCACGAAGTGAGTTCACGAAATTACTTAACGAGAAGACGTTTTAAACTTGTAGTTTTCCTTGCTGAAGCTGTGTAGCAGTATTCGAGATGATGTTCATAGTGTATAATGCAACCTGTGAACAGTAGCAATTCCTGTCCTTTATTTAATAATCTTGAATTCCCCGATTATAGGAAGAGGTTTTTGCTCACCCTTATTTGCGTTTACCATGCCGATAATTACAAGCGCTAGAACAACAATAGTCCAGCCCCAACCAATAAGCGATGTAATTGCCCATAATCTCCATGAAATTGCCAGAAGCACCGATGAAAGGATTGTCACCACAATCTGCCCGGCGATCGATGTGAACAACAGCAAAAGCCCCTGATTTGCATGAAAACGTCCTATTTTTGAGTTCGGACAGGAAACGAGGGGGAGAAAAAAGAGGATGTACGACAAGATAAAAATCACCTTATTTTCCTGTGCTTCATTATTTGCAAGCGCAGGTTGCGCTTGCATCGATTGCGCCGCCGCTTGATTCGATAACACAGGCGATCCGCACCCATCACAAAATTTTACTTCTCCCATAAGTTCTTTTCCGCAATTTGTACAATTCATAATAATACCTCCAAATTTAATTATTTCTGATACTCAATTGTAACATTGTAGCAAGGTTTTCCGCACCTTTACAAGCAAAGCTCATAATGCTACTGTCCTTAAAAGTAATAAACTCCATATGGTCACTTTTTTGTGTCCGGTTGCGTATCAAAGCTAAAGCCTGATGCTGTTAAATCGTCAATTGACAGCTTAATTGGCTTTTTCAAAAGCAATCGTGCTCACATCAGTCGTTGAAAAAAAGGTAACTTTGTCCCCCGCGCTGTTTGACGCAGTGAAAATATAAATGCCTTCAAAATTGGTTTCCTCAATTTCATCCGTGAATCCGCAGGCTTTGATTTTTTTAACATAATCCGTATAAGAGGGAATCACTTCAAGGGTATAATTGGTGATATTCTCATCTGTCCAATACATGCTCACTTTTACGCCAGGATCGGGTAATCCACCCATCTTTTGGCTGTCCCACTTCGCATCACTGCTCCCGACAACAGCGCCACTCTCTTTGTCTTCATCAGAGGGAGGCTCTCCCTTGGTAGCCATAATGCTTCCTGTTCCGTTTGCCTTGTCGTACGAAAAACTGATCATTTTACCGTCCTTACTTGTGCCGTTGAAAATATAATCCTCTAAAGTAATAGAATTATAGACGAATCCCGCTGCTTTTAGCGCTTCGATATATTCCTTCGCGTCTTTTTCCTTCATCTCGACATAACCGTACATCGCGCCATCTTCAGAAATCATAGATGTTTCGAGCTTTGCTTTGGGAGCGGAAAGTCCGTGCATTTTTGATTTGTCCCATTTTTTCCCACCGATCACAATCTCGCCGCCATCGTCATCCTTGTCTTTAATGATGACATTTCCGTCCTTATCCACGTTAACCTTGCCGCCTGAAAAGCAACCTACAAGCGAAAACGTCAGGATAAACACCAGCAGCATACAAGAAACTACCTTGGTTAACTTCAATTTAAAAACACCTCATTTTTTATTATTTTTGTTATGATAAACATAAATTTATCTGTCTTCGTGGTACTTGATAATCAGCTCCGCCAAGGATCTGATATTCAGCTTGCTATAAATGCTTTTTGCACAAACTCTTACTTCACCCCTTTTCAAATTTAATCTTTGTGAGCACTCTTTTTTTGTAAAGCCTTCTCGCAGAAGCATAAAAACCTTATACTCCAATGTAGTAAGCAGGGAAAGTCTTTGGTGATAAGCTCCAACATTTTTATGAAAATCAGATTGCTCGGGCCGACTTTTTCTCATGCGAATCTTATCAATCCATGACATTAGCACACCTCCATTTCCGAATTTCTTTATCTTAAGCTTATGGTGGAAATATGATATCTGCAATTCAGTAAAAGCCGTGAGCACGTAAAAAAGCTCCTCATTAGTTCTAATGAGACGCTCTTTATGGTGTCTTGTCAGTTACTTTGCTACAAAATCCTTGAATAAAATCATCAATTCTGTACGGCTGTTAATATTCAGTTTACGATACGAACAGGTGCAATATGTATTCACGGTAGAATACGCGATTGATAGAATTGCGGATATCTGGCGCAGTGTATAGCCCTGTAAAAGCAGTTTGCACACTTCGATTTCACGCTTGCTTAATTGATACTTTTTAAATAAATAAAGTTGATCGTTATCAATTTCGGGCATCTCAGAATCTTTTCCCCAATCACTGTAGTATTCCTCCTGTGTCAAAAGTGGAGAGACAATCATAAAAACCATCATCACAGAAGCTGTAACAATGGAAGCAATTAACGTTACACCGGCGGTGTTAGAGTTCTCTATGATATTTCCCACCACTACACCAGACAAACCGCCGCACACACCGATCAAAATAATAGACCATTTTAAATACCGTATGCTGCTATACTTCTTGCCAACAACGCCGATGATGTAATACATGTTGATCATTCCAACCGTGTTTCCTGCTCCAAGCAGTAGGGCAAAAAGGATAGCCATATCAGAAGCCTGCGCGGTGAAAGCATTGCATAAAAGGCCCATCGCTATGAAAGCAAAGGTAATGTTTCCAACCAAGACAAAAGGCTTTGAAGCAAAAGCATATAATGCAAAATAAATAAGGCATCCTATGATTCCCCCGATATAATACAAAACAACAACTGAATTTCCAACGCTCTTTGCAGTGGTGTTCAGAATGCCGGTTCCGACACCTTTTCCAAGCACGGCAAAGGCACAGTTGAAAACCAATGTCAGATAAATCCGCTGTGGAATTTGAGGGGTAGTAGTTCTATTTTCATCAAAATGGGTAGTTACACTACTTTTTTCGAAAAATATGACCGCACTCAGAGCAATGATCAGAACAACAAGTGACAAGATCAAATCGTCACGATTATGCAAGGTGTTCCCTTCATTTGCATTTTGAAATAGAGAAATCAAGCCTATCAGCAGATTGGTTCCTACCACTGCGTATAGCTTTTCGGTATTGTTAAGCGTAAAGACAAACGGCATTAAAATGCTGATATTTACACAGCCAAGAAATATTCCGATGATGACGGCGGCGGCTATCTGTACCGGAGCGGATGGCGCCGTCAAGAATACGATCATGCCTGCAATTATGAACACCGCGCCCATCCGTGCCATTTTGACAAACCATTCTTTTTTTAAAATGATCATAAAGACGGCTGAAGATAATAAATTAACTGCATGCAAAAGACTCCTGATTTGGGAACCGAACGCATTCTCTGTAAGTGGAGACGCCGTCCACCATGTCGCAAAAGCAATTACCCATGCATAATAAATGATCCATATGAAAATATATGGCAGATTGTGTTTTTTAAGCCCTTTGGGACTTACAACATTATTGCTATCAAATAAGTTGGTAACCTTAAAAGCCACGGTTATACCACCTCAATTTTGATTGAAAACCTTTCTTTACTTCCTGCGACAATTTCTTATAATCTTTTTTAAATCTATTTGTATATGTAAGCTCCATAATTATTCCGAAATTCATTCCTTTTCGATTTTTGATTTTCTTGCACTGCTATTATATCAAACAATAATAGGATGATACAACATAAATACTATCCTGAGCGACACAGCCACAAATAACCGCGACACGATGTCGCGGACAATGCCCAGTCTGTCCTGTATAAAAAAACCCTTCATTATGAAACCGTACTGTTTACAATACCCGAATCTACCAAAGCAGGTTTCACTGCCAACGGCTGAGCCTCCTTTGGCATATTGGGATAAACGTAAATCTCGTCCTTATAATTCCGCATTATAACATTATCACCTGTTAAAGATACTATATAGTCCGGATTTATAGGTATCTTTCCTCCTCCTCCAGGGGCATCTATAACAAATTGTGGTACAGCATAACCTGATGTATAACCTCTGAGATTTCGGATAATGTTTATACCCGTTTCCACTGGTGTCCGAAAATGACCAAGTCCCTTTACAAGGTCACATTGATAGAGGTAATAGGGACGGCACCTAATTTTAACCAGTTTATGATAAAGGATCTTTAATGTTTCGGGGTCATCATTTACACCCTTTAACAGTACACTCTGATTACCCAGCGGTATACCTGCATCCGCTATTTTTTCGCAAGCCCTTTTAGAAGCTTCGGTAACCTCATATGGATGATTAAAATGGGTATTTATCCAAATCGGATGATACTTCTTAAGCATGCTTAAAAGACTGTCGGTTATTCTCATAGGCAGTACAACAGGCGTCCTTGTACCTATCCTTATTATCTCCACATGAGATATCTCCCTCACTTTGGAAATAATATTTTCAAGATACGCATCAGTCATAACAAAGGGATCTCCCCCCGAAAGTAGAACATCACGAACCTCTGTATGTTCTCTGATGTAATTGAGAGCATTTTCAAGAGTTTTTTCATTAATTGAAAAATCCTCTTCACCTACAATCCTTTTTCTTGTGCAATGCCTGCAGTACATTGAACACTTATGTGTAATAAGAAACAATACCCTATCAGGGTACCTGTGCACTATATTTTCTACAGGCGAATAATGTTCTTCACCCAAAGAATCACTCATTTCACAAGCCTGATAGGATAACTCCTTAACAGAAGGTACACCTTGCATTCTTATTGGGCAATCTGGATTAACAGGATCCATCAGGGTAGCATAATATGGCGTTACAGCCATTCTGTAGTTTTTTAGACATAAATCAATAGCCTGCTTTTCCATTGGATTAAGATCAATGACTTCGGTCAGCTTTTCAGTGGATATTATCCTGTTCCTTAGCTGCCACTTCCAATCATTCCAGTCTTTTTCCGAAACATTTTTCCAAACACCAATTGAATTATAACTTCTCATTGAACGGCACCTCCCTTAAACACTAACCGGTTTCATGCCGTATCTTATCAATGCACTGTTTAAAATCATCTTAATGAGCTCACCATAACCTATGCTACAAAATTCAGCAAGCATTGGATAATCACTATAATTTGGAGCAAGTCCGGGTAGTGGGTTGATCTCAATAAAAAACACTTCGCCATTCTCATTAAGACGAAAATCAATTCTTGAAAAGTCCTTGCACTGCAGGACTTCATAAATTTTTCTTGAAATCCTGATAATCTCATCCATTATTTTATTGTCTAATTTGGGTGGGCAAACATAAGTGATATGCTTTTTATAGTCTTTCTTAACATTGAAGCTATATATTTTGTTCTTTAAATTTTTATCATTATATACGATTTCCATAGGAGGCAGCACAGTTGTTTTCGTACCGTTTCCTATAATACCTACGGTAAATTCTCTGCCTCGGATGAATTCTTCCACCAGAAGAGGCTGACCGTACATCTTGTACTCCGCTTTTACCTGCCGCTTTAGTTCTTCCCTGTTTTCTACGATTGCCATTTCAGATATTCCCTTACTTGATCCTTCTGCATTAGGTTTTACAATGATAGGGAAAGAAAGGTTTCGTATAGAAGTTGCGTCTGCCTTATCCACCAATCTATATTTTGGTGTTTTAATTTTGTAACTTGCCAGAAGTCTTTTCGCTAAGGCTTTATCCAAGGCCAGGCACAATGTTGTTTCGTCGGAACCAGTAAAGGGTATGCCATAGTGGGTTAAAATTGCTGGAACTTGCGCTTCCCTACCTCTTCCATGTAGCCCCTCGGCTATATTAAATACTATGTCCGGCTGTACATTTTGAAGCTTATTGAAAATATCAGCATCAGCTCCAATCAGTTCAACTTTGCATCCGGTTTCTTCGATTGCCTTCTTAATAGCATTAACGGTACCAATATCATCATATTCTGCTTCAAGGTCTTCGACCTCAGATATGATACCTTTTTTCAGGTTGTAGGTTAACCCCACAACGTACAGAGGAACAGCATCACTTTCCATAAATACCACCAAACCTTCTACTTTTAATTTTTTTACGATGCGTTTTTTTCTGCATATAAAACTAAATTGTTTCACAATAATCAATGAGCGCTTGCGCGAATTGTGCGCAAAAGCGCTCACCGATCGCGTTTTTCTGTGCATCGCGCCGCTAGCGTTTTATCAAACACTCCGATCGTTGTGATCGGAGTGTTTGATAAAAGCAAGTTGTATTATAGACTGGCGAAACCTGTTTTTTGCAGTCAAATATCCCATTAATACTACTCGGGGTAAGCAACAATTTTGATTTAATTATAGCAGAACCTCTTATAAATAAAACATCCGAATTAATCAGTTTAAGGCGTTTTAGAACCAATTAGGCACTCCACACCATACTGTCCCTTTGTATTATTCCAAATCAAATTATTTCAAGTAATATCTACAACTATAAAGTCAGTATCCCGTTCAATTGCAAGCAATACCAGCCTGCTTTCGTCATATTTTATGCTTACTGCCATTGATATGCATCCCTATTTAAAAAATAATGCTATTCCCTATATAGTCAATTATATGTTACGGGTATTGTTTAATCAACAAAAGGTAATTTGACTCACAGCTAACGTATGAAATTTGCAATTATTGAGATTGTATTATAGTATTATAGATACAACTTTTTAATAATCCATAATCTGATTTGTATAAAATCAAGATTTCATACTTTGGAGTATAAGCTATTGCTCATAACTTCGGTCATTTTAATAAGCGTGTTATTGTAATTTTAAAATACACAAAAAAAATATTAATGACGCAGATAATTTGGATTTGGAATCTATAAATCAAAATAGATTAATATTAATATTTCATAAGGAGGAGTACTATGAAAAAAAACATTAAAGTTATTTCATTAGTAATTAGTTGTGTGTTTTTGTTTTCCCTGTTAGTTGCAGGATGTACAAACCGGGATGCCAAAAACGGAGGCGCCAGTTCACAGGATGGAACAGGTCAGATAATTGAATCACCGGTGAATTTAGAAATGTTTCTTGTAACAACACTTCAGGTAAGGGATCTGGAATTTCAGAATAACCCATATACAAAATATCTTAATGATTATGCAAACGTAAAACTTAAACTTACTGTACCATTACCTGCCGAAAGAGAGACACAGTTTAACCTGATTTTATCTTCAGGGAATCTTCCGGATATTATTACACAATACGGTTATGAGCAACTTAATGCAGTAGGAACTGACGGAGGTTTGCTGGCTCTTGACCCGTATATCAACAAATCACAAATCATGAAAGATTTTCACACTACCGAACTGTGGGAAAAACAGAAAAATGAAAACCAAAATATTTATGTTATCAGGTCAAACATTAAAGAGACTATTAATCCAATTGTATTAATAGCGAGAATGGATCTACTTGAAGATGTTTATGGAGGTAAAACCCCATCTAATCTGGATGAGTGGGTAGAGGCAGCTACTGCATTGAAGAATAAATATCCTGAGTCCACACCTTTTTCTTCTTTTGGCATTAACTACCTTGACTTTTTTATGCGTTCATTTGGCGTGGGCGGATCTCAGTACAAAAACATTAATGGTAAGATTATTCATGTTTTTGAGCATCCCAAAATGATAGATTGTATTAATTTCTACAGAATGCTATACGATGAGGGACTATTGGATTCTACATTTGCTACAAATGATGTTCAGGACTGGATAGACAGGTATGACAACAGAAAACTTCTTGTTTATACTGGGGGCGGCACTTCATCATGGTCACAGAATACTGTACCTATTGAACAAGGAAAACCTGACTGGTTTGAAGCTGTACCCTATCCAGTAGCAGATGGAGTAGACCCCGCACAAGTATATGATTTTCTCGGCCGTTTGGGAGGTGGCTGCATAGCTATAAACGCACAAACCAAATATCCGGACAACGCTACAAAGGTGGTTGAAGCAATGCTAAACCGTGAATTTATGGTATTTACGGCTTGGGGCGAAGATGGTGTTGAATACGCTATGTCAGATGGCAAACGAATAGTAAACCCACAAGCGGCAAATAACTCATACCTTCTTAGGGCAGTTTACAGACATATGTGGGATTCACATACTTTAGATGCATTGGATGCATTCTTTTTAGCCGGTATAGGTGCAATAGAAGATGAAGAAACAAGGAGTAAGCTGGCCAAAACACAAGCCGCAAATAAAGAGATTGCATTAAGAGAGTCTAAAATTGCTGGATATGATCCTTTTGAATTTTATATAATGCCATCGGATGTATCTCTAAGATCGGCATCTGAAAGAGAGGAATATGCTAGCATTATCCTTTCTATAATTTCCAATCGCATTACTATGGAAGAGTATGAGATCCAAGCAAAGGCGCATGTTGAAAAATACAGCTTCGTCAAGGAAAATATGCAGACATGGTATGACAATAACAAATAAGACTTGCGTTAATGAAAGGTAGCAATTTAAATGGAAAAAACCCTAAATAGTTTTATAGAAGGTGATAAAATAAGCAAAAGAAAGACAAGGCTAAGTATAAACCTTAAAAAGGCATTGCCTTTTTATTGGCTATTACTGCCATCCTTACTTTCTTTAATTGTGTTTAATTATTTTCCCATGTATGGAATTATTATAGCGTTTAAAAATTTTTCTCCGTTTAGGGGTATAATGCAAAGCCCGTGGGCAGGATTTGCGCATTTTAAATTTTTTCTTACAAGTAATGACTTTTGGAGAGTAATGTTTAATACTATTAGAATAAATATACTTGCTCTAATTTTTGGTTTTCCTGCACCTATTATACTGGCATTATTGCTGAATGAAGTCTTCAACAAGAGATTTAAAAAAGCAGTTCAGACTATATCATATTTGCCTTACTTTGTATCTTGGGTTGTTGTTGCAGGTCTTGTAAGATCGGTTTTGTCACCTGACGGTGGTCTTGTTAATCTAATATTATACAATATTTTTAAGACCCAACCCATACATTTTCTTGCGGAGCCGAATCCTTTTATCGCTATAGTAATTATTTCAGACATATGGAAAGGGGTTGGAATATCGTCCATTTATTATATAGCAGCAATAAGTAATATAAACCCTTTGATGTATGAAAGCGCAATTATAGATGGCGCAAACAGATGGAAACAGACCTGGTATATTACACTGCCAGGTATAAAGACAATGATTACGATATTACTTGTACTGAACATAGGAAATATTGTTACTATAGGTTTTGAAAAAATATTTCTTCTATATAATCCGCTGGTATATAGCGTAGGTGATGTAATTTCCACTTACACATACAGATTGGGATTGGAACAGCAGCAATTTAGTCTTACAACAGCAATAGGATTGTCACAATCTGTAGTTAACTTTATTATGGTGTTTAGTGCAAATACAATTGTAAAAAGAATTTCGAAGTGGTCTATGTGGTAAAGAACATAAGATTATATAAACGAAGTCAGTCATCTTTGGATAAGATTTAGCTGGAAACTAAGCTAATTAACATAAATATTTATCCATTATGTAATAGACAAGGAGGATTTATTTAAGTGAAACGAACAACAGGTAAGATTGTATTTGATACAATTAATTATATAATTTTAACTTGTTTCTGCTTGGTAATTATTATACCTTTCATGCACATTATCAGCATATCGGTTAGTGAAGGGCAAGCTGTTAATGCCAATATTGTAGGAATATTCCCTGTGGGATTCAGTTTATATGCGTACCGCGAGGTTTTATTCGATGGAATATTTGGAAGAGCTTTATTTAATACTGTTTTTATTGTATGTGTGAGTACTTTTCTGGGTGTGCTGCTTAATTTGTCAGCAGGGTATGTTTTTACCAAGAAGTTTTACGGAAGAGATGTGATTGCATACCTATATGTATTTACCATGTTTTTCAGCGGGGGGTTGATTCCCTTTTATCTGTTGATTACTAAATACCTGCATTGGTTTAACACTTACTATTCATTAATCATCCCCGGATTGACAAGCTTCTTTTATATAATTATCCTAAGAAGTCAAATCCAAGCTATACCTGCAGAGCTTACCGAAGCCGCTATTATTGATGGAGCAAGTGAATTTCAGGTTTTATATAAAATTATAATTCCTGCAATATCTCCTACAATTGCGGCAGTATCCATGTTTATTGCTCTGGCGAAATGGAATTCTTGGTTTGACGTTATGATTTTTACAAATACTAGGTCTCTTTGGACACTGCAGTATTATTTGAGAGCTATGGTAATCGAAAAGGCTATGGATATGAGGGGTTATGCCCATGCGAGAGGGTCTGTCGATGTACTTGAAGCAGCAAAAACCAGTTCTAAAAATTATGAGATGGCTGCAATTGTATTGGTATCTCTTCCCATCATATCCGTTTATCCATTTGTTCAGAAGTATTTTGTCAAAGGTATTCTGGTGGGTGCCGTGAAAGGTTGAAGCACGGAGTAATATTAAAAACTTAGCATGCAATATATGATTAATGCGAGTCACTTATTCAGAGGCTGTATATTTGAAACTGAGATCTGCGTCTAGAAACCGCCTTATTTCGCGATGTCTGCGAAAGGGCCCAATAATATCAAGGAACAACATGTGTACAGCCTCCCAAGCAAAAACCCACCCGCCAATTAATAAGCTTTCGAGTAAAACCTTTGAAATAAAAGATTTTTCTTTAATATTTATTAGCTTTTTTCATATACTCACCTTCACTAAGTATTTTATCTTCTCCTCTTAGTGTAACAGTTTATTAAAAGCAACATAAAATATATTGTAATATAGATTATTAGATTTTTTTGGAGGATTAGAATATGCTTTCAAATATTGATTTTGTGAAACAATCCCTAGGATTGCATTTGTTTTTTGCAAGGATAATGAAGGAGCATTCGTTTTTTCTTGAAGTAGGATTTACACCAAAGGATACAAATTTTTCCCAGCAAGCAGATACTTTTCGGAAGAACTTCGATGGGTTATTAAGAGAAGCCATTTCACTTTCCAATGGTGTTGTTAATCCAGCGGTGCTTCAATCAGGTGAAGTTGTAACGCCCTATACGCTAAAAGCGGAGATGGTCTCTTCTTATTTTACCGGAGTACAGATACCAACAGAACTCACACAAGCAGAAGCGGGGTTAGCAGGTGGAGGTTTGATGGCGGTTAACCCAATGCTTGAACAGAGAGTTTATATGCTTAATCAGCGGTCTATAGGATTGATTGCTGATTTAATACGATTTAAAGATACGGTTCTATCCAATGTTTTATCTTGTAAAATGTTTACAGTTAATTATCCATTGTTAATCGTTCATATTACACGAGAAGCAAGGTTATATCTGCTGTCCATTCAAAAGCTTCAAAAAAGAGAAGAAATTGCAGCAGAAAGAGATGCCAATGAGCTGGAATTTTTCTGGAATAGGCAAATGGCAGAGCACGCAAAATTTATTCGTGGCTTACTTGATCCCACAGAAAACGATTTGATTAATAAGGCTAATAATTTTGGAAATGAATTTGATCAGTTGACTTCTGAAGCAAAAGCAGCGATGGACATGACTATCCCATCAGAAGAAGTTACAGATGAAAGTTTGAAGGCGACTCAGGAATTAAGGAATTTTAAAGAACAAGGTACTCAAGGGATACTTTCATGCAACGTAAAGTCTATCATCCTGCCGCTATTAGGCGACCATGTTTTACGCGAGGCAAATCATTTCCTGAGGCTTTTAAAAAGCTTCGAAAGACAGGCATGATAAAAAGTGACCAATACAATCAAAGATAATAAAAGGCATCTATCACAAACTTTTCACTTTCCAATTGTTATGAGAACAGGAGGTAGCTTATTATTCTAAACTACTTCCTGCATTATCTTAGTACCTATTTTTAAATGTAGTGCAGCATGTACCATCACTTGTTTCAGCCTTATTATTACCCGTTGCATTCACTTCTAAAGCTGTGGCATGGCACATATAACTTTTATTGTAATTGCAATTTTCAACACTACATTTGACATTCATCTTTGGAGCATTGTAGGGTTCCATTGACTTCACCTCCTTTTCTACAGCATTTATTATTTTATCCATTAAATTTTATATTATTTAATTGAACAACATTTTCCAGCCACTGGTTATAAAGTAAATTGAAAATCCAAAGATGAATACACCAAGAAAAAGTATAAGCCAACTGTATACTGTATCGCTAACAAGCCTTTTTCCTTTGGAAAACGCCACTGAGACAGCTGAATACCATATAAAATCAGATAAAATATGTCCAACATAAAACACTAAAATACCAGCTAATCCCAAAGTATATGACTGACGGATTGATTCCATTCCGGTTGATGCCCACCAAAGTGTAAAGTATGGATTTGTAGCGCTTACAAGCAGTCCTGCTAGTACAAGGTTTCTTCCTCCCCTCTTCTGTGCTTCTTGATTCTCCAAAGTGATTGACTTATTAATACTTGATTTAATCATTCCATACCCCATATATGCAAGGAATATCCCTCCAAATAATCCAATAATCCCAGCTACTATAGAATTTGAGAAAAAATCTTTAAGTCCGAAGGCCATCACAATGACCAGCACAAATTCCAAGATTCCGTGCCCTAAAACAATAAGTGGACCAGCTACATAACCCTTTTTTAGACTGCCGTCAATTGTGACACCTAACATTGGTCCAGGCATCATTGCACCTGAAAGTCCTATTAGAAAAGCGCTGATAAAAGTTCCCCATAACGCCATAAAATCTAACCTGCCTTTAACTTTTTTATCAATAATTATAGCACAATTGGGGACGAAATAGTTACCTCAAAAAATTTATAAAGTTTAAAGCAGGTTCAAAGAATTGAACCTGCTTTTGCTGAGTGCATAAAAGAGGACATAATTATCATTTAAGATATATCACTCAAAAAATTGTATTTCAAAGCGTTTTTCTTATCAACTAGTGGTAGCTCTGCACCTTCTTCTCCTAAAAGTAAGTATTTTTCCGTGCCATCTGTTCCGACGGTAAAATATGTTGAGGTGTCGGGCAGATTCTCCTTAACACCCCAGCTCCTGCCGTCGTCACTACTTTCCTCAACAACTCTATCGGTAAGCGTAATCACTCCATCTGTTATGCTGTATTTGCCTGTAAAACACATCACATTTGACCATATCACCAATCCCGTGTAGGTTCCGTCTGCCTTAAAGGTATATATCTGCCCTAAGCCAGTTGCTCCGCCTTCGTATTTTCCCGTAACTGCATTAAAAGCTCCACCAGACAGGTTGCCAAGAACCCATGACCCGATGACCAAACTATGATCTGTCTGTGTAGGAGATGTTGTCGATGTTTGTCCGCCGTCTTGAATTTCATCTACTTTTTCAAAAGTACGGTTACTAATAGCCAACGCCTGTTCACGAGTTGAGTTGGCGTAACCTGCTGCAACTTCAGCACTGGTAGTATTTCTTGGTGCAAACTTGTTGTTGCCGATACCTTTGATGATTCCGTATTTGGTCATAAAATAGACAGAATCCCTTGCATAATCAGAAATCAGGGTATCATCATCAAACGGTGGCACACCTTTGTTATCCAACGAATGCTTTGTATATGAGTTGTCCTCTGCCAGTTTCCAGCCCTCCCAGTTGACCTTTTTATATACTCTAGTAAGCATGGTGGCAGCCTGTTCACGACTTAGAAGCTCATCAGGTGCAAATTTATTATTGCCTACTCCAACTATTATATCAAGTGCATATGCTTTAAGGACATCAGTATCCTTGGTATCTGTAAAGGTACTAGTAGGTGCCGGGGCCGATGTTTTACCCGCAAGCGATTCATACAGCTTTAGTGCAACAGCAGCAAACTCTGCACGGGTAATTGGTTTGGTAAGGTCTGCATCTTTAAGCTTGTCGGGATAAAGACCATTGTCCAGTGCCTTTTTAACTTCTACTGTCGCCCATTCGCTTGCATTGCTCCAGGCCGGCATGTTATGGGAAAAAATATTAGAGTAGGGACTAAAAATATTAACACTGGTCGTGCTTTTTATTCCCGCTTGCTTATATGATCTCAAATCCAACACATATCTCATTTTGATTTCATAGCTTTGTTCATCATATCTCTGCTCTATGTCCTTAAAGTAATCTCCTGCCAGAATTTTAAACAGTTCCAAGCTTCCACTATCTTGCTTTATTAGCTTAAATTCCTTATCTTCTAATCTTCTCATCCAAATTTCAGTCCTTACACTACCATTGGAGATACTATAAAGATCCATAATCTCTCCTGGGATTCTGTCTGACTTTACTTCAAAATAAGGCTCCCCATTTCCAGCTATTTTTATGTCTGCAGATAAAAGAGTCGGTGCATGGTTGATCATTTTGTCGGTATCTTCTTTTAAATTAGCAGAAAGAGTGTATTCATTAGACCAGTCTGAAATCACATTGGTTTTTCCAGAATCAAACGACTCTACAAACCGTGCTCTAAATGTGATGCTATGGTTTGAAAAATAATCCCAACCGGCCTCTGCAAACACTTTCAGTTCTGGATCCTCTGGAAATATGTTTGACAGTGATTCTCTTTCATAGGTTGTAATATAGCTTTGCCCATTCACCATTTGTGCATAAAGGGTGTTTTTATGCTTAATTGTAGGTGAATCCCAATCCTTTGTGTAATGCCAGCTTCCATCATCAATCTTATAATCGAATTGGCTATGTGCCGAATATTTTTTTCTGTTTACCGGATCATCATCAGCAAGTCTACCAATATAATCCCTCAAGTCTTCAGGAGCACTTAGTGTGAAATATATGTAGTCACCATAATAGTGTCCGGCAGCAAAGTGCTCTGGTGCACTTAGAGTAGTCGGCTGTGTTACCTCTGCAGTTGCATAAAAAGATATCGTAAAGGTAAAAATCATTGTAATCATCAACATTGATAATAGTTTACGTTTCATAATCACTCCTCCATTTCTTTCTTTTTGCTTACATTTTTGCAATCTCAAATCGCTCTTTTCATACTCTTTTGAAACTAGCCTTCTTTAATCAAAGGGGCTTCCCTTTGCAATCCCCATTGTCTAGGAAAATATAGCTATCTCAAAAAAATTCTACAATGTAAGCATCAAAAAAATATAAAATTTAATTCTTGTAAAAAAGTGGGGAAATGCTTTGGAAATGAATATCTTACATCTTGTAAGCGCTATATGTACATGGTAAAATGAAGAAAAAGAATTTATGCTTTGCTTATTAATTAAATTAGATTACTCTTAAAAAAGCTTATTTGCGAGAAAAGTTTCATTTACTCATAAGAAACATATCTAGCAATGTTGAAACTTTCTCTATAATGATTTTTCACAATAGAATTAATGTGTATCAAAAAACACAAATTGGAGGTAGACATAAATGAATAGTATACCCATTTTAAAGAGCAAGCTGATCATGCCAGAGCTGTCCGAAAGCTTTTTTATGACAAACCGGATCAGTAGTCTTCATAAGGAAATGGATTCTTGTAGAGCAGTTACTCTATGTGCTCCTGCTGGGTATGGGAAAACAACTTTTGCCGTTTCATATTTTGTTCATCAAGCAGCCACGCCTTTTAGGGTATGCTGGTATCGTTTGGATCCTGAGGACAAAACTCCTTCAATTTTCATTCACCACTTGGTGGAATCAGTATTTCCCTCAGAATCTGATGAGTTTGCAGAATCAAGGATTGCTCTTTCAGACGTTCCAAGTATTGAATTACAGCCATATAATGCGTACCCAATAATCTGCCATGAAATGTGGGCGCATCACTCTCAAACTAGTAATAACCGCACATACATAGTACTGGATGATTTTCATCATGCATCTCAAAATCAAGATATATGCGCTATAATTAGGTATCTTTTAAATAATCTCCCTCCATCCTGTACAATTATTGTGTTAAGCAGAGGATTCTTAAACCTTTTTACTGAAAAGCAAAAGTTAGAAAATAAAGTCCTGGAAATAGGCTTGAATGAACTGGCTTTTACTAATGAAGAAATAGAGAATTTGATGATTAACATAAGACAGTCTCATTCGGGCAGCAAACTGACTGATATAATATTTACAAGTACCGAAGGCTGGATAACAGGAGTATTACTATTATACCAAGCTTTCAAAGACAAAAATGTTGATACTCTACCATTTGAATTGGGCATAGTAGGGCATGAAGAGGCACTGTTTCGTTATATGTCCCAAGAGGTATTAAAATCAGTGGATGAAGATACCCAAAAATCTATGGGCAAGCTTGCGCTACTTCAGGATTTCTCAGAAGCTGAGGCGTTGGAGATATTAAGAATAGATAATATACATTCCCTTATGAATCAATGTATAAGTTTCGGAATGTTTATCCAAAAAATTCTCGGAAATCCAGTAGTATATAGGTTCCATTCCTTATTTCGACAGTTCCTGTTAAGCATTTTTAGAAACAGCTGTACTGAAAAGGAGTTATTCGAGCTCAATCTTAAAGCTGCTGAATATTATATGTTCAACGGGGCGTATGGACGCGCTGCGGAATATTTGGCCGAGTGTGGAAATTCCCCTTCAGCTATGAGTATTGTGATAAAAGCAGGTTTCAACAAATTTATGATTGGCGAGACAGGGCAATTGAAGATGTGGCTTGACCTTTTGCCTGACAATATCATAAGAGATAATCCGGTTCTGCTGCTGTTTAAAGCACAGCTGGTATCCAACAGTGAACAGCTGGGAATGATAGAACCTCTGAAAAAAGTTCTTTTTCAATCTCTGAACAGCAAAAACCTACAGATTTATTATGATGTAGCAAGTGTCCTTATCTATATTTACAATTGTACTAATGACATGAAAGGGTTGCTCGAGTTAAGCAAGTGCAATCTTGGGCAATCTGAGAGCGTTTCACCTTCACTTGGCAATTCTCTAGCACTGCTTGATATGGTACGCTTTATTGCAGAAGAAGATTTTTTGGGAGCAGAAACTCAACTCAAAAACATTCAGTGTTCCCTACTTCCGGAGGACAGCCAATGGCTGTACCTAATACTGTCTTGTATAGTTTATTACTGCTTGGGTAAGCTTGATCACGCGGAGCGATGTATGGAAAGAGCTTTGGTACTATATAAGTTTAAAAATATAGAGCCAACAAAAGGGTTTATACTTCTTTTCCTTTCGTTTGTACAGACCTTGAAAAACAAAAAAGAGGGGTTGTCTCCTTATTTAGATGAAGTTTCTACCATCGGTGAGAAATATAATTACGAATACCTTTTAGCCCATGCAAAGCGCTTAGCTGCCTTTGAACGGTACCTGTCTTTCGATAGAGAAGCTTCCTTAGAACTGCTGGATTATGCCGCATTCTACTTTCATCAGCTAAATAACAGAGCAATGACTGCAGCATGCAAGCTGCTTAGACATCTTTGGTCCATAGGCTATAACGACCAAGTCCCGGATATTGGTGAAGCCCTTGAGGATCTTTCTACAATTCACCAAGCTTCCCCTGGGCTCATGGTATATGAAAGCTCACTATCTATAACAGGAGTTATTGCTAGGGAATCTGGGGATTTTGCTTTGGCAGAACAAAACCTGCTTGCATCCATAAAGGCTGCAAAGATAAAAAAAGGAAATCAGGTACTCACAGGAACTCTCTTTCATATAGCAAAGCTATATTTTGTCTGGGGTGACACCTTACAAGGACACCAATACTTAAAACAAGCGCTTGAGCTGGCGGCAGCCAACAGATATTTCATGTTTTGGGATATCCACGTCCCCACCCTAGTTGAAATGACCCTGCGAGGGATTCGATACAACTACTTTCCCAATTTTGCAGTTGAACTACTGGGTAGATTTTATGACAATACTACAATAAATTATCTTATTGAAAAGTTAAAAGCCATAGATGAAAACCAAATAACAGCGTTCGTTAATAATTTTATATCAACATATAAAGCAGAAAAATCTAAGCAACTCTACCTGGTAAAAGCGTCCCTTTTTGGAAAAGCCGAGATTATAATAAATGGAGTTAAAATCCTCGACACCGAATGGAAAACCAAAAAGACCAAATATTTTTTTGAATACCTTATGTTAAAAAGCGGTGATTCCGTATCAAAGGAGCAACTAGCTGATATCTTCTGGCCGGATTCAGACAGCAAATCCGCAATCGCTTCACAGCGGACAGCACTTTATTATCTAAGGAAGATACTCTCTAAATATAATGCTGTAGTCACTGGTAATAACTCTTTCATATATGAAACACTGGAAGGTCTGCAGATACGAAGAAATGATGCCCTAAATATTGATATACATGAGTTCTTGGATCTTTATACAAAGCTATCCCAGTTAGGAGAAAATACTCCTCAAAACGAACAGCAGCAGATCGAAATCTTGGAGAGAATGATACACATATATAAAGGAGATCTGCTGGAGGGTAACGATTACAGCGATCTCGTAATCCATGAACGGGAAAGGCTGAAAAGCATATTCATAAAAGCCTGCCAAAAGCTTGGCTCAATCTTTGTAGGACGAGGAGAGCTTAGCAAAGCAGAAGAAATTTTAAAACGCGCCCTCGCAATTGAGCCATATGATGAAAATATTTGTCTTAAGCTCTTAAGGATATATGAACTTCAGGGAAGAAGAAGCAAGGCGTTAAAGCTTTATTACCGCTTTAAAAAACTTTTAGAGCAAGAGCTTGACATCAAGGTAGACACTAAACTAACAAAAGCAATCAGGCAAATATCTAGCGGACAAGGTTAATTAGTTCAACAATTCAAGAATCATTTTTAAGTTAAATAGGAGCACTCCCTGACTGCTGCACCTTCATAATTATATTCATATTTATAACCACCCATTATAACTATTTCATCGTAATCCCATATTCCCACATATCTCTTTCATTTCTAAAATATCTCTAAATAGTACTGAGTTGCTCCCGAATTTTGTCGAATTACAGTGAATGAAAACATCCTGAAACAGTGAGACACGGTGACTGCTACCGTGTCTCACTCCCTCTTTGTGTGGATCCTCCAAAATCTCCTTCTGATTTTATAGCATAAACGTCATATCGGCACCTATTGATTAATGGTACAAAAGAGCGTATGTGCTTTTATATGCTAAAACTACAACATGGAAAAGGAATATCCAATGGTGGAGAGTGTTAGTTCAGATAATATTGGCGGTTCCCAATCCAGCCAGTGCACGAATGCGTTTGTAAATCAACGTCCTCCACGGCATCCTTTAATGCTTACTGAATAGCTGCAGTAGCGTCTGTTTTTCCAGTTTTATCAGCATTATAAGGATGATATGTTACATTAATTATACCCTCGATGATATGATTTTTACATGAATACCTACTCAAAACTTTCTGTGCTGTAATTGCTACTTGAGATTCTGTCCTGACTAGAGAATCCTGATCAGGTATTATAAGTTGCATTTCTTTAGCTTTGTGATTAACTGTTAGTTTGTTATTATGCATTTTCAAGTATACCTTTCTGTTTTATACTTCTTTCTTACTAAATCATGTTCATATCCTGCTACACTATGGTGATAACTAGTTTTCTACCTTTTAATTAACTTTTTCGCTTTAAATGCTTTACTATGGTCTCTACAACAAGGTTTATCCCTGCTGGAGCAGTACATATTGCGCGTACATTTTTGATTGTTAACCCTAACATAATTATTCTCCTTTTTTCATGTAGATTTTGTTTTCCACCCTGAATTAGGAACTTTATTTGCACGTTCAGGCATCCCTGGAAGAATTAATCCCCCATCCACACGGAGCGTTACACCAGTCACGTACGATGCTTTATCTGACACAAGCCATGATACTGCATTACCAACATCTTCGGGAGTTCCGATTCTACTCAATGGTATTTTGGGTGCAAGATTTTCATAAAATTCAATTGAAGATTGGTTGTCACGGATTCTTATAGCACCTGGAGCTATACAATTTGCTCTAATTCCATAAGGTGCCAAGTCGAGAGCCGCTGCTTCGGTTGCTATTCCAATGGCCGATTTTACAGCACAATATATGGAATTCCTTGGATAAGCCCTATGCCCTCTAGTAGATGTAATGTTAACGACATTACCCCTTATATTGTTATCAATCATATGCCTTGATACTTCTTTCATCATCATGATATATGATTTGAAATCTAGATTTAAAAAGTAATCTATTTTTTCTGACTCAACATTATAAATTTCTGCATCATATCTCGCTCCAGCATTATTTACCAAAACATCCAACATTCCTAGTTCGTTTACAGATGCATCTACTATAGTTCGAGGTGACTCCTCAAGTTCCATTTGGGCTTGATACACAATGCACTTTCTACCATAGCTTTCTATGATATGGGCTACATCCTCCGCCATTTCTTTGCATGTGGAATAAGTGATTGCCAAATTATATCCATCTGCTGCTAAGGCAAGTGCAATACCTTTACCTATTCCACGGCTAGCTCCTGTGACTAATGCATTTTTGCTTCTGTTTATTCTATCCATTATTTGCCCCCTATTGACCTTCTACTGCAGCGTATCTTTTAACTTAATCATTTCCGAATTAGAATGTTTAAATATTAGTAATTTAAATGAAGTCGCATAAATCTAAGACTCAATGTTTATTTTACAGTAGACTACTATCATTTACAGTATTTTTCTTTTAATATTTGCCTATCCTTAAAATACCAACTCCTCTGGTCTACTATGTTATCAAGATCTCTGCAGGCAGAATACTCCATTACAAGTCCATCATCATGTTCTATCATCCATCTAAAAAGGCGTTCTCGTATTGCTTTAATATCAGTCTGATATAAAGGTGAATTTAAGAGATTAACCATTTCATATGGATCCTTCTCCATATCATAAAACTCATCAATATCTCCCAAATTATAAACATATTTATAGTTTTTCCAACGAATCATTCTCTGAGACATAAGTTTGTGGAGAAGTCCATCACATTCTGTGACAACACAATCCAGCGAGTTATTTGCAGTACTTTTTTCAATTGTAGCCACAAGAGAATGTCCATGAACATTTTGTTCAGCTTCTTCTACCCTCATGCCTGCATACTCCAGTATTGTAGAATATATATCACAGGTGTTGGCAAAATGCGATTCAATTCTTCCAACCTGCTTGTTTCCTGCTGCTTTCAGTATAAGTGGAATTTTACAGGTATCATCATAAAAATATTGTGCTTTGTCATTAAGTCCTCCATGACAACCTAGAGCATTACCATGGTCGGACATGAAAATTATTACAGTATCATCATAAATATTCTTTTCCTTTAGAAATTCAAATAATCTGCCTATTTGAATATCAGTCAATGTCATTCCACCAAAATAGTGCCAAATTGTAGGAAGGTAATTATTCCAATTCAGATGTTTGGTGTTTGCTCCCTTAACACGATGTATAAGCGGTTTACCAACCTGAATATCATAAAAATTCTTCCATGGCGTTATATCTCTTTTTTTATATAATTCAATATGTTCTTTCATGGATAGATACGGGGAATGTGGTCCCCAAAAGTTAAGCATGAAAAAGAATGGTCGTTTTTCAGTAATAAATTCATCTATATATTTTTTTGTATTTTCAATAAGGAAATATTCAACTGTAGTTTCTATACTCGATCTAATTTCAGGTAAACCTGTTTCATCATTATTAACAATATCAAGTTCAAGATTATGGCTTTCAAGATACTCCCTGAACTGTCTATAATTCACGCCTCTTGCTCCATGGTGAGGAAAGTCATCTGCCTTATCATATCCCCTAGCACTTGGTAGAGCTGTTTGTACAACAGATGGTGTAATTAGTGGAAACTCCTCAGAATAGCAGTCATCACACAATCCTCCCCCCCCCATATGCCATTTACCAGTATACCCTGTACCATATCCAAGCTGTTGCATTTTTCGTCCCAAAAGCCCACTATATTCAGGAAGTTCATGTGCCATGCAACCTGTATTGTAGATATTATTAATCATACCATGCCTGAATGGATATACTCCTGTTTGAACCGATGCTCTTGCAGGGCTGCATATAGGACAAGAGGTATAAGCATTACTAAAAACCACACTTTCATCAGCAAACTTATCAATATTTGGAGTATCACAAACTGTATCTCCATAGCAGTCAAGTGTATCAGCGCGCAATTGATCACACATAATAAGCAAAATGTTTGGTTTTGTTCTCAAAACTATCCCCCTATTTCGATAACATCTCTTGCATATTTTTCCACACGGATAGAAATGTAAAGAAGAGATGCCATGCATATTTTACTTGATAAGGTTTTAAACATTATATTTTACTACTGCAACGACTTTTTTAACGCCATTGCAGTAGCTATTCTATAAAAGACCTTAAATTGTCGAATCAGCTTAATACAGTACCCTCGTTGATATGGTTTATGCACGAGTACCTATACAAGACTTTCTGTACTGTAATCACTACTTGAGATTCTGTCCTAACTAGAGTATCTTGATGTTATATATCTTATCGGAGTAATAATAATTTTTCACTTCCCTTGACTACTATCATAAGCTTTCTGCGTTAGTTCGATATATCTTTTTAATCCCATATTATCAAGTTCTTTTAGATATGAATCCCATTCTGTTTCAATATTTCTGTCACCTGTGATAAATCGTGCTATACTTTCATTCACATAACTGTTTATTATTATCTTTAGATCTGCATATTCCTTGTTTTCCTCAGACCGCATTACTATTATAGGTGGAGCAAGTTCCTTGGGGGCAAATGGCTCATACAACTTCGCTGCTTCACTAACCAGATTTTCTGGAGTTAATACTTTACTAGTAGCGTTTGATACTGTATTTCTGGCAGGATTAGGACCAAAGTGATGCCTATTAAACCAATGTGAATTTTGAGGCATTCCCCAAATATTTTCTATAACTTCTACATAAGCAGGCTCTCCACTATTAGTGGTTTGTCCAGGCACTGCTGCTCTCCAATGTATATTCTCTGTTCCATAACGAGAAATTACTGAAATATCATCTCCATAGAATTGATCTCCCCATCTGTAAGCTATTTCAGGTTCCATACAATACTTAGATATTACAAATCCACCAAGTCTTCTATTTAAATATTTAGCACTAAGTTGTACATCCGAAGGTCCTTTTAAAGGAGGTAGTGGAATAAAGTTCAATATCCTATCTCCTGCGGCATCCTGAAAGTCAACCACTGTTCCTGATTGAACAACTCCTAGTAATGGTGCATCCTTGTTTTCTCCAAGTTGCTTCAATTGCAGCATATCCTGTGTAAAGCTGGCTGGATCTAACAGCCCTTCCTTGCAGAGCTTATTTAGATATCGGAGCCCCTCCCTCCACTCGGGCTTGTCAAACGAAATGCTTAGTTTTCCTTGATTATTAATGAACCTGTCTACACCATCATCATAGATAAAGGAGCACATTAACGCACCAAATCCAGCTCTCCATCCGTTTGTTGAAGATGAGAGAGGTATCTCATCCGCTTTTTCATTTCCATTTGGATCTTTTGTCTTGAATGCCTTTAAGACATCGTATAACTCATCAGTTGTTTTAGGAACTGAGAGGTTTAATTTGTCGAGAAATGGCTTATATATCCACATTCTCTGTGAATATATCGTATTAAAGCCTTCATTAATAATGGGTAGGGAGTATATTTTCCCATCGGGCGCTCTCATATTATCCATAATGCCCTCAACTCTTTGGGCAATTAATTTAATTTCCACACCATATTCTTCAATGTATGAATCTAGGGGAATGAGAACTCCCTCCATACCATATAAGGCTTGTGCGTCATTTGAAAGGTACTGCCCCACAAACATATCAGGAAGTTTAGCATTGCTTGCAATCATAAGATTTAATTTTGTAAGGCTTTCTTTATGAGGCAATTCTTCAAATTCAATATGGATATTGGTTTTTTCTTCCATATATTTAGTCATATCATTAGTTGCATAATCCTCAATATTAGGGTTTTGCGCTACCAAAGCAGTTAATGTCACCTTGTTTTTGACTATAGGAAATTGACTAGCTGCAGTCATGTTTAATTTTTCATTTTGTGTACTGTTTATTGTATCAGCTGTTGATTTTGCACTTGAAGTATTATCTCCTTCGGAGATTTCAGGCTTGTTCTGAATGTTACATCCTCCAAGAATCATGGCAATACATAAAATGGTTACCAAAAATAAATAGATTGCTTTTTTCATGTGAATCATGACCTCCATAATAATTATTTTTTTTTAGCTAAATACTTAAATAAAATTCATAAGTTTAAATTTTCTATTAACACCTCCAATCAAGTAGCCTTCTTGACCACAAAAATGCTTAGTCGAGACCTCTTCCGCATCCATACCTGTTGCTGATATTGCTGTTACTATGCTTGAAACGTAGCCGTATCAAGCATTTGAAACATTTATCTACACGACTTCGTGTCGTAACTAACCTTTTATAGCTCCTATCATGATACCTTTTACAAAATGTTTTTGTACAAACGGATATAAACACAATACAGGCATACTTGCAACAATTATAAGTGCATACTTAAGCAGTTCTCTTAACCCAAGCATTTCCGATTGCGCATCTGGATCCATCAGCATATCTGTATCTATAGAGTTCATAATTAAAATATCTCTCAATATTATTTGCAGTGGATAAAGTTTTTTTTCGTTCAAATAGATCAGAGCATTAAAAAATGAATTCCAATGTCCTACAGCATAAAACATAACCATTACTGCAGATATAGCTTTTGAGAGTGGAATTACTACATACCACATAAACTTCAAATCATTACATCCATCCAATTGTGCAGCTTCCAGCAGCTCATTTGAAATTGTAGACTGGTAATAAGTCCGTGTCACAATAACATTCCAAACTCTCATTGCCACTGGAATAATCATAGCCCATCTTGTATTTAGTATATTCAAGTTCTTTATTAATAGGAATGAAGGAATTAGTCCTCCACTAAACATCATAGTAAATGTAAACAGAAACATAATTACATTTCTTGCCTTAAAATCCTTTCTAGATAGTGGATATGCAGCAATTATTGTCATGAATAAGTTTAAGATTGTACCGAAAACCGTATAATAAAGCGAATTACCGTATCCAATTAATATAGAGTTATTTCTGAATACAGCTGCATAGCCTTTCAACGTCGGGCGTACTGGTATTAGCCATACTTCTCCAGACATAACAGCATCGGTAGAACTTAATGAAGCACTGACAATATATAAAATAGGATAAAATACCATTAGAAAAAATACTACAAGAAAACTATTATTAATAAACATAAAGATTTCATCTTCTAACGACAGCTTTCTTACATTCATTCAAATCCCTCCTACCATAAACTTGTCTCTCCAACTCTTTTTGCTATTTGATTAACAATTACAAGCAGAATGAAGTTAACAACTGAATTAAACAAACCAATTGCAGTTGAATATGAGTAATTACCCATAGGTGAAGCTAAACCCACTTTATAAACATAAGTTGATATAACTTCAGAAGTCCTCAAATTCAATGGATTCTGCATAAGTAAAATTTTCTCGAAACCTACATTCATAATGCTACCTGCATTCATAATAAGCAATATTACCACTGTCGGTAAAATTCCCGGTAAATCAATATGAATCACCCTTTTAAAAATACTTGCACCATCTACAATTGCGGCTGCATGTAACTCCGGATCTATGCTTGATAATGCAGACAGATATATTACCGTTCCCCATCCAGCATTCTGCCATATCCCCGATAACACATAAATAGTTTTAAAATACTGCGGTGAGCCCATAAAATTTACTGGCTCCCCACCAAAATACTCAATAATTGAATTGATTAATCCAAATCTGGGGTTTAAAAATTGCATTATAATTCCAACAATTACAACAGTGGAAATAAAATGAGGAATATATGTTGTTGTTTGGACAAGCTTCTTAAACCTTAAGTTTTGGGCATTGTTAAGCGCTAAAGCAAGAATTATTGGAAATGGAAACCCAGCTATGAGCTGATAGACACTTATACTTAGCGTGTTTTTAAAAAGAGTCCAGATTTGATAGGATTTAAAAAACCTTCTAAAGTTATCAAGACCCACCCATTGACTACCTATAATACCCTTCGTTGCTACAAAATCCTTGAAAGCTATCTGTGCTCCATACATAGGGTAATATTTAAAGACAATAATATAAATCAATGGTAACAGTACTATTAAATATAATTGATAGTTCTTCTTAATATCACGGTATACATTTCTTTTAATTGCTTCAATGTTCCTGCCCATTACCATGATAATGCACCTCCATCTAGAATCTCGTTATAAGAATCATCCAGCTCCTGAAGCATGGAATTTTATCATAATTACATTAGTTATATAAGTATACTTTAAATGATTTTTTAAAAATTGGTGCCATTAATGATATTTGTTAACGACAGTTCATTTCTTGCCATACTATATCAATCTTAATAATACAATGTAAAGTTGAATCTCTCCCGAAAAGTTGAAATACTACCGTTAGATTAATATGTTGGTCACTCAGTGTTGCTTATTCCCATCAGCAAATATATTTAAATTCTTCCGATATGAGCTAGGAGTTACTCCATATATTCTTTTAAACGCTTTATAGAAAGTGTTCAGATTAACGTATCCTGATTCTAATGCAACATCCTTTACCGGCATATTATGATCAGATAAGAGCCTTATAGAATGCTGAAGGCGAATCTTTTCTATATAGTATGATATATTCTCGCCTCGTATATTTTTAAATAAAAAGGATAGATATTTTTCTGTAAGGTCAAACTTGGCAGCAATATTATTCAGGCTAAGGTTTAAATCCGTATAATTGCTGTCAATATAATTATTTATTTTATTAACAAGATAAAAATCGAGTTTATTTCTTCTATCATTAATATTGTCACATATATCACTATAAACTTTTAATAACTTATTCTTTAATTCTTCAATGGTGAAACAACAATCAAAATGACTTAGAATTTCGACAAGTTTCTCATTGTTATCTTCTTCAAAAATTTCTTCTCTAACCCTCAATACGTTTCCTCGCATAAGGTAAACTAACTTTTTCACCTTTTCTGTGCTGAGGCATCTTTTCTCAAAATTTTCTATAAAAATCAATTTAACTAATTCTAATGCTTCTGACTTACGCCCGGCTTTTATAAGATTACATAATTTTAGTTCTGTTTCAACCGGGAAATAAAAAACACGCTCCTTTTGAGGCATATTATGAAAATATGAAATACGTATAGATCTATGCCACGATCTATACTCAAGAGCCATATTTGCTTCGCCAAAAGATTTGTTAACTTCCATTAGACTGTTACACTTATTTCCAACACCAAAACACAAACTTACATCGTGTTTCTTCTCAAATTCTTCCACTTCATCTTTAAGGTAATACTCTATTTTTTTCTGTAGCTTATCCTCAAATAAAAGTATTGCAATTTTATCATTATCAATATTATGTATAATGCACATCTTCCCCAATTGCTCTTTCAGCATGTCTCCAGCGAGTAGCCTGCTAATGTATAATTTGTTTAAATTCTCTCTTGGTTGTCTCTCATAATTAATATCTATCCGCATTAATGCAACAATAAAGCTTTCTCCCCACACATTAAGACCTACCATACTTAATACTGAATTAATTTCATCCAGACTACTAAATTCAGCTCTTAAAAGACGTTCAATAGCTGCTGACCGTAAAAGTGGAACATGTTTTCGTAGCTTACTCTCCATCTCATTATTTGAATCTAGTAATTTACTCACTGTTCTCTCAATAAAATCATAATCCGAAGTTGATTTTAAATCATCTAAGTAAATGCTTCTCTTCAACTTACTAAGCAATGATATAATGGGCCTACTATTTTTATATGCAAATATAAGTGCTGTTAGTAACCCTATGCTGAAAATAAAAATTAATGCCCTTGTAAATATTTTTACCAAATTGGAAATCTGTTCAATGAACATACTATCTGGAAGACTGACTGCATATGTCCAACCAGTGTAAGATGATGTTGTATAAATAATTACGAACTTATCGCCACTAGCAGTCGTTTCTTCAAAATATCCTGCCCCATCTAGCTTTGATTTAAATTGACCAAATGTTGGCTCGTTGCTATTAATTGTACTAATATAATTATTGCTACTATCAATTACATATAAGCTTCCGTTATTCTCAAAGTTGAACGAGCCAAAATATCTCCTTATCTGCAATTCATCTATCAATATTATAGATGCAGATGGAAATTCACTAATACTTCCTATAGGCATTAAATGTATATAGGAAATAAATGTCTTTATCTGATTATCTTGAGTTACCTTATGTGCAGGCCAAAAACTCTTTCCTTGTGTATATGTAAATATCTTGTTAACCCATTCTGAAAACTCAACACCTTCATAATTCAAGAAAGCATTATAAAATATCTTTGTTCTGGTAGCAACTTGTTTTGTTGATACCAGAACATCCGGACTTTTTAAATATAGATAAAATTCATCAATAAAATCATTTGTAAGAATATTTGACATAAGCTCAGAAGATAATGTGTTCATTTTAAAATAATTATTGGCAGCCAGAGCACCTCTCATATTCCAGTAATCAAACATGCTCTGATCTAATGAAAGCTGTGCCACCATATTGTCTACTTCCATCAAGCGTGCTTCCAATAGATCTCTCCCACTTTCCAGAGTAAAAAAAACATCCTCAATAGCATCCTTTTTCGCGATCTTATATGCCTCATTATAACTGATGATTCCAATAAATAGTGTAACGATAAGTATAATCATGTAATATAACAAAAATTTTGTAAAAATCCTATATTTATCATTCATAATCATGTTCATATTCATAACCACCTATTATAACTATTTCATCGTAATCCCATATTCCCACATATCTCTTTCATTTCTAAAATATCTCTATTAGGAATAACTACTGCAATCCAAGGTGTTTTTTTAGATAAAATCCTAGCCTTTATTGTAACACTTTTTTTTGTGTTACAATCTAGTTCCATCTTAACTTCACTTGTGTCTGTTTGCAGGTTATATGTTTTGATCTCAAACACTGTAGACATGTCTCCTATAGCAGTAATGATTATATCAATATATTCTTCATTGATATAGGACTGTTCAATATCAAAATTGAACCATTGCTTCAGGTTAAGTCTTGTTTTTGTTCCAGGCAATAAGCTTAATTTCTTGATCACCCTTTTATCAACAGCTACCTCATAAACACCAGAATTGAGTAATGTAGAAAATTCGCCTGTTTCCCATTCCGTATTAACAACCTCTACTTCTCCATTTGTTTTATTTATAAACTTCACATGTCCAATCCCCATTTTAACACATCCTGTAATCTGTGCTGCTCCGTTTGCTTCCTTCATAAGCCATAACCATCGGGATGACGGATGAACCCATACCTCTTTATACGTTGGGTAATTTGATCCCGTCCAAAAAGGTTCATCCTTATCTCCATTTGTTTGAATGCCAACCGGAAGAGAACCTACAATATCACCTGATGATATTGTAAACTGTGGAGAGTAGTCATAACCTTCCCCATACATCATGCTTTGAGCAAAAGGGTTAAGACCAACCAACCACTTTAGTTGCTTCTGCACCAAATTCATTAATGATGGATCATTACGGATTTTTGCAGCAACTGAAAGCGCTTTTGTCTGAGAAAGAAGCACTCCAAAATGACCCCTCTGGTTAGAGGTTACTACTGGAAACGTCCTTAAATAATAGCTATCACCTAAATAATGTCCATTTTTTATCTGGCTTCCATAAGTAGATAATATATTATGCATTATCTTGCTGCGTTGATTTTTAGCTATCTCAATATCTTCTATTTCTCTGATATCATATATTGAGCATGGAAGCATATAATAGGGATCAGTTAACTGGGAGGCTGCTTTTAAATATTCTGAATATAAAACAATTGTTGAATACCATTTAATCCAATCTCTATGATGTGGAAAAAGCTGACACATCTCCGCTAGTAGAACAATTGGAGCCTGCTCATGCGACCTGTGGTTATAGTGAAGGATATATTTCTTATCAGTATCAGTGTAAAAGAATCCTGCAATTGGTTTATTTAACTCAAGACATTCTCGTTGCTGACAGTCCATAATTATTTGCGCCCATTCAATTGCTTTATCTTTGAACATATAATCTCCAGTTGCTTTATATAATTCTATTGATGCCTGCGCTCCTGCAGCTGCAATTTCTATTCCAACAAAGTCTAATTTCTCGACTGCTTTTTTCCAGTCTTCTATAGAAATTTTTATTGAATAATTAGCCAGTATAGGATCATCTTTCTGAAATAACCTCCCTGCAATTGCTTCAGCACCTGACGCGTGAAAGTATTGCAATGGCATATCATCTGTTGCTTCAACAGTAATATCATCCACTGTTCCTATTATGCCATCAGTTCTCATCTCTGTAATTGCGAACCGAACCCTGTAGCCATCGTCAAACCTCGTCTTCAATAACCAATTCAAACCCCATCTTGCTTCATCCAACAATCTTTCTGCAAGAACAGAATCCTTGTCTTTGAGGTTTTCAGATAAAGATACCATTGAATGAACCGCTTCTGCTGTATTAGTCAGACCTTGAGATAGATCCCCTGCATCATGCCAGCCCCCGTTTATAACAATACTCTGATCGTTATGTACTACACGCCAGTCTCTATGACAAACCCCATGAATCCCTTGGATTTCTATCCCGCACCTTTGGCAATAAAAAAAGTTAATGGATTTTAGTATAGACTCATACCATACAAATGAAGAAATTTTGAAAGGTTTTGTAGTAATATTCCCTGCCTGAATTATATAGCTTCCACTCTTTTCCACTTCAGAAAAATCCATCTCAAGAAATTTTCCGAATCTGGTATTAATAGTGTTGACAGCTTTACTGAGTATTACTTCACCGCTTTCATTATCTATCAGTAAAAACTCTTTTATATTGATATCGTTCGTAAATGCTTTCTTCTCGAATCCCGTCATATAGCCTGTATGACTAAAAGCTATTCTGCCGGAGGCTATATTCCAGCCTTCAAATTTATCTGTTTCAACTCTCTGTAGTTCTATAGAATCAATATCAAAGCAAACTTCATTAGCCGCCTCAGGTTCATTGCCTGTAAGCAAATATATAAATTCAACAGCAGTAATTTTATCTCTATTAATGTGAGGTATTTCCCAAACAACATGATTCCATATTTCTTTTTTTAATTGCTGGTAATTTACTCCTTCAGCCGGAATAGGCTTTCCATCATAATGCAATTGAAATTTCATACTTATTACACGAAAACCCGGGAGCACTGGATAAACCCAAAATGAAAGCCTGTTGTATGAAGACCAGTCTGAACTGCCAATATTTAATTGAGCCGATGCAACTCCAAACTGTCGTTTAGACATATGTATTTTCATATCACCTTTTGTAGGCGATAGCAATCGAAGTGCTTTTTTTCCTGTAAGACTCCTTTCTTCTGTAAACATTATCTTCCCAAAACCTCTATGTGTCCACCGGGAAAAATCCTTAAAGTCATCTAATAAAATAGATTTTATTACAGGTTTATTCTGCCAACGAATTAATGCGGTGTTACCTTCTTTAATTTTCATGGGCATTTGTAGAGTACTAAGATTTTTCATTTAATAAATTCATAATAAACCAATGTCTGTAAATAGGTTTATTATATCTCCTATACTTATTTGTACTACAATATATACTTACTGTATATATAATTTGAATGAATTATTAGCTAAACAACATCAAATAAATTGCTCCTTTGCATGTTTACTGTGTAACAATACTAAAGCATTTAATGAGAATTTATTTATGTATCTATGATATGGATTATACCTAAAATTTTTCAGTACACAAAGTTGATTTTAACCTGTAACATGGAATATTTCCTGTTTAAAATATAAACTATAAAAAAGTTTTACTTTTCAAGTGCCAAACTAGAATTAAAAACTCTACCTGAAAATTATGCAGCAAGGTGCAGGCACACTTATACTTTGCCCGGTATATTCAAGTCGTCCAGCCCGCACTAAAAAAACTTCAATACTATCAGAATTTTGATTGGCAATATATAGAAACTTTCCATTAGGTGAAAAAGCGAAATCACGTGGAGTTTTGCCTCTTGAAAAATAATTTCCTACAAGTTTCAGTTTGCCATTCTTTTCAATCTGAAACACTGCTATGCTATTGTGTCCTCTATTTGAGGCATAGATAAACTCTCCACACGGTGAAATCTTAATCGCTGCACATGTATTACTACCTTTGAAATCGCCTGGCAATGTTGTGTATATCCCAATTCTTTGCATGCTTATTAAATCAAAAGTATAGATCTCATTAGAATGCTCGCATACAATCCATGCAAAACATCCATTACTAGAAAACACCACATGCCTAGGACCTGACCCTAGCTTTGTTACTAAAGCACATTCTTCAATGAGTATGTTATTTTCTACATTGTAAAATATTGCTTTATCTAAGCCTAGATCAACCATGCAAAGTCTTCCATTCCTATCAAACATAGTGCAATGAGCATGAGAATTCTTCAGACGATTATTTACAAGGTCACTATTCCAATGTTCTATTACTAAAGGCTCATTAATAATTGCACCATTGTTCAAAGGTAATACTGTCAGTTTTCCATCACTGTAATTTGCTACATATAAAAATGTATCCTTTTTATCTGTTGTAAGATGACAGGGATCTGTTCCTAAGGTATATGCTTTTGATACAAGATTTAAAGTAGCGTCCTGGTTGATTGAAAACGAGATCACAGCACCTCCGTAGTGACCATCAATTTCCTTTGTTTCCAGAACGCTAAACAGATAATTACAGTCTTTGGAAATAGCTAGGTATGAAGGATTAAAGGCATTATATGAATCAAATATATGCATATCTCCAGTTTTACTATCAGTATCTGCTATATATATACCCCTGCTTTTACGTATTGAATAAGTCCCAATATATGCTTTATATTTCATAATCACCTTCCTACCTTTTCACTGTTCCAACTAAGTTGATCCCACTTATTCCTCCATAATTCATATGCTTTTTAAGGCTCGTATACTACATACAGTATGATACGAGCCTGTGTTTATAACCTCACACTTATCTGATCACTACAGGTTCCGCCAAATTCTCACCAACACTATTCTCGCAGTTATCAAGCTTATCCCATACATAAACTTTTACAGTGTACTCTCCTCCAGAATACTCAAAGAATTTCCCGGTAAATGTCTCTGCAGCATCAATATAACTTTTTACTGCTATCATATTCAGAACTGTATCTCCATCTTCCAGTTTGAATATTACAACAGCTTCTCCAGAACTTAATGCTGTGGACGGAGTAACAGTAGCCTGAGCGTATATACCTCCGTTTTCTCTATCAATTGATGTGTTGCTGATAACAAATGCCTTCAATTCCTGTACAACAACTTTCACGAATGCCTTAAGCGTTGTACTTTCAACAGTACCCTCAAGTTCATATATTCCTGCTACTTTTGTATTAAGGTTTTTAGTATTCCATACGACATTCTTTTGTACCATTGTGCCATTGCTGTATATGGCAGTTACTACAGAAGGAAGAGATATTTCCTCCGGATTTATCCACTGATTGACTGTGATATCAGATAATGGGCTTATACCTTCTATCACATATCCCCTCTTATAAAGGGTAATACGCTCCAATGGTTCTGTCTGAATAACTTGGCCGTCCACTGTAGTTTCAGTAACCATAAACCACTTATTTGGATCGGTGCCTAGTTTCCCTCCCCGATCCATGAGACCCACCAGCCTAAAATTTGGTGTGCGTTCAATATTAAAGAGTGATGTTCCTTCAAGTGCAGTTGCAACCCCACCATAACCAAAGATATTGATAAAATCTGAATCTGAAACATATAGAGAATTAATTCCCTCTTCTTTTAACCCATAAATGGTTACATTAGATGCGTCCTTTATTGTTATATGTGGCGGATAATCAGCTTCACCAACTCCTCCGATTCCAGCCTGACCTAATCCTTTTTCCGGATTAGCTTGATACATTCGCAAAGGCTCATGTGTTCCTTCAATGTGTGTCCGATTTATTAGCTTAAGGCTATACCAGCGTCCTCCCCCATTACCTGTAGCAAGTATAGGTGCTACTGTTTTAATTGGTCTAATAATATTAACTGTACGAATCACCGAATTACGACCTGATCTCCAGTGAATTATGGCTGAGTTATTAGGCTTAGTCGTAACATCAGCGCCAAGAGTAAGATAAGCCACTACAGTCTCAGCATTTGCATCATCAGCTGAAAGGATAAGGGGCTGCAGATTTGATTCATCACAAAAATCTCCTCCATCCGTTTTCAGCGCTTGAATTGACGATATCTGACCTATTCCAATTAGTTTGGTATCCGGTCGAAGCTTTAATGTTTTAGATGTATAAAAAACACCTTTAGGAATGAAAACAATCTCATTCTCATCAATCGCACTTTGTAGTGCCTCATAATCATCCACACCCACACTTCCTACCGCGTTGTATGGGGCTTTCCTGATATTTGCAGCTGTAGCCAATTCCAAATCACTACAGTACCAGATATGCCTTGACTGCAAATCTGATGGAGGAGGTTCCTCATCCCTTCCAAGAACAACTACATCCGAAATTGTGGGTTGTCCATCAATATATGAAGTATGTTTAAACTGTGCCCTGTCCCAATTTGAGATTTTATGTGGCTGTACATTGTGAGTATATTCAAGGACCTGCCTCCATCCACTTATTAAACCATCCAAGCTTCCACCATCTGAGGTCTGTACAATTATATTTGCACCTTGAACCCAAACATCCTTCAGGTATACGCTCCGATTGCCTCCTATGGCAGTATTAGTTTCTTCTTGTTTTTCAAAAACAATCTTTGTATCCGCAATACTCATAGTACCCCGAGTGGCATCTGTTCCTGCAAGACATATTGCTGGACCCGTTGCTCCTTCCGGTACTACAATGTCTGCTCCAACCAGACTCATTGTCTCCAACCCATTATATATAACAGCGCTCTTCCTTTGTCCAATAAAGGTTGACCCGCTGACTGTGGCTGCTGTAGCTAAACTTGATGATGCATCTAGACCATACATTCCCCCATATACGGTTACATTGTGTGTACCCCCGCCTCCAGCTTGAAGCCCAAAAATTCCAGCATATCCATCGCCTGCATATACTGTTACATTCTCAATACCAGATCCTTGCGCACCATCATGGTGAATGCCAATAGCTCCCGGATTACCTTCTCCAATTTCAATATCTATATTTCGGATAATCTGGTTAGTATTAATATTCGGCTGTGGATTTTCAAATACATCCGCTCCATGGGTCCAGATATAGATTACATTCTTAGGTGCATTTGGATTTTGAAAACCATTCGAGTTCGGGGCAAGAACAATTTTGGGCTGTATCTCTCCATTTCCACCTCCAATAATAATACAAGGTTTGTTGGGTTTTATATCTCCATATGCTTTTGTTATTTGATCTGCCTCCAGTGTATCCGATATAAGATAGGTTCCCAAAGGTATAAATACAGCCAAACCATGATCAGCTGCGTATGTTATCGCACTTTGCAAAGCAAATGTTGAATCTATTATTCCGGTTGGGTCAGCTGAATAGGGTGCCTCTGTGACATCTACTAATCCATAATCAAGGTATGAATCTATTTTATCCGCAGCCTTAAAATTCCCGTTAAGTCCGGTGTCCGTAAAGTTTCCTGCAGCATCCCCTGCTTTAACCTTAAAACTATAAGTTGTTCCCGCAGCTAGCCCCGTTATATCAGCACTGAGTACACTTCCTGTCACAGTTGTGTAAAGCAAATCATTCATATAAACCTCATAGCCAGTTGTTCCAACATTATCTATTGCTACAGGCCAGTTAAGGGTAAGTGAACTCTGTGTTACATTAGATGCTGTAAGGCTGCCGCTTACAAAGACAGGAGGTTCGGTGTCCGGCGCTATTTCCCAAATTTCCTCACCAATCTTCATAAGATTTACTGGTGTGTTAGCATGTATTCCTTTTGTTACACCATTTTTAGAAACTTTTATATAATACCATTCATCTAATTCATATTGGGTGGGGCCCCAACGAGCCATATTAGCAACTGTTACATTTACAGAATCAAAAATCTCAAATAATCCCCTGTCTTCTTTTGCCTGCCCTAAACCTGAATAACCAAATATCTGAATATTTGATGAATTTGATATTTTCAAAGATAATGGCCATGGTGAGTTTGGGTTATTCTTATTATGTGGATCCCCTGTGGTTTGAGTTTCTGTTTTCACCCCATAAAAAGTTACATTAGAAGCATTTTTTACTTCACTAATACTATCAGATTTGATGTGTTGATTATGAAACATATAGAAGGTTAACGGTTCGGTGGTTCCATCTATCAAAACGCTTCTGTGTCCCTCTGGGTTAGTGTTCCAGCCAATCTCACTTGTATGATTGTACCACCTTCCTCCACCATTTCCTGTTATAATCACTCTTTGTAGAACATTAGGCGAAGTTGAATTAGGGTCAAAGTCCCAGCATATCCACACACTGTTTACAATAGAGTTTCTACCCGCCATCCATTTTATGGCATATATTTTATCTCTTGTGCGGTAAAGCTCAATCTTCATATTAGCCAGTACATTTGTCGAGTCTTTAGAGTCCGCACTTTCTATGATCGGAGTATTCTCCTCTGCAGACCAACCTAGGGGTTCCAGTGAAGTCAAATGTCTTGCAATCCCAAATAGCTTGGTATGCTCGTTCAGCTTTATGGTTCCGGAAACTTTATAATTGCCCCGAGGTATGAATACTTTGTCTCCCGCTGCAATCGCATTACGAATGGCCTGTGTGTCATCTGTCACACCATCTCCTTTAGCCCCGAAGTCTTCCACATTGATAACACCTTCTTCTTCAAATGACCAATAACTCTTATCCCACATATGTCTTGATATCAAATCCGAAGGTGGTTTCTCAGATCCGTTGACTAAACTAACATACGGTTCGTTTTTATACTCTCCATATATAATTTTGCTATTGTCCGGGAAGTTATCTTTGCTATATGCGTACTCTTCCACCTTATTCCACACAGCATGATTGTCTACTGTTAATGATGAATTATCAAAGGTGCTAGTTACGATTTTTCCCGCATTCTTCACATAAACATTTTTCAAATACACCATCCGATCAGTATTTTCTATGATTGCATCATTCTCATCCCCATCGATTAACTCAATTTTTCCATCAATCAGGGCTATATTACCGAATGATTCTTGAGATTTTGGATCCTTAAAAACATATGCTATAGGTCCTTTGCTTTTTTGTATTTCAAAACCTACTATGTTTAGTGGTGTCATCCCTCTATAATATATTGCTTTATCTGTCTGTCCCAACATCTTGATACCTACAACAGTCGGCATCGGTTGCGTATGAGTTGCGTAGATACCATATTTACCTCCAATGATCTCTACATTAACTATACTGCCTCCACTTCCTATAAGACTGTATATGCCTGCAAATGCTCCTGTTGCATTAATCTTTACATCCTGCATATTTGTTCCTTCGGCTCCTCTATGTCTTACAGCTACAGCTCCGGAATTACCATTTCCAAGATCAATGTCTATGCCCCTGATTACTTGATTATAATCGTTCGAGCCATCTTCATTCTCAGGATTGGGATTTGACGCATTTTTCGCAGTCCAGAAGTGAAGTACTGCCTTAGTTGTTGTTGGTGCGTAAGGTTCTGTATGTTCTACAGAGGGATCATTAAACCCGGGTGAATTATCCCTCAGTTTAATAATCGGTCGCGGACCTACCATTGATCCTTCCAACACATGCCCCTTTCTTGTTCTGAAGCCATCCGGATCCATTACTCTCATCATTTTTAATGTATCGGATATCAAATAGGTACCTGACGGGAAAAATACCACCATTTTGTTTTCATACGCAGCATCAATCGCATTCTGTAATTCAACAGTTGAATCTCTTGTACCCGTAGGATCAGCTCCGTAAAGAGTTACATCAAGGTATCCATACCTTGCATATTCATTTTGAGGGTCAATTCCTTCTGGTAAGGGTCTAAAAGGATTATGTACAGGATAAAGCGGTTCCGAATCTCCGGGTGACCCTGCTTCTGTGTAATTAATTCTCATTATAGGCCTCCAATCAGCATGTGCATTTTCAGAAGATGCAATAGTAATTACCGGACCATTTTCTGTCCTAAGTAAGAATGAGTAAGTACCATTGTCTGTTATATACGAAGATACGTCAAATATTATTGTTTGTCCTGCTGATATTGACTCATCATTATTTACCTCAGCAATTAAAACACCATTAGCTGAGTTCGGCCTATTATTCCAACTGATTGTTCCGCTTTCCCATTCATCTTCTATTCCGTACAAATAGGTTTTACCATTTGTGCCAGACACTGATGTACAATACAGTATTATTTCTGCACTCTTAACTGCATCTTCATCACCTAAGCCTGTTACTTCGAATCTGAGGAATGATTCCGCTAAAAATCCAGTTGGATTCTGCGGAGGGGCATTCCTCAATCTAATTAAAACTTCCGCAGAATGATTAGGAGGATTATCAGAATCATCTGTAGATTGTACATATGTATCCACAACTGGACTAAAGCTTACGTCTGCAGCTAGAACTGTAGCTGTGAATAATGGTATTCTCAGTAGAAAAACATTTGTTATCAACATACATAATATTAAAAAACATAACAATATCTTTTTCACTTGACAACAACTCCTTTCTAAATATTTTTTTTATTAACCCATTATAGCCGAGTAGCCACCATATATTTTTGCGGCTTCATACGACTTATAACCTGTTGTTGTTAATAAAGCCATATATTTTATTGATTACCATCCTGCATTCTGCCATATTCCAGACAAAACAAAAATATGCATTAACGAATTTGGATTAGCAATAATATCTGCTGGGTAATTTCAAAAAACGAGCTGATTAATGGTTCCATACAAACCTACCCTAGAATTCAATATCTGGAGTATCATACCTGTAAGTATTAAAACAGATATAAAATGGGGTATGTACGTTACCATTTATAACATCTTTCAATAGTAAAGCGAACGTACCCCACTCAACGAGAGCAAGTGCAATTTACCCTTCATCAGCTGTTTAATCCTCACCTTATTTCCCAATCTCTTATTGAGAATAAGAGTGGGTAACAAAGTTATTTATTGGTTCATACGGTCATATGCCTTTTGGGATATTTCCAAATACTGCTTAAGACCTAGCTTTTCAAACTCGTTAACATAAGCATCCCATTCACTCTCTATCCTTCTATCTCCTGTACTGAACCTTACAATATTATCCTGAACATAGTTTTTAAGATTACTGTTTATTTCTGTAATCTGACCCACCTCGGCTTCAGTAAAAATCAAGTCATATACAATTTCTTTAGGTGCTTTTCCTATATATAGGGGCACTGACATTGATACACGGTACTCCCCATCAAGAATATTTCCGTTCCATACCTGCCCGTCAGCAAATTCAAAAGTTCTGAAGGTAGGATTCATTTCATTCCAATGCGAATTCTGTGCTGAACCCCATGGTAAAATCGGTTTTAGCTTTGCCTTATAACCCATATTCTCGTACATCCCTTTTTCTCCAGCTACAGGCTCCAACCAATCTACACCAGGCACACCCCAGCGAGAACGCATAGCTGATTCCTCACTTAACATTAGATCTCCCCAGAGGAAAGCAGCTAGGGGATGTTTACACTCTTTTGTTACTATGAAAAAGTTAAATGGCATTGTCGGGAAATGAGCAGCCCACTCGTCTCCATCAGGACCCTTCAGTGGTGGTAACGGCTCATACTGAGCTATTCTCTCATCTGTAGCTCCAAGAACAGCAGCTGTTGACCCCGCTGTAAAAACTCCTATAGTTGCTGGGCCTGAAGTTCCAAACATCTGTTTGAACTGCTGGTTATTTTGGGTGAAACTCAAAGGACTCATAAGTTCCTCAGAGGTGAGCTTGTTCAGGTATTTCAGCCCATCTCTCCATTGAGTTTTATTATAAGCCACATCAAGCTTTCCATCATTGACGATATATCGGTTTATAGTATCATTATATATGAAGGCATTTAGAATAAAATCATATGTCTGCTGCCTCCATCCATTTCTACTACCTACAAAAGGAATTTCATCCTCGCTTACGTTTCCATTCGGATCATTTGTTTTGAAAGCCTTGAGCACACTATAAAAATCGTCGGTTGTTCTTGGCATTTCAAGACCTAGGTTATCTAGCCAGGATTTGTTGATCCAGCTCCTTAATGACCATTCATTTCCTAGTTGCTCAGCATATTTGGGAATGACGTAAATATTGCCGTCGGGGGCTGTAAGCAGCTCCTTCAATTTATCATTATTAGCTTTAGATAGCATTTCCTTAGTCCATAAACCATACTTTTCATAATATTCTGTCAATGGAACGATGGTTCCCTGATTTGCAAAAGAAGCTATTTCCAAGTTAGTAAAACTAATACCTAATACTACTTCGGGAAGTTGTGCTCCTCCAGCAATCATCATCTGCAATTTCTGAGTTGCCTCACTACTTGTGTATAAATCGAATACAAAATCAATATTAGTTTTTTCCTTGAGCCATTTTGTCAGTTCATTAGTTTCGTAATCCTTTACATTAGGATGCATTGGCATGCCCACAGTCATAGTTATCTTTTCTTTGCATACAGGAAACCGCCCCGGTGGATTTACTAGTGGATCCTCAGTCTTTTCCTCAATGTTTTCAGTGCTTTTTGTTTCAAGTTCCTCATTGTCTTTCACAACACAGGATGTAAAAAGCACACTCAATGAAAGCACCAAGGTAATCAAGATAAGTAACATCTTTTTCTTCATGAACATAAAATTTCCTCCTTAATTCTTAACAGATTTTTTATTAATATTAAAATAGTAGAACTAAATTTATGCAATCACATCTTAACATCACTATGGAAATTTTTGAAGCTTCAATCTGTGCATAAGCATTCAATAAGTAAGAATTCCTTACTACAATTTTTAGCTTTGCCATGCAAAAAGAAAGATTTAATTCTGTTTGTCATGGTTTCACTATTCTCCAGTAAGTCCTGTCCTTTCAATCCCCTGCATAAACTTTTTTTGCAAGGTTGCAAAAACAGCAATTACTGGCATGACAACCATACATATCCCCGCCATAAGCACTGCATTATTAACTGTGCTTTCTCCATCTGCCAATGCCATCTCATCAAACAATCCCTCTGGTGGACGGTTGACCATAGCAACTAGTTCATTAAGTCTAGCTGGCAAAGTTATCTGCGAAGGCTTGGAAGCATAGATTGCCGGTTCATAAAAATCATTCCAGTGCCATACCAGAGATAGTAGCAATGTAACCAGAAAAGCTGATCGTGCTATAGGTAGAGCTATCCTCCAATAAGTCATTATAAAACCGCAACCATCGATCTTCGCAGCATTCTCCAGTTCCTTAGGAAGTCCTAAATAAAACTGTCTGAAAACAAGCAAAAAAAGCGACCCCTTAAGCCCATATCCGAAGAAAGTGGGCACAATGACAGGAAGGTAGGTGTTAAGCCACTTCAAGTTTGCGAATACTATATACAATGGTACAATGATGGTCTGTACAGGAACAATCATTGCAATAATAACAACAAAAATTAGAATTTTCTTGCCTGGAAACTGATACCGTGCAAGACCATACCCTATAAATGAGCAAGAAAGCAAATGACCGATAGTTGCCATTATAGTAATCATTAGAGAGTTCTTCGAATAAATTGCATAATCCAGCGCACGAAAAGCTATGATATAGTTTTCGAACTTTAGTGTCTTGGGTACCCAATTGACTGTGATGTCATACAATTCTGTATTAGTTTTGAGTGAAGTGACAAGCATAAACAGGAAAGGAAATATGAAGACGAAGGCAAGGTCAATAATCAGAACATACATCCCCATCCTTACAATTTTCTCGCTAACCCGCTTTGGAGTTTTAAACCACTCATGTACTTTAGCCAATAATGGTATATTTATCTCTTGCAGAATTCTTTTTTTTTCTGTACTAACCATTCCTTCTTTCATAACAGCAAACATTCCTTTCTATTATATATGTACCAAGCTATTGAATTCTTCAATCCTAATACTCATCCTAGGACTTTACCCTCTCCTTGATCTCTGTCATATGTGTAAAGCGGTTCATTATTCCTATAACTAACAATACAAGCAGAATAATAAATGCAAAGTATATCCACCCCATAGCTGCTGCATACTCAAACATCATACGACTGAAAGCATGATTTTGGATATATGGCAGAATTGGGTTTGTTATATCTGTAAATGAATCTACAATGGTATAAATGATATTTAACAGCATTATGGGAGAAATCATAGGAAGTGTGATCTTCCAAAACATTTCCCAACCTGTTGCTCCATCAACTTTTGAGGATTCATACAGAGGAGCTGGTATGCTCTGAAGACCTGATAAGAACAATAGGATCTGCACGCTTGAGTTCCATAAAACCAGCACAATCACTCCAAAAAAGCTGTCTATGGCGTTTACTACGTTTGAACCAAGGTATATCAGAAATTCCCTTGGAATAAGAGTTCCATCCGCAAGAGAGACAACCTGTTTATCAACATCCTGTCCCAGCAGTTGCTTCATAACTTCTCCCGTCCCTAAGAGAAATGGTATGAAGAATACTGTACGGAAAAAGCCTCTGCACTTTATATCTTTGTTCAGCAGTATAGCCAGCAGCAATGAAAATATTATAATAAGCGGAACTCTTGTAAAGACCTGATTAACTACTTTTAAAAACATTGGCACAAAGTTTGCATCAATAATAAATGCCCGCAGATAATTTTGCACCCCACTCCATTCAATTTGAAATCCAGCCATTTTTATTAAATGACCAAAGCTCAATTTTATTGATATATATAGTGGGAAGAGAAAGAACGCTGATGTCCCTATAATAAGTGGAAGCACAAAAACATAACCTTCCAAGATATGCTTTCCTTTCATGTTCAATTTGATCTTTTTCATCTGATTGTCCCTCCTTTTTCAACCACTAGATAATTCTGTGCTTCTATTGTGTAACCATCGCATATTATGTCACGCTTGTTATAGTTTATATATACTAATGTATCGTTCCCATACTTGACCCGATATATATTTTCACCCATCTTATCATGCGTTATAATAGGCTGACCCCACAAACCTTTCAACTTATTGTTTAACTCCTCATAAATATCAGTAGCAGTTCTCAGCCAGTCAAGATAATATGAAGTAAACAAAATATTGTATTCTGTGTTTTTTAAGTTAACCGATCTCTGGTATGTCAGTTCGAAATATGGCATACATCCGTACTCAATCCATTTTAGCTTTGTAGCTGTAAGATCACTTGACAGGTTGCCAGGCTCTGCTGTATATGGGATCATTCCATGGACCACCATCTGATAAAAAGGTACCGTTTCGTCGGTTATATGATAATCAGAGCTTTTTATCGGTATGTTATATAACCGATCAGCATACCGAAGAACGTACTGGTTTCCACCTTCTACTGCAATGCTTCTATTTTCCTTTTGAGCCGTCTCCATCATCTCTATCCATTTTCGTACTGTCTCAACTCTGCTGGAAGGATTCGTCCTGTTATAATCATGATATATAATTGCACCTATTCCATCCATCGCTACACCTGTCTCTTCCACATCCCTGAAGGATCCCAGCAGGTTTAATACTCTACGGAGTGCTGCAGAGGGATTTAAAAGAAATTGCTTTTCTTCTAAGTCTGTAACTGGTGTATTGCCCCCATGAATCACTACATCTTTTCTTGTTGAAAATCCACCATTTTTAGCTAAAGCTTTAATAAAGTTGTTTTGAAAAAACAGCTGTATGTTATTATTTGACGAATAATCAACATACTTTTTAAGTCCGCTTTTCCCTCCTAACCGCTTATCAGGTGGCCAATTAATGGGGTATAAGCCATGACCTCCTTTAGTCCAACCATTAAGCATTACCTGTAGCTTATCCACCCCTGCCTTTTTAAATTCCTGGCTGATTTCGATTGCATTAAGAAAAGAAGTCATAGAAATAAACTTATCTAGAAGAATCCTCTCCTCCTTAATCCCCATAAATAAGCTCAGTCCGAGAGGTATGACATCTTCATTTCCAATAACTTTTCTTATCAGGTTATTCTCTATCAGATATTTACGGTATACATCAGCCATACCGCTATAGTTGGCTTTCTCTCCATCAAGGAAAAACATTCTTACTTCCCTATCTTCTTTTATCATCTCTTTATCTACACGTATCCCTACAGGAATCTTGGAAACACTTTTGCCATCAACGGTTATATTCGAAAGGTTGATATTATATAAGTGCCTATAGGTGAACTCAAAAAAGATACGATTTAAGTTTACCGCAAACCTTTCGGGACTAAAATTTATGCTGGTATCTTCAATACCCTGGCAAACAGCTGCAAGGATTGCATTAGAGCCATTTTTTATTCCATAGATTGGAAGCATGGCATGGTATTTTTGAGTCTTTTCTCTTTTTTCGTATTCTATTAAGTTCACCTTTTTAGGACCATACACATCCCATGTGTATTCCATGGTTTTCAATGGACGTTTTTTTATGTTCGCATACTTTGTAAGAGCCCCACTCCCATCAGGATAAAGCATATACCCATCTATCTTGTGATCAGCAGTACCAAAAAAAGGCATAAGTTCAACGCTGACAACCCCCATATCTCCGCCCTCTATAATTTTTTCCGCCGGTATGCGGTAAATCACAGTGTTATCCTCCAGCTTCACTTCTAGGGTAACTCTGATTTTTGTTGCGTCAAAACTGTAGGTTAGAGTTATTCCATTATCAGTGTAATCAAAACTGATAACTTTTGCATCAGTAGCTGAACAAGCTTGCATCAAGTTACCCTCACCTACATCAACATTAACATAGTTAAGTATAAGCATCGAAGTCATTTGTGACTGCCAACGGGGATTAGTACTTGTAATATCATAAACATTATCATCCACAATTGATTTCCATATATATCCACTACGCCGATTTTCAACAGCAATAGCTCCCATCTGTTCATTGCAATATAATATGAGGCTACTAGTCTCTGCTATTCTTTTGTATCCGTATGGTAAATTCTCCATAGCTGCTAATGTGACAGTTGGAATAGCTAACTGCATCAAAACAATCAGGAATAAATATATCATTATCATTTTCATTGCTGTAATTCTTATATATTTTTTTTGTATATAGCCCATATCTTATATCTCCTTGTTATCATTCCTTTAGCAAGATTATTAAAACAATCTCCTTCAACCAGAAACCTTTCTTTATTTAATGTATTAATTACTAGAACTTTTTGAGCAACTTCCCATGCTTCTCCACATGTATGACACTACATCCACATCATCCGAATTTCATTAATTATTCCTTCAGCAAACTGATATATTCTTCCTGTAAGCACATAGCCCAGCAATGATACAAGCCATATAAGAACCATTGTTATTCCGCTTATAGTACAGGTTGCTGCTGTTTTGAATACCCTATAATCATTTAGTATTTTCATACTCAGAAAGAAAAGAAATAGGATCCATATCCAGGTGCCATTGGTTAAAATAGCATAAAAGGTAACTTCCTCCCTTGTAAGAATTCTTGATAAAATTGATAGTGGTATGGTTAACAGAATGTACGGTATCATGCAGTAAGTAGCTGATATAAATATCTCCCCGAACTTTGATTCGCCATCTAAAATTGTAGTAACAGCAAAGCTTGCGACAACCCATGTTACTACAGGTAGCAGCAATTTTACAGTTTCCAGAAGAAGATTTGAATCTCTGATATCCACATCAGCTAGTGGGTAGTGTACAACGAAAAGGTTAAATAGCCTCGTTAGAAGTACCATGAACAATATTATAAAACCCGGTATATAATTAAGCCTACCGCGTCCATTCTTAATGGCCTCAAAGGTCTCCACAGGATGAAATACAACTCCTAAGGACATTTTCAATCCTTGAACAGTACCAATTTTTTCATTCTCTTTTGCCCCAAATTCCATAAGAGTTTGCTCCGAAACACGGCGGATGCTGGTTACATAAAGAACCGCGAGTAATGCAAATGTCCCCAGTACTAAAATTACCACTGTAAACTTTTGCCTGAATACTTCATATCTATACTCAATATATGCTTTTGAATACCCTATCCGGTCATCTGCCATCTTATATTCATCCATAGCAGCTTCCCAGTTTTCCTGTTTATACAAAACGTTGGCAATACCAAGATGAGCCAATTGGTAGTTTTCGTCAACTGCAAGAACCTCTTTCCATTTTTCATAGGCTTCATCGTATTTACCTGTTGAATACATTGTTACCGCATGGTGAACTTTTTTAATAAATTCTGTTGGTTCAAAGACCTGTATGTTTCCTAGTACCCGATCTAGGACATAAATCCGTCCCTCCTGATCACCAGCTAATGCTGCTGGTACGTTAAATCGCCCTTTTTGGTCCCCTTTACCTCCAAATACAGTCAAGATGTTACCCTCAGGGTCATACTGGTAAACCTTTGCTGTTTGTTGTTCAACCACTGTTACCATGCTCTCTTCATTTACATCAATATCAATAAACAAAGGATTGATAGCGTTACCATCATCATTCATCCGCTCTCCGAAGGCAAAGATAGTAGAATCAAGCCTGAGCTTTGTAAAGATTGTTGAGAAGTTGAATATTTTACTCTTTCCTTTTCCGTATTTTCTGTAGGTGTTATTACCAACAGAATTGAGTTTTTTAATCTCACCCTCTAGCGTATCAAGACTGGTAGCATACAACATACCTTTTTTATCCATAGTTATATTTAAATAAGGAGCAGCTATCCTTTTCCTGACAACTTTTTTTTGCTCGTCAGATGCAAATATCCGAAGAAGCAAATCCTTGAGGTTGAAACCAATCTCCGACTGCCCAACATATCCCCTAAAACGGTTATGAGCGTCTAGTGTGAGAATCGTCTGACCCTTAACAACATAAATGAAACCTGTGGGGCTAACATAAATTTTCGAAGGATCGAAAGTGAAGTTTTCCCCTAACAGTTGAGATTCAGGTTTAATAAACTCTTCTACATACTTACCTGTGTGTGATAGGTGTAAAATCCGTGCATTTCCAGTATCAGCAATGTACATATTCCCTATATCATCAGCATACACCCCGCTTGGAAATTTCAATGGTTTGTCAGCTGGACCATTGTATATTCCCATAAGATTTCCTTCCTTATCCAGCTTAACAATTCGACTATTACCCGTATCAGCTATAAAGAGATAGCCCTGTGAATTTATGAAGAGATCCTCAGGTTCCTTTAAATATAATGCTTCTTCGCCACCGTTTTCAACACTATTAATCACTCTGCAGACTGTATATGTTTCAGGTATTGGCATACGCCTTCCGTCATGTATGGTATAATTTCGGTCAGCTGCCATAACCGGTGATACCATATATATTTGCATGAATAGTATTACAAAAATTAACACCAAAGTCCTTTTCATAATCAAATTCTCCATTCCCAATTCTTTACCACTAATCCATTTCTCAATTGTCTTTACCCTTTTATTCCCGAATGCACCATGGTTTCCATAACCTTTGACTGCATAATGGTAAATATAATAACAGTTGGCACTGTCATCAGGAAGGTTGCTGCTGCAACAGCCCCCGCACGCCCAATAGCCATAGTGGCAGGACCTCCTGATATGGTTTGCAGTACTAAAGGCAATGTCTTTTTTACCTGGCTGGTAATATATATAAGTGGTGTAAAATAGTCATTCCAATTGCTTACAAAGGAAAACACTACAAGAGTAGACCAAGCAGGAGTTAGAGCCGGCATAACAATTGACCAAAAGACACGCCATTCGTTAGCACCTTCAATCCGCGCCGATTCCAAAAGCTCATCAGGGAATTGCTCGGTAAACTGCTTCATCAGAAAAAAATTGTAGGGCACTGCTATATGTGTGATAATTAATGCCCAATAACTATTTACAAGCCCAAGGTAATTGACTACCATATACCTCGAAATCTGGGTAACATGTGGAGAGAACATAAGTGCTGCTATTATAAAGTTAAATAGGAGCTTTGACCCCGGCGGTTTGTGCTTTACTATCCCATAAGCTCCAAAAGCAGATACAATAACCGTACAGAATACAGTAATAGTTGTAACAAATACGCTGTTAGAAATAAACCTTGTAAATGGCACTGTGGAACTTCCCATGGAGATCAGAAGGTCATAGAAATTTTGCAGGGTAGGTCTTCTTACCAGGTATCTCGGTGGAAAAAGGAACAATTCGTCCAAAGGCTTAAAAGCTGTACTTACCATATATATTAGCGGTAGCGCAGTAAAGCCCACCAGCAGTAGCATAAAGGTATAAAGTACTATTCGCCCAGGCATAATTTTAATCTTTTTTGTACGTAGCTTCCCATGGGGAAATATTTTTGTCACAAGACTATATTTCATGTTTTTTGCCTCCTGTTTAAGTCCCTACTCCATATCTATCATTTCTTCATAATTGTGAGGAGAATCAGCTTTCTTTTAAAAAGTTACTTTCCAGCCTATTCCCTAGTTGCCAGAATCCTCATAACTATACGCCCTAAAAGGAATGTCATAAGAAAAAGCACTATGGCTATAGCCGATGCATAACCCATCTGAAATCGAATAAAAGCATAGTCATAAAGATGGGCTACTATGGTATGTCCAGCGTAGTTAGGGCTGGGCATTCCAGCTACAGATACTGCAATGTCGAACACCCCAAAAGAATTTACTATCGAATTTATGGCTCCAAAGAGCAACTGTGGTTTGACCATGGGTAATGTAAGGTAATATAACTCCTGGAATTTATTTTGAATTCCGTCAATTGATCCAGCTTCATAATATTCTCTACTCACATTCTGCAAACCAGCGAGAAAGACTAAAAACCCTGTTCCCGTACTCATCCAGACTGATATTAATATTATGATCTTCATTATATAATTAGGATCCATATTCCAAAGGATTGGATCACTAATAAATCCTAGGTTGATCAAAATATTGTTAATGAGTCCATACCTGTCTCCCGAAAAGATATATAGCCACACCACTGACATTGCAATTCCACTGGTAATGGAAGGAGCATAAAAAGCCAGAGCAAATGCATTCCTCATTTTCAACTGGTTTATAGTCCATGCTGCCAGAAAAGACATAATGTAACCTATGGGACCAGTAATAAAGGAAAAAGTCAAGGTATTTCTCAGTGCAGTTAAAAATATCTTGTCATCAAGAAACAACAGTTTATAGTTAGTTAATCCCACAAATTCAGGTGCCTGCAGCATGTTGTAATTGGTAAAACTCGTAAAAAGTGCCACTATAACAGGTATGACAACAAATACTACAAATAGGAGTACAAACGGCAGGAGAAAAAGATATCCTACCCAATGCTTCCTAATAAATGAAATCGCATTAACCCCCATATCTATAACCATCCCTCTCTTAAACTGTGCATTGTACATAATTCTTTATCTTTGATTATCCACGACGCCATACTCTTCCTGTTTCATCCGCAGCTCACGATTGATTTCCTTAACAGCCTTCTCCAGGGCATCCCTGAAACTGCTTCCGCCTATAACTGTGCTGTTCCATGCATTAGCTACATGTCTCCCAGTGAAATAGCCTCCAAGGACTACCGGTGTTTCCCTTGCCCATTTCCATTGTTCAAGTATGACATCTAAATCTTCCTTTTTCCATGAAAGTCTGGTAAATGCTTCAATATTTGCTGAATTCCAACGAGCCTCAGCTCCAATCAGAGCTTCAAGCTCCCGAGCAAATTTTGTCTGTACCGATGTGCTACTCCACCATTTAAGGAATTCCCAAGCCTCATCCGGATGATCTGTCTGATTTAGGATTATGCCGCATTGTCCTGCCAGAGCACCATTGGATCTATCTACTATTCCATCAGGACGTCTGGTTCCTGGAAGCGGCGCAATCCCCCACTTTCCGGCAAGTTCAGGAGCCGCTACAGATAACTGAATATACAGTCCATACCCTCCAATCCCCATGGGCATCTCACCTGTTCTCATACGGTTGTAAAAGTTGGATACCGCAGGTATTCCATAGCTGGTAAATAATTCGGTAAATTCCTGAAAAGCCCGGAAACTCTCTTCTGTGTCAAGGGCTGATCTCATACCATCGGATGTATAGAATTCTCCCTCATGTTGGAACAGAAACTGTGTAAAATCTTGAGGGTAGTTAAATTCAAGCCCATTCTGATATAAAATCGGAAGGACATGGTTGTACAAATCCTCCCTAGTGTCTGGAACCTTGATCCCCAGATCACTTATTATATCTTTCCTGTAAAACAAGACCTGGAAGTCCATAGTCTCAGGCAGCGCATACACCCCTCCACTGTATTGGTAAGGGATCATTATGTTTTTAATAAACCGTCCAGCTACCTGTTCATAGTCTTTAAATTTACTCAAGTCATATGCTGCATCACGTATTGCAAATTCCACTGGTGAGCCGGAATCTAGACCAAGACCTATATCCGGCGCTTGACCTGATACAAGGGATAGCATAAGAGCATTAACATTGCCAGCTTGGAGCTGGTTGGCAGGCAGTACATTTATGTTAACCATAATTCCTGTATTGGGAGTAAACTCCTCGTCTACCATCTCCTTTATAAGCTCAGCCCACTCTATACCCCGGGAAATCCAGACATTTATGATGGATTTGATCTGTATATCTTCTTCCAAGACACTTCCTATGTTATCATAGTCCTTCCTAAAAGATATCAGATAATTGGCAAAGGTGGAGCGTACTTTTTGGAATATGTTGGACTTAATGTCCTTCCATACTTCTTTAGGAGCTCCTACTTTAAAATAATCTACCAAAAGAGGCTGATTCTGTATGTTGAGATACCATGTGCCAAGGCTGTTTTGAGCATTGTTAAGATCATTCATTCTTCTTGCTATGGAGAAGGGATCCCTAACCATACTGCTAAGCTGACTCTTGATAGTGAGGAAGTTGTTAGCCATAGCCGGAAGCTTACCTGATATCTTTCTTAGGTAATCATACTTTTTCTGGAGACTATCCATTATGGTCTCCATGTCCCCTTTCAACGTGGGAACAAGCTTAAATAGCTCATAATCATAGTTTGGGTCAGGATTGCTGCCTGTTATTTTTAAGATATCTCGCATCATGTTGGATAAAAGTATATTGTCGTCATTTATGGATTGTATAACTGGTGTAAGGGCACCCATTTTTACAGTCATGGTGAGAGTATGCCTGCCCTTGTCTAGATATATAAGGTAGGGTTTGCCATTGTGATCATTCAACACTCCCAGTTTCCAATCCCTTTCATAAGAAAAGCTATATGCTTCAAATTCTTTAAACGGAACTTCTCCGTCAATAGCAATTTGTCGGAATGATGGCAATCCGTCGTTCCACACCTGTTGTTCGCGGATAGCGATTTTATATAATCCGTCCTCCGGTACAGTAAATTCCCAGGTTATTGACTGATTTCCCCGTCTCCACCTATAACCCCCCATAACATTGAGTTTACGATACATGTATGAAACAGGTCTTACAGAAGGGTCTCCATTGGTTTCCCTCCGAATGGTAGGATCACTTTTTTCTATTACTGTGCTCTCAGCCTCAAACTCCTTTGAGTTGTTTACTTCCTTATAACCTTTATCCTTGTAAAGTTCCTCCACTTCCTGATAGGTAGGAGTATTTCTGGCAGGAACGAGGGATACTGTGGATATTGCCATGGATTGATCAATATACTCCATGCGTATAGTATGCTTGCCTGGAGTGAAATAAAAACGAAAGGGAGTGGAATAAAAGCCTGAGCTATCAGTAAGTCGAACCTTCCTCCACCCGGGTACCTCGACCTGACTAGGTCTTACTTCATCCCCAATGCTATTAACAATCGGATCTCCAATGTCCTTCCAGAACGTTTGGAACATAATACTTCCAGCTTCAATAAATGGGATTCTTCCGTCTACAATCAGTGAACGTACAGCTGGATTCCCCATACCCGAAAACATGAAATACTCTATTTCTATCTCATAGAGACCTTCAGTAATTACATCAAACTCCCATTCAGCCCATTGATCTTTTTCTTCCCATATATATACTGATTCACTTTTGTTGTGTATATGTTTTTGTAAATCCAAAATATTTTGTTCAGCCACCTTAGTGTTCTGAGCAGTTACTAAGATATCTTTTCCACTCGCACTCTTATAACCATTTTCTTTATACTCATTCTCTACAGATGCATAGTATGGGTATTTCATCCATCCGGAATATTCTTCAGCAGAATTGATTCCTGATTCATACATATACTTTTCTTTCAACGGCAAATCATCAACATTAGTCGCCGATGTCACTATAGTACTGGTTATAACAATACATAATGTTGTAGCTATTCCTCTCAAAGCTCTTTTTAACATAAATTCCTCCCGAGCATCACTTTATAAAACAAATTTACCTCTTGATTATGTACTAATTATTACAAAGCAAAGTGCCTAAACAAAATACCTACCGCGATTACACATTACTATTGCCTAAGATGTGATTCAAGTTGCAATCCCTTCATTGCTATCCAAAAAGTAAGATTTTTACCCTTCAATTCATGATTCATCATGCAAACAGTAAGAATTTAACACTTTTAATAAAGAATTTCAAGTGCTCAAGTGCTAAAAACTCACACAGGTTCAAATCAGACTGATAGACATCCGATTTTTAATTTTATGGGCGCACTGAAGTACCATCCGGCGTGCGTGTCAGCGTCCATTTAGGCAAATCATTATGACAAAGATATAAGCTGGCTTTTTTCTCATTAATGTCAACACCAAGACCCGGCTTATCGCTCGGATACACATAACCATCCCTCACTTCAGGACATCCGGGGAAAACTTCCTTTATTCTTTCGTCTTCTATTGAATTTATCCAGATTTCCTGAATACCAAAGTTTGGACAACTTACATCAAGGTGAATATTTGCAGCATGCCCGACAGGCGAAATATCACCAGGCCCATGCCAAGCGGTACGTACACTAAAAGCCTCGCAAAATGCAGCTAACTTCCTAGCGGGAGTCAACCCCCCTATCATACTTACATGTACCCGTATATAGTCAATCAAACGGTTTGTTATTAGAACATTCCATTCATTTGAGTTGACAAAAAGCTCACCCATTGCTAAAGGAGTTGCACACTGACGCCTTATCATTTCAAACCATTGGAGCTGTTCCGGGGCCAGTGGATCTTCGAGGTAAAAGAGTCGATACTGTTCCATTTGTTTAGCCAGATGAACAGCCTGGATAGGCGTGAGTCTCTCATGTATATCGTGAATTAATTCAATCTCAAAACCCAACTTTTTTCTGAGATGTTCAAAAAGTGCAGGTATTTTCTGTGAATATTCAACTGGATTAAAGTAAGCGCCCGGCAGAGCATTTTCAGGGCTTACGATCTTTTGGTTAGAACCGCCATACCCACCCAACTGACAGCGTATAAACCTATAACCTTGCTCCATTCTAGCATGTACATTTTCCTCAACCTCAACCTTATCGCAACCATTAACATGGCAATAAACAGCAGCAGCTTCCCGGCATTTCCCCCCTAATAGCTGGTAAACCGGCATATTGGCAAGCTTTCCCTTTATATCCCATAGTGCCATATCAACACCCGAAATGGCATTATTAAGCACAGGGCCATTTCTCCAATATGAGCTGACCATTGAAGTTTGCCAGATGTCTTCTATCCTCTGGGGATCCTTTCCTATTAGGAATGGTTTCAGATAGTCCTCTATTGCAGATCGAACTACCAAATACCGCTGTGTAAACGTAGCACAGCCCAGACCATACAGCCCGGGTTCAGAGGTTTCAACTTTAACAACGACAAGATTAATACCTGCGGGTGCTGTACATATTGCCTTTACATCCCTAATTATCAGTTTTGACATAGAATATTTCTCCTTTACACTCAAATGTCTTTACAAGTTACCGATCCTTCATTCAGGATACCTTTTACTTCGGTATTCCCCATCCCGTATTGTTATCGCCAATTACCCGTTCCGGCATTCCCGGAAGGATAAGCCCTCCATCCACCGTAAGTGTTGCCCCAATAATATATGCTGCCTTATCCGAAACTAGCCAAGCTACGGCATTACCGATATCTTCAGTAGTTCCAACCCTTCCTATCGGAATTCTTGGTGCAAGCCCTTCATAAAACCTTTTCGAGACTTCATTGTCGCTATTCCTGATTGCACCCGGAGCAACACAATTTGCACGGATACCATATGGAGCAAGATCAAGAGCTGCAGATTCAGTAGCAATAGCTAGGGCTGCCTTCACTGCACAATATATAGAGTTTGCCGGGTATGCCCTACGTCCTCTGGTTGATGTAATATTTATGATATTACCTTTTATCTTGTTATTGATCATATGTCTTGATACTTCTTTCATCATCATTATGTAAGATTTAAAATCAAGGTTTATAAAGTAGTTCATCTTTTCATTATCCACATCAAATATCTTCGCATCGTATCTAGCTCCTGCATTATTAACCAGCACATCTATTTTTCCCATCTTTTCAATGACTGCTTTGACCAGGGTGCAAGGAGTTTTCTCCCTTTCCATTTGTGCTTTAAAGATGAAACACTTTCTTCCATATTTCGTCTTTATCATATGTGCAACTTCTTCTGCCATTTCTTTATTAGATGAATATGTAATCGCTGTGTCATACCCTTCTGATGCTAATACCAGAGCAATGCCTTTTCCTATACCCCGGCTTCCACCTGTAATTAAAGCTGTCTTAACTTCTTTCATTCTTTCCATAGCTTCCCTCCTGAGCAAAAAAATTTGCATTGCTCATTATTTCTCGTTCACTAGGAGGGACCACTCCCCCCTTCGACGGATATTTGATACTTTTCATCCTGAGCACAATGGCTGTGACTGCACTACACATCCATACTTGCCCAGCTTGAATTCCGGAAATTTCAGCAACCCCATATTAGCATTGCTATATATATAATGGAAGCAGCAATTTCCACATCATTATTCAATAAGTAAGAAATAAATCATGCAATTTATATTAATTTTTGCAAAAGGAAAGATTATATTATTAGTGCCTTGCTAGTGAGATAATAAAAGATATCTAAAACGTTCAGTGCTCTCGATCATCACCATAAAACTCTTTAGAGGTTTAATCATGCTCGTCATTAAAAGTAATTCTCCATATGCTTGGGCTTATACCATATACTTTTTTGAATACTCTTGAGAAGGAATTCTGAGATATAAAGCCTACATCCAATGCAATCTGGTTAATGGGATAGCTGGTTTCTTTTAATAACTGTAGTGCATGTTCCAGTCGGACATCCTCCAGATACTCTCTAAAACTTTTACCTGTCTGCTCCCTGATAAAATTAAAAAGGTATTTTTCCGAAATATCAAATTTATCAGCAACACTTTTCGCAAAAATATTAGAATCTTGATAATTTGAGTTTATGTAAGAAATAATGGCATCCTTTAATGCGTTGTTGTGACTGCGTTTTCGTTTCTGTGCTTCCTCGCAGAAGCTGTAGCAAGCATCAATTAAGCTGCTAAACAATTGCTCAGGAGGGACATTTTCTGAATACTCCGGAAAATAAACATTAACTTTCCCACCTGACAATTCATTGTTTGCACAAATAAAAACTCCTCTAATAGCATAAAAAAGCTGTTGTACAAACTTATTGCCAATTTTCATTATACTGTCGTTTTTAGAGATAATTCCCTGCAGTAAAACTACTACTTCTTCGTTTTCACCTGCTAGCAAAAGATAGTACAATTTTTGTCCTTCATGAAGTCCAAATTGGATTTCATCTCTGTTAACAAGTGGTTCTTCATACCACACAATAGATCTTTCTTGTGTGTTTTCTCCAAAAGCCAATATTTGTTGAGCTTCGTGAAAAGCAGTTCCTACATTCTCCATCCCGCTATACCTGCTACTAATACTAAAGACTGTATTTATTTTAATACTTTCCATTATTTTTTTTCGCACACCCTTTAGATACATTTCTATCTTATCTTTCTTTTGTTGGGTAGAATCAACCTGTGGAAGCACAATAGCAATGCAATATTCTCCTGTAGGATGGATCAACATACCATCACAATATGTTTCTTTGAGAATGCTGATTATAAAAGCACGGATAATGCTTCTTTCATCTTCCTGAGTTTTACTATTTGAATTCACATGCATATAATATGAATACTTCATTATAACAAGCCTGTATGAAGAAGGAAAATCTAGAAGGTATCTTTTGGCATAATTAAGATCCGTGGAAGTGTACATTCCATTATGTAAAAGACGCTCAAGCATTCCGGACATCACAATCTTCTGCTGGCTTTCAATTTCAGACTTAAGTTTTTCCTTTGAAGAGTAAAGCTGATCTATCACATTTTTTATACTTTCATATTCGTTTTTCTCACCGATTGCTCTAAATCCGACATTTTCAATATATGAAATTAGCTTCCGTACTGAACTGCTATTTCTATACGCAAAGAAAACTGCAGCAATTATTCCACACAGCATAGCAAAGCTATAATAGACAATCAACATGATACGCATCGAATCTATGCTCTTCTTAAGCACGCTCTCAGGGATACCTTTCACTATTTTGAACCCATTTCTCATGCTGGATTTATATATAACTACTGTATTCTCTTTACCTATTTTTATTTCATCCCTTCCGCTTTCTGATAACTCCAACGGAGCACTGTTGTAATTGTGCTGGAGGATTACATTTCCATACATATCCTGCACATAGATCCATCCACCATTATTTACTCCTTCTGAGATCAACAGATCAAGAATACTGTTTTTATTAATAATGACCCCTGCTACACTATCATAATTAGACATACTATTTATAGGAAGCGAGATCATATAAGTAAGAACTTTACAATTGCCTTTTTCTATCGAATATATATTATGCTCCGACCAAAATTCACGTTTATGGCGCGTACCCATAACCCGATCAAACCATTGTTCAGTGCTTTGTCCTTCATAATTTATATGATTTTGGTAAAACCCAGTTTTTGAGTCGTAGGAACTTCTAGCTGTAATTACACAATTATTGTTTCTAAATATTACAAATACATCCTGTAAAATAGTAAATGGCGCAAAAACAGTGTTAAGATGCCTCTGGGATTGCAACATTTTGTAATAATCAGGAATTTGCATCATACCATTTATCATACTCAGATCCTTGATATCAGCATTGGTGTACAGATTAAAAATAGTTTGGTCTACACCCTCTATTAATGTGTCTAATGAGTTTAGCGAATTATTCAACATATATTCACATTCTTTTAAAGCTTTATCCTTTACTATTTCCAAGGTATTATTGTACAAGGGATACAGCATAAAAAAAACAATAAGCATTAGAAGAATATAAGAAATCAATAGTTTATGTAACTGAGTAATTCTCTTATTTTTTAATATTAACATAGACATTTACCTTCCCAAACTATAGAGTTAATGAAAAATGCCATTAATACTTGTTCTATATTTTACCACATCACTTTCAAATAAAGCAACCTAATTGTCTCATGTCTTTTATTGACAGATACACAAATGTTACTGTCCAGAGGGTATGTTTAATGTTGAGTGAGGTTCTATGAATTTTTCTTTGATCTTTGTAAATAAGTCAACCTGTTGTTTTTTCCACGTTGAAAAGACTGACATTATTTTCACAAAGTCAGATATCCCCCTCCATGTTCTGAAGCAACCGGATATCTTCTGTCGTGTTTTACATGGACGTAGGTCCCTTTCAGCAAGGTTGTTTGTGAATGGGGCATTGTAGTCTCGAATAAAATGCAGGTAAGCATCCTTGTAATTACGAAGTCTGGCTACCATTTTCCGCAATTCATCATACCCAAAGGTTCCCGGTTCAATCCTTGTCAATGCAATTTCGCCATCCCGGACTAAATTATCATACCTTTCTGAGTAGCTTTCAAGAAGACTTTCCTCACATTTTTTGGTTCCCAATGATTGATCACTTTTTTTATGGGCATTCATATCTTTGAGAAAACTCCTAAAACTTTCTGCCCACGGGCAATTGTAAAGATCCCGCAGACCTTTTAGGTCACGTAATAAGTGTTCACAGCAGGTTGCATGCAAAATCGAATATTTATAGAACTTCTTATCATGATCGTGTCCAAGCATCCCCAAAAAGACTGGAAGTAACCCATCCCTAAGAATACCATCATCACCTTTTCCGGGATTCACGGTGTAATAAGTAGCCTTTTCATTTGAATAAGTACGAATATTGACCCCGAAAGTTGAATTTTCTGCTGTTTTCAAAGTCATGCTACCATCTTCTTTATACTCATAAGTTTCTGCACATCGCATCGGTGTATCATCGATATTTATGACCAAACCGTTTAGTAGTGTTTCTTTGATTGCCGCTATGTCATCATCAATGTTGCTTGCAAACGTCTTAATAAATCCTTCAATAGTTCCTTTAGAGGGAGTGAGCAGCTCGCCTGTCACCATTCCGAAAAAGTCGGATAGACGCTTGATTGCAATGACTCCTTCCTGCTCCAGCAATACAGCAAGTGACTTAATGCCATTGCCATAGACCACTTCCGGCTGCAGTTGCGGGGGCAGCTTGGTCTCGACCGTATATCGGATTTCTGTATAAACCGTCTTGATATCTATATCAACGATCCACTTTGAAACGTATTCTTCTGCACCATTCGTATAGTCAACCAGTTTTTTCGTAGCTTTACCTTCTGTGACCAATTCATCAAGATTCTCAGGAACACTAAGCGAATGACCAGTGTGACCGGGTTGACCACCACGCTTTCTTTCGCTCTTTTCACGGTTGTTCGGTATCTGCTTAAATCCATCACTGCCCGGTGGTTTAGATGAATTGGATGAATCCTTATTGATAATAGCTTTGAGTCGCAAAATTTCATCATCTTTTCGAACGATCCGCGTTTCGAGTTCCGAGATATGTTCCCTCAGCGGCAATATATTATTCTCGACAGCCGCCGCTATCTTAGCGTCAATTGAATCTTCAAGATACTTTACTCGAGTGCGCAAGGCGCGATTATCTGCTCGAAGCTTCCTGTTTTTGCACTGTAGGGATTCGTTTTCAAGCATCAGATCTTCAATTTGTTTTATAAGACTACGGTTATAGTCCATATCTAAGCCTTTCTCGTTTATTCCTGTTGTTGTGTCGTCTGGTGGGCCATCCGACAGTTTCCAAATTGTCAAACATATCTGTAATTTCATATGTATGAATTAGGCATTGATTGGGGCAATTTGAACAAATGAGGACATGTTCATTCCACGCAGACAATGCGGCATCCATTAGCCTTTGTGTCTGCTGGTATGTGTTCTCCGGATAGAATTCATACACATACCTTGCATCAATCGTAACGCCCTTCGTGTGACCTATCTGTGCATCATTCACACTCTTTCTAAGCCGTTTTGAAAAATATACGCAGAATGCCTCAACCTCGTTTGCATGGTGATTTTTTCTGTAGTTTGCCAGCTTAGGACTTTCTTCTATCTTTGTATACAATATATTGGCATACTCATACAGACACCAATTTAGTAGTGTTTTATCCCCAGCATCTTGGTAGAAGTTTTTAGCCTTTACCTTATCCATGCTCATCTGCAAGCAACCTCCCTTTCCATGCCACACAATATTTTTTTGTATTGTGATGTTAGCGGGTAAAGATACACGTCCTTTATGGGCAGGATTGCATTATGATGACCACCGTCACGTCCTCGACCTGTTGTGCTGCCAACGTGTATCCAGTTGGCGGCTCGGTAACAGATGCCGCGAAAGCGACCAATTTCTATGTAAGTCTCAAGGCAATACACTGGATGTCCGTATTTGTGCTGCCAATCGTCCACAATTCTGCGTGCGACTAGCGATAGTATATGGCTTGCCAGATGCTGAACCCTTACCCAAGGGAGCACAAGAAAGCGGGAATTATTTGTAATTAGGCTAAGACCCCGCATCCTCTCAGTTTTGTTCCATCCGATGAAGTTATCCCTTTCCCTGCATGACCATGCAGCTGAACCAAACAACAGGCAAGACAGCGGTCTTCCGTCATGGCTATATATCATGTATTTCATATTTTCGCCTATACTTCGACTATACTTGAGATAATGGTGCTGATCAATCATCGATTTGAACAGCTCAAGTTCTTTACCAGCACTTACTATGTTGATATGCAAAGGACGAAGTTCTGAGAGTTTTACACATACTGGTGTCATATCATGCTTAAGATGCTTGATTTTATCAGGGGCACCACTTGATCTTGATGGTGTCAATGCTGCTGGAAGATTTATCTTGCCTGTCTTGTCAAGTGTACGTAACATATCTCTGCAGGAAATTTCTTTCAAATACCCATTTGGACTCTGCCAGCCCCATAGCCTACATATGTGCTTTGAGATCTTAGTCCGATTCCATGTGGGGTTTTCGGCGATAATATCTCTTATCTGTTCCACTCTATCTTCTGTTATTTCAGGTCTTGTACTTAATGTCATAAGCATTCTCCTAAAAAACTTTATATCTTATATATTCGACATTGAACATGAAGAGTCCTGCTTTTTTATTCGGTTTTTTAAAAATATTTTTAATAAATTAGAGTATGCCACCACCTCATAAAAAAAGGAATCGGTTTCCGATTCCCTCCTTTTCAGTGATGCTTGATAAGTTTTTTATGACTACCCTCTGGACAGTAACACACAAATGAGTCGAGTAGATGCCCCCCTCGCGGGGGCGTACCCCCACAGAATCCGGACGTGCACATGCCCCGCTGCAACAACAATTCATGTTGGTAAATTAAATATCTAGCGGACAAGGTTAATTAGTTCAACAATTCAAGAATCATTTTTAAGTTAAAAAGGAGCACTCCCTGACTGCTGCACCAGCAAGTATATCCATTGTATCGTGGACTTTAGCAGAGCATTCATTTTGCTTCATAAGTATCTGCAAATCTGTACATGCTAATAGCATATCATTAATACCACTACATTTAAGCTTTCTAATTACAGTGCTTAACTTTTCCATGTCCTTATTTGTATTCGAGTTTGCAAGTATATTGCTAATAACCTCCATTACTGTTTTTTGCGCGTTTTTATCAGGAATGATTGGCAGTATCTTCTCTTTTTCAAGTGCTAAACCATATAAATTTTCTTCTATAGTTGCGTTTGTAGCTAAAATGGCAACCTTTGAAACACCATTTGCTTTAAGGTACTTTACAGTCTCTTCAACAATACTTAAAATGGGTATCCCGATTTTCTTTCTAAGATTATCTATGTGTATATGTACTGTATTGCATGGAATTACAATAAAATCAGCACCACCTTTTTGTAAATTTTCAGCACCTTGTATCAAATATCTTAAATACTCATCTTTTCCTTCGCCTGTCTTGATAAACTTCCTTTCCACTTCCAAATCTAGTGGCACACTCCACATTAAAACAGGAGGTCTGAAACTTGACCCTGTTGCACTGAACCTATCAATAATGTTTAGATAAAATATTGATGATGTATGCGGCCCTAGCCCTCCAAGAATTCCAATTGTTCTCATAGGCTTTGAACGGTTACAGATATTGCGGTCGGCTTTATCCTTATCAATTTGTGTCTGTTGCCTGCCTTCTATTAAGGCATGCGACTTATCCTCCATAGATATCAAATGGTAAAACTCATCACTCTGTTTTTTTAATTTCTTCACTTTGGCACCACCTCATAAGTTATGTCAGAATAATATGATTCCCCCAAAAGTAATTTGAACTAACTTCGCATACAATATCAAAATAAACAATGCTGCTAGTGAATCTTGATATTGTATAGAATTATCACATTCAGTGGAATATGCCTTTGAGCATTGAACATTATATAACATTCTTATTTAAAAACAAAGCTTTGCTTGTACACTGCAATATTCCGGTGCAGCTTCCTGTTCTTCATTATTCTACACTAAGAGTTCCCTTAAGGGGCAATAATTTGTGGTACAAGCAGGAAGCAGAAATTAATCAGTTTAAAGACAATAAATTTTGGACAAACTCTTATAATGCAAAAATATGACTTGTTAAACTTTATATTAAAATAAGATTAAATTTATGTTACAATAATAATTATAAAATTAACTATAGAAAAAACTGAAAATTATAAGGAAAACAAAATGAAAAAGTTGAAAATTAAAAAGAATAAAAAGTATGTTTCGTTGATACTTGCTCCACACTATTCGAGCAAGACCAGAACATATCGATTAAGCAATAGAGTTTTCAAGTTTGCTCGTATCGCTGTAGTATTAGTGATAACTGCTCTTATATGTCAGGGTTTGTTATCAGTTTATCTTATTCGAAAAGTAACAGACCTTACCGCCCAAAGAGATTCCCTAGCAAAGTCCAGTTACGAGAACCTTCTCAAACTGGATTCTGTGCTTGAAAAAAACAACTTATTACAGTCCAGCAAAACTCTTACCCAAGAGGCTATCAACCAATACACTGAAAAATACCGGGAAATCACTGAAAGATATATCACAAGTCAGCTTTCAGTGAGCAGGTCAGATAGTTCTACAAATAGAGTGGTAGGCAATTTCACAGAAGATATTCAGGAGCTTCGTAATATTCTTGCTGCTCTGAATGAAATCGCCAGTATTGATAGCAGCACAACTGTTGACTTTACAGATATGAAAAAACAAGTAGAGCAGTTTCTTGATGCGCTCCCCACCTTTTGCCCTACTCAAGGAAATATAAGCGACAAGTTTGGGTATCGCGTGCATCCTACAAGTTTTGAATATAAGCTTCATGCAGGACTGGATTTTGCTGCTAATTATGGAGCTGATATAATGGCAGCAGGCAGTGGAACAGTTATAATGGCACAAACACATGGCGGATATGGGAAATGTGTTATTATAGACCATGGTAATGGTATTAAAACACTGTATGGGCATGCAAATGAATTATTAGTAAAAACAGGACAACAAGTAAAAAAAGGAATGCAGATTGCCACAGTAGGCAGTACAGGGATCAGTACTGGTCCTCATCTTCATTTTGAAGTACGCTTAGATGACACTCCAATTGACCCACTTATATATCTTGACATCAACAATAATTAGCAAGGCGATAGTTAGCAACATAATAATTAGCAACGCAATAAATTTTTAAGGAGGATTTGTATGTTCAGTAAGAAAAAAACTTTTAGCAATGGTGAAAAAATAAATACTATTCTAGGTGTAAATACCACCATCGAAGGCAATCTTATCTCGGAGGGCACAATCCGCATTGATGGTGATATAAACGGTGATCTTGAAGTTGAAGGCTGTGTTTACATCGGAGAAAACGCTCATGTAAAAGGCAATGTAACAGCGAGTGATATTGAGCTTTCAGGAACAATTGAAGGAAATATAAATGCAAAAGGAATCCTAAAGCTGCTATCAACTGCAAAACTTTATGGTGACATAAAAGTACAAAGCCTTATTATAGATGAAGGTAGCATTTTTCACGGTTCATCTGATATGTTTGAACAAAAAACCATCAGCTTTGCAGATAAATCAAGCAAAGATTCTACTAGAAGTCGTAAAAATGCCTCTGTGCTCGATGATGTTTATAAAGAAAAAGAACTGGAAAAACAGGAAAAAGTCAGCAAATAATTTATACCTCGCTTTTTTTTACCAGCTCTTTAAATGTTTCTTCATCTATTTTCCCCCTGATTACTGATTCGGCAATGGGAATGTTTGTAACTATCTCTGTTTTTTGATGCATCAGTGGTATCAAAACTGATACGCTTGTTCTCACCTCCAGAAATAGTTTGTGAATTGTCTGATCCTCAGCTATTTGATTTACCTCCGACTTAAACTCGGTCTCAACATTACCATAGGGAGTTATCTTTATGTGCAGATCCGGTCCTATGCCTGTGAATATAGTGTCTCCCAAAAATATCCCAAAAGGTATAACTACACTTTCTTTATCCAGATCCATTAGCTTTTTTTGTATTTTTGTTGATATTTGCGCACAAAGGCTATTCATTCTTGAAATATTTGTCCTTATGGAGGTAACAACTCCATTCTTGTTCCTGTCTATATATATAAGATCCTCATAAAGAATCTCATCCTTAAAACTATCCTTTACTGCGTTGTACACAGTCATTGTAATTATAGATTTAGCCCTAAACTCACTAATTTCGACAAGATATGGAACAAGTCTTCTCTGGGCATATATAACAAGCAGACCTAATATTATGAGTATTGAAACAACTCTAATGAAAATAGACATTTTTTTCGAGTGAGCTTTCTTCGCATAACCAAATCGTCGATACACATTTCTCCTCAAACTATCCCCTCCAAAAAATAAATATTGTTTTTTAAAACAGTACATTTATATTTCATGTACTACAATATTATGCTGCAAGAAATCAGGTATAAATGTCCATAATATATTATATGGCGATAATACTGCCTCCGGCGGATTTTATGTGCGTGCGATTTTTTTTGTCAAGACAAAAAACGCACATGCACCATTATATCATGCAATTTCTTCGAAATTCATGATATAATAGGTAAAAGCATAGTTAACCCATATGGTACATTTTTACTTATTACAAAATGACTTATAATGCACAAAGCTTTCAGTTTGTTTAGAAAGCTTATTCGTATAGAAAAATTACGTGCCATCTAGTTCAGGAGGATATATGTATGAAGTCCAGAAGACAAAAAAATGCAAATGAAAAGAATATAACAAAGCGAAAACGCAAAACGGGAAGTTCAACTAAAACATTAAAATCAAAAAGAAAACCCGGCTCGCGAAAGTTTCTTAAAATCACAGGGAAAGTATTAAAAGTGATGATAATTGTGTTATTAGCTATGTCTTTTTTAGGTGTCGGTGTTGTAAGTGGACTTGTCTTTGGTTATATACGTACAGCAGATCCTATAAGACCTGACGATCTGATGCCTACTAATTTTACCACCTTTGTTTATGATGCTAATGGCAACCAGATAACGCATCTTGATGCAATAAATGAAAATCGTATGTATGCAAAGGATAGCGAAATGCCAAAGTACTTAAAGGATGCTTTTGTTGCCATAGAGGATGAACGCTTTTACGACCACCCGGGAATTGATATTAAGCGCACAATAGGAGGCGCTATAAGTTATGTTAAGGCTAAAATCCTTCCAGGCGACCAAGATTTCTATGGGGGAAGTACTATCACCCAGCAGCTCGTTAAGAATGTGACCAAAGATAAGGACGTCAAATTAAGAAGAAAGGTCCAAGAATGGTGGAAGGCTATCCAGCTTGAAATGAATCTTGAAAAATGGCAAATACTCGAACTGTATATGAATATTGCTAATATGGGCGGAAATACGCATGGTGTTAAAGCTGCAGCCCTCAAGTATTTCAACAAAGATGTAGGTGACCTTTCATTAGCTGAATGTGCCAGTATCGCAGGAATAACAAATTGGCCTGAAAAATATACTCCTGCTACTACTCTTGGTCGTGAAAGTAATATCAAACGTCAGAAAACTATTTTATCAAAAATGCTTGAACTAGGATTTATAAACCAAACTGAATATGAACAAGCAAAACAGGAGGAGCTAAAATTTGCATCCAGTGATACAGTAAAGCCTAAAGAAACAAGCAATCAAAGCTATTTTGTAGATCAGGTAATAAGTGATATAAAACAAGATCTAGTTAATAAAGGATATTCTGAGCAAACCGCTATAAACCTTATATATAACGCAGGATGGAATATATACACTACCATGGATCCTGATGTTCAAAAGGCAATGGATGAAGTGTATACTAATGATGAATTTTTCCCTATATTGGATGAAAAAAAAGAGCACCCACAATCTGCAATGGTTATTATAAACCCCAAAAATGGTCAGATTAAAGCAATGTATGGAGGGTATGGTGTTAAAAAAGCTGATGCGATCTATAACAGAGCTGCATCTCCTCAGATGCAAAGACAGCCAGGCTCCAGTTTCAAGCCGATCGCTGTATATGGTCCTGCTATTGATACAAGAAAAATTACTGCCGCAACAATCATTGACGATGCGCCCGCCTATATGCTTGGCGCTTCAAAAGGTATATATCCCACCAACTATGATCATACCTACAGTGGATTAACCACTGTACGTGATGGTATACGTCGTTCCTTAAACGTGGTAGCTGCAAAGGTTTGGAATTACATAATCGGACCTGATATTTCCCATGATTATTTAAAGAGAGTTGATATAAACAGAGACAACGAAAGGTATGTATCAATATCAATGGGTGGTTTGAATAAGGGTGTCAACCCACTTCAGATGGCAGCTGCTTACGTTCCTTTTGTTAATAAAGGAGTTTTTTATAAACCTGTCACCTACACCAAAGTAGAAGATCGGGACGGAAACATCATTTTGGAAAACAAACTGGAAAGTCAGATCGTTTATGACGAACAATCAGCTTTTATCATGACTGATATGCTTTCGGGGGTAACTAAGTCAGGTGGAACTGCATATCCATACGGAGTTATCAGAAACCGCAATCAGGAACTTATTCCTACAGGAGGAAAAACAGGTACAACAAGTGACAACCATGATAAGTGGTTTGTTGGTTTTTCTCCATATTATGTTGCAGCCACATGGTATGGATATGATACACCTTCATCTTTAAAACCAGCTGAGTACAGTCAAGCTCTAAAAATTTGGAATGCAGTAATGACAAAGGTGCATGAAAACAAAGAGCCAATTAATTTTGAAGAACCGCCTGGGGTAGTAAGAAAAACTATATGCATATATTCAGGCAAACTCCCTTCTGATGTATGCACAGAAGATCCAAGACACTCTAGGCAAAGCTGTCTTAGAAATGAATTATTTATCAGAGGAACTGAGCCTAGTGGATATTGCGATGTTCATGTAAAAGAAAAGGTCTGCATTGAATCAAGAGATCCTTGGGGTAGAAATTTACTAGCTGGTCCATATTGCCCGCAATCTTCTGTAATTGAAAAAGTATTTACAAAAAGGAGTGAACCATTCATGCCGATGAATCTGGGTGACCCACTTCCTAAAGACTGGGAATATGAGCTTTCATCAGGTGGATATTGCAATCTCCACGAACTATCAATTCCCGATGACCTTTTTGGACCAGACTTAGAATCGTGGTGACTATATTTTTACAAGCTGAACTTTTCCTCTTACCCCGATCTTGTCACCCTTAATAACCATAGCTCCTTCCACTCCATCAATGCCCACCGCATAATCAAGAGCATCAGATATGTCATTAAACTTTTTAACAAGATTACCCATTGCGGTGGCTGCAGCATCCGCCAAAAAAGTATCTTTTGAAACTACAACAGCTGCATCTGCCTTTCCAAAGCTTAAAGAATGTCCAAAAGTTCCGGACGATGTACATATTCCAATCGGAGTGTCTAAAGGGGCAATGCTAAGTGCAATTCTACCACTTAACGGAGAGTCTCCAGCATATATACCTACTTTTCTTTGGACAGCTGTCTTGATAAAAATATCTCCTCCATTTTCCACTATGATTTCATCAGAATATTTTAAAAGCTTAAGCCCTACCATCTCACTTATAGCACCAGCTACCGCAGCCATTGGTCCCGTTCCAGTCTTTAGACCTGCTTCAGCCATTCTGCGTACAATTTCTGGCATATCGGGATAAATCTTAACAGGCTTCAGGCTTTTTAAAAACTCAGGTTGGAATCTGATCCAGTCTTCAATTTGTTTTCTATAAAACTTAACCCATTCCAGTGTCTCACTAAATATATTACTCGATGCACCAATAAACAAATCGGTTTCGTACTCAGTGACGTTAAAAAAAACTAATCCTGAGTCTGTTATAAAATCACGGTAAAATCTTTCCTGATAAATAAAAATCACCTCATTTTCATGCAATCCTTTAATATTAATGTCTATGTTCAACTTTCTATCTTGTTTTACACATCTTCTCACTTAAAATGTACCAGATCCATTTTGGATTTCTCTAAGAGAAATTGGTTTTTGTAAAGTGTGAACTCAGTACTCCTTAGAGTAAAATAATCTATATTGATACACTCATCACTTTTATCGGACATGCTCCAACACAAAGCTCACACACTACACACTTTTCTCTGTCAAAGGTAAGCGACCAGTCGCTTTTATCCATTTTAAGTGCTCCAGTTGGACAAACAGCTGTACATGCACCACAATGGACACAATTCTCTTCCTGCCATATAATTGAGCGGTTAAATATTTTAAACTCGACTCCTTGTTCTTTCAAAAACTCAAGCCCGATATTAATTTTATCCTCTTCACCAGATATGTCAGCTATCAGCTGCCCGATTTTATTAAGCCCTACATTTGCGTTAAGAATATTAACTTCAAGATTATAATCTTTTATAAGGTGATAAGTAAGCGGTTTTGTGACAATCTCTTGCCCAAATCTCATGGATACTTTTATTGTCTTCATTTTTCGCACCCCCTAATTTCCAAGGTGTTTATCTTGTTGGTTGAAGGCAGCTTAGACACAGCTTCTGTAAGAAGAAACTCGCCTTCCACTATTTGTTTTTTTAGAAGCAAGGCTATTTCACGTGCTTTTTTTATACTGGACAAAGGTGCTGTAGGTACTTTCTTACCATTTAAATCCACTAATCCGCTTTTGAGCTCCGCATAAGAAACCTTTTTAAAAGAAGGCTTCGACCTTTTGGGTACACTTTCGTCAATAATAAATGTGAAAATTTCACTGTCTTTTACAACTGCCTTTAAAAGAATGTCCTCATCCAGAATAGGGATGGGAATTCCTATCCCGACAAACATTGTCGCACCATAATTCGGGAATACAGCTGCTCTTATAAATCGAGTACTCATTTTTTTTAAATCACCAATCACTGCCAGCGTACCAGACGATGAAATTGGCACTCCATTTTCTCCACGATCCTGCTGCGGATTATGTTGTGTTCCTTCCCATGCGACAAATCCTTGTGTTCCACCAAGAAAAATCTTTGTTCCAATACCTATTGTTCGGTAAAAAGGGTCATTAATAAGCGGGCTTAGTTGCCCCGATGTCGTATAGGTAATATTCCCACATCTTGGAAGCAAAGTACCCATATATGTGTAAATCGTTTTTTCTGAGGAATTGGTGGCAGCAATATAATTTTGATAAACATTCCTCGGATTAAACAAATATGCTTGGTTAATATTGTCCTTATTTATATAGGTGTCAATTTCTTTTCTGGGGTAGCAGTCAGTTCCATAGGACTCCGCATAAAGCCTGACATCCTTCCCTGAAATTAAATCCTCTATAACATGCGCCCCTCCGTACTCCATTCCCCTCTTTTCCGAAAGCTCAGTTGCACCAATATACGCATCAACCGCTGCTATTCCAGCATATGCTGGAACATCGTTCAGCCAGACTTTAGCCATCCTTATCGGAGGATCTGAATGACCAAAATTAAGAAAAGCTCCCGAAGAACACATAGGTCCAAAAGTTGCGGTGGTTACAACATCAACCTCCTTCGCAGCCTGTTTCAACCCTTTTTCCTCTACTAAATCGATAATTTCCTCAGCTGTAAAAATACAAGCTTTACCTGATTTTATCTTTTCATTAATCTCATCAATACTTTTATACCCCATTTAAAATCTCCCTCTAAATTATGTCTAAATATAATATGAATATAAACATATTATATCTAAAAAAGACGAGTGTCAATGTAACACCTGTAACTTCAGTCAGCTCTTTTTAAGCGCAGTTTCTGTTCATACCCTCTATAACTTGAGATAAACTTTCGCAATAACGGAAACTTCGCTTCATTTGTAACTCGTGTAACATGAAATGGTTGGTCTGAGTATTATATATAAGGAATCAACAGGAGGGATCATTATGAGCGTTGATAAAAAACTGACTAATATAGCAAACGCGATTCACGCAGCAAATAAAATAAACAGTACATATCAAACCAACCAAAACAGAAATTCTGAAAAAGATGAATTAGAAACTAGGCTGGATGTTTTAAGAAACTCTATGAGCATAATAAAAGACTACTGTCCGGATTGCCATAAAGAAATGGTTGGTAACACCTATAGCCAGACAAGTCGATATACCAATGCCATTTTGCAGCTTAGAAGGTTCGCACAAACTGCAAATACACGAAATAGCAGGAAAGAAAACTTTGTTAGTTTTATAAGCATTCTTCATCCCATAGTTGATGATAAAAAAAGGCATTATATAGAAAAAATTATTAAATTATATGATGTTCTACATAATTAACGATAAGTTAGAAAATAAAAATAATAATGAATTATTATGCAATGACTAAGTTTTCCTGCAGCAACAGCATTAAGTAACGGTATTTCTTCAAAAACAGCATTAGTGCTATTTCAGCATTTCATAAATCTTGCTAAATTTTCTTACAGTATCTTCTACTTCCTCTTTGTCTGGTACTGTTTCATTATACCTAATTTCATTGTAAATCTTTGTAATATCAGAAAACTCACTCTCTATTCCCTCAATATCAATAGCTTTTTCATATATCTCCCATGTAGTGTCACTTTCTCTAATTGGTATATTCTTATCATAAAGAACCTTTAGCATTAAGTAATATACAATTCTTATCTTTTTGACAGGATCATCAGTTCTTTTAAGAATCCTCAAACCTCTTTTTATACTACTTATTTTCTTGTAGTAGTTTGTCTTAATGGGTTCTTCTTCTTTTGGAATTATAGTTTCAATATGGTCAGTATAATCCTCGGATCCTTCGTCTTTTTTAGGTGACATGTTAAAAAGACCTGCAATCCATTTAAAAAATCTTGAAATAAGTTTCTTAACTTTTTGTACAAACTCTGGAAAATTTTTAGCAATGATTCTCACAACATATATTGCAACAATCAAAAGCAGGCTTCCAAAAATAATAGTATATATAATTTGAGCAAGCAGGCTACTCTCGCCTCCAAGTTCGCCAATAATATCAGATTGCCCCCCACCTCCACTGCCTCCTCCTTCGCTCCCTATAAAAAGCGAAAGCAAAAAGTTAAACAGCCATAAAACACCTATTAATACATATCCGCATATTCTAAACACAAAGATAATAATATTTTTCATGTTAAAAAGCATCAATATAGTGAAAAATATTACAATTACAATGCCTATATTATATTTTCTAATATTTTGCGGAACACTTTCAGAGTCTATATGTTTCAACTTAAATGTCCGGTTGAGATTCTGCTGATTTCTTACCAAGAAAGCAAGTATCATGGAAATATAGGCAAATATACTAACAGGCGTAAAAAGAGAAACATAACGTTGATCAAACTGGGAAATAAGCAGACAAATTGTCAAAGATACAATACCTGTACCAATTGTTTTGGTGCTAAGTATTTCATCTACATCAGTGAAGTGTGCTTTAACTCCTGTATAGTAAATCAGCAATGTTACAAGAACCTCAAAAATCGGTCGTAACTTGCCATGGGATATGTACATCAATATAGATACGATAACTGGTACAATCACTAATAAATATGTAATCAGCGATCTTAGAAAGCTTTTCTTATCATTTATAAATATATGAGCTAAGATAAATCCTAAATAAACGACCGCTGCACCAAAAATAAATTCAGACCAAATAGTACTATCTTTATAGATAAAAGTCCTTAAGACTAATACAACTGGGTAAAAACACAAAAATATAACAGTAATAGCCATAAGTTTTATGAAAAAATTCTTAACATTAGCCATCATCAGTAATCAACTCCAGCCGGATAATAAATGTCAATATCATTCATTATATTCCTTGCCTCCAACTTGCGAAGCGCAACTATGGTAACGCTGTTTTTTCTGGATTTCAACTTGTAAACTGCATCATACAAACCAGGATTCATATAGGCTGTAATTATAACAATATCAGCACCTGCAACTTCTTTTTCAAGATTATTTAAGTACTCTTCAAAATCTCTGTTCCTTTTAAGCTCAAGCCTAGCAAGTATACTCATTAGACCTCTCACATGCTCCATACCGCTTGATTCAGCAGTAAATATCATATTGTCCGGTTCACTGCTAACGCATCCATTAGATGCAAACCTGACAGGTACACCGTTTTTTAATGCTCTGTCAAACATGGTTGCAGCAACTTTTATTCCAAGCTCAATAATATCTTTATCCACCGTACCATGATACTCATTTTCTATAGATTGTATATTTAAGACTACGGTTAATGCCGGTTGTGCCGTATAATCATTCTTTTTAACCATGAGCTTCCCTGCTCTGGCTGTTGCCGACCAATGAATTCGGTTCACTGGATCACCAGGCGTGTATTCCCTAGTTCCAGACACCATGAAAGGGTCATCCACAACCCACCTTTTTACAATAGTATCGCCCTGGAGATAATTTGATTGAATAAACAATTGTTCAAAATCAATAACTGAAGGATACACGGTTAGAGTAGTGTTGACAGGAACCGCTTTTGAATTTGTGCCAATTCCAAGCGGATCTCCGCTCAAGAGTGTAACATTTTTTGTTGTATACACACCACGTTTCAGACACTTCACCTTCCAACGTCTTACTGTCTTCTGATAACTTTTTAAAAGGAAACTGCTTGTAACATACCGGTTTTCTTGCGCAACTACAGACCGGGTATTTGCAAAATCCAGCCACTTAGAAGAGTTTATATCAACCTTAAGCCACGGTACAGGCAAAAGTTTCTTGTTGTGAACTGTTTCAACAAGTAAAAGCTCATCACCCTCGCAGACCTCAGTCTTGCTAAATTCACATTTATAATCCAGTTTACTGAACACTTTTTCAAAAAAAATTGTATATTGCAACCATACAGCAATAAGCATTATCACCACCATGGCAATTATATCCATAGAAACCCTCTACTTTCCACCATTTAATAAAATTAGTCAAAACCACTGCCCTTAAATGTAGTTAGTTGTCATTAGTCTTGTTTACTCAATCGGTGTCTTAACTTCATTTAATATGCTGTGTATAAGGCTTTCAGCTGCATCTGTTCCACTGGTAACTGCATGCCCCTTAAGTAAAAGTCTGTGCGAAAGTACAAAAGGAGCAAGATACTTAATATCATCAGGGGTCACATACGCTCTCCCGTTTAAAGCTGCAAAGGCTTGTGAAGCCTTCATAAGTGCGATACTTCCTCTTGGGCTCACACCAAGAATAATGTTATCATGCTTTCTGGTTCTTTCAATTATTTTAAGAACATATTCCTTTGAAGCGCTTCCAATCTTTACTTTTAGCAGCTCTTTTTGCGCGGTAATTATATCATTAGCATCTGCAACTGCATCCACTTGGGTAATTGGACTACCGCTTTGGTACCTATCCAATATAAGCTTGCCTTCTTCTAATGATGGATACCCCATTTTTATGCGTACAATGAACCTATCCATCTGAGCCTCAGGCAAAGGGAATGTACCTTGTATCTCGACTGGATTTTGAGTTGCAATAACAAAAAAAGGTTCAGGTAAAAGTTTCGTCTCACCATCAATTGTAACCTGCTGTTCCTCCATACACTCCAAAAGGCTAGACTGTGTTCTGGGAGTTGCCCTGTTGATCTCGTCAGCCAGTAAAATACAAGCAAAAATAGGACCTTCCCTAAAAACAAACTCTCCTTCTTTCTGGTTATAATAGTTAATACCGCTAAGGTCTGATGGCAGTAAATCAGGAGTAAATTGTATCCTTTTAAATTCACAGTCAATGGATTTTGAAAGACATTTTGCAAGCATTGTTTTTCCTACACCGGGTACATCTTCAAGAAGCACATGCCCCGAGCTAATTAGCGAAACCAATACAATATCTATAACATCATCTTTTCCGACAATAACCTTCTTAATATTATTTTTAATTTTGATTCCAAGTTCTCTTATAGATTCAACTCCCATTTTTGTAAGTCCCCCCCATAATGATAATGTATGTAATATATAAATAGAACATTCTAGTATAAGTATTCCACAAAAGATCTGCTACAAAGACTTTAAATATTGTATCACAATTTAATAATGAATTATAGATATTCTTTTTAAAGCCACCCTGACATTTAGAAATTATGGTGTCTATTCAGAGGTAGCTCAAACATATTAACTGAAGAATCATCTCCAATACTGCAATACAGCTTCAGCAATGAAAACAATCAATTTAAAATGCCTTCTCGTTAAGTAATTCCGTGAACTCACTTGCGTTCAAACAGCACGGACATTACTAAACTCTAAGGCATTTTAAATTGTGTTTTCCTAAGCTTCGCTGTAACTAGCTGTATTAGAGATGATTCTTCATGAAAGAAAAGCTACCTCTGAATAGACACAAATTATGAAATCAGCTGTTACCTTGTGACGTTTTTCTGTTATAATTAACATTACGAAACTAAGGCATTATAAATATAGATTCCATAAGACAATGATTTTATAAAATATCAAGAGGTGATTTAGTGAACCTGAATAATGTTGAACTTCATAAAACTGCGGCACAAACTAAACAATTTCCCAAAACCAACATGCCTGAGATTGCTTTTATTGGTAAATCTAATGTGGGTAAATCTTCACTTATTAATTTTCTCTTAAATAGAAAAAGTCTCGCGCGGGTTGGCGCAAAACCAGGGAAAACAAGAGTAATAAATTTTTATAGTATTGATAACAAACTGTTTTTTGTTGACCTTCCCGGTTATGGATATGCGAGTGTATCAAAATCAGAGCAGGAAGCATGGGGTAAGCTTATAGATTCATACCTTTACAATCGTGAACAGCTTTGTTTTTTGGTGTTACTAGTGGATATACGCCATAAGCCAGGGGAAAACGACTTACTAATGTACAATTGGATAAAGCATTATAAAATACCATTTATAATATGCGCTACAAAAGCAGACAAATTATCTCGTTCTAAAATGCATGCTTCATTAAAGGCGATAAAGGATACATTTTCTTCAGGAAATGAAATTAAAATTATACCCTGTTCAACAACTAAAAGTATTGGAAGGGAAACGCTTTGGGAGGAAATCCTTGGCAGTATAAATTATTCTGAGGACAAATAATGATACAGTCCCTTTTAATTTTATGTAATAATTATATCAATATTTTTCATGATGCTTGTTAAACATGGCGAGGTAGCACCCTCAGGCAAGCTTGGTTTTGAAACGCTAGAACACATGGATGAGTAAGTTTTTTAGAGTATATGGCTGAAAAGTACAAAAAAACGAAAAATATTTCAATACCAGTTTATCTTAAAATAGTAATATGATTGTGTAACAGAAAAGTCATCGCGGCTTTTTGTTGATATTAACCATTTACTAAAGGATCGGAATTTGGTATATTTTAATATAGAAGGTGTGTGATTTACTCGATTTGCTAGATTCATTCTTCTTGACACCTCATTAATATGCCTTAGAAAGAGTTGAACTTATGACATCATTAGTAAGAGAGGATCTTGGCTTTAATTTTGAAACAGCAAAAAAGTATACCGACGTTTATAGCAAATCAGTCATGGTAAACTGTATCCTTATAGATGATCATGGGAACACAATTTATGGTACAGGTCAAAAATCAAGTTCCGAATGCAAATATGGAATACGTAGTAATGGAGATAATTGCAGATTTTGTATAGAGGCGCAAAAATTACTAAAAGGTCAGCTTAGCTGTTCGAAAGTTCATCTATATGGAAGTTATCAGGCAGAAAGGTTTGGCGGTAGTTATATATTTTTCTGTCCTTTAGGTCTTGTACATTGGTCCTCTCCAATATCCAACTACGGTATAATGAGTGGGGCACTTGTCGCAGGACCAGTGCATATGGTTGACCCTGATGATTTTCTGATTGATGAGTTGCTCGGTCGTTTTAGCATCAACAGTAAAGATTATGAGGAGCTTATGCGGCTTATAAAAGATATCCCTGTTGTAAAGCCTGACAGAGTTAGCGAGCTTTCAGAAATGCTATTTGTTACAGCTGCTTACATATCAGATCCCCAACCATCAAAATATGACGATGAGAGAGAACATCTCAAACAGCAGTCTGATATATCTGAATATATTTATTTCATTAAAACAATGGGTGGTTCTGAAGAAAACTTAGTGAATTATCCACTTGAAAAAGAGCGTGAGCTTTTATATCAGATTTCTATTGGTGACATAGCCGCCTCCAGAAAACTACTTAATGAAATTTTAGGACATGTTTTCTTCTCGACAGGCGGTAATTTTGAAATTATTAAAGCAAGAATACTGGAGCTTATTGTATTGCTTTCCAGAGCTGCTGTTGAGGGGGGAGCTGATGTAGAACAGATTTTTGGCTTAAATTACAAGTATCTGAATCAAATACATAAATTTAAAACAATTAATGAGCTAACCTTCTGGATGTCAAAAATAATGACAAGGTTTACAGATTGCGTATTTAACCTGACAGATGTAAAGCATGTGGACGTAATATACAAGTCCATTGCTTATATAAAGCGAAATCTTATGAATAAAATTTCACTTGAAGATGTGGCAAACCATGTATACTTAAGTTCGTCATACTTCAGTAAAATATTCAAAAAGGAAATGAAACAAAGCTTTAACTCCTATTTAAATCAGGCACGCATTGAAACCAGTAAAAGATTACTAACCGATGATTCTCTGTCACTAGTAGAGATATCGAACTTGGTAGGTTATGAGGATCAGAGTTATTTTACAAAGGTGTTCAAAAAAATAACAGGAGTAAGCCCAGGAAAATATAGAGAATCACGAGGAAACACTAGGTCACAATAAGCATGTATAGCAACCTGTGAAGAGATTTGACAGGATGATATAAATTATTTAAAACTATCAAGGGGGAAAATTAGTATGGGCCTTATGAACGAAATTTCTGAATATCTACAGCAAGGTAGGGCAAAAAATGTTAAGGAACTCGTGCAAAAAGCAATTGATGACGGAATAGATGTCGAAACAATTCTTAACGAAGGTTTGCTTAGCGGTATGGGTATTATCGGAGAAAAATTTAAGAATAATGAAGTCTATGTGCCTGAGGTGCTTATAGCTGCTAGGGCTATGAATGCTGGTGTTGAAATTTTAAAACCGCTGCTTGCTTCAAGTGGAGTCAAAGCAAAGGGAAAAGTTGTTATCGGGACTGTTAAAGGCGACCTTCATGACATAGGTAAAAACCTTGTCAAGATGATGATGGAAGGAAAAGGTCTTGAAGTAATTGACCTTGGTGTTGATGTTACACCTGAAAAATTCGTAGAAGCAGCCAAAGAGAATGATGCACAAATTATAGCATGCTCTGCACTTCTAACCACAACAATGGTTGAAATGAAAAATATAGTAAAAGCTACAGAAGAATCAGGTATTCGAGACAAAGTAACAATAATGGTAGGTGGCGCACCAGTTACAGACAGCTACTGCAAGAGCATTGGGGCTGACATTTATACTCCTGATGCTGCTTCAGCTTCAGATGAAGCCTTAAAGGCATGCATAGGATAAAATTGGGCAATAGTTTAAGTATTTGAATGTAAATGCGGTTTTTAAATATTGAATAATGATATAGTGTAACAAAAAGAACAATTGGCTTTATTTTGCTAGAAAACCCGGTGAGTGGAATAAAAAAATGCGTGAAAAAAACACGACGTTTTTTAGCTTTTTTGCGCCACGGATGGCGCATAAAAAGCGTTAGCATTTTTATATTCCGGGAACCGTTGGTTTTCTCAAAATAATTAGCCTGTTCTGTTGTTACGCTTTATCATTATACTATTAGTAAAAAATTGTATTGAATTGTATCAAAGTATACTATTAATGAAAATAGTCATAAATCTTTTGTGCGATCTTTTCACTTATACCTTCAACAGCCATAAGGTCATCAACTCCAGCTGATCGTACATTGCTTACCGAACCAAAATGCTTGATAAGCTCTTTTTTTCTTTTAGGTCCTATATCTTCAATCTCATCAAGAACAGACTTCTTTAGTCTTACACCACGAAGTTTTCTATTGTATTCTATCGCAAATCGATGCGCTTCATCCTGTATGGCTGTAATCAGCCTGAGAACAGGCATATTTTCGTGTAAGTCAAATTCCTGCTTGGCATTCACAAGCCCTCTGGTTCGATGCTTGTCATCCTTTACCATCCCCATTACTGGTATACTCAGCGCAAGTTCATCAAGGATCTGATTTGCTGCATTTACATGCCCCAAGCCTCCATCTACCAGAATCAAATCTGGTAATTTCGAAAACTTTTTCTTTTCACTATCCACTTCTTCCCGTTCTTTTACAGCCCTTTTAAACCTTCTGGTTATCACTTCCTGCATACTTTTGTAATCATCGGGGGATAACACTGTTTTTATTTTAAACCTTCTGTATTCTCTATTAGCTGGTTTCCCTCTTTCAAAAACAACCATAGATGCCACAATCTCAGACGAGCCTGTATTTGAAATATCATAAGCCTCAATCCTTGACAACTTATTCGAAATACCCGAAAGCTCCTTAAGCTTTTCCAAGCCTTCCCGACTTCTTGAAAGTTCATTTTTGTATTGCTCCAAGTCTATCCTAGCATTTTCCTCAACCATTTCTACCATTCTAAGCTTTTCGCCTCTTTTTGGCACTCTTACTACAACTTTTGAGCCTCTTTCCTTAGAAAGCCAGAACTTGATAATTTCAAGTTCGCTTAAATCTTCTTCACCCAAAAATTTCCCCTGAAGTATTATTTCTTTGGGTACAAATTGTCCATTTCCATAAAATTGCTTAATAAATGAAATCAATAATTCCCCACAATTTTCATCTAACTGATCAAATAAAAAAAACTCTCTCCCCAAAAGCTTACCTCCACGGATAAAAAACACCTGCACACATGAATCAGTATCATCACCTGCTACTGCAATTACATCCTGGTCTTGCATATTAGTTGACAGAACCTTTTGCTTTTCTGAAATCTTCTTTAAACTGTTTATCTTGTCCCTAAGACGAGCAGCCTTTTCAAATTCCATGTTCTTGGCATATGCATTCATTTCATTTTCAAGTTTTCTGATAATTTCTTCCTGCCGCCCCCCCAAAAACAAACAAATATCTTTCATAACGCTGCGATACTTTTCCTTGTCGACACTCCCCTGGCATGGTGCAATACACTGCTCTATATGATAATTAAGACAAGGTCTTCCCTTTCCTATATCTCTTGGAAGAATCTTATTACAGGTTTTTAATGGGAAAAGCTTTCTTAAAAGATTTATTGTATCATTAATAACTGTAACATTAAGATACGGTCCAAAATATTTTGCACCATCTTTTTCAACCCTTCGCGTCTTTATTATCCTAGGATACATCTCATTCATTGTAACTTTGATATATGGATAATGCTTGTCATCTTTTAATAATATGTTAAACCGAGGTCTGTATTTTTTTATAAGGTTACATTCTAAAATTAATGCTTCCATTTCGCTATCTGTTACAATATATTCAAACTCCTTGATGTAAGAAACCATCGCAGCCACCTTAGGTGTGTGCTTAACAGAGTGAAAATACTGCCTAACACGGTTTTTAAGCACTACAGCTTTGCCAACATAGATAACCTTTCTGTTTTCGTCCTTCATCAAATAGACACCCGGTCTCTCGGGTAAATTTTTTAACGCTTCCTGTATATCAAACATGCATAATCACCTTAACAAAAATTATGTTTGTTTATTATATCATGAATTTCGTAAGAAATTGCATGATATAATAGTGCATGTGCGTTTTTTGCCTTGGCAAAAAAATCGCACGCACATAAATTCCGCCGGAGGCGTATAATGTCCTCGGCAACGAGGACATTATATCATGAATTTCGAAGAAATTGCATGATATAACTGCGCATGTGCGTTTTTTAAGTTATGATGATACAGTGTAGCATAAAGAACAATTAGCTTTATTTTGATAGAAAACTCGGTGAGTGGAATATAAAAAAGAGCCAGGGTGATTATTCCCTGACTCATCTTTATTTTATTCAATATATTAATACATTCCTCCTGGAGGCATTCCACCGCCAGCTGGCATTGCTGGTTCTGGTTCCGGAATATCGCTTACAATACTCTCGGTAGTCAGTACCATCGCAGCTACTGAAGCTGCATTTTGCAGAGCTGACCTTGTAACTTTAGCAGGGTCAACAATTCCATCTTGAATCATGTCAACATATTTTTCGGTTAGAACATTGAATCCTATACCTGGTTTGCTGTTAAGTATTTTATCTACGATTATTGATCCTTCAACTCCTGCATTTACTGCAATTTGCTTTAATGGCTCCTCAAGTGCTTTTGTAATAATAGAAACACCGGTTTTCTCATCGCCTTCTACAGTATCAAGAAGTTCTTTGACCTTATCCACAACATTTATGAACGCAACTCCGCCGCCTGGAACAATTCCCTCTTCAACAGCAGCTTTTGTTGCAGCAAGAGCATCTTCTATTCTGAGTTTCTTTTCTTTCATTTCAGTTTCTGTTGCAGCTCCTACATTTATGACTGCTACGCCGCCTGAAAGTTTTGCAAGTCTTTCCTGAAGTTTTTCCCTGTCAAAATCAGATGTAGTATTTTCGATTTGAGCTTTGATAGAAGCAATTCTTGCTTTAATAGCTTCGGACTCACCAGCTCCATCAACAATAATTGTATTTTCCTTCTGAACTTTTATCTGTCTTGCTGTTCCGAGCATATCAAGTGTAGCTTCTTTAAGATCTAAACCAACTTCTTCAGAAATAACCTGTCCGCCAGTTAGTATTGCAATATCCTGCAACATTTCTTTTCTTCTATCACCAAAGCCAGGTGCCTTAACACCTACACATGTGAAAGTTCCTCTTAATTTATTCAGTACTATAGTAGCAAGAGCCTCTCCTTCGATATCCTCAGCTATAATAACAAGTTTCTTTCCTTGTTGAACAATTTGTTCGAGTACCGGGAGAATTTCTTGAATATTGCTTAATTTTTTATCAGTTATTAATATATAGGGGTCTTCAAGAATGGCTTCCATCTTTTCGGTATCAGTAGCCATGTAAGCAGATATATAACCTCTGTCAAACTGCATACCTTCTACTATTTCAAGGTTTGTCCCCATTGTCTTGGATTCTTCAACAGTTATAACGCCATCATTTGTAACCTTTTCCATAGCATCTGCTATAAGATTTCCTATAACATCGTCATTGGCAGATACAGTTGCAACTCTGGCAATATCTTCTTTTCCTTTGACTTTTTGGCTAATATCTTTAATTCCTTCGACAGCTGTATCAACTGCCTTTTGAAGACCTTTTTTAAGTATCATGGGATTTGCCCCTGCAGCTACGTTCTTAAGTCCTTCTCTAATAATTGCCTGAGCAAGCAAAATTGCTGTTGTAGTACCGTCTCCAGCTACATCATTAGTTTTTGTAGCAACTTCTTTAACAAGTTGTGCTCCCATATTCTCAAAATGGTCTTCCAATTCGATTTCTTTAGCTATTGTAACACCATCATTGGTTATTAATGGAGACCCAAACTTCTTATCAAGAACTACGTTACATCCTTTGGGGCCAAGGGTAATCCTCACTGTATTTGCGAGCTTATTTACTCCTTTTTCCAAAGTGCGCCTGGCATCTTCGCCAAACTTAATATCCTTTGCCATAAACTTACTCCTCCTTTTTACTTTAAGCTGTTAGTGATAAAAATCACTCGATTATTGCCAGAATGTCACTTTGTTTTAAAATTGTGTATTCCTGACCATCATATTTAACTTCAGTACCTGAATACTTACTAGTAAGTACTCTGTCGCCTACTTTTACTTCCATTTTAACTTCTTTCCCATCAACAACTCCGCCAGGTCCTACTGCGATAATTTCAGCAACCTGTGGTTTTTCTTTTGCAGAATCTGGCAACACAATTCCGCTCTTTGTTGTTTCTTCGTTTTCGACCATTTTGATGACAACTCTGTCAGCTAAAGGCTTTATTCTCATTCAAAATACCTCCTCTTTTGAACTTTAATTGTCTTAATTATTAGCACTCACGTCAAGTGAGTGCTAATCATAAATATAATAATAATATATTAACCATTTCTAAAGCAAATATGTGTACTTTGTGAAAAGAGCGTATATTCGGTTTTAAATAGGATTATCATAAGATTTGTACCATATTTCACCGTTTTTCTTTAATTTTCTAAAAATTCATCGCCTTTTTCTGAGTTCGTCATAAATATCTTCTGGTTTGATTCCTCTTTCTACCATCAATACGTATAGGTGGTAATAAAGATCTGCGATCTCATACTTGATTTCTTCTGGTGAATTATTTTTTGAAGCTATAATAACTTCAGATGCTTCTTCTCCAATTTTTTTGCATATTTTATCTATTCCCTTTTCAAAAAGATAATTAGTATAGGAACCTTCTTTGGGATTTACTTTCCTATCAGAAATCACATGGTATAATTCTCTTAAAACCAACATATTTTCTTCATCTGAATTTTTACTGCGATTCTCTTTATTTTCTACTATTTCTACAAAATTATCTCTAACGACTTCCCTGAAATAGCAGGAATGATGCCCTGTATGACAAGCATTCCCAATCTGTTGAACCTTGATTAAAAGCGAATTGTCTTCACAGTTTACTAAAATTGATTTAACTAATTGAAAATTACCCGACGTCTCCCCTTTTAACCACAGCTTTCCCCTACTCCTGCTAAAGTAATGTACTTTCCGTGTTTCAACAGTCTTTGCGAATGCTTCTCTGTTCATAAAAGCAAGAATTAAAACATCCCCTGATTTATAATCCTGCGAAACAACGGGTATTAATCCATTATCATCAAATTTTATCTTTTTAATTAAATCATTCATAATGTAAGCCTTTCATACACATATTTATGGCTAATTACAGTCCCTTTCCGGTTAGTAATCAGACTATTGTAGTTGATTGCAATTGACACCTTTACATAATACCAATTGCAATACAAATATTCTAAACCAAACTGTATATATATTCTATCATTTTTTTTGAAATGTACAATTTTTTATGAGAATATTAGATTTGCTATGAAATTTATTTACCTTGTGATTCCTCCCAAGTAGGTCGCAAAGTTACTTATTTTTACAGACTTGGCTGCAAAAAATTGCAGATATAAGTAGCCTGTGGTATACTAATGGATAAGTATTCCGAAAATATGAAGCATGTACGCAAAATATTTATTTACTATTAAAAATTTGACAAAGTAGTCTTATGAATAAATATATGTTAGTTTGTTAGAAGATAATGCAGTGTTAGCAATAAGCATTGTTTAAATAACTACATTTATAAGATGCTTGAAAGGCAAAAAAGGATGAAAAAAATTTTAAAAATAATAACAGTGTTACTAATTTGCATATCCATGAGTTTTTCAATATCTGCTTGCAATAAAAACAAAGATAGTAACAAAAATAGTAATTCCAGAGAATCGGTCAAAAATACTGCTACAGCAGACAATAAGGAAGTTGTACAAAGCGCTCTTCAATTCGTTGATATGCTAAACAAGGGAGAGTACAATTCAGTTTTCAGCGCTTTTAATGATACGATGAAAGCAGCAATATCTGAAGATAAGCTCAAGGAAACTTGGGAGCAAACAGTTAGCCAGTTGGGTGGTTTTAAAAAAGTACTTGGAACACGTACTGGTGAAAGTCAAGGCTACAAGCAGGTATTTATAATGACCGAATTCGGTCTGGGTAAATTTGATGTGCTTTTTACCTTCGATCAGGATAAAAAGGTTGCAGGATTTTTTATAACTCCTACTCCTACGAATGCTGTACCAGAGGAAGAAACCTTAGTATCCGGAGATATGTTCGAGGAAACAGAAGTTTTTATTGGCTCCGATGAACTCAAACTTCCGGGTACTCTTACAATTCCAAGGGATCAGACTAAAAAGGTTCCTGCTGTAATACTGGTGCACGGCTCAGGTCCTAATGACAGAGATGAAACATTATATAACAATAAACCATTCAGAGATCTTGCACACGGACTTGCATCACGTAATATCGCTGTCCTTAGGTATGACAAACGGACACTTGTTTATCCGGACAAGCTACCGGAAGGTAAACTAACTTTTCAGTTTGAAGTCATTGATGATGTTCTGGCTGCAGTTGATCTTTTGAAGCAAACTGACATAATTGATAATAACAGAATTTTTGTTTTAGGCCATAGTATGGGTGCCAATCTTCTTCCCGAAATAGGAAACCAAGCCGATGATGTTGCCGGTTATATCGCTATGGCAGGTAATGTAACCCCTGTTTATGAATTAATACCCTATCAATACGAATATATTTTCTCCCTGGACGGTGAAATCACCGACGAAGAGCAAAAAACACTGAATGACGCAAAATCTCAGGCAGAAACAATTAAAAGTGGCGCATTAAAGGAGGGCATGAATGTCATGAATGCCCCTGCAGAGTATTGGGATGCCTTTAAAAATTATGATCCGATTAAAACTGCAATGGATGTTGATGAACCTTTCATGTTTCTTCAAGGCGAACGTGACTATCAGGTGCCGGTATCGGAGTTTGAAAAGTGGAAATCAGGCCTTTTACAAAAAAAGAACGCTGAATTCAAGCTATATCCCAAGCTTAACCACTTATTCATGGTAGGCACCGGTGAGGGCAAGAGCACTCCTCAGGAATATACAATTGAACAGCATATTCCAGAGCAGGTTATAGAGGATATAGCAGACTGGATCAGTGGGGTTTTGTAAACGAGGTGCCAGTACTACGGTACTACATATATTCAGATGAAGAATAAGTCTTTAATGTCACTCCCTTTTTTCTCAAATAAAAACAATTTGAATAGTGCCATGTTGACAACCGTACCAATCCCAAAACTCCAGATTGTATTTTTCTCGAATAATGAAGCACAATAATGCAAATAATAGCTATGGTGTACAGCTCTTCAATACCCGATTATAAGATGGCATATTTTCTGCAATATCAGATACGGTCTCAAGCTTTCCAGCGTGAATCATTTCTTCTATACGGAATGCGAGAAAGGCATCACCAATTCCGAGCCGATATTTTCCAAGTACCCGTCCGATAACCACTGCTTCGTTAAACTCCTCACCTTCTTCTGAAATCTCGCGCAGGATAAAGCTATCATAGAGGTTTTCCGACACACTGACCAATTGTCCATTCAGTATAGCCCTCAAAGGTGCATTTTCTCCTTGAAGCTCTTGCCAATGTGATGCACAGCTTTGCATAAATTTCGGCAACGCAGGTCTTTCCAAGGCAAGATATCGATGCCATTCTCCAGGTCTTACTTCACCCCAGCCAATTTTTTGCACAACATTTCCCTTTTCGTCAAACTCTAATTCCGGAAGCTTGACAATAGAAACCTGTTCGCTATGGACGTTCCACTGATTTAACTGCCCCACGAACCAATAAAGTCCACACATTTCATCAGGCTGATTGCTGTACCAGATTCGGAGGGGTTCTCCCGTTGATGTGCGTTCCTGAATCGTTGTTAGATTTTCATTTGTCCTTTTTAATATTTTCTGAACTGCTTGATATCCCTCATTATTCGGATAAACGCTGTATAAGTGTTCCAACGTCTGCTTCCGCTGGATACCCAGCTGATCCTCCGAAATATCTCCAATGCTCAGTGCCAAATTGAATCCAAAGATGTCTGCTGTATTTCCACCTAAGGGGGTAGCACTCTCCCATGCCAAGCGTTCCCTTTCCTCTGCTTCTTGCTGAGCAGCTTTAACTTCTGCCTTGGTTGGCTTGCTTCCATCCGAGTGGCTTATAACAACGCCAATACACCCACTTCTATATTTTCCTTTACCATAGTGCTGTGCCATTTTAAGGCTTCCACAAGCACTATCACTAAATAAAATCTCCATCATAATAATTATTCTCCAAGTCTCAGCCTATTCCTTTAAAGAAAATGCGCCAATTATGCGATTTGCCAGACAACCTGCCTATTATAGTATTTCTTTGCATAGGCTATCAGCTTTAAAGCCATTATTGTATGTACTGCAAATACAATTAAGCCAGTCGTTCTTCAATAACTTTTACTAATTCATCGGCTTTCCTTGTGATGTAATCAAGATCCTTGCCTTCAATCATAACCCTCACTAAAGGTTCTGTTCCTGATGGTCTTATTAGCACTCTGCCTTCATGTTGGAATTCAACTTCGATACTACTACACATTTCTGCAATTACTCCATCCTCAAGATACTTGTGCTTATTTCCATTGCTAACTCTTGCATTTTTGAGGACTTGTGGTAGTGTTTGAATAACTGATGCAAGGTCAGAAAATTTCTTTCCAGACACCTTCATAACTCGTAAAAGCTGTATTGCAGTCAAAATACCATCGCCAGTCGTATTAAACTCAAGAAATATGATGTGTCCCGATTGTTCTCCTCCAAGAACATAACCGTTTTTAAGCATTTCTTCCAGCACATATCTATCACCAACCTTCGTTCTTACAAGGTTGATATTATTGTTTCTTGAAAAAATCTCAAATCCCATATTGCTCATAACAGTAGCAACAATAGTATCCCTTTGAAGCTTCTCCCTTTTTTTAAGGTCAAGGGCTATTATAGCCATAATTGAGTCTCCATCCACAGCTTTACCGTTTTCATCTACTGCAAGCATCCTGTCGGCATCACCATCAAAAGCAATTCCTATATCCGCTTGATACTTTTTTACCATCCTACAAAGATCATCCAAATGAGTAGAACCGCACTCATTATTAATATTTACTCCGTTTGGCTTGTTATGAATAGTTATTACATTTGCGCCCAACTCTGCAAGCGTGGAAGGAGCTGCTTTATAAGCCGCACCATTGGCGCAATCTATTACAACTTTTATTCCTTTAAAATCCACATCAATTGTACTTTTCAGAAAACTTACATAATCATCCAGTGATTTTTCCATAAAGCGTCTGGTCCCCAAACCTGCGCCTTTTGGCAAAGGAATCTGGTCAATCCCGGAGTTTACTATTTTCTCAATTCTATCTTCTAGTTCATCTGAAAGTTTATATCCCTTGCTATTAAAAAACTTGATCCCATTAAATTCAAAGGGATTATGCGATGCAGAAATCACCACTCCAGCATCAGCTTTGTATTTTTTTATAAGATATGCTACCGCTGGAGTTGGAACAACCCCAAGCAACACAGCTTCCGCACCTACAGAACATATTCCGGAAGTTAAAGCTGATTCTAACATGGGTCCTGAAATTCTTGTGTCCATCCCCACCAGTATACGTGGAGTATGTTCGGACTCTGCTGTCAAAACATAAGCTCCGGCTTTACCAAGCTTAAATGCAAGTTCTGCAGTAAGCTCTTCATTAGCAACACCTCTAACACCATCTGTTCCAAAAAGTCTAGTCAATAAACAAGTCCTCCCATAAAAAAAAAATTTTTTTCTCTTCATCAAATGCTATTTCAAATTTATTTGCATTCGATAAATATTTGATAAATTTCATTTGAGCTTAGTCAAAAAAGTGGGCTTCGCCACTTTTTTTCGCTAGGGAACCTTATGGTTCCCTTCGACGGATGCTCCGCATCCTGAGCACCCTCCTTAAAGCAGCAAAGGGGCTTCCCCTTTGCAATCCCCATTGCCTAGAAAAGTATACTTTCCTAGGCAATAAAAAATCCTAAGGATGTCTTGTTCCACATTTTTTTTAGTGAGGAATAAATGTGGTTTGATCGTCGGTAGGATTTGTGTTATCTGTGTTTTCAAAAATCTCTACGGTTATAAAGTACTCTCCATCAACAATTATCCAATCAGGAACTAATACTTGAACTGGAAGCTCATGAACCCCTGTTTCAAGGCCTTTAACATTAATAGAAGGTATTATTTGCTCTACATAAAGTTCCCTGTCCTTCTCTTTTTCTATCAGTTTAACTGTAATTCCGGGATCCTTAATATCATATATGTACTTATTGTCTGCGAAAATAACTGTTATCTGTTCCTTAGAGACATAATAATCAGCCTCTTTCAGTTTGTCAAGGGTTACAGACAGTGTGAATATCTGCTCAGGGTTATATAGACTGACTCCCTCAGGTAAATTCACTGTTGTCTGTGCACTGATATTATTGTTTGCACCTTCAATACTTACAGGAGAAATATTTATACTAGCTAATTCATTCAGGACGGCTGGAGAACCTTGTACCAAAACCTTGTTTGGGTCCACCTTCTGGTCCTCAATAAAATAATATTGCTGGGGGGTACCTGTAACTACTGGAACAATCGAAACTTCCTTTGCAACTTCCACATTTGCACTTACACTGAATTTGTCTCTTTGAGCGATTATCTCATTGCCTAGACTGTCAAAAAAGTGACAGTGTATCAGTGTTGACATACTTTCACTTAGGTTTTCATAATGCAAAGGTGCAACAACAGTACTGATTTTTTCTACTTCGGGCTCAATGCCTTCAACTTCTATAATATTCGAACTTAAAAATGCATTTGTGATAAGGTATTTCTCCTTAAGAGTACCTTCGGTTTTCAAATCAACCTCGAACGCTTTTTTTATAATTTTCTCTACAGTTACCTGAACCAATTTTTGGCTTATATCATTTATGTAAATTCCATTATTATTGTTTTCTACAATAAGCGGTAAACTGAAAACGCCTGACTTTTTAATTCCAGAGAAATCTATTGTTGCTTCAAAGTCACCACTGGTTACTTTTCTTAATGCTTCATCTCGACCATGTATCGTAATATCAATGTGTTTTGGAATTACTGTCTTATATAAACCAAGATTATTTTGAGTAAGTACAAAGCTATTTTTTTGTTCAAGTGCGACAGTAACAATCTTAACGTCAAGTGGGTTTTCACTGTTTAATGCTACGATCCACAAGAATACAGCAAAAATAACTGAAAGAATCTTCATAAAAAGGCTTGAACTAAAAAATTTATTCATTTGCTTTTCACCTTCCACAATGAGGACAATTTCATTTGCGAATCTTTTTTTATAATTAGATTCCTATTAAGTGCCTTCCTTAATGTATCTTGAGTGAGATTTCTCGTCAAACCACCATTTAATGCAAAAGAAATCTTGCCAGATTCTTCGGAAACTACAATTACTATAGCATCAGAAACCTCTGTAATACCAAGTGCCGCTCTGTGTCTTGTCCCTAATTCCTTACTTAAGTTTGGATTATCAGTAAGCGGTAAGAAACATGATGTTGCTTTGATCTTATAATCTCTTATTACAACCGCACCATCATGCAAGGGTGTGTTTGGAGAAAATATATTGATTAATAATTCTGAAGTAACATTAGAATCTATCTGAACTCCGGAATTGATTATTTCTCCTATTTTTGTCTCTCTTTCAATGACAATAAGCGCTCCTACATAATTACTTGCCATGTGAAAACAAGCCTTGACCAGTTCTTCTATCATGGCAGTTGTTTTTATTGTCTTACTCTCCTCATCAAAGCTAAAGAAATCCTTAAATTTGCTCCGCCCTATTTGCTCAAGCCCACGCCTGAGCTCAGGCTGAAATATTACAACAAGAGCAAATCCTACTATTTGAATAGAATTTGTCAATATGTACTCTATTGTTCTAAGTCCAAGCAATTCACTGACATATCTTGCTACAATAATTATTAAAATTCCTTTTATCAGTTGAACAGCCCTGGTTTCTCTGACCAATTGTATAAGTTTGTAAATAATGTATGAAACAATACTAATATCTACAACCGTTTGGAGAACACTAATCGGACTGTCAATCGCTAGGAAATCCCCAATCAGCTTAAAAAAACCAGAAATATTTAGTTTCCCAAGAGTCTCCCACAAACAACCTCACACCTTCAGCTAAATTTCAATATAATTAATGCTCGTTTGAAAGTCGTAAAACGACAATCATATAATTAGATTCAATATTCATAAAGATTATTCATTTAAATAAAATTATACTCCTTTTCATTAATAATTGTAAGGTATTTTTGTATATTTAATCAAATTATAATAAAGTTATTAAACAGTGAGTTTGCATAACCTATACATTCCCCAAATATACATATTTCAAGTGTTTCTCAGCTGTCTCTTTAGCTTTTTCAAGCGTTTTTCTCGGTGTTGGCGGATATTCCCGCATTCTATAATTAGGGAAAAACCTCGAAAGATGCAAAGGTATTTCAGTAGATATTGATGCTATCCATTTTGCCAAGTTCTCTATTTCATCCATCGAATCATTCAATCCGGGAACAACAAGAGTAGTTAATTCAACATGACAGTGCTTTGCAGAAATTTCTACTGTTTGTCTGACATTGTCTAGTGCTCCGCTACATATTCGCTTATAAAAGGAATCGGTAAATGCCTTTACATCTATATTCATAGCGTCAACCAAAGGTAAAATTTCCTTCAAAGGCTCTATAGATATAAAACCATTGGTAACAAGTACATTCATAAGTTCTTTTGAGCGTATCAGTTTAGCTGTTTCAAGCACATACTCAAACCAGATTAAAGGTTCATTATAAGTGTATGCAAGACCTATATTCCCATTTAGTTTTAGCTCATCTGCTTTTTTTGCCAACTCGGAAGATGACATTTGGATATAATCTGGTGAGTCGTGTGCTATATTCCAATTCTGGCAAAATGAACATTTAAGATTGCAACCAAAAGTACCGGCAGAGAGTATTGGACTCTTAGGATAAAATCTATTAAGTGGCTTCTTTTCGACCGGATCTACACTAATTGCTGTTACTTTCCCATAATTAAGTGAATAAAGCTCCCCCTCCAAATTCTTGCGGACGCGACAGATACCAACTCCTCCAGGTTTAATAATGCAATTGTGAGGACACAAAACGCAGTGCACAAATGAATTGTCTTTTTTCTCATAGTACATGGCATGTTTTAAGTTCTTCACCTTATCACCTTACCGTAACTTTAAAATTATATAAATTGAAAAGGGATCCTACATATCTTCATATTTGTGTTACCCATTTTCTTTTTAAGTCTATATTGCACATAAGCATATTTTGGCAGTCAAAAAATAAGTTATTTTGTTAAACTCCAACTAATCACGTGTATCTGACAACTTCAAACCTTTCCAGTTTGTAGTCTGCTGCAGGGCTTATACCCGCCTTACGTAAGGCAATTGAAACCTGTTCCCGAGGAGTATCAATGCCTTCCAGATCAGGAAGCAAAAGCCCGGATCGAAAGCCTTCTCGTACAATTACACCATACCTTTTAACATCAAGTTCATCCATGCTGTCTATAGGTTCCGGATCTCCAAGAACATCAACACTATAAATCAAAGAATCAAGCTCATCCATTGCAACTGGTAAAAACCTTGGATCCTGAGTGCCGCAACTTATGGCATTATGCATTATTTCCTCGGCAACATTTTTCCTGTTTGGTGCAATCGTGCCGATACATCCCCTTAGCTGACCGTCTTTTTTAATCGAAACGAAAACCCCTGCCTTTCTATGAAGCATTTTTTCAGGAAGATCATCAAAATCCTTCACCATTTCCTGGTCTTTTACATGTGCCTCTAAAGTGTTTCGTGCAAGGGAAACATATTGACTTTCATTAGCTCTTAAGCTCTTTATTCTTTCCGATTCCTCTTGTTCTAAATCCTTTAATATCTCCCTGCTTTTATCTTCTTCCCCAACACTAATACGTGCAACTGCATAACCTATTCCATACGGACCTTCATAAGAATAAATTTCAGGTTTAATACTCATACCATCAATTGCGCCTAACATAACAAGTATAGACCTTAATCCACATTCACCAGCGCTTTCACAAAAATCTTCATCAAGCTCCAGTAATGTTTTTACATCAGATGTTGACACGCTATTTACCAGCAATTCATCAAATATTTTACCATCTTTACTAAAACCATAGGCAGTTTCACTATTTAACCTGTGTGATAGGTCTGCGCTGGCAATTACAACTACCCGTTCATTACTTTCCTTTATAGCATTACCTATACAATGACCAAATTTATAAAGATTTCTAAATGGTATCCATGCAGGAGCAATATGTATCAGTTTAAAATCCTTAAGCTCCTCGCTTATAAAATAAAGTGGTACTAAGGCTCCATGATCAAGATCATCAGTTCTTCTTAACCTCTTAAACACCGATCCCTTTTGATCCTGCCAGCTTATATTATTGATCTCGATATTTTCTATGATTTTATCCACCAGCGGCAGATTATTCTGAAACTCAAGTTTTACACGAGGTGCTTGAAACTTTCCAAAGTTGCCCTTTAAGTATTGTGCTCGAGATAAGTAAACATAATCACCGATAACCGGTCCATGAGGCGTGATAACTATAATAGTATCCGGATTTTCACTTTTTATCTTCTGAGCAGCTTTCTTAATTGAATCTATTGTTTGTTGGGCATCTTTTTCACTCCCCCTGCCAACTTCAGGAACAATAATAGGAGGGTGTGGAAAAATATAAGTGCTTAATATTCTACCCACTATATTTCACCTACTTTCCAAAAATAGAGTAACCAAATGACAAAATATATGTCAGCATAAATGCTGCCAGTGTAATAATCGCGACCCATTTTACAATATTTCTTTTCATAGTATCACCTGCAAAATATATATTATTTATATCTTAACACTTCAAAACACCTTTATCAATGCATACCTTTAGGTCAAGAAGCCTTTTAATTCCACCAAAGTCTACCTTAACAACCATATTTCCAACGCTTTCCATACGCTTTTCCAAAACTGTACCAGCCCCATATTTCTTATGATGCACAACCATGCCTACTTCGATATTGCCTAACATTTTGGAGTTACTATACAATTCTATCTCTTCAATAAATTTTGATCTTTCTACTTCGCTGTTGGTCACTAACTTTGGCGAAATGAAGAAAACTTTTTCTTTTGCTCTTGTCATTCCTACATAAAAGAGTCGCCTTTCCTCCTCCATTAGTGAATCCATTCCATTATCAGCATATTCAATACTTTGTAGATTTGGAAATTCACCATCATAAAGGTCAATCATATATACATAATCATATTCTAGTCCTTTAGATGCATGAACCGTCGACAACGTTATTTGCGCCTTTTTTCCTGTACCATTTTCAAAAAGCTCTTTTAAACACTTAATTCTAGTCAGAAAGGATGCAATTGTATCAAAATCTGCAGCTATACTTTTCATTATTGAGAATATATTCTGTATAAGGCTAAATGAGCTTCCAATCCGCTCACATTGCCTTTTAGAGCTTAAAAGAAAACCAAAGTCACTATCAATATGCTCTAGGGCTCTTAATGGTTTCATTGAAGCCATTTTCGAAAACTTATTTTTAGTCTTTTTAATATTCTGCCTTTGTTCTCTGGTTAACCCGTCCAGTTTCAGTATTTTATCCAGTATGCCACTTCCATTGTTTAAATTCAATGCAAAATCAACCATTTCCCTTGAAATAAAACAGTCTATTTTATAATAGATGCGTAAAAAAGATTCACTATCCCATTGAGCCAAAGAAAAACTCATAAAGCTAAGTAAATCAAGCAAGAACCAATGGTTGAAAAAATAGTTACTCTTTTCTCTCAAATTAAATTCTATACCTTTTCTGTCCATCATTTCTGCTAACAAAATGGCTGAAAGATTATTTCTATATAATACTGCTATTGTTTTATCTAAAGGTCTTATCCCCTGATTAGTAAGGCTCATAATTTCATGCATTATGTACTGTATCTGCAATTTTTCATTTTTGGCTTCCATTATATTTGGATCATCCAATGATACATTGGATGTTTTGTGATTTTTGTTATACCTGTTTTTATTAGTTTTTATGAAGTTACTAGAAAATTCTACAATGTTCTTTGTTGACCTGTAATTTTGCTCTAAAAGATATATTCTTGCACCTTCAAAATTCTTCCCAAAGTCTAGAATATATTTTGGCTCAGCACCTCTGAAGCCATATATTGATTGGTCATCATCTGCAACAATAAACAGATTGTTTAATGGTGCTGCTAGCAGTTTAACCAATTCAAACTGAATACGTGACATGTCCTGACCTTCATCAACCTGTATATAAAGATACTTTTCCCTGTAGCTGTTTAGCAAGTCAGGAAACCGCCTTAAAATCGCCCAAGAGTAAACAAGCATATCATCAAAATCAAGCAGTCTGTTCTTTTTTTTATAACACTCATACTCCGTATATATATTTGCAAAGTTTTTTATCTTTGAGTCGAAATTTTCGATATCTCTTATCATTCCATTCTTGATAATTCCCATCTCACTAATTAAGTTGTCCAGTTCATCATCTGTCATTGATGCATCATTAATTTTATGATAGAGATCTTTTAAAATGATACTCTTCCTTGATTTATTTTTAGTTCCTTCAATCAGCTCAAGACTTACTCCTTTATATTTTTGGTACCATCTTACAATTGAATAAGAAAATGAATGCAGTGTTGAAAAATGAACCTTGCGCTTAATCCCAAAACCAAATGTCTTATCAAATCTTTGTTCCATTTCTTTTGCTGCAGCCCGGTTAAAGGTTAGAGATACAATGTTTTCAGGTTTAATACCTTTTTCAATAATCAACCTTGCCAAACGGCAAATAATAACGGTAGTTTTTCCAGAACCGGGTCCGGCAAGTACCAATGCAGGTCCATCTTCATGGAGCACAGCTGACTTTTGTTGGTCATTTAATTTTATTTTTGTTTCTCTATATATTCGTTCGATAAAGTCCAAATCTTTTCCTCACAGTAGTTAATAGTAAAAAATTAAATGGTATACCTATGGTAATATAGTCAAGTGTAAATACATTTTACTGCAAAGTAAGAAATTATACAACATTTACAACCTAGTTTTTTTCTTGACTTTGTACCCGCCTTATGTTACTATGGTTCAGTCACTTGTGGATATAATGTAATTGGCAGACATGCTGGACTTAAGCGTTACCAGCGCAATAAAATATTTTTTAGTAACATCAAACCAAATAATAATTAGCAATTTTTTTTTGCAATTATTAATTAATGCGGGCGTGGCGGAATTGGCAGACGTGCAAGATTTAGGATCTTGTGCCGCAAGGTGTGCAGGTTCAAGTCCTGTCGCCCGCACCATGATAAGGTGATAAACCTTGATTTTAAGAAATCACTTGAAATCAAGGTTTATC
>CAYPLH010000003.1:0-157826 GCA_964411505.1 uncultured Clostridiaceae bacterium | reverse complement strand
ATTTCAAAACCTACATGTCATATTTTATTCTAATTGCCCCACCTGAATAGACACGGATTATTCTCGGTTTCACGAATCTCTTGGTAAAAAAAATAGTAATTAGTTCTTTTGTCTGATATAATGCTATCTAAATAACACCGTGATTCGCGACAGTAAAGGAATATAAAACAATTATGGTTTTAAGAAACCGTGACATAGATATGTGCGACAGGCCACTATTTAAAAATATCATAATATTTGCATTACCTATAATTGCAATGAACATATTGCAGCTTTTATTCAATGCTGCTGATATGGTAGTTGTGGGACGATTTTCAGGTAGCCATGCATTGGCTGCAGTTGGAGCGACTTCTTCTCTTATTAACCTGCTAGTTGGTTTGTTTTTAGGACTTTCAGTAGGAACCAGTGTAGTGGTAGCTCGTGATTACGGTGCAGGTCGGTCAAATGACATTAGCAGGTCTGTACACACTTCTATTGCCATTAGTATTATCAATGGACTTATTGTAATGATATTAGGGCTATCACTTTGCAAACCTCTACTTGAAATCATGGGTACTCCAGATGATATTATTGATTTATCAGTACTGTATATGAAAATCTACTTCATCGGTATACCTGCCAGTATGGTATATAATTTTGCGGCCGCTATACTGCGTGCTGTAGGGGATAGCCGCAGACCAATGTACTATCTTGTAATATCGGGCATTGTGAATGTGATCCTCAATTTGTTTTTTGTGATTAAGTTGCACATGAGCGTCGCAGGAGTCGCATGGTCTACAGTTATTTCACAATACTTGTCTGTTATTTTGATTATGATCTGTCTATCCCGGTGCGATGGAGGTATATGCTTTATACCAAATCAGATGCGTATTGATAGGCAAAAATTAAAAAGCATTTTGATGATTGGTCTACCTGCAGGATTACAGAGCTTATTATTTTCACTTTCTAACGTGCTGGTCCAATCAGCAGTCAATTCTTTTGGTTCTACAGTGGTTGCTGCTAGTTCAGCTGCAGGGAATGTTGAGGGCTTTGTAGGTACTTCTATGAACGCCTATTACAATGCGGCTATCACATTTACTGGCCAAAACATGGGAGCTAAAAAGTATAATCAAATTGACAACATCGCTAAAGTATGTACTATCTTAATATTCACAACATGGATTTTTTTGGGCGGGTTTGTTTTGCTTATTGGCAGACAGCTTCTAGGTATATACACCTCCAATCCAGGGGTAGTGGAAGTTGGCATGTTACGCTTGAAAATTATGATGATTGCATACTTTGCTTGTGGTACGATGAATGTATTTCCAGGATTGACTCGTGGAATGGGTTATTCAGTATTACCAATGCTTTGTACCCTTATAGGGGCATGCCTTATGCGTATAGTATGGCTAGGCACGTTTTTTGCATGGTATCCTACTGTTACTATGCTTTTTGTCTGCTATCCTGTTACATGGTCCTTGGCCGGACTTGGACAGGTGGGAATATTCTTCTATGCACGACGTCAGGTACGCAAGAAAGCCTTGTTGAAGCAGGAACTTGACCAAAATATTGAAAAATCGTTATTACAAACAACTGAACAATGTTAGACAGCAGAATAAAATCTAGAACGCTATAGCGATATTTCACTGATTTTGATTCAGTTGCTCCGTTAAATAGCAGTTGTGCTAAAGACTAGCTGTGACATTGCAATTTTGTGAGGATTAAAAATAGTAAAATTAAGTTTGTGTGACATGTATAAAATGGCTAATGTAATTGTTGCTTTATTTTTTATAATTTCTTATACTATAAATATATTATAAATATTGGAAATGTCAGGTGTTTTTTATGCAAACAAATGATAATTTAAAATTTATGTTATGTGGTGACTCTATATCCAGAGGAGTCATTTATGATGAAATCAAAAAGAAATATGTTATTCTTGAAGAAAACTTTGTATCAATACTGCAACAGAGCATTAATGGGATTGTATTTAATTCAGCTCGTTTTGGGAATACAATTTTAAAAGCTATTGGAAGACTACCACAGGATCTTGAAAAAAACAATCCAGATGTTGTATTAATTGAATTTGGTGGGAATGATTGTGACTTTAACTGGGAAAATATTGCTGATAACCCTGAAGGAATACATCTTCCGAACACAGACTATAATATTTTTCAGGATAAATTAAAAGAAACAATTAGCGGTCTAAATAGCAGGGGAGTCATTCCAGTACTATTAACCATACCACCTATAGATGCTGACCGTTATTTTAATTGGGTAAGTAAAAACAATATAACATCTGCTGAAAGAATTCTTAGGTGGCTGGGAAGCGTTAGTAAAATATATTGGTGGCAGGAGCGTTACAATTCAGCAATTTTAAGCATTGCGCAGGTTACTAAAACAAGATGGATTGATATAAGGAGTGCATTTTTGAGCTATCCTGATTTTACTAAATTTCTTTGTGCAGATGGAATCCATCCAAATAGATTGGGGCATGAACTTATTGCAGATAAGATTATGGAGTATATCAAAACAAATTATAAATATCTTATTAAGAATGAACTCATATAGAAGATTTAAAATTTTAACTGGAAATACAGAACTTTAATTAAAATTATTTGATTAATAAAGCCCTAATTAATGAACGCATGTTTTGTGAATTTTACAGCAGAACACATCTAATTAAGGCTTTTTCTTAGCTTGTTTTAGAATTGAGCTTCGACAAGATTTTCGGATTGTTGGAACTTTTGAATATAATAATCGTCAAAGTAAATATGAAAATTACTAATTATTAAAATTCGAAATTCATGTTATAATAGTATAGGAATTTGAGCAATTAATTACAGCACATTATAATGATTTATAAAAAGTAGCAATGGAGGAATGACCAAAAGAACTGCCTGAAATTTTTCCACATTAGACAAAATAATAATTTTGTATAATGTGGAGGGGTAAAATTAATAAATATTATAAAAGCCGCTGTAAATTTGTTTAATAATATTATGCGGACAAATGTGAGGAATTGAATTTAAATTGAATTTTAGTGCACCAGTTGAGGTTAAAGACTTTTTAAGTTATATGGAAACCATTCAGGGGAAATCCATAAACACAATAAATGAATACAATTATGACCTGAGACTTTTCTTCAGGTTTTTAAAAGTTCATAAAAATCTTGTAAATAAAGATGTTGAATTTGATAATATTGATATTTCGGATATTGATATTGATTTTATCAAAAAAATAGATTTGAGTGATTTATATGCTTTTATGACTTATCTTAGCCGAGAACGTAAAGATAAAACAAGTACGCGTGCTCGTAAGGTTTCGTGCCTAAAATCATTCTTTAAGTATTTGACTAGCAAAGCAAGGCTTTTAGATTATAATCCTGCCATCGAGCTTGAGCCCCCAAAGCTAATAAAGCGGCTGCCCAGATATTTAGATATCGAAGAAAGTAAAAAATTATTAGCTAGTATAAGTGGCGTGAACCGAGAACGAGATTACGCAATAATCACGCTTTTTTTAAACTGCGGATTACGACTTTCGGAACTAGTTGGAATAGATATTAATAACATTCGTGAGAATAAGCTTACAATAATCGGTAAAGGCGATAAAGAAAGAACTATTTACCTTAACAAAGCATGCCAAAAGGCTATAAATGCTTATATGAGAGTTCGCCCAGCTGATGGTGTAAAAGATAGAAATGCACTCTTTTTAAGCCAGCGAAAACAACGTATAAGCAACAAAACTGTTCAGTACATTGTGAAAAAATATATAAAGTCTTCTGGATTGGATCCGCAGCGTTATTCGACTCACAAGCTAAGACACACTGCTGCTACATTAATGTATAAGCATGGTAACGTTGATATTCGAACACTGCAGGAGGTTCTTGGGCACGAGAGTGTTGCTACAACACAAATTTACACTCATGTTGATAATCAGCAGCTTAAAAACGCCCTTGATAGTAATCCCCTATCCCAGTTTACTGCAGCAGATGATAATATTAATGATGATAATGCGAATAAAAATAGCATTGAAAGTATAGATAGTGTAAATAGTACAGATACCACAATTGTTAAAGATGATAAAGATACTAAGCAAAGTAGTGTTGGAGAGGAAAAACTATGAATTTGAAAAAGTTTTATTTTTTATTATGTGGAGTTTTATCAATCACACTTTTTTCAGTGGGTCTTATTATTATTTTGGACACAAATTTTAATGATGTGATTGTTAATGCACATTCAGATTTACCAGTCAATCCATTGAAAGAGCTTTTAAAACCAAATGATGCAGAAAAAGGTCAAACCAACAAAAACAAAAAAATTATTAAAACATATACATGTCTACTGCTCGGTGGCGATGAAGTTGCAGGTAATACTGATACTATGATACTTGCTAATTATGATCCCGAAAATATTAAATTGAGTTTAATGTCTATTCCCAGAGATACACAATTGACTCAAGAGGGTGATAAAATGTTACAAGATGCCGCTAAAGAAAAAGGATATGGTCGTATAATTGATAAAATAAACTCTGCTTACCCTATAAACGGTGGTGAGTTGGCACTTATGTGCGTTTCTGATTTGCTTGGTATTGAGGTTAATAACTATGTGTATATAGATACGAAAGTTTTCCGAGAGATTATTGATCTTCTAGATGGGGTTGACTATTACATCCCTGTAGATTTGGATTATGATGATCCTTTGCAGGATTTGCATATACATCTTAAAAAAGGTCAGCAAGTTTTGGATGGTAAAGCTGCTGAAGACTTTATGCGCTTTCGGCAACCAAATGAATATACTGAAGAGATTTTAAAATATTATGACGGTAGTGATTCAAAAAGAATTGCAGCTCAACAGAATTTTATAAAGGAATTTATCAGGCAAAAAGTTAATTTTACGTATTTCACTAAAGTCAAGGATGTTATTGACGTCGCTTTTAGCAACTTAAAAACTAATGTAAAATTGGTTGATATTTTACCCTTATCACTGAATGCTTACAAATTAGATTTATCTAAGGTTACTATTACAAAGCTCCCTGGTAAGGCTGTTGAGGAAGAACTATGGTACTATAAGCATGATCCGGTAGAAACAAAAAAAATACTCGATGAACTTTTTAAGCCGGAGATTATAATTGAAGATAACAATAATAATAATAATAAGGTTGCACAGTAATAGTTTTTATATGAATAAAACAAATTGTTTTTCTTGTTACTACAGCGATACTTATAAATTTACTCTTTGAAAAATAAAGACAGTGTTGCTGTTAATTTTTAATTTACTTAATTGTGAATTATTTAACAATGTGTATTGATTATCAAACAGGTAGTTACTACTTGTTTGATTTGCTAATATTTGATCTGCTTAATACTACAAGTAAAAGAAATTGAGTTTATCCTGATAGAAATTCAGACTTAAAGCATTGTATAAATTTCTATCAGGCGCATTACAAGCATCATACTAATGATTTTTCGCTGTAATATTAGTTCATCTTTTCATAAAAAACCTTGTAACCTTTATAGCACATATAAACATCAACCTTGCTTACAACTTCAAAAGGTGAATGCATTGAGAGTATTGACACACCACAATCCAGCACTTCTGCACCTAAGTTAGCAATAAACTGTGCTATGGTGCCTCCCCCACCCTGATCAACCTTACCAAGTTCAGCTGAATGCCAAACTATGTTGTTATCATTAAAAATACTGCGTACTTTAGCCATAAATTCAGGGTTGGCTTCGCTTCCGCCCGCTTTTCCTCTAGAACCTGTATATTTTTCCAAAACTATTCCCTTGCCAAGATATGATGCATTGCGTTTATCTTGCACATCATTAAAGTTCGGATCAAATGCGGGGTTTACGTCAGCAGAAAGCATTTTAGAGTTATTTAGACATTTTCTAAGAATGTTGTCATTGTAATTGCTTTTTCCTATAGCACATAGGTTTGCCATAAAATCTTCAAAAAGCCTTGACTCTGCACCAGTATTACCCATACTTCCTATTTCTTCTTTATCAGTAAGAAGACAAACTGCTGTGTACTCAGCCTCTTCAATTTCAAGAATTGCCCTTAAAGCTGGATACGAACAAACCCTGTCGTCCTGTCCATAAGCACCGATCATGCTTCTGTCAAGTCCCACATCTTTCGCTTTAAATGCAGGCACAATTTCAAGTTCTGCAGTTTGGAAATCTTCCTCAATTATTCCATACTTTTGATTTAATATATTAAGAATATTTAATTTAACTTTTTCATTTACTTTTTCGTCATTATAGGTTTCTGTACCAAACAATAAATTGAGTCCTTCTCCTGTTATTCCCTCACTCATCTTCTTTACCATCTGCTCTTTGGCCAGATGAGGCAAAAGATCGGTTATAGTAAACACAGGATCGTTTTCATCTTCACCAATTAATATGTTTACTATAGTACCATCAGTTTTAACTACAACACCGTGCATAGCAAGGGGGATTGTTACCCATTGATATTTTTTTATTCCGCCATAATAATGTGTTTTTAATAGAGCTATCTCAGAATCTTCATATAACGGGTTTTGCTTTAAATCAATTCTTGGAGCGTCAATATGACCTCCCACTATATTGGCTCCTTCCTCAGGTGGTTTTTTGCCTGTAACACATAAAATCATTGCTTTGTTCTTAATTATCTTGTATATTTTGGTTCCAGGGGTAAGCTTAGTCTGACTTTCTAGTAGTTTCTCTAATGGGATAAAGCCTTTTTGTTCAGCAATAGTTACAGCTTCATTTACAAATTCTCTTTCTGTTTTTCCTTTATCCAAAAAAGATTTGTAATCTTCACAAAACTCATTCATTTTTGCTTTCTCATCGCTGGTGATTTTTGACCATATGTTGGCTGTCTTATAAAATAGTTTATCTTGTAGTTTTTGACCTTCAGATTTTTTCTCTTCCATATTTTCTCCTCCTTGCATACAGTGTTCATAATAATTTTTACTATGTTAATCATAATTATACTGCATATTACGGAATTTTTCCAATTAAATAAAACGTTTAATACATTATCGCTCACAAAACAATAGGGTATATCTACTCGACCTTCTATTCTTGTAGCCAAGTTAGTTAAATATAAAGCTATGATTACTTAATCTTCATATGCATGGGTTTCCTATTTATATAATATGTAGTGTACTCGAATCCAAGAGTTTTTAGTATTTTTATAACCTCATTTACTTTAAAGCCTACATGCTCGGATTTATGGGCATCAGAGCCTACACATATTAGTTCTCCGCCTAGCTCTTTATATCTTTTAAGAAAATCAATATCAAAGTTTTTCCCGGGTAATATAGGTTTATTTCTGTAGCATGCTGTATTTATTTCAAATCCTTTTCCTTTATCTATAAGCTTTTTAAAAATTAAGTCAAACAAATCGCTCAAATCATGATATCTTAACGTATTATCGTCATAACAACACTTTCTAGTAATATAATCAAAATGCCCAACCATATCAAAGTTATCCCAGCTTGAGATCATATGAAGTATTAATTCTAAATATCTTGAAAATGACTGGTGTTTAGTTTTGTTATCAAAGAAACCTTTATTATATGGATCCATACCATCAATAACATGTACTGAAGCTAAAACATAATCAAAGTTATAACTTGATACAACCCTATCACTTTTTATTATTGTGTGTGGTTGTATGCCAACTTCAATACCCTTTATAACTTTCAGTTTGCTCTTATATTTTAATTTTAGATTATCCATAAATTCATTATAACGGCAAAAATCAATCATGTATTCTTCTTCAAATTCGGGAAAATCAAAATCCAAATGATCAGTAAAAGCTATTCCACTCAAATCCATATTAATTGCTTTTTTACATGCTTCTTCAGCATCCATTTTGCTATCTCCTGAAAAAAAACTATGTAAATGACAGTCTAACATTTATGCACCTCTTTAAATTATTTTCTTATTTCAATAACTCCACCGCCAACTACTATATCACCATCATAAAAAACTACCGATTGACCTGGAGTTATAGCACGCTGCTTATCCTCAAAATCAACCTCTACCCTGTTGTTTTCTAATGGATATATAACTGCAGGCGCTTCTTTAGCTGAATACCTTATTTTTGCATATACTTCCAATGGCTCAGTTAGTTTATCAATTGAAATAAAATTTAAATCTTTGGTAATCAAAGTTTTTGAAAAGACATCAGATTCTTCACCCAGAACAACCCTATTGTTATTCACATCAATATCTATTACATATACAGGTTTACCCAATGCTATACCAAGGCCTTTTCTCTGACCTATGGTATAATGCACTATTCCTTTATGTCTTCCAATTACATTCCCATTAATATCTACAAAATCTCCATCAACAATATTAGATTGTGTAGTTTCCTCAATAAACCTACCATAGTTGTTATCTTGTACAAAACATATCTCTTGGCTGTCAGGCTTTGAAGCAACTGTATCAAGTCCAAGTTCAAAAGCTAATTTTCTTATTTCTTCCTTTGTATATCCACCATTTGGCATCAATACTTTGGAAAGCTGAGCTTGTGTAAGATTGTATAAAGCATATGTTTGGTCTTTTTTAAGAGTAACTGATTTTTTTAATAAGAATCTTTTTAAAGAATCGTCAAATTCAACTCTAGCATAATGACCTGTTGCGACATAATCAACTCCCATAGCAACAGCTTTTTTAAGAAGTGCTTCAAACTTTACATAACGGTTACATGCAATACATGGATTGGGCGTACGTCCTTCCAAATATTCATTAGTAAAATAATCTATTACTCTATTCTTAAATATTTCTTCAAAATTCATTACATAATAAGGTATACCAAGCTGGTTAGAAACTCTTCTTGCATCATCAACAGCCGAAAGTGAGCAGCAACCACCTTCATGCTCAGGATTTCCTGACCAAAGACGCATTGTAACACCTATTACATGGTAACCTTTTTGAACTAAAAGAGCGGCAGCAACTGAACTATCAACTCCGCCGCTCATTCCAACTATAACCTTTTTCTTTTGAATCATTTTATTACCCTTACCATTAATCTTTATAAATAATTTGATTATTAGTTTTACATTAAATAAATATCATCTTAAGTTAACTAAACTAATTTTTTTGATTAACTCATATTTTAACCTTTTAGAAACATTATTCATTCTTAAGACGTTCAATATCCTCACATCTTCTCCCGCAAGCTGTAGAATCATTATTATCTACTATTTCGCCTTTTTTTCTTTTATAATCTTCAATAGCTTCCCTTATTGCTTCTTCAGCAAGGTTTGAACAATGCATCTTCACTGGAGGTAGTCCCCCAAGAGCGTTTGCAACCACCTTATTGCTTATTTTAAGAGCTTCCTCAACTGATTTTCCAATAATAAGCTCAGTAGCCTTACTGCTGGTTGCTACTGCAGCACCACAACCAAAAGTTTTAAATTTAGCATCAATTATAATATCATTCTCTATTTTTAGGCTCATTTTCATGATGTCACCGCATTTAGCATTTCCCACTTGTCCGACACCATCAGCATTTTCAATTTCTCCAACATTTCTTGGATTCATAAAGTGATCCATAACTTTCTCACTGTACATTTTTTATTCCCTCTTTCTCTTTTACAAACAAAGGCGACATATCCCTTAATGTCTTCACAATACCCGGCAGTTCATTAAGCAACAAATCCACATCCTCATTAGTGTTTTTATCACCAAAGGTTAACCTTAAAGAACCATGTGCAATCTCATGAGGCAATCCGATGGCAAGAAGAACATGCGATGGATCAAGTGACCCTGAAGTACATGCGGATCCACTTGAGGCAGCTATACCTTTGGCATCAAGCATTAATAAAAGCGATTCTCCTTCAATAAACTCAAAAGAAAAATTCACATTACCAGGAAGTCTTTTTTCTGGATGTCCGTTTAGCTTCACAAAAGGTATACTTTTATAAACTTCTTGTATTGTTCTGTCCCTAAGCTCGATTAGCTTTTTATTGTTTTTATCTATATTATTTGCTGCAATTTGTATTGCCTCTCCTAATCCTACAATTCCTGCAATATTTTCGGTACTGGCTCTCCTTCCCCTTTCTTGAGCCCCACCATGAACAAAGGATGTAAGCTTCACACCTCTTCTTATATATAGAGCTCCAATACCTTTAGGTCCATAAAATTTATGGGCTGATAGCGAAAGTAGATCAATATTCATTTCTTCTACATTGATTGGAACATTACCGATAGCTTGTACCGCATCAGTGTGAAAATAGACTCCTTTTTCCTTTGTTATTTTACCAATTTCAGCAATTGGTTCTATTGTTCCTATTTCATTATTTGCAAACATTATAGATACAAGAATTGTTTGTGGCTTAATAGCATCTCTAACTTGTTCAGGAGAAACAAGACCATTTTCATCAACTGGCAGATACGTGACTTCAAAACCTTCACTTTCAAGGTATTGACATGTATGAAGAACAGCATGGTGCTCTATTGAAGTTGTGATTATGTGCTTACCTTTATCTTCATTTGCATATGCTATTCCTTTTATAGCCCAGTTGTCTGCTTCAGTACCAGAACCAGTAAAGAAAATCTCCCTTGACTTAGCACCTATTGCCAAAGCTACTTTGTCGCGAGCAGCCTCTATTGCTTTTTTACTTTCTCTACCAATAAAATATATAGAAGAAGGATTGCCGAATTTCTCTGTGTAGTATGGCAACATCGCCTCCAGCACCTCTGGTTTTACATATGTTGTAGCAGCATGATCCATGTAAATGCATTTCTTATCCATCTTTTTTTCTCCCTTATTGTAAACTCTTTAAACCATAAAATTATGTTTATATTATTTTATTCCCCTAAATAATTTATTTAAACATAAACCCAAGTATTTTGGTCGGAATTGTTTAATGCTATGTGAAGCCTTATTAGTGAACTTTGAAAATTCAATTGTGTAGGACTGTTATGTTCTATCACTTTCTTTATACTGGTTAACAAGATCAAGCAATGTAATATTATCTATTACATTATTTATGCTATCCCTTATTTTCTTCCAAAGCAATCTTGTGACACAACTATCAGAATTTTCACATTCAGCAGGATTGTCTTCAATCACACAATCGACAGGTGCAAGGGAACCTTCCATAGTTCTCAATATAAATCCTACAGTGATTTTGTCTAGATCCATGTTAAGCTTATATCCACCTTGTGCTCCTCTAATACTGCTTACAAGACCGGATTTTCTAAGTGCTGCCATCAATTGCTCAAGATAGCTTTCAGAAATGTTTTGCCTTTGTGCAATACTCTTTAATGTAACATGACCTTCACTACCATGAATCGCAATATCCAACATCGCTCTTATGCCATATCTTCCTTTAGTAGAAAGCTTCAACTTTTTAACCTCCAATTCCAAGTGAGTTACTCGGTATTCGTTAAATAGATTAGCACTTTGAAAATAGAATGTCAACAAATTTATGAATTAAATTTGGGATTGTTTTCATTGCTGAAGCTGTATTGCAGTATTGGAGATGATTCTTCATGAAAGAAAAGCTACCTCTGAATAGACACTATTAAAAACAAATATTTTTTAATATTCGAGCGATGATATCACAAAATCAACTTCATCCTGTTTTAAGTCAATATTGTAAAGCATAATGGAATACTTGTGATCTTCATTAATAAAAATTTCTAGAACGACTCTAGTATCATTTTTATCATTGGGATCACCAAATTGGATTACGCTTAAATCTTCTTTGTTGAACTCAAAAATACCGTTTTTTGCTTCATCGGGAAGATAGTAATCCTCAAGGGATATCAAGCCCGATCGAAAACCAATCTCCTCTTTTGACATTGTGGGCTTAAGATCTTTAGGTTTTGTGCTTATAACTGACCTCGCCAGCTTAAAATCTGATAAAACTATTTCTTCACCAAAATAATCAAAAACTTTGTACTTATACTGGGGGATAAATTGGTCAAGCAAGCTTCTGATTAAAAACGGACCAGTTCTGTCCATAATCACAATGTATTTGTTGTTGGAAATCTCATAGTATTCCATTTGTGCACTACGGGTTACATTTCCAATTTTCAGCCATGGGCTTTTTAGTACCAGTTCACCATCACCAATAATTATTTTTTCATAATTCAAAAATTTATCATTGGTATCATTGATAGTTCTTGGCATAATATCATTATAGAGCTTTGGTGCATTTACCTTTGCATAGTACGTCCTATACTGAAACACAGTTGATGCTTTTTGAGTTAAGTTATAAATAGGCACTATAAAAAGAAACATTATGGGAATTAGAACAAGAGGTATAATTACAGTATATCTTATATATCTTTTTAAAAAAACATAAAGCTTGGCACGTGTATACAAAAATTAAAACCCCCTATTATTCTTCTTCACTATTTGTATCATCAGTTTCATCATTAATATTATTATATCTCTTATGATTATTAAAAACAACAAAGCTGAGCATGATGACAAGATAAACAGCAAGGCTGGCCTCCCAATAAAAATGAAAAACTATAATATTAAAGATCAAAAAAATAAATCCTACTATTAAAAGCCATGCAGCTACCCGTCTTAACATGTCAGTTTCCCTCTCTTTGCTTTCTAATTTTATCCAACCATTCTTTTAATTTACCCTCATAACCGTTTTGAGAAGGATTATAATATATCGTCCCTTTTATTTCTTCAGGAAGATATTCTTGATCAACAAAGCTACCCGGATAATCATGCGCATACTTATATCCCTTTCCATAGCCTAGATCAGTCATTCTCTTGACTGGGGCATTTCGCAAATGCATAGGAACTTCTCCTGTTTTTTTAGTCTCAACATCACTTAAAGCTTTTGCAATAGCAGAATATGATGAATTTGATTTTGGACTTGTTGCAATCATAATGGCAGCTTGAGCTAAAATAATTCTTGCTTCAGGCATTCCTATACGGCTAACGGCAAAAGCTGCTGCTGTTGCTTGTACAAGTGCGTTAGGGTTTGCCATTCCAACATCTTCTGAAGCGCAAATCATTATTCTTCTTGCAAGAAACTCCGGATCTTCACCAGCATATAAAGCCCTTGCAAGATAGAACACAGCAGCATCAGGATTGCTGCCCCTCATAGATTTAATGAATGCACTTATATTGTCATAGTGACTTTCACCTGATTTATCAAAGGAAATAGATCTTTTTTGCACACATTGTTCGATGGTGTTAATATTAATATGTATTGCACCGTCTTCCTTAATTTCTGATGTAATAACTGCAAGTTCAATTGCATTAAGAGCAATCCTTGCATCACCATTGCAAATATCTGAAATAAATAATATGGCTTCATCATCGACGATAAGATTATATTCGCCAAGCCCTCTTTCTTTATCGGCGATAGCCCGTTTGACTATTTCATATATATCTTCTGAATTTAAGGGCTTTAGCATGAAAACAGATGAGCGTGAAATAAGTGCTTTGTTTACCTCAAAAAATGGATTCTCAGTTGTTGCTCCAATGAGAACAATAGTTCCGTTTTCTACATAGGGCAGCAAAGCATCCTGCTGCGCTTTGTTAAACCTATGAATTTCGTCAATGAACAGTACAGTTTTCCCGTTTGGATTAAATATTGGGTTCTGGGTTTCTGCAACAATTCTCTTTATATCTGCTACACCTGCAGTAACCGCATTCAGTTTCTCAAAATGTGCTTTTGTTGTAGAAGCAATAATACGGGCAAGCGATGTTTTGCCGGTTCCGGGAGGTCCATAAAGTATTATTGAAGCAATTCTGTCGGCTTTAATCATCCTGTAAAGAAGCTTTCCGTTACCGATAATCTCTTCCTGACCTACAAACTCTTCAATTGTCCTTGGGCACATTCTATATGCCAATGGTTCTCTTTTATCCATGGTACCCTTCCGGTTCTAACCTTTTTTAGTATAACTACTGCTAACTCTACAATTCCCTAGCTCTCCTGCTTCCCAAACTTCGCCGCTCCTCAACTTCCCGGTTTCCCGGCTTCATAACTTCTCTATTCCACATTTTCTCTGCTCCCCGATTCTCCAGCTTGCTACTCTCCAACCTTCCAACTAATACAACGGATGACTGTTACATAGCGTTTTAACTCTATCAATCACATCTTGCTTTGTATTCTTGTAATCCATTATTGTCAAATATATAAGATCTGCGATTTCCTTCATATCCTCCTGTTGCATGCCTCTGCTAGTCACTGCAGGTGTTCCTAGCCTTATACCACTTGTAACAAAGGGACTTTTTGTGTCAAAAGGAATTGCATTTTTATTTGTTGTAATATTCACACTGTCAAGCCTAGTTTGAGCTTTCTTACCGGAAATGCCCGTTTTGGTAAGGTCAACAAGCATTAAGTGATTGTCTGTACCACCGGAAACAAGTTTAAGTCCTTTTTCCATTAATCCATCTGCAAGAGCCTTTGCATTATTAACAATTTGTTTTTGATATACTTTAAAATCCTCTGATAGTGCCTCTTTGAAGCAAATAGCTTTAGCAGCAATTACATGCATTAAAGGACCACCCTGTGTTCCGGGGAATATAGCGCTGTCAATTTTTTTTGCATACTCTTGTTTGCAAAGGATCATACCACCTCTTGGACCTCTTAATGTCTTATGAGTAGTTGTTGTAACAAAGTCTGAATATGGTATGGGACTCGGATGGATTCCTGCAGCCACAAGACCAGCAATATGAGCCATATCAACCATTAAATAAGCACCTACCTCATCAGCTATGTCCTTAAAAGTTTCAAAGTCTATAGTTCTAGGATATGCACTTGCTCCAGCTACAATCATTTTTGGTCTATTTTTTATGGCAAGCTGTCTAAGCTCCTCATAATCAATTTGGCAATCTTCTTTTCTTACTCCATAGGGTATAATATTAAAATACTTACCTGAGATATTGACTGGACTGCCGTGACTTAAGTGTCCGCCATGTGCCAGATTCATACCCAGAATAGTATCGCCAGGTTCTAGAGCTGCAAAATAAACAGCAGTATTAGCCTGTGCACCCGAATGAGGCTGCACATTTGCATGCTCTGCACCAAAAATTTCCTTGGCTCTATCAATCGCAAGTGTTTCAACTATATCAACATATTCGCAACCACCATAATATCTTTTTCCTGGATAACCTTCCGCATATTTGTTTGTGAGTGGTGTTCCCATTGCATCCATCACAGCTTCACTTACAAAGTTTTCTGAAGCTATGAGCTCAATCTTATTTTTTTGACGATTGATTTCATCCACAATAGCACTTGCTACTTCAGCATCAATTTCATAAATACTCTTTAAATTATGCATACACACACTGCCTCCGATTTTTCTATAAAATACGCACAAAAACGTGCAAAGTATCATACCTCTTCAATTTTTGATTAATACTAAAAAGTATATTAATGGAATGTAATAATTCTATATAAAATGTCTTTCAAAATACACTAAAAGCATTATTTGTTTTGCTAGACATATTGCATCAATCATAGACATTCCATGTGATTGATTATAATAATATATACACATACTGTCAAACAAAACTTGTCCAATTCAATCAGCTTTGTTTAGACTACTTTATACAGTTCATCTGAACTTGGCTGATTTATCATATTCTCACTACCATTTTCTATAATAATTTTACGCTTATCTTGGGTGACTTCACCGATAATAGTAGCGTGTACACCATTTTCACTTAATAGTTTAATTAGTTCTTCTCCTTTACTGCAGGTTATCAACATACAACCGCTTGAAATCAATTTTAAAGGATCAATACCATAGTGTCCGCAAATCAACCGGGTTTCTTCAGTTACAGGAACTTTATCCTTGTAAATTTTGACTCCGACATTTGATGCTTCTGCAACCTCCCACACAGCCCCAAGAATACCACCTTCAGTAACATCATGCATGGAACTTGCACCAAACTTTCCTGAAATGATGCCTTCTTTTACTACACTGATATGATCAATATATCTTTTTGCTCTTTCCACAAATTCTTCATCGAATATATGTACTAATTCTTTTTCCTTTTCATGAGCAATGATTGCAGTTCCCTCTAGTCCTGCTGATTTGGTTACAATTATCAGATCTTTGGGTTTTGCGCCTGAAGATGTAATCATCTTTTTATGAAGAACCTTCCCAACACATGTACATATCAAAACAGTGCGATTTACAGCAGTCGTAATTTCAGTATGTCCTCCTAAAATATCAACATTTACAAGTGAAGCTTCTTCACTTAATTGGTTCATTATAGTACCTAGGTCATTTTCAGTTGTCTTTGGAGGAGCAAGAATGGTAACCAGTAACCCAATCGGCTCAGCCCCACATGATGCAATATCGTTACATGAAATATGTACAGCAAGCTTACCGATTTCATTTGTAGTTCCTGTTATAGGATCGGTTGACATTACACAGATATTTTCCCCAAAATCAATACTACAGCAATCCTCACCAATTCCCGGTCTTATAAGTATCTCTTGGCGTGTTTTCTTTATTTTATCAAGAATCATTTTCTTAAGAATATCATTAGGTAATTTTCCCACATCCATTGCCATTTCCTCCCCAAGTTTTATCATTAGTACTGCGGAATGCATTAATACAGTTATCAACTTATATTATAATAGTAGCTCTTCTTAGTTCTTCTCATCTAATATTGCAGCGTCTTCGGGTTCCTTGAATTTTTCGTTCATTTTAACTTGACCGTTTACTGCATTGTATACATCTTCCGAAATCAGTTCGGTGTTTAACAAGCTACCATTTGGATTATATGTGTCCCTGTAAAGTCGAGACTTTAAACCTCGCTGTGGCTGCTTTACCATTATTTTTTCATTTATTGGTAAATTGTTATCTATAATAACTTCTACTTCTGGTTCATACACTTCTAGAATCTCGGATCTTAGCTTGACCTGATTGCCTTTTTTGTTAAGGTCTCCTAGAATCCTTATATTTATAGTTCCGCCAGTAACTTGGGTACTAATTAATATGGATGAGTCCATGCTATTATCAAATCTAAGATCAATATAGTCACCGGCAATTGTTGCATCAAAACTTGCAGGAACATATCCAAGAGGTAATGAATGAGGCTTTCTGCTTGTTATTTTAAGTTTGGATAAAAGAGCAGAACAATATAATGTTGTTGTAACCTGACACACTCCACCTCCCACATCCGGCACAAATTCGTCTTTGAGTATGATAGGTGCTTCTTTATATCCATTTTCCAAAGTTCTTGGTCCTAAAAACTTATTCATTGAAAAAGAATCACCAGGCAGAAGTAATACATTATTGATTTTTTCACAAGCCAGTTTTATATTATAGCTTCTGTTTTCTGCTAAAGAATTAAAATTTGTTTTATACTCAGATAAGATACCATTGATATCTTTTATATCGTCCATTGTAATATGCGGTATTTTTTTTGTGAACTCAAGGTTAATACCGTCAAATTTTTCGCTCAATATTGCATTTTCAACTATATACATATTCTTTTCAATATTAAACTCACTACCGTATGTTTCGGGTGACATTTTTATTTCACCGTTTAAATACGCTATTTGTGCATCTTTTTCTTCCTTGTCAGTTTGTTTTTTTATAATTGACAATATGTTTTTTAAACCATCTCTATTAAGTGATGGAGAACACAAAAAATCAACATTACTTTTCTTTAATTTAATTATCCTTCTTATCCGTTCTAAAACATTTCCTTCTCTTCCAATATTATATGCTTTTTCGACAGTATCATCAACAATATATTTAAACGAAATATCACTAGGTTCTATAGCCCAGCTATTGTTTTGTCCTTTAAGGATTATCTTTTGATCAACAAGCCTCTCATTCATTTTTTGCGCAATCAAGCTTATGGCATCTTCTTTTTTCATTCTGGACAAACTTACACCTTCAACCACAACACCTTCATAAAAGCTATCTTGATTTAAAATAGCAGCACCGTATATACAAATTCCTGCAATTAAAATAACAAGTACAATCGGCACAATAACAACTGTTTTCTTATTAAAAATTTTTAGTAACATTTAAGCATATCCTTTTTACTAATTTTTTACTCAGAATGGATTAAATCTTGCTTTACTTATTGTTACTTAACCTCAAGTGCTTTTATACCAAAAGTTATCGTTGTTTTATGGTAATTTCTTAATCTCTGTGTTCATCACCGCTTCTTCTATAAGAACATCCACATCCAAAACACTTTCAGATTTTATTATTCTTTCAAGAATCGGCTTTGTTTTTGGATGTTTTGGAACAAAAACAGTACAACAATCTTCATAAGGTAAGATTGAAGTATCATATGTTCCTATTTTACGTGCAAAAACTACCACTTCATTTTTATCCATACCTATAAGTGGTCTAAACACAGGACAATTTACAGCAGAATCAGTAACTACCAGACTGTGCATTGTCTGACTTGCAACCTGACCTATACTTTCTCCTGTGATCAGTGAAAGGGCGCCGGTTGACTTGGCTATTCTTTCAGCAATTTTCATCATAAATCTTCTCATTATAATAGTAGATTCATCTTCAGGACAATTTTCATTTATGGCTGTTTGAATCTTTGTAAATGGCACGACATGAAGCTTAATACCCTGACAGTATTCAGTTAAAATCTTGGTCAAATCAATAACTTTATCCAGCGACCGCTCGCTTGTATAGGGGTAACTGTAAAAATGAACTGCTTCAATTTCAACTCCTCTTTTCATGAGCATATATCCTGCAACCGGACTATCAATACCTCCCGACAGAAGAAGAACAGACTTCTCATTTGTTCCTACAGGAAGCCCGCAGCCCCCAGGTATTATGTCAAGATACAGATACGTGTGTTGTCTTATTTCTACATGAAAAACAAATGATGGTTTAATTACATCTACTTTTAATGCGGGAAAATTGTTAAGTAAGCATTCGCCAAGCTTGCTAGAAACTTCAAGCGAAGGAATCGGAAAACTTTTGTTGGCTCTTCTTGTTTCAACCTTAAAGGTAGCATGCTCTTTTGCTTCAACCACTTTACTAACCATTTTTATTGCAAGCTCCTTTATTTTTTCAAAATCGGAATCTATCTTAAGAACAGAACTGAATGACACAATCCCAAAAACTTTACTAAGTTTTTCCATTGCCTTATCAAAATTAAAATCATCATTTAAAGGCTCAACGTAAACTCTTCCACTAGAATTAATAACATTGACATCACCTAAACCAGCAATTGCAAACTTTATATTTTTGACAAGTTTATTTTCAAAAAACCTACGATTTTGTTTTTTTAGCATAAGCTCGCCACATCTTAATAAAATGATTTTTTTTACGTTATCCATGGACTTATCTTTTTCTCCTTTATTAAACTTCATTATTATAATTTAATTATTCGTTTTTCCAACTATATGGAATTTCAGACTCCATCCTTGAAGTTTAGTTTACCCTATACAGCTTGAAAAAAAATTGGTTTTAAGCGCTTTGTCACATTAAAAAAAATTTGAAGCTTTGTTCAATTACAACAAGCAATTATTTTCTTGTAATTTTTATTTTAGGCAGTATTTTTTTTAGTGCATCAATTACTATGGGTACTTCATCCACTGAGTTAAATGAAGAAAAGCTAAACCTTATGGAACCTTCAATATCACCTTTTTGAACTCCCATTGCTGTTAATACATGACTATGAATATTTTTTCTTGATGAGCAAGCAGCTCCGGTAGAAACATATATGTTTTCTTGCTCAAGAAAATGTAGTAAAACTTCAGCTTTTACATTTTCAAAAGAGATATTAAGAATGTATGGCAAACCATTTTTCGGGGAAAGTAATTTATAACCATTAATTTCACTTTCTAAGCCATTGACAAACATATCCCTTATTTCTGTTACCTTATTATAATTCTCAATAAAGTTGGAATATGTAATTTCTGCAGCCATAGCAAATCCGCCTATTCCAGGGACGTTTTCAGTTCCTGAACGCAGCATGGATTCCTGTCCGCCACCAAAAACGATAGCATTGACCTTTCTCTTTTTATTGATATAAAGAGCACCCACTCCCTTAGGTCCATGTATTTTATGCGAACTGACTGATAAAAGATCATACCCTCCCTTCTTTACATCCAGCTTTATTTTACCAAAAGCTTGTACAGCATCAACATGTATACATATGTCCCGGTTAACTTTGTTTTTAATTTTTATAATTTCATCAATTGGCTGTATTGTACCTGTTTCGTTATTTACCAAAATAATACTTATCAGTGAGGTATCTTGCGTAAGTATCTTTTCGAGTTGCTCAAGGTTTATAACACCTTTTGAGTCTACATCAACAAAATCAACTGAATAACCCATATTAGCAAGGTGCTTGTACACCTCCAAAACAGAAGGATGTTCAGTCTTTAATGTAACAATGTGACTACCTGAATGCTTGTTTGCATTAAGATATCCTCTTATTGCAAAATTATTGGATTCAGTACCGCCCGATGTAAAATAGATTTCATCCTTATCCGCGTTTATTGAATTAGCAATGCTTACCCTCGATTTTTTGATTATTCTCTCCGCTTCAATACCTTTTCTATGAAGCGAAGACGGGTTTCCATATATATCCTTGTTTATGCAGGACATATACTCAATTACCTCATCATATGGCCTCGTGGTAGCGCTGTTATCCATATATATCTGTCTACACATTAATACAATGCTCCTTTGATGAAAAATTAGCAGGCACTGCAGCAAAATGTTTTTACTCATCTATCTTCTTGTTTTCAAACATATGCAATAATTGTACATTTTACAAAAATTCACAAAACAAATAACAATGTTCTACTGCAGTATTAATTATTGTAACATTTTATCACCTTTTTAACCAATAGTGGAGCATGTATTTTCTAAAACATCAATCCGCTTTTTACTGTTCAGACCCCCTACATATTGAGATAAACTTTCGCAATAGCGGAAACTGCGCTTCATTTGCAAGAGCTGTATTTCGCTAATGTTTCCTAACATTGCGAAAGTTATATCTCTTTAGCTACCTGTGAACTTTAACATCCGCTTTTTCCACCTTCAATGTTTAAGCTTCTTTTTAACACATTCTATGTCTCACTAAACCGACAGCTAATGTATAACAATCTGATTACATCCTTTACTTTTCATTACCTCTTTATGCGGATAAGACCTATCTTAATTAATAAAAAAGGATTTTTGGATTATTAATAGAAATATTATATAGTATGCACAATTAAAATGAGGTGTTTATATGATATCCGTCAAAAATAATTTTACAATTTCAATTCTGCATAAAGTTATTTTGGTTTTTCTTTTAATTGTGATTCCTTTTTTTGCTCTTAATTTAGCAATAAACTTGTGGGGGGCAAAAAACTTAAAAAGTCAGATATCAAAATCCACAGCCAAGCAAGTTGATTATTATCTGGACGGCTTTTCTTCTGAAATACAGAGAATATCTGAAATGCAGGGATTATATCTCGATGATCATGATTTTAAAACTATTGGATTTTTCTGGGAAGATCTAGGAAGCTATGACAGGGTCATAACAAGGAAAAATGTACTTAATAAGCTTCAACTGCTAAAAAACTTAAGCCCATATATATACGAAGCAAGCACAAGCTTTCCTTTGCATTCACTGATAGTAAATAATAACGGTATTACTCCCGAGTTAAGCAGGGAGATATACAGTAAAGAAGCATTTGAAGCTATAAATAATTCAGGAAGTTTCCCATTTATTTATCATAATAACGAATTGTTCTTAAATGCTTCTTTCAGGGTCTCAGAACATCCACTCTTTGGCAATACTCTTTTTAATATTTCAATCCAATTGTCAAGAAAGTACCTTGAAAATACCCTGCTTAATTTTTTGCCTTATAAAACAGGCTCGGTAATAATGATAAATAATAATCAAGAATGGGCTATTTCAAATATAAAGGATGGCAGTATGCTATCTTCTATGAAAAACTTCTGCAGCCTAAACAAAGATTCGATCACCTCAACTTCAACAACGTCTATAAAAATAGATGGTGAATCGTATCTAGTGGTATATAAGTATTCAGCCTATCTGGGGATAACGTTGGCAGCATTCATATCGGAGGAAGAAATTCTGGCAGACTACATTAGATATACAACCTGGTTCTGGCTTTTGTGCGCATGTGCAATAATAATAATATTTTTGTTTTCTTACTCCATATACTTGCTGTTAGACAAGCCATTAAATAAGCTTCTTACTGCCTTTCGCAAGGTTGAAGACGGAGTGTTGGACATCCAAATATCATCTAAAAGAAACGATGAGTTTAAATATCTTTATGAGAATTTCAATAAAATGATCATAAACTTCAAGAACTTGATGAAAAGAATGTACGAGCAGGATATACGTACACAAAAAGCTATTTTAAAGCAGCTACAATATCAGATTAACCCTCACTTTTTGTATAATAGTATCTTTATGGTACATCGTATGGCGGTAGATCAGGATTATGAGAATATTGTAAGGTTTACTGAGCATCTGGGTAGTTTTTGCAAATTTATAACTCGAAGCGCATCAAATGAAATTCCTTTTAAAAGTGAGGTAGAGCATGCTAAAAATTATGTAGAGATACAAACCTTCCGTTTTTCAAACCGGATCCAAGCTGAGTTTGGTGACATTCCTGCAGGTTGTGAAAATCTGATGGTGCCAAGGCTCATATTGCAGCCGGTTATAGAAAATGCATATGAACATGGTTTAAAAAACAAAAGTGCGGATGGTAAGCTTATTGTCAATATGCAAAAGATAGATAATTCGCTGTGTATAAGTGTCGAAGATAATGGAGGTAACATGGACAATGATAAACTTCAGATACTTAAAAATCAGTTGGCATACACAGGAGATGATATGGAAAACTCAGGTGTAATTAATGTTCATCGAAGGATTCAGCTAAGGTATGGTAAGGATAGCGGTGTTTTGCTTACTGTTAATGAGACAGGCGGTTTGCGAGTGGAAATATCGATTGTGATAACGTAATGACAACATCATGTTAGAGATACTTTGCATGAAAATCGACTGACTTTTTGATATATAGTTGAACTATATCGTTGATTCATAAATAATTTTCTATTGGAGGTCAAAAATGTCACTTTACTGATAATTGATGATGAGCCTTATCTAACAGACAGCCTTTATAACGCAATAACTAACTATGATAAACTATCTTTTGAAGTTTTTAAAGCTTATTCTTCATCCCAAGCACTTGAAATTATTAAGAAGGTACGAGTAGATATAATTTTGTCAGACATTTGTATGCCTGAGGTTAATGGAATTGAGTTTCTTAACCAGATACAACTTTATTGCCCTTACTCCAAAGTAATTTTTCTTACAGGTTTTGATAATTTTGAATATATACAGACCGCCATTAGAAAAAAAGCAGTAGATTTTATTTTAAAGGTAGAAGGCGACAAACCTATATTTGATGCTCTTCATCAAGCAGTCAGTGAAATTGATGAAGATAAGCGAAATTCACAATATATTGAAAATGCAAAAAAGCAGTTGAACCGGGCACTTCCTCTTTTGCAGAACAAATACCTTATGGATATTATATCAGGGTATGAATGCTGCACGAATGAAATGCAGATGCAGTTTACAGAATTGAACATTCCATTTAATTGCAGCATGCCGGTACAGATATTTATTGGACAGGTTGATTATTGGAGGAAGGATTTGGGGTTAAGTGAAAAAGCGGAACTTCTATACAGTATACAAGACATTGCAGGTCAGTATCTTTCAGCATCTGCAACGGTAGTTCCTGTAATGTGCAATTACAACAGGATTTTATGGATAACCCAGCCAAAAGAGTTCACACAAGATGGCTGTATCTCTGAAAACGAAATTGAAATTCTCCAGCGGGTTTCTCAATTTGTTTACAGCACTATAGACTTAATTCAACAGGCAATACATGTATCGCTTGATCTTTCTGTTTCCTTTTCTGTCTCGAAAATTCCAGTTTTATGGGAATATATCAGTGTAAAATACAATCGGCTGGAAAAGCTTCTGCAAAAGGTATCCGGAATCACGTGTGAAGTAATTCTATCTGATGATATGGAACCGTCAGTGCGCACAACCTCCATGGAAAGGGAAGAAAAAAAATTCGAGCAAAAGGTCTTTTCAGAGCTTAAAAAAATTAATCTTCTTGATACATATTTAGAAAGTGGGCAAGCAGATGAGTTTATTCATACACTTAAAGAAATACTGTCATGCATTGATTCACAGAAACAAAAGTCATACATTCTTGTAAGAAAGGTTTACTACTCGGTTGCAATGGTTTTTCTTGCATATGTTGAGAACCTCGATAAACGGGAAATTCTTGAGCTTGAAGAAAATTATCAACTCGAAATCCTTATGAAAATGGAATCCCATTCATCTTGGAATGACATTACCTTATACTTTGTAAGACTTGCTCAGGAAATTTTTAAACAGAAATCCGATGAATATATGAAAACTACTGATAAAATTATACAAAATATTCATTTGTATATTCAAGAAAACTTAGGCAATGATATATCATTAAATAAACTCGCAGAAATATGTCATTTCAACCCCTTTTACCTATCACGCCTTTATAAACAGGCAACAGGAAAAAGTATCTCAGAGTACATTTCGGAGTATAAATTTGAAAAGGCACGAGAACTTTTAAAGTATGATAGTATGAGAATTAATGAGATTAGTTCGACACTCGGCTTTGCAAATGCATCTTATTTCTCCCGCTTTTTTAAAAAGTATTCAAATATGTCACCCCAAGAATACAGGAACTCCTTGCTGTAATCCCCATGACTGCACTGCTGCTTTTTCATCGAGTAATAACACAAAAGCAAAAAATCATTAGTAATGCACATAAAAGCACCTGCTTGGAAAAAAGATACTATTTCTAAATTCCAAGCAGGTTTTTACTGTGGTGATATTATGTTTTTTAATAAATGTATGTGCTACTTTTGATGTTGACGGTAGAGGTAATCTACCCCTGCCACTTTTTTACCATCTAAGTACTTTTGCTCGGATACAGCAACAACCTTATCTAAACCTAGCTTTTCAACATGGGCAATACCCTCTGCATACAGGCTTTCAAACTCAGCATCCGAAGCTGCTGTAATTAATTTTATTATATGATTGTCAAGAAAGAGCTTTATCTTGGAATAAATCTCTGCTTCTTCAGTTCCGGCATCAGGCAGAAGCGGACTATTAAATGCTAATGACAATGGATTCGGATAAGCATACGGGCGGAAGAAATCCTTTATATCCCTGTCCCACTGATTCTGTATTGTCTCTTCCTCATAAGGCTTTCTAAGGGACAATGTTGAGGTAAAGCTGTTATCCCTTAACATCCACATTGTTGCAATACCTGTTTTCTTTGTAGATGCTACGGGATCTTTATTATATTCTTCCGAATATGCCGGAAGGTTAGAAATAAACTTACCACTGTCACCGTACCTGTTCTGGCCTTCCTTCCACTCATATTGCACACCCTCTAAACCATATACCTGCAACATCTGAGCTTCTTCAGAGAAAAGGTATTCAAAGAACTGTATAGTTTTTTCAATGTTCTTAGCTTTACTGGAAATATAGGTGATAAAATATCCACCTTTTCCATCTTTCTCGGGGAATTCTGGCTCATCACCGCTGAGTGATTTTACGGGTGTAAGTGGAGTAAAGGTTATTTCGCCGTTAGAGTTAAATATAACATTCCTAGAAGCTTTTTGATTGTATGCAGCTAGTTTACCAAAATGCATGAACATCCTGTTGTTCAGAATAATTTGCTCACTTTCTGCTCTTTCCATCATTATGTTTTGCTCGGTATATAAGCCTTCTCTGAAAAGCCTACTTATAAACTGAGCCATTTCTTTTATTTTCGGACTCACTACCGGATGTATATAATTTCCTTCCTTATCTTCTATAACAGGTCCGAAATATTCAGATTGCTCCTGGATCCACTTAAGAGTATCAACTCCAATTGGAGTCATTATCATAGGCAGTATTGAAAGACCATCCTGGTCTATACCGGAGGCTGCAAATTTCTTAAGTGATTCTACCATTTTATCTTGGGTTTCAAAGGAATTAAGATCCAGACCCAGCTTATCCATAATGTCTGTCCTTGCAAACATCTGGCACGGAGATTCAAATTCCACCTTACCTCTTGGTGTGGTGTATGCGTTTGGAAATCCATAAAGGTTTCCATCACTTCCGCAAAATCTGCGTATCATATCTTCGGGTATTTCAGGCACAAATGTTGGAGCATACTGCTCTGCTATAGCAATAAGATCAAGAACATAACCGGATTCTTCCAAAAGCATTCTTCTTTCCTGATTGTTTGCTATAGGTATTGAGATAACATCCGGTAACATGTTGGCTGCAATCATAGCATTTAACTTCTCTTGATCCGCAGAAGCTGGTACTGTAAATTCAACTTTCTCAAGACCAGTCTTTTCAAACATAACCTTATCGTTTTGGACATTTACAGGATCCCAAACCTTATCCACAGCCGGATCTCCTACATACCACACGCCCATATCCCAGGAAGTAGTATCCCACGTCCAGCTTGAACCTTCTTTTTTAACCGTAGTTGGCGGAGCGTCTGACTGAGTTGCGTCATTGCCTCCATCACTTTTTACGCATCCCGCAGCAAACGACAAGAGCATGGTCAGGCATAAAATTATACTGCATACTTTAATGGTTTTCTTCATAGAAAATATTCCTCCCTTAAACTTATTTATTATATGATTTAAATTGCTCATTACCATATTATCCCTTTAACGAGCCAATCATCATACCTTTAACAAAATATCTCTGCAGAAATGGATATATAAATATTATGGGTAATGTTACAGTCATCATTGTTGCCAATTTTACCGTTTCTGGGGTTATTACCCTTTCGAACTCATCCTGGGTTGCATCAACCATGTTTTGAGCAGCCTGTTGTGAACGGACTATTTTCATCAGGTATACCTGTACCGTCTGTAAGCTTCTTGATGTTGTAAAAACCATAGAGTCAAAATAGGAATTCCAGTGACCAACACCTGTAAACAACGCTATCGCTGCAAGCACAGGTGTTGACAAAGGCAGCAATATACTCCAGTATATTCTGTACTCACTGGCACCATCCATCATAGCAGATTCAGCGAGAGAATCTGGAATTCCCCTGAAGAATGCTTGCATTATGATAACATGATAGAAACTAAAAAGCCCGGGAATAATATAAACAAGAAAATTATTCAAAAGACCTAGCTGCCTGTAAAGAATGTATGTGGGAATAAGTCCTCCACCAAAATACATGGGTATAAGCCCTGTTACCATAAAAAACTTTTTCCATTTAAGTATTTTTCTTGAGTAGGCATATGCAAATACCGAACAAAACAGAACATGTGATATTGTACCTATAACTGTTCTGGCTATAGTCACTTTGAAGGAATTAAGTATTGTGTTGTCCGCAAATACTGTCATGTAATTTCCTATCGTAAACTTTCGTGGCAGAAAATATACTCCACCCTTCATATAATCAAGTCCTTCGTTAAACGAACCAACAAAGCAGTACCAGAATGGATATAACGTTAGGAATATAATTACAACCATAAATGCATAAATCAGTATATCAACAATTTTATCTTTCAGCCTTTGATTTTCTTTAACTGCAGCCATATTCATCCTCCTCCTAAAAAAGACTTTCTTCTGTTATTTTACGTGATGCAGCGTTTGCACTTACCAGAAGAATTATTGACACAATGGATTTTACAAGACCTACTGCGGTTGAATAAGAAAACTGAAGGTTTACAATACCCAGCTTGTAGGTATATGTCTCAAAAACCTCACTGGCACTGACATTAAGACCGTTTTGTAATATCCATATCCTGTCAAAACCTGTTTTAATCATACCGCTTATCTGGAATATCAGCATAATCATTATTGTTGTAATAATTGATGGAATTGTTATATATCGCATTCTATCTACCCTACCAGCGCCATCAACCAAAGCGGCGTCATACATTTCTTGGTTTATACTTGAAATTGCTGCAAGATATATAATGGAGCCCCAACCTATGTTTTTAATTATACTGGAGATCAAGACAATCACCCAGAAATATTGAGGTCTTGCCATAAACGCAATAGGTTTATCAAGTATTCCGATTTTAACTAATATATTGTTTAATATTCCGTTATCCGGAGAAAGTATAGCAATTACCAAACCTCCATATATAACCCACGATACAAAGTGTGGTAGATATGAAATAGTCTGTGTGAGTTTTTTGAATTTAACATTCGTTAGTTCATTGAGCAATAGCGCAAAAATAATAGGAGCTGGAAAAGAAAATATCAATTCCAGAATGTTTATCCCTAATGTATTTCTCAAAGCTAGAAATATATACTCATCCATAAACATTTCCTTAAAGTATTTAAGACCTACCCATGGTGATTTGAAAGGTCCTAGGAAAAGATTATATTTTTTAAAGGCGATAATAACTCCGTACATGGTCAGGTATTCAAATATAAAAAGGGCAATTATCCCTGGCCATATCATTGATTGAAGCTGAAACTGCCTCCATGAAAACTTAAACGGTTTTTTTACTTTTATTTTAGTGCCAGTTACCATTGTATTACTCAATTGAGATCCTCCTTTAAAACAGATCAACTAAAATACAAATAAATAATACTATAATAAAGCATAGAAAACTACGATAATCTAATTACATTCTGTACTTTTCATTACTATATTGATTATTTCAAACTCACATTTTTAAAGCAATAATCTACACCTTCATCAGCCTTTACAGTTACATTCCTAAGCTTTAGTCCGTCAATATTATTAGCTATAAAACCATATCTTCCCTTTGCGTCGATGTTTTCAAGACTTATGTTTTTAAGTGGACTTTCAGGGACTGCTGTCATATAAATGGGATATTTAGATTTATCCTCTATGTAAATATTTTTAAAAGTAATATCCCTAAAAACCGGTGAACCTTCATCAAAGGGAAACTTAGTTTGTGGGTCAAACTCCTCCACAGAATAATAATGATCGATATTTATTACCCCCCTGCTCCATTTAGTTGGCTTAAATGCAGGATTATTGTCGGTATTTACAAATTTTATATCTTCAAATCTTATGTTTTCTGCTATACTTCCGCGACCCCTTAACGCTTTTATAGTTGCCATAATCTTTGCGTTTTTAAAAACACAATCCCTAACATAAACATTTTTTACACCGCCCGACATCTCACTTCCGATTGCAATCCCGCCACCGCTTGTAAAACAACAGTTAGTAATTCTTATGTTTTCTGACGGTAAACCAATTCTTCTTCCTTCTGCATCTTTTCCTGACTTTATGGCAATACAGTTGTCTTGTCCTGCGATCATAGTATTGAATATGTATACATCGCTTGATGAATCGGGATCAATACCGTCTCCATTATGCAAATATCAATGCAATTGAGGAATCAGTCTGCGCACCTTTCGGAGACATTAGGTTTTTTGGTTCATAAGTTTTATTCATTTTAATTTGGTTTTCCTTATTCATTTTTTATTATACAATAAACATTTATTACACCTCATAAATTAGCATACCTATCAAACTTTCAATATAAGACAAACTAACCGTACATGCTTTGTTATTTTTTTATACTCTTTTCTTTATTGCTTCCAACCAACCTTCAATTGTATATAAGGGGTCGCCAAGCTCTTCATACCTTAAGCATTTAAGTCTGTCGGCACTTATAGGAACAATGTCAAGATCCAAATATACTCCTCCTTTGTGGTTTTGCTCATTCCAGTATAGATGGGCAAAGCTGTCCTCCCATTTTAGTCCGTGTTTTTCACACCATCTACCCAGCGTGATTTCCGGAAGCTTCTTGATTTGCTCATGTGTATACGTAGGCGTGCCAAGATATTTATTAATCCATAATAATGCTTTCTTATGGTTATGATAAGCTCGGTGACCTCCCTCTCCATCAAACCATAACTGGCATTTTGCAGGTATTCCACTGTTTTTGTAAACTTCCCTAAGGGTTGTAACGTTAAGGCGGGTTTCATCCCAGCATCTGCCATCCCCTTTTTTGTCTATTATATAATCTTTTTCCCCGTTCATTATTAAAACTGCGCAATGGGGCACAGAAAGAGACAAATGCTCATGCAAGCTGCATAGCTTATCCATAAGCATGCCTGGAATCCTTGTACACGCTTTACTTTGTGCAACACCATACATGCTAATTGCCCATCCGGAAACAATTGCCATTTTGATCCTTGTATCAAGTGCCAGCATCCATGAGGCTATAGTACCTCCTAAAGAGTTTCCTGTCACTCCTACATTTTCAGAATCTATATCGTGATGCGAAAATAAAAAATCGATCGCCCTCATTGTGTCAAATACCATTTTACCCATCACAATTCTGCCATTTTCAGCTGCACACCTTAAGACTTCTTCTTCATCATGGGCACGTGTCCCCTTTTCACCTTTTACATGCCTTTCCTCTTCTCCTATAGTGTCATAGAGAAGACATGCAATCCCCACTTTTGCATATAGCTGCCCTGTATAATGATTATACAGCGAATTTTTTGATCCTCCATGCCCATTTGCAACTACCACTGCAGGAATCTTGCTATTCCGAACTTTGGGCATATATAATAAAGAAGTGACCTTTGACCCGGGCTCACTCGTCCATACCCACTTTTCAATAACTATATCATCATGTAAAACAGATCCTTTTAGTTCGGATTCAAGCGAACATTTTTCTTTCGGGATACCCAAAAGATCCAAAAGCTGCTCCCTTAAATACCTTTTTTCTTGTATTTCATCCATGCCGGTTGCGTGTCTCCTTAATTAGCATTGTCTTTTCATATATTTCTTTTTTTATACATCAATGATTACACATAAATAATAGCATGCATAAATAAACCATCATATAATAACTTAATTACTTCCTATACTTTTGATTACCTATTGTAATTTTAAAAAGGATCGTATCAAGGGTCATCGTCAATGCATCGGTGTGCTTGTTCACCATATTGTGCCTACATGGTTAAATAAGACTTATGCGTATAAGGGCTTATATCAATTAGGTCGAGTATATAGACCACTCGCAGTGTGCATCTACGGCTACTACTCGATTAATCAAAGATAAAAGCAAAGCTCGTGCTGGATGCTTTCATAATGATAGAAATCAACACTTTAAGTATTAGTTACCGAACCGGAATCTTCAGTACATCTCCTAGGAATAAAGTTGAATCTGTAAGATTGTTTATTCTTTTCAAATCGTATATATATTTTCTTACTTCCTGATTGTCATCCTTGTATTTTAGTGAGATATCCCATAAGGTATCCCCTTGCTGTATTACTATATAATTAAACATTTGTTCTTTATATCCATGAACTGATGCTGCAAAAACAGCTGCACTAAGCCAAACCACTATAACCATAATAGAAACAATAAATCTTGACTTGTTTTTTATTCTGATTCTCACAAAAGTGCACCTTCCTCCTACATAAATTTTATAATATTAAGCAAAACTTAATCAAACGTTTGTTCTTGAGTAAATTATATCGGAACGTTTGTTCCCTGTCAATAGGTTTTTAAAAAATTTCGAACGTAAGTTTGATTTTTAATAATTTTATGTTATAATGCTATAGAGGGGTTGGTAAAGATAACCTTAAACCTTTTGATATTACCTAAATACCTTCCCTATTAATACTTAATGATGAGGTGAACAAATTGGTAAATAAATTAAGTGATTTAAAAGAAAAAGAACTCGAAATATTGGAATTCCTCGATAATCACGTTACTAGCAAAGGGTATCCTCCATCAGTTAGGGAGATTTGTAAAGCTGTAGGATTTAAGTCTACATCTACAGTACACTGTTATCTTAGAAGACTCGAAAAACAAGGATTTATTAAAAAGGACCCAAGTAAGCCCAGAGCTTTAAAAATAGTTGGCAAGGAATACAACCAGACTCCCGACTATTATTCAAAAAAAGAACTTGTTGATGTACCAATAATCGGCAAGGTCACTGCAGGAGAGCCTATACTTGCATTTGAGAATATTGAGGATACTTTTCCACTTCCCGTTGAGTTTGTGCAAAACTCAACAGTATTTATGCTTCGTGTAAAAGGTGAAAGCATGATTGAAGCTGGAATTTTAGATGGAGACTTTATTCTTATAAGGCAACAAAATACTGCAATTAACGGAGACATTATAGTTGCATTATTAGGTGATGAGGCAACTGTTAAAACATTCTATAAAGAAAAGGATTATGTACGGCTGCAGCCTGAAAACCGATTTTTGACTCCAATAATAGTTAAAGATAATCTTTCAATTATCGGAAAAGTAATAGGTGTATTTCGTAAACTATAAACAACATATAACCTAATCACCCAGAATCTAAAAAAACGGCATAACCGTTTAATACGACTATGCCGTTTTTTTTAGATATTATAAATTTTTATACTGTCGTAAAAAAGCCACCTTTTTTATGCGTCAGGTCTGGTTTCATTATTAAATATCAGGTTTATGGCTTTTATTGGACTTACTGTTGATATTGCATGCTTGTAAATAAGCTGTTGCTTTCCGTCACTTTCTAAAATGACTGTAAAATTATCAAAACCTTTAACAATTCCTTTTAGCTGAAAACCATTTGTTAGATATACAGTTACCGGAATATACTCTTTCCTTACTTGGTTTAAAAAAACATCCTGCAAATTAATGTTAGTTTTATTCACAAAAAATCCTCCTCAATCTCTCTTTTCTACCATCTCTATTTAATACTAAGTTGAAATAGTAGATGGGAGTTATCCCTTCCGACCTTATTCATATTTTACAGAAAAAATTGGTATTTTGCAACACAGTTTTAATATTTTCTAGTATTTCCTGAGAGTCTTCATATTTATCTACAGAAACCCAATATATATCTTCTATTCTTCTAAACCAGGTGAGCTGCCTTTTGGCATATCTTCGAGTATCACGTTTAATGATTGTAATAGCCTCTTCTAAAGTGCATTCACCTTTTAGGAAGGATATAATCTCTTTATATCCAAGTCCCTGCATTGAAACCAGATTTCTATCATATCCTATATCCAAAAGTTTTTTCACTTCTGATACAAGACCGTTTTCTATCATCTGATCTACTCGTAAGTTTATTCTGTTGTAAAGCTTCTCTCTATCCATATTCAAGCCTATCATATAAAAGTAATACTCTGAAGGCTCCATGCGTGAAATTTTCTGATGGTATGATATTGGTTTATTAGTATGTTTAAAAACCTCCAATGCTCTTATCACTCTTTTAACATTATTATAATGTATACTTTCTGCAGCTATAGCATCAACTTTCCTCAGCTCATCATGAAGATATTTATTGCCTTTTTCCTTAGCTTCCCTTTGAAGCTGCTCCCTCAGCTTCCAATCACATATAGTTTCGGAAAAATTTACATTATATACAAGTGAATTTATATATAAACCCGTACCACCAACGATTATCGGCACCTTGCCACGTGCGAGAATATCTTTAATGTAACCTGTTGCCATTTCTTTAAATCGCGCAACGCTGAATTCCTCGTCAGGTTCAATTTCATCCATCATATAATGCGGAATACCATCTTTTTCTGATTCATCTGGCTTTGCTGTCCCAATATCCATATACTTATAAATTTGCATTGAATCAGCCGATATTATTTCGCCATTAACTTCCTTTGCAAGCTTCACAGATATTGCAGTTTTCCCTGAAGCTGTAGGACCTAGAACTACAAGTGCATTTTTCAAAGCGTTGACTCCTTTTGATAGCTATTTTAAATAGCAATAAGTGGAATATTATGTCATTATATCTTTCAAAAAGTAGATGAAAGTTTATCACAATTTTCTTTTAAACATTTTTTCAACCTCATATTTACTAATTTTAACTATAGTAGGTCGACCATGCGGACAATTAAATGGATTTTTCATCATCTTAAGCTCACTTAGCATATTATCAATTTCTTTGTTATCTAGTTTCTTATTTGCCTTAACTGCAATCTTGCAGCTAATAGAAAAAAGCTTTTCATCAGGAATTATGCTACTTTTTGAATCAAAGGAACTCATCAAGTAGTCTAGAACCGCAAGAAACTTTTGCTTTACCTGCTCATTTTCCATAATGTAAGGTACTGATCTTAATATGATAGAATTATTGCCAAAATCCTCATAGGTAAAACCTATATCTTTAAGAACTTCTTTTTCATCTTCCAAAAACTTTTGCTCCTGATATGTCACCTCTATAATTTCTGAATCAATAAGCATCTGCGAAAGAGGTTCTCTATTATGATACTTTTCTCTAAGTTTTTCGTACATAATTCTTTCATGTGCTGCATGTTGGTCAACCAAAACTAACTCAGAACGATTTTCCAGCAGAATATATGTTGAAAATAATTGTCCAATTATCCTTGCATTTGATATTAAATCATCTTCCTGATCATCTGAAAAATATTTCTGTGTGCCACTTTCATTTAAATACTCTTGTGAGGCACTATCAAGAGTATTTTTTATAACAGCATCTTCTTCATCTTGAGGTTTCTTAGTTTCGTATTTTACAAAATCTTTTCGGACTGAAATATTCTTTCCTTCAGTATAACCAAGCTGTGTGATAGATGATTTATTAACACTTTTTGTATTTTGGACAGTATCAAATATTTGCGGTTGTCGATAATTAATCACGGGTATTTCAAGTACTGAGTATTTCTTATCTTCTGATATGTTTTCTTTGTAATCATCAGGAGAGATCTTGTGTTCAATCTTAGTTTCATCGGTACTTACTTTTATTTTGGGAGCTAGATTTTTGCTATGCAAAGTATTGGTTATTGCAGCATAAACAGATTTAAATATTTCACCTTCATTTGAAAAACGAACTTCCATCTTTGTAGGGTGAACATTTACATCAACTAAAGTTGGATTTATATCTATATATAAAACAGCAAAAGCATACCGATTTTTCATAACGTAAGATTTGCATGCTTCATCAATAGCAGCAGTTATAACTTTACTTTTTATATACCTGTGATTTATGTAAACAGATTGCTGACTTCGATTAGCACGCGAAATTTCACTTTTTCCAATTAATCCTGAAATTTTTAGCATATCATTCTCGTATTCTAATTTTAAAGATGCATTGGCTGCTTCCTTTCCATAAATGCTGAAAACAGTACTTTGCAAGTCATTATTTCCCGGGGTATGTAAAACAGTTTTACCATCTACAGTGAGTTTAAGGGAAATATGCGGATTACCTAACGCTATCCTACCTATTATATCGGATACATATCCTGATTCAGTCCTATCCTTCTTTAAAAATTTGAACCTTGCTGGTGTATTATAAAAAAGATCTCTCACAATAAAGGTAGTGCCGATCTGACAGCCTGTTGTCCTTACATCATTAACTTGTCCACCTTGTATCTTTATTAATTTTCCATATTCAGAATTTTTAGTTCTTGTTATAACCTCAATATTTGAAACTGCTGCAATACTGGCAAGGGCTTCACCCCTAAAACCAAATGTCAAAATATTCTCTATATCATCAGGTTTTCTGATCTTACTTGTGGCATGACGCTCAAACGCCAATTCCACATCATCATCTTCAAAACCCAAACCATTGTCAATTATCTTAATAAAAGTCTTGCCTCCGTTTTTTATTTCAATCTGAATAGAATTGGCATAAGCATCCATTGAGTTTTCAACAAGTTCTTTAACAACTGACGCCGGATTCTCAATTACTTCTCCTGCAGCTATCTTATTTGATGTATTTTCGTCAAGTAAAATTATTTTTCCCATGTTTACTCCTTTCTCAACTTTTGCTGGAGCTTATACAGCACATTAAGAGCATCAAGAGGTGTAAGCTTTGAAATGTCGAGATTCTTAACATCGTTGATTACTTCATCATGGCTCTTTGAAATACTTTTATATGATATAAGATCAAGCTGACCCTCAAGAGGCATTCTAGTCTTTTTGTTCCGGTATTGTTTTCTATTTATATTCGACTCCTCAAGCTCAAGAAGTAGTTCCCTTGCCCTATCAATAACAGTTTCGGGAACACCTGCAAGCTTTGCCACATGAATTCCATAACTTCCGTCAGCGCCTCCCCTTATAATCTTTCTTAAAAATGTTATGTCTTCACCCTTTTCCTCAACCGAAATACAGAAATTTTTGATTCCTGTAATCTTACCTTCAAGCTCAGTTAGTTCATGATAATGAGTTGCAAATAGTGTCCTGCTTCCTACCTTTTCTTTGCTGCTAACATATTCGATTACCGACCAAGCAATACTAAGTCCATCAAAGGTGCTTGTACCTCTTCCAACTTCATCTAAAATAAGAAGACTACGGTTAGTTGCATTTTTTAAAATGTTGGCTACCTCAGACATTTCAACCATAAAGGTACTCTGCCCTGAAGCAAGATCATCAGACGCCCCAACCCTAGTAAATATTTTATCAACTATGCCTACTTGAGCACTTTGAGCTGGCACAAAGCTACCTATTTGTGCCATGAGAACAATTAAGGCTATTTGCCGCATATACGTAGACTTTCCTGCCATGTTTGGTCCTGTTATTACTGCTAAACGGTTTTCATCCATGTCTAAAATAGTATCATTAGGTACAAAATCTCCGGATTCCATCGTTTTTTCTACTACCGGATGTCTTCCATCCTTTATGCATATGATATCATCATCATTCACATCTGGCATACAATAGGACTCCCTATCGGCAACCTCTGCTAGAGAACAAATAACATCCACCTGGGCTACAGCCTCTGCTGTCTCCTTTATCCTAATTACATTTTCAGCAATTGTGCTTCTTATCTGTGTAAATAATTTATATTCCAACTCTACGACCTTTTCTTCAGCTCCAAGGATTTTACTTTCCATTTCTTTTAATTCTTCGGTCACATATCTCTCAGAGTTGGTCAGTGTCTGCTTCCTTATATAATTTTCAGGAACCAAATTGTAATAGGACTTTGTTACTTCAAGATAATAACCAAATACTCTATTGAAACCTGCTTTTAAGTTCTTAATACCCGTTTTTTCTCGCTCAGAGCTTTCCAAATCCGCCACCCATTGCTTACCGTTTATTGTTGCCTCTCTGAGCTTGTCTACCTCTTCATTATACCCTATCTTTATTATTCCGCCTTCTTTTACTGCAATCGGAGGTTCATCAATAATAGATTTGTCAATCAGTTCAGAAATATCTTCCATTGGATCAATTATACTGTTTAGCTGTGTCAACATATCGGTACTGCAGTTTTTCAAGCACTCTTTAATTGATGGCATCTGCCTTAAAGAACACTTTAATGACACAAGATCCCTGCAGTTTACATTACCAAACACTATCCTACTTACAAGTCTTTCAATATCATACACTCTTTTTAGTAACTCTCGGATTTCCATCCGAACCATAAATTTTTCCTTAATATCGTTTACCGCTTGAAGCCTTGAGTTTATATCATGTGTTTTTATAAGTGGTTGCTCAATCCATTTTCGCAGCATCCTAGCACCCATGGAAGTCATCGTCCTGTCAAGAACCCACAAAAGTGAACCTTTCTTTGACCTTGTGCGCATAGTTTCAGTTATTTCAAGATTCCTTCTGGTAGACACATCAAGAACCATATATTCATCAATTTTATAATCTATGATCTTTTTAATATGCTGCATATTAATTTTCTGTGTCTGTTTTAGATATTCTAACAGTGCTCCACTGGCATTTATCGAAATATCCATTTCTCTTTTTAATAAATCAATTTCACCGAATTGATCTAAAATAAGTTCACGGGCATTTTGCTCATTATAATAGTCATTTTCAAAGGGAGTTATGTATAAATCAAATTTCTCACGTAATAGTTTTATAGTCCTAGTATCATTATAAAAATCACTGTTTACAACTAATTCAGAAGGCGAGAATTTTGCTATTTCATCCATTACTTTATTAATAGTATTCCCCCAGCTTATTCTTGTTGTATAAAACTCTCCAGTTGACAGATCTACTGCAGCAAGACCAAAATAAATTTTATAATTATATAAACACATAAGATAATTGTTCTTTTTGTCATCAAGCATTGAATTATCTGTTACAGTGCCAGGTGTAATTACCCTGATTACATCTCTTTTTACTATTCCTGTAGCTTGTGCCGGATCTTCAATCTGTTCACAGATTGCAACTTTATATCCTTTATTAATAAGCTTTGATAAATAAGCATCAGCCGCATGATACGGAACACCACACATAGGAGCTCTTTCTTCCATCCCGCAATCTCTTCCGGTAAGTGTTAACTCAAGCTCCCTAGAAGCAACTTCTGCGTCACTAAAGAACATTTCATAGAAATCACCCAAGCGGAAAAACAGTATGCAATCTTCATACTGTTTCTTTATTTCCATATATTGAACCATCATTGGAGTAAAACCAGCCATTATTTAACCTCACAAACCTCATTTTTTTATTTAAATCTAATGTATCCCACCACAACCCGACTTGCAGCTTTTACATGTACTTTCTGAACATGTATCTTCCCCTGTTATTGTATATGCATTCTCCTAATTCTTTTGCTTTGTCAAATACTTCAACTATACTATTTCTCCTTCCAAAGACCATGTCTGAATTTTATTTATTTGTACCTTAACTAATTTACCTATCGGGTCGCTATTTCTTTTACCTTTAAAATTTACAATTTTATTTGTTCTGGTTCTGCCTGTATAGGCTTCCTGGCTATTCTTACTTAAACCTTCCACCAGAACTTCAACATTTTTTCCTAAAAGCTCTTCATTAATTTCCTTACTTATGGAATTTTGAAGATTAAGAAGTCTTTCAAAACGTAGCTTTTTAATATCTTCTGGAACCTGATCTGCAGATTTTGCAGCCGGAGTTCCAGTTCTTTTAGAATAAATAAAAGTATATGCTGTATCAAACCTAACCTTTTCTATAACATCCAGTGTATGCAAAAAATCCTCTTCAGTCTCTCCGGGAAAACCAACAATAATATCTGTTGTCAAGGATATACCAGGTACACTGCTTTTTATTTTTTCTATTAATTTAAGATATTTTTCCTTATTATACTTCCGGTTCATTTTATGAAGAACATCGGAACTTCCGGATTGTATTGGAAGATGAAGGTGTTCACATACTTTACTGCAATCTCTTATTGCTTCAATAAGCCTGTCCGATAAATCTTTAGGATGAGATGTCATAAACCTTATTCTTTCTATACCATTAACATCTTCAAGCTTGTATAAAATTTCGGCAAAATCATGATTTTCATCATCTCCACCTCTATAGGAATTTACATTCTGACCAAGGAGTGTTATTTCCTTAAAGCCCTGGTTTCCAAGCTCATTTACTTCGCTGATTATATCTTCAAGCCTTCTACTTCTTTCCCTACCTCGTACATAAGGAACAATACAGTAAGAACAGAAATTATTACAACCATACATTACTGTAACCCATGCTTTTATATCGTTTAATCTGTGTATAGGAAGACCTTCCGCTATTATTCCCTCTTCATCCAATACCTCTATTACTCTATGACCACTATCAATTGCGCCAAATAAAAGTTCGGGAAACTTATGCAAGTTATGGGTTCCAAAAACCACATCCACATGTCTATATGTTTTCTTTATTCGCTCAACAATATGCTCCTGCTGCATCATACAGCCGCATACAGCAATAATAAGGTCAGAATTACTTTGCTTATAGCGCTTAAGCGCACCAAGATGTCCGAACACCTTTAGCTCTGCATTTTCTCTGACACAACATGTATTGAAAATTATCAGGTCTGCTTCTTTAGATTCCCTAGTTTCAACATATCCCATTTCAGTAAGAAAGCCCGCAAGACGCTCAGAGTCATTTTCATTCATCTGACAACCATAAGTTGCAAGCTTGTACTTTTTTAATTTTCCTGCATTAAGTTCTTTTATCTGCTGAATAAATGCAATTTGTCGCTCAAGTTCCTCCTGCTTAATCAAACTGCTCATTTTTCTTTCCATCATATCTCCCTAATACACTATTGCTATATCAACTAACCCAGCGAAGGTCGGAAACTATATATTATTTGTGAAGTTCAATTATATTCTTTTTTTGTATTAATCATTACATGGGTTATTTCCGGTACTCATTATCAATATTTAAAATTCTTTCGACCTTTGGAAGACTGCGTCCTCCCTCAAACTCTGATTGTAGCCAGGCATCAATTATCTTTTTTGCCAGTTCTATACCAATTACTCTTGCACCCATAGTAATAATCTGGGCGTTGTTGCTCTTTCTTGCCCGCTCTGCCGAGTATACATCATGACATAAAGCAGCTCTGACACCACCAACTTTATTTGCTACAATAGACATTCCAATCCCCGTACCACAAATTAAGATTCCACGTTCATATCTTCCTGACTGAATTGCCTTTGCTACTGCCAATGCAATATCAGGATAAACCGTATGCTCATCTTTACTAACCCCAAAATCATCACATTGATATCCCTTAAGTGCTATGTATTCAATTATTTCTTCCTTAAAATTAACAGCTGCATCGTCACACCCTATAGCTATTGAATTCATATTTATCACCTTCTCCACTTGAATTTCTTTTTTATTAAATAATGTTTGCAAAAACCTTCTACTATAAAAACATAATATACGATTATGGGCCTCCCGGGTTTAGAATATGTTATCGCTCTGCCGCCAATAATGTACCATGCGTTACTCTTCTCTCATCTGGTATATTGTCATCAGTTACAAAATATATTGGATTTGTTAAGAGTATACATCGATTACTTTCATTGTATACTTCAACTCTGACAAAATTAACATTATTCTTGGGCTCAATTTTAATGCTATCTTCAAGAATATCTTCATCTACCAGTATTGATCTATTATTTTCTCCATTAACAATCCAATTTATAGTCCATCCTGGCTTCATTTTATTGATTTTCAATGATATTTTGTATTTCGGCTTGCTAATTTTAACAACCTGCCCCATGCAATAACCTTCTTTAGTCTCAAAAATTAGCTCTCCTTTAAACTGAACTGGGTCACCAGTATACACGTTTCCGCTTTTCATTGATTTGATTAGACTCTCTTCATTTAATTCATCAGAGTAAATCCATGCGACAAAATTATTGCCATCATACCAATTTGTATCATTTGCATGGTTATCACTAACACCATGACCTGTGATAAAAATACCATTAGCGCTTAAACCATCCCAAAGCTCCAGGTGATTTTCCAACGAGAAGCCATATCTGCCTACAGGAAAACCAATCTCAATCATACTCGCTCCATCACACTTTTTGAGTGTAAACTCTTCTACAAGGTCTTTTACAATTGATTCCTTTTCTTCATCCGTTAATGAAAGTCTATTCCATTTTACAAAAGGATGATTATATGAAAAAGTTCCGTTATGCTGCAAAACCCACTGTATAGCTTCATCATGTGTAACAGAATAATTGCGTTTCATATAATTGATAATAGGAACATTGGTAGAAAAGCAATTTTTATGCATTCCAGCATTTGAAATTTCAGTTGCAACTATAGGCAGTACACCATATTTTGCCCCAAGCCTTTCTGCAAGTGCTTTTTGTCTGACTCTTACATCCTCATAAAGAAGTTCATTCTGAATTTGAAAGTCATCAAAAAAACATGTAATTGATTTCCCGTTCCTAGTTTCAACAATTATTTCTATAGAATCAAATACATTATCCAGTCCGCCTATTTCAGGTGAGTTTTCAGCATCTTTGGTTAGATTGAATGTAAGCTCACACCAACTGCCCTCAACCGTTTTTAGAGGAATGACCTTTGAGTTTTTATCTTCTAAACCTTCTGACTCACCGATAACATATTTAATTGCTGCAAACTGGTGATCGGGCGGGCGTTGAGATAGTTTTACTTTGAAAATAATTCTTGTGTCTTTACATAAACCTTTTATTAAGCATGCGATTTTAAGCCTTACTATTGATAACAATGACCATTGGTGTCTTTTCCCATTAGAAGTAAAATACACAGCTTTCCTTTGCCATTTTGAACTCTCTTCAGATGATTCAGCGCATATTTTCATGCATTGCATGCCAGTGTATGAAAATTCCCTTGTTAATGAAATATTCCCCTTAGCTTGCTCCCCTGTTTCATTGCTAATCCATCCATGGAAAACTCCTGGTTTCTCTGGATTTTCTTTAATTAAAAGAGTTTCTTTTTCAAAATCAAATTCTCTAATTGAATTTATTCTTATGCCCATGCGGCTATCATGATCCGTAAACCAAATAACATCAACCCCAATGCGCTGCGCTTCATACATATGCCCTTCCATACTTGCTGTACCTTCAAAACAGCTATGCATATGGAGATGAGCACCGTAATACTTACCCTCTTTCATATTGAGCACCCCATTTACAAAAATATAAGCATAAAATCTACATAACTTCCAGAAGGATTAATGGGCGATAAATTAAAAAAACTGTAAAATCCTCTGTAAATCCACATTAATCCTTTGCTTCTGGTGCAAAACATCTAATTATTTTTAGCAATCCTTTTCCTTTGTTTAATATATTTATTGTGCCCATATTGTAAGGAAGGAAAAACTGTTCACCTTGGTTAATGTACGTTTCTCCGCCATTATACTTTATTAGTCCGTCTCCAGACAAGTTAACAAGCACTGAAAAAGTATCTTGCTTATCTAGTGTAATTTCGCCACCTATTTCAATGAGATCCATAGAAAACTTATCCGTGTGTTTTTTGGAAATCAGATTATATATTTTTTCATTCTCTGTAGCTATAGCAATTTCTGGCTTAATCAACCATCTTGCTTCTACTTCCTTTCGAGTTAATCCATCATAGTGAAAACAGTCAAATATTTTATCAAAACCAGCTCCCTGATGAACTGACATATCTGGAACCTTATATCCTCTTGGTGTTATCCTCTCAGTTCTGATTGTGTAGTCAGTAGGTTCCTGTATCTCAACCATAAAGCACCCTGGTCCTATAGCATGGGGTAATCCACCCTCTATGAGAAATGTATCACCTGGGTTTACATAGAACTTATGCAAGCAATCCAGCATTTCATCTATATTTTGTTCGTCAAAGACTCTTTTCCACTTTTCTCTAGTTATGCCCGGTTTAAACCCAAAAAGCACATATGGTCGTTCGCTATTTATCTCCCTGCCACCAATAATATACCATGCTTCAGTCTTTCCATAAGGTGAATTAAATAGCTTTATTGCGGTTTCATTGTCCGGATGCACCTGAATAGCCAGTCTCTCGGCAGAATCAAGCATTTTAACTAGTACTCCTGTATTGCTTCCATACTTTCTAACATGATTCTCTCCCAAAAAAGCTATTGGTGCCTTACTAAGAACATCCTTGAGGATAAACTTTTTACCGCCATCTTCAAATTCACTGAGTCCTTCTGTAATATGCTCGCGACCGGGATTGTTTGCAATTACGAGTGATGCAACCCAATCTTCAGGGAAAAAAGTGTCCTTTGCAATTTCTTTTCGCTGTAACTCATCAATTAATCGACCACCGGTATAAGTTCTCCATACACGAGTAGATAGCAGCTTCAATGGTTTTTGGGATAAATCATAAATGTCCCTGTTCATAATATCTCCTTGATTATCAAAATAAATCTTCTATTGTAATTGCAGATGTCAAAACAGATTTTATTGTTCGGCAACTGAATATACTTTGAAATCCTTTACACACTGACGTGTTTTCCATGTTCTGAAGCCTACAGCCCCAACCATGTATGGTTCATTATCAGTGTACCTGTGAACTGACTCACCGTTAATCTTAATTTCTATATTCTGTCCCATCTTATATATCTCAAATAAATACTCCTTATTTATTTCAGTTTTCATAGACCGATCTTCACTCAAAAGATTAAAACCAGGATCCTTTCTTAGCCTCGACCATCCTGACAGAGCCTCGTTTCCTTGGTTCGCGGTAAAAGTTAAAATATACAAATTACAGCGCTCATGATATTGAGCATATTTTCCGTCATGCTGATCCTCCAATACGAACCTTCCATCCTTTGTTCTTGCCATGAAAAAGAAATTTAGGTTTCCAGCAAGCTTTGGTTCAACAACCATTGCTTTATAAGTAATAAGTATATTATCTTTAAACTCTTTATTCAACCAAAAAGTTAATCCTGACTGAGCCTCCGAGTCATCCAAAAAGAGTCTCTCATCTTTAATATAATACCTGCCCTTTCCTTCTAAAACAAAGTCATTAGCTTCTTTACTAAAATCATTTGCGTATATTACTTCTTTCACAATCATATTGTCTATTCTCCCGTTTTCAAAAGATCATTCTTCAATTCCCATGAATTTATGCTTATTAAGCCATCCTAAATCTCTTCCATATACCGCTTAATTTTCCTTGTTGTTGTTTTTGCAAATTCTTCCTCTCTTATACTAAAATCTTTTACGTATTTATAGGTTACAAGGCTCTTATTTACAGCTTTTATTTCATTTTGGAGAAGCTTTTTTAGCTCATCCTTTGAAATTTCACCAAATTCCTCTTTTATTTTTTCATAATCAGGGAAAATAGAAGCTGTTACATTTATTTCATCATCGTTGTCCTTAGTCTTTCCATATACCATACACTCCAAAATATAATTGCTTCTGTTGAGAAGGGTTTCAATTTCTTCAGGATAAATATTTTTTCCGTTTTTGGTCACTATTACATTCTTTTTCCTTCCTGTTAAATGAAGGAATCCATCCGCATCAATATATCCCAGATCTCCGGTAAAAAACCATCCATCCTTAAAAACTTTTGCATTTGCTTCATCATCTTTGTAATACCCAAGCATAACACTTGGACCTTTTACCTTGACTTCTCCTACACCTTCTTCATTTGGTTCATTAATCTCTACCATAAGTCCTTGAAGAGGCAGACCGGTAGCATCATCTTTGTAATCGACATCCCTGTTAAGTGCAACAATCGGCGAGCATTCGGTAAGCCCATACCCTTGAATCAAAAGCATTCCTAAATCTCTGAAACCGCTTGATACAGAGGGATCGATTCCGGCTGCACCGCTAATAAACATTCTCATATTTCCGCCAAGATTATCATGTATTTTTTTAAATAGCTTTTTGCTAAGGTCGACTCCAAAATTCTTCAGAAAATTATTTATTTTAATTGCTGTTTTAAGCTTTTTATCCTGACCACTCTTTGCTACCTGATCCCAGACACGTTTATACATAGCTTCATAGATAAGTGGAACGCCAAGCATAATCGAAGCTTGGGACTCCTTAAGATTTTTGGCTATATGACGCAATCCCTCGCAAAAAGCTACTGCAGAGCCTCTGTAAATCGGGCAGAGAAAGCCGCAGGTGCATTCGTATGTATGGTGAATTGGAAGTACTGACAAAAAAGTGTCGGTAGTTTTTATGTCAATCATTTTACACATTGCCATAAGGTTTTCACTAATATTTTTATGAGAAAGCATTACAGCTTTTGATTTGTCGGTGGTAGCAGATGTAAAAAGAAGGATGCTCATTGCTTCATTGTCAATTTTTGCATCTAGGAAGCTTCTATCGCCATTTTCAAGCAGTTTATATCCTTTATCCAAAATCTTTTTAAATGATAGAAAATTCTCACCGTCTTCTTCTATATCCATGTCAATATAATATTTAACCGTTTTATTATGTGAAACAACTTTTTCAATAACTTCTTTTTTAGCCGCAGAAAATACAACTGCACTAGCTTCTGATCTTTCAAGAAGACTTTCAATTTCATTGCCCGGCAGCTCCTTGTCAATGGGTACTGCAATGCCAGTACCGTTTAATGTAGCTAGATAGGTAACTACCCATTCGTATCTAGCTTCCCCAATGACAGCAATTCTTTGATCTTTAAGTCCTAGAGAAATAAAAGCAGTACCAAGAGCATCTACATCTTTCTTATATTGTTTGTAGGTTACCGGCTCATATTTGTCAGAGCCTTTTTTCTTAACCAGAAATGCAGTATTATTTGAATATAATTCTGTACTTGTGTCAAGCATCTGTTTAAGATCATCAATCTTTCTTACTTCAATCAAAGGAATATTCTTCATCGCTTAAGCACCCCTTTTTTAAATTTATACACAAGATAATTATACAAGCTATTACCATTATAGCATATATTTAAAAAGGAAAATTATTATTTTAGTTTCAAGCTGCATCTTTTTGAAAGAAATTATAATGGGTATGTGTAAATGACACTATTGCAGCCGCATCAGGTAGCAACAACCCGGAAAACCTGAATGGGAATGTGTTTTGGATAAACGGAGCTGCCGATAAGAAAAAATATGCTTATCAGGTTTTAAATATGTCAGGGATGAAAAATGATGTTTTGTTCTAGAGGGGTGGGTCGTTGGGCAACAAACAAGCCCTGCAATCACCGGATTACAAGGTTTTTTTGCTGTTCTCAGAATCCTTTGTTAGCAACAGTCCTGAGGCATAACTTGAACCAAACTATTTAAAGCTTTTTTGATTGCGACTTTGCAAGTTAGGTATTATCTGTCCCTTTTCGCCTCAACTTGTTTCACGATTGTCTTAATGTCTATGTTATCAAGCCATTCATGGCGTTCTTTAGTATAATCGCCGTAACCGGAGTCAAATTGTCGTATAAATTCAACCATACCCACAGGACCAAGCTTTTCTGTTAGAGCCTTAATGCCCATCTTGCGTATAGTATATAAATCTCTTGCTATACTACTCAATTTCATCCACCTCCATAAACCAATTTAATGGATTTGCTATTTTGATATCCAGTTTTAACCGTGTTTCCAGTAGGCTCATCTGCCAGCAGAATCCTTGCTCCGGTCGAAAGTGCGCGCGCAATTGCAACCCGTTGCTGTTCACCACCGGAGAGGTTAGCAGGATATCGACGGTGCTTTTCTACATAAATACCCACTGATTCCAACAGTTCCTTCGTCCTCGCTTTGGCTTTTGCAAGTGGTATGCTGTTTAACTCCATTGGATAGCACACATTTTCGATTGCTGTCAACAAGGGAAAGAGGTGAAAGGCTTGAAAGATCATCGATATTCTATTCCTACGAATCATCCAAATCTAACGTAGCCTTTTTATGAATTATAGTTCACTCCGCTACACTGTCCCCTTAACATCGTAGTTTGCCAAGCAATATCCAGCTAAGATTGCAAAAATCGAAATGGCAGGGTAATGATATCTTCCGGCTACTTCCACGATCATATGTACTGCAATCATGGCAGATATAAAGACAAACAAAAATATAATATGAGAATTATTTTTGTCCTTGAAATTTTTATCCGATCTGTAACGAATAATATAAAAAATACTGCCTATAGCACATAAATTTAACATTACATGGTAATATAAGTTATTGATAATCCTTAATTTTTGGTAATTATGGACGAAATCAAGACGTGATGGCTTATTTTCATTCAAGGCTATCCATGTGTACCAGAGGATATCGTCATCTTGTACCCACATTGTTTTGTGTTTCTCACAAAGCAGAAAAATATTCTGAACAGATTGAGACTTAAACCTGTCAATCGCTTTTTCAATGAGTATATTATGTATATCTTGCGGCGTATTTTCTGTGTTTGTCATTAATTCTATCAGAATGTTGGAATCATCTTCATTCCATACTCCCCCTTGCTCAATATTTGAGCCTACATATAGATTGAATCCAACAGGTGTCTGAGCTATATCTTGTTTTAGGGAGTTTATGACAGAGTAATTGATGACTTGGGAAGTAAGATAATATGATGATAATAAAATGGTATAACATATAATCTTTATTGCGCCATTTTTTTTAAAACAACAGCTTTCTTTTATAAAAATGAAATAATAAATTGCTATTGCAACCAGTATTAGTATACCGTAAGGACGTATTGCGTTTGCAAAAGAAACTAGAATTCCTAATAATCCAAATAGTATAGCACTTACAGTATGGTTTCCCTTGTATTCCACTACGCGAAAAAGGAAGAGCATACATAAAAGATTAAGAAATGTGAATAGCTCTTCTGTCGCAACTAATGAAGTGTATTGGATTTGAGATGGCCATAGAGCCCAAAATAATGAGGCAATGAATCCACATGTTTCATTCAAGAGCTTTTTACCAATAAGATATATTAAAAAGGCAATGCCGCACCCCAAAAAAACATTTAATAATTGTGCGACAATTATTTTTGTACCAAAGAGTCTGTAGAACACTGATAAAACGCTCGGATAGCCAATTACATGAGGAAATAAAGATATATAATTATTACCTTCTATAGTACTGTTTATTAGCAGCCCGGCTAAATTATGATATAATTCAAAATCATGACGAGGCACCACATTTACAAGGTTTATCCAAATTATTCTAGGTAGAAATGCAGATATAAAAATAATTGGAATTGATATTTTTTCCGTGATGTGCATGTCAATCCATGGGATATAATGCTTTGCCAATGAGAGCATTACTGCTGGTATAATAAAAATCATTATTATAAATACAAACCACCATTTTTTAGAATTAATAATTGGCATGGTTAAAGTAAATAAAGTAATTGTAGCAAATATGAATATGCTGAATAGTCCTGAGAAAAACGTTGTCACAACTTTCTTTTGATCTATTTTCAATCTAAGCTTCACTCCTTTCGCTGTGCTCAAGGTACAAAAATTAATGAAAGTGCTTCTCAAACACTTCTAAACTACTCGTAAAATCCCTTCGAAATGCATAACTTGGCTCGTTCTTTTGTTTTTTTGTCAGCATTTAAAGAATCTTCAATAAATTCCGGGTGCTCTCTTAAAAACATTTTCATTGAATGATGAGGATTTTCAACGTATTCAGAAAGAAGCATATACTGATTATTATTTATAAGTCCTAAGAATAGCGCCTTATTAAACAAATCGATATTTATTTCAATCATATACGAAGACACAATACCCATTTTCTCCAGAAGTTCGCACCCACCTTGATTTCTGTCAACTACTACAAGACTCTGCTTTATACTGCCGCCTATTTTTTCGATAGCAGGGACCCAGGCTCTTTCATAGCTGGATGCAAGAGTTATAAGATCTGCAATATGTAGCACATTGGAACCGTTAATATTTATTCCAGATCTTGCTCCCTGACTGTCCGTAAGTACTGTTTCACGGTCTTTATATATTGTCAAGTGTGGTTTCTTTAACAGGTGAGAAATAACAAAAGAAAAAAACCAGTCTCTTCTTTCTCCACCAGATATATAATCTATGCTGCCCAAAGTAACTCTCTCTTTTATTAAAAGACACATATTATCTATAAGCTCTTTATAAACCGGATCTTCATAATAGTTTTCAAGAGTTTTCTGCAATAAAATGGCGGGGCAGCTAAGTTTATTTTCCTTTTCCCTGTCAATAACACCAAGAAGCTCATTTGCTTTTTTCTCGCTGCCGTATAAATAATGAGTATTGATATAGTAAGGTCCAATTGTACCTGAAGTATACCAGAACGGCTTGTTTTCAGGGCACACTCTGAGTGCTTTTGTTTCAAACATCATCAAGACTAATCTTTCATTGAAGCTTTGCATAAATATTCCTCCAGTCAATTTAAATGTGATATCATCAGCATGTAATTATGTCATATCTTATTTATCACTATTCAATCCGTTTTTTTGATTGTAACAAATGATATAATGTAGTATAACTATTCAGAAATAGCGGATTAAAGATATCGTTATAGTTTTAATTAAGTACTAGCTTACCTACAACTTCGTTAATTCGCCCTAATTTATATCTTTCCATATAATTAACTATTCCGTCCAATATATCAAGACAAGCAGCTGGATTTATAAAGTTTGCGGTTCCCACCATAACAGCATGCGCGCCAGCTAAAAGGAACTCTACAGCATCCTCTCCGGTTGTAATGCCTCCCATGCCTATCACCGGAATATTGACCCTTTGAGAAACTTCATAAACCATTCTAAGAGCTACAGGTTTTACAGCAGGACCTGACAATCCTCCAAAATTATTTGCTAGGATGGGTCTTTTACTGTGAATATCTATAGCCATTCCCAAAATTGTGTTTATTAGTGATACAGCATCAGCTCCCGCATCTTCTGCAGCTTTTGCAATTTCAGCAATATTTGAAACATTAGGAGTAAGCTTGACAATAAGTGGTTTCTCTGATAACTTACGTACACTACCGGTAATTTCAGCTACTCCTTCCCTGCTGCTTCCAAAGGCGGCACATCCTTTTTTAACATTCGGACAGGATACATTAAGTTCAATTGCATCAATATCAGCATCACTTAATATTTCCACCATTTTTAAGTAATCCGAAACAGTGTTTCCTGCAACATTGGCGATAATCTTGGTATCAAACCCTCTAAGAAAAGGAATATACTCTTTTATGAACACAAAAACCCCGGGGTTTTGAAGCCCTACACTATTTAATATACCTGCAGGTGTTTCAGCTATACGGGGAGGAGGATTTCCTTTGCGTGACTCTAATGTTAAACCTTTTACTGATACACCGCCTATTTTGTTAAGATCAATAAACTCAGCATATTCTTTTCCAAACCCAAATGTCCCTGATGCTGCAATAACAGGATTTTTAAGCTTGAGTCCGCCAATTTCAACTCCTGTATCAATTTTATACATACCTGTCTCCTTACTTAAACTATACTTTCACTAAACGGAACATCCTGAATTCCTACAAATAGGCTCATAATAAACTCGGCTTGCGGTGAATTCAAAGTTCATATTGTATAGAATTATTATGTTTCCATAAGTTTTATCTCATTTTGGAAGCAAGAGAACCACTCCCTTGCTTTTCGAAATACTTTATTTATTCAAAGATCACATCACTGCTCCAAAAAACCGGACCATCTTTGCATACACGTGAATAAGTCCACCCATCATTTTCTTTAAACTTTGTCTTGCATGAACAAACAAGACAGGCACCAATACCGCATCCCATTCTCTGCTCCAGAGATACCTGACACTTAATTCCAAAGCTTTTTGCAATCATAGCAACAGCCTTTAGCATAGGAGTTGGTCCACATGCATAAATAATATCATATTTCATATTAGATAAATCCTTTAAAAGCAAATCGGTTACCAAGCCCTTATAGCCACAGCTTCCATCATCGGTACATATTATGGAATTATCGCAGACCTTAGAAAATTTATCAGTCAGTACTACTGCGTTCTTGTTTCTAAACCCCAAATATGCATTTACCACGCTGTTATAATTGCTTTTTTTAAGCTCATTTAGTAGAAAATAAAGAGGAAAAGTTCCAATTCCACCACCAACAACAGCGACCTTTTCATGTTCCTCAGAAATATCAAAGGTTGTCCCCAGTGGTCCTATAATATCTACACCATTCCTAGCTTCTTTTTGTGCTAGGTATTGGGTTCCAATGCCTTTTACTTGAAACACTATATCAAAGGTTTTTTTACTCCTGTCAACACAGGCTATGCTAATAGGTCTTCTTAGAATGGCATTTATACCATCACAGCATTTTATATTAACAAACTGACCGGGGAGTGCAAATTCCGATATATAATCTGAACTTATTGTCATCTTAAATATATCTTCATTAAGCTTTTCTATATTCGTTATCTCTTCTTTTAATATGGCTGCCATTGCAATCTCCTTTTTTAAATTTATATCCAAAACTTATAAGCAAATAGTTCTTATTGAGCTTAAATTTAAGTACATAAGGCAAAAGCTCTTATTTTTGCAGTATATATTCTATGCACATCTAGTTTAACATACTTTTTTTAAGAGTAATCTATTGTATTAAGGTTTATAACCTCAAGATCCTTTCCCGCTTTTACCATCTTAATGCTTTCAATCACAGCTTTTACAGTATCTAGTGAGGTGAAACAGGGTATTGACCTTTCCACTGATTTTCTCCTGATTTTAAAACCGTCACGTTCAGGTTTTCTTCCTTTGGTCGGAGTATTAATTATAAGCTTAATCTTGCCCGACTCAATAAGGTCAAGAATATTTGGCGAACCTTCTCCAATTTTTTTAACCGCATTGGTTGCTATTCCATGCAAATTCAAAAGGTGAGCAGTCTTTCCGGTTGCAAAAAGTTCAAATCCAAGCTTTTCAAATGCTTCTGCAAGGTCAATTAATTCAGGCTTGTCTGTGTCTCGTACAGTCATTAAAATACCTCCATCAAGAGGAAGTTTTATCCCAGACGCCATTATTCCTTTATGCATTGCTTCGGATAAGGTTTGGGATATACCCAGAACCTCGCCTGTTGATTTCATTTCAGGCCCTAAGCTTATTTCCACATCCTGTAGCTTTTCAAAGGAAAACACCGGAACTTTAACAGCCACATAACCTGAATACTTATAAAGTCCTGTACCGTACCCAAACTCCCGCAGTTTTTTACCCATAGAAATTTTCGTAGCTATATTTACCATGGGCACACCTGTAACCTTGCTTATATAAGGAATTGTGCGGCTTGATCTTGGATTTACTTCAATTACATAAATATTATTGTCATACAAAACATACTGGATATTTACAAGTCCTTTAACTTTAAGCTCACGCGAAATCTTTTGGGTATACTCAATAATTGTGTCAATATTTTTTTTGCTCAATGTCTGTGCGGGGTATACTGAAATACTGTCACCCGAATGCACACCTGCTCTTTCTAAATGTTCCATTATTCCAGGAATGAGTATATCTTCACCATCACTTATAGCGTCAACTTCAATTTCCTTACCCATCATATATTTATCAATAAGAATCGGATGCTCCTGCTTAACCCGGTTAATTATTTCCATAAACTCAACAATGTCTTTATCTTCATAAGCAATCTCCATACCCTGACCGCCTAATACATAAGAAGGACGTACGAGTACAGGATATTTAAGTTCATTGGTCGCAGCCAAAGCTTCCTCCAAAGTGAACACAGTTTTACCACAGGGTCTTAATATATTAAGCCTTTCAAGCATTTCATCAAACTTTTCTCTGTCTTCAGCCATATCAATATGTTCAGGTTGGGTGCCAAAAATCCTGACTCCCATCTTGTCCAAAGCTTCTGTAAGTTTGATAGCTGTCTGTCCTCCAAATTGAATTATGGCTCCGTCCACATTTTCAGTCTTAACTATATTTTCAACATCTTCCGGTGTAAGAGGCTCAAAATAAAGCTTATCCGATGTATCAAAATCTGTGCTTACAGTTTCAGGATTGTTATTTGCGATAATTGTCTCATAGCCTTCCTCAGCAAGTGCCCATACAGAATGCACAGAACAATAATCAAACTCTATACCCTGACCTATTCTGATCGGTCCTGAACCTATAACCAGTACCTTTTTCTTGTTCGATCTTTCTACCTCACATTCCTCATCATAAGTAGAATAATAATAAGGAGATATTGCTTCAAATTCAGCCGCGCAAGTATCCACCATCTTAAAAGATGCATTGATTCCAAATTTTTCTCTTAAACTTTTGATTTTCTCGGGTTTACATCCTACAAATTCAGCAATTGACTTATCTGTAAACCCTATTTTTTTAATTTTTCTTAATAACTCCCCATTAAGATCATTAACCCCAAGTGTTTTTAAGTATTCCTCTGTTGAAACAATGTTCTTTATTTTGGCTAGGAAGAATTTGTCGATGGTTGTTATACGGTTAATTTCATCTACCGAAACATTTCTTCTCAAAGATTCTGCTATCAAAAATACTCTTTCGTCATCAGCTTCCTTTATTTTGGCTAACAGCTTTTCGGTTTCGAATTTTTTATAGCGGGGTTGCTCCAATGAATAAATTCCTTGTTCCAGTGACCTTATTGCCTTCATCAGTGCAGCTTCAAAGGAGTTGCCTATAGCCATTACCTCTCCGGTTGCTTTCATTTGTGTCCCCAGCTTTTTATTTGCATAAACAAATTTATCAAAAGGCCATTTAGGTACTTTAACGACAACATAATCAATGGTAGGCTCAAAGCATGCATAGGTTTTTCCGGTAACATCGTTTTTAATTTCATCCAGACTATAACCTATTGCAATTTTTGTTGCAACCTTGGCAATAGGATAGCCAGTCGCCTTTGACGCTAATGCTGAAGAACGGCTTACCCTTGGGTTAACCTCAATCACAGCATATTCGCTTTTTATTGGGTGTAATGCAAATTGCACATTACAGCCACCTTCAATTCCCAAGGCAGATATTATTTTGAGCGAAGACGAACGAAGCATCTGATATTCACTGTCAGTAAGCGTTTGTGCAGGTGCTACTACAATACTGTCTCCCGTATGAACACCTACAGGATCAATGTTTTCCATGCTACAAACAGTAATAGCGTTGCCTTTTGCGTCACGCATTACTTCAAACTCAATTTCCTTCCATCCTGAAATACATTTTTCAACAAGAATTTGATGAACTCTGCTTAATCTAAGCCCATTTGATGCAATTTCATGAAGCTCGTTTTCATTATAGGCTATTCCGCCACCAGTTCCCCCAAGAGTATATGCAGGTCTTATAATAACAGGATAACTAATCTTGGCAACAAAAGCCAGTGCTTCTTCGATTGAACCGACAACCTTGCTTTCAATACAAGGTTCAGCAATACGCTCCATTGTATCCTTAAATTCTTGCCGGTCTTCTGCCATTTTAATTGCTTCGGGTCTAGTTCCCAAAAGTTTTACTCCTGCTTGTGCAAGATAACCTGATTCGGATAGTTCCATTGCCAAATTAAGCCCTGTCTGCCCCCCAAGGGTAGGAAGTATACTGTCAGGTTTTTCTTTTTCAATAACCTTTTTGACCATTTCTAATGTAAGCGGTTCAATATATACATTATCTGCCATATTAGTGTCAGTCATTATAGTAGCCGGGTTGCTATTTATAAGAACAACTTCAATATTTTCATCCTTTAAAGCTCTGCAGGCTTGTGTCCCCGCATAATCAAACTCCGCTGCCTGCCCGATTATTATAGGTCCTGACCCTATTACAAGCACCTTTTTTACATCAAGTCTTTTTGGCATTTATATCCTCCTCTATATAACACACACTAAGGGATTTTCACAACTAACACTTTTTCTACCATGAAATATCCGGATATTTTGAAATCAAAATTTCAAGCAAAAAATTTTAAATAAGTTTCCACAACATCACATCACTTTACCTTTACTTTTCGCCATCAGCTCAAGAAAATCATCAAATAAGTACTCAGTATCTTTAGGATTTGGAGAGACCTCTGGATAAAATTGTACTGTAAACACCGGCATATCAGTGTATTTTAACCCTTCAATTGCTCCATCGTTCATATTTCTGTGAGTTACCTCAATCCTTTTTGTATCAAGAGAGTTTTCTATTACTCCATATCCATGATTCTGAGATGTTATATAAATAGAATCACTTTTGATATCTTTAACAGGGTAATTGCAGCCTCTGTGCCCAAACTTTAACTTTTCAGTATCGGCACCATTGGCAAGTGCTATTAAAAGATGTCCAAGACATATGCCAAAAACAGGTTTTTTCGCTACAAGCTTTTTAATTGCTTCTATGCATTCAGTGTAATCCTTAGGATCACCGGGACCATTGGACAGCACTATACCATCAGGGTTTACTGCAAGAATTTCCTCAGCTAATGAAAACGCAGGAAATAAATACACATCACATTCACGATTTTGTAGAGCCCGAAGGATATTTTGCTTTATGCCATAATCAATAACTGCAACTTTTAAACCTTCACCTTTATAATGAACCACATCTTTTACAGCCACATTACTTGCAGGCTTAGTTAAATTAAATGCTTTAATTGTTTCGATTTTATCATTCACTTTAAAATCAGGATGGGTAGAAATCATTCCATTCATTGCACCTTTGTCTCTAATGATTCGAGTTAATGCCCTTGTGTCTATTCCTTCAATTCCTATAATATTGTGCTTTTTGAGATAATCATCCAAAGTCATGTCACAAGCCCAGCTGCTTGGCGTTTTACACAGCTCACGTACTACTAATCCTCGGACATATGGTCTGTCTGATTTAGAACCTTCATGCTTTATCCCATAATTTCCTATCAATGGATAGGTCATGGTTACAATAAGCCCATAATTTGAAGGATCGGTCAGAACCTCTTGATATCCCATCATTCCTGTATTAAAAACAATCTCACCTGTTACTTCTCCTGATATGCCTATACTGGTTCCATAGAATAGTGTTCCGTCTTCAAGCGCCAAAACTGCTTTCATTACTGTTCACCTCATAAAGTTTTCTTTTTTTATCTCAGCTATATATGTTAAAAAACAATCTCATGTAATTTGCCAATATGTGTTAGCTGATTTCTTTTGGGTTTAGACTTCATATAGCATCCCAATTCATATTTTTATGTATTGAGTTTCTAATTCAAAGCATCTCGTAGCTTGTCTCTCATATCAATAACTTCTGCGCGTGCTGCACTCGCAAAGGAATGCTCATCATATAGATTTTTCCACTTTTCTGATTTATAGGCACACATAATGCTGCGGGAAGCATTAACTATTGCACCCAGACCATCACTGTTAAAATTTGCAGCTGCATCTTTAGCAGTACCTCCCTGTGCACCATAGCCGGGCACAAGAAAATAAGAGTTATTCATAATCTTTCTAAGAGCTTGTGCCTCCTTAGGATAGGTAGCTCCAACTACCGCACCAATGCTGCTGTAGCCATATTTTCCTGTAATACTACTTCCCCATTCCTTCACATATTCTGCTACCAGTTCATAAATAAGCTTTCCGTCTTGCGTTTTTATATCCTGTAACTGATTAGATGACTTGTTGGAGGTTTTCACAAGTATAAAAATACCCTTGCCATAATTCTTACAATCATCAAGAAAAGGCTTAATTCCATCAAAACCAAGATAAGGATTAACAGTAAGTGCATCAGCATCAAAAACAGGTGATTTTATTTTATCCACACTTACTTCCCCCAAATAAGCTGATGAATAAGCCTCTACAGTACTTCCTATATCATTTCTCTTACCGTCTGCTATAACTATAAGTCCTTTTTCTTTTGCGTACCTTATAGTATTCATAAAACATTCCATACCATAATGCCCATACATTTCGTAATAAGCAAGTTGAAGCTTTACAGCAGGCACAAGATCGTATATAGAGTCAATTATCACTGTATTAAACTCGTATATTGCTTCAGATGCAGCTTTTAATACTGGCTCAGACTTTTGCAGGAATTTTTTCATTACAAATTCCGGTACATATTCAAGTTTAGGGTCCAAACCTGCAACTGTAGGGTTTTTTTTCTCTTTAATTTTTTCTATAAGCTTGTCTACAAACATCCTTAGCACCATCCTATTCTTTAGGTCTTCACAATTTCAAACTCTTACATCTTTACTTTGCTCAATAAGTGCATATTTTTTCTACACCATTTCACCTTTGCAATCCCCATTATTTAAGAAAGTATACTTTCCTAGATAACAAGAAAAACTTGCTCAACCACTTGCCTAAATTTCAATCCTCACGATTTTAAAAACATATTAAAGTTTTATATATACGTATTTTTCATGTTCTAAAGATTATCGTCATTAAATTACTAACTTCTTATCACGGACTACAGGCTTACCTCCTACTATTGTATATACCGCACGCCCAAACAATTTATATCCGTTATATGGAGAGTTTTGGCTTTTAGATTTAAAACGGGATATATCCACTGTATATTCGTCATTTATGTCTACTATAGTAATGTCTGCTGTCTTACCCACCTCGATGGTGCCTTTGTTAAGTCCCAGCAATTTGGCAGGATTTATGCATATTTTTTGCACAAGCTGCTCCATTGTAAGATGTCCTTCTTTCATAAGATATGTTATGGACAGAGGTAATGCTGTTTCAAACCCGACAAAGCCATTTGCAGCTATGTTAAACTCTACATTTTTTTCATCTTCATGGTGAGGTGCATGATCAGTTGCTATTATATCAATAGTTCCGTCCTTTAATCCTTCAATTACAGCATTAACATCCTTTTCACTCCGAAGAGGCGGGTTTACTTTTGCCAGTGTATTGAAATTTTCACATGCACTTTCAGTTAAAGAAAAGTAATGAGGGCATGTCTCAGCTGTAACTTTTACACCTCGTTTCTTTGCTTTCCTAATAAGATCTACTGATAATTCAGTACTTACATGAGCGATATGAATAGGAGCATTTGTATATTCTGAAAGTAAAATATCCCGGGAAACCATTACTGCCTCAGAAACGGAAGGTATTCCTTTTAACCCCATAATTGTTGAATAGTATCCTTCATTCATAACACCATCGTCTGCAAGAAACTTATCCTCACAATGAGAAATCACTGTAATATCAAACATGGAGGAGTATTTAAGAGCCCTTAACATTACCAGTGGATTTTCCACAGGACTTCCGTCGTCCGACAGACCTACAGCACCGGCAGACTTAAGCTCGCCTATATCAGAAAGCTCTTTTCCTTGCTGACCTTTTGTAATTGCACCTATGGGGTAAACATTTACAACACCAATCTGTTTTGCCTTATTTTTTACAAAACTTACCACTGCCTGGTTATCTATCACAGGGTTTGTATTGGGCATACAAGCAACGGAAGTAAACCCTCCTACTGCTGCGCTTTTTGTTCCGGATTCTATATCTTCTTTATATTCATAACCCGGATCCCTTAAATGGCAATGGCAGTCTATCATCCCAGGTATAACATATTTCCCCTCAGCATCAATAACATCACCGGTGCTGCCAGCATCCAAACCTTTTCCTATCTCAATTATTCTGTCATTCTCAATAAGTATGTCGGTTATCTCATTCAAAGCAGTTTTTATATCTATAACGTGACCATTCTTAATTAGAAGCTTCATGCTAATTCCCTCCTTGTGAGCAAGAACAAAATCGCCATTCTCACAGCAACACCATTTTTTACCTGTTCATTGATAAATGAACGTTCGCAATCAATAACACTGCTCGTCATCTCAACACCTCTATTAACAGGTCCCGGGTGCATGATCAATGCATCTTTTTTAGCCAATCCAAGCCTTTTATCATCTAGTCCAAAAAACCTGGCATATTCCCTTATTGTTGGAAAAAGACATTTACCCTGCCTTTCAGCCTGAATCCTCAAATTAATTATCACATCTGCATCAATAAGGGCTTTCTCAATAGTGTTAAAAGTCTCTACACCCATTTTCTCTATTTCTGGTGGCATCAGGGTTTCAGGTGCTGCAACAGTTACTTTTGCGCCCATCTTTGTTAATCCCCATATGTTACTTCTAGCTACTCTGCTATGATAAATATCTCCTAATATTGCAACCTTAAGTCCTTGTATTCTTCCTTTTTCTTCAAGAATAGTATACATATCAAGCAGACCTTGCGTTGGATGTTCATTCATCCCGTCACCTGCATTTATTACTGAGGCATTTATATTTTTTGACAAAAAATGTGGTGCTCCTGACATTGAGTGTCTCATAATAATCACATCAGCACCCATCATATTAATAGTCCTGCCAGTATCTAATAAAGTTTCCCCTTTGGCTACACTGCTTCCTGAAACTGATATGTTTGCAGCACTTGCTCCTAGGTATTTAGACGCCAATTCAAAGGATAATCTGGTTCTTGTGCTGTTTTCATAAAATAAAGTTATTATGCTTTTCCCTTGCAGGTGGGGTCCCTTTTTATTACCCGAATCAAGCAAGTGTTTCATGGATTTAGCTGTTTTAAGAATCAAGTTAATATCATCTGTTGACATATCCTTTAAACCAAGAACATGCTTTGATTGCATCACACTCATGAGCACATCTCCTTAAAGTATCTATAATGGAAGCTTCTTTGGTATATCTTCTAACCTTGTTTTTAGGATTTCGTTCTTACACGTATTTAGTATTCTTAGGGAGTTCTAAAAACCCATGACTTTGGTCATAGGAGTAGAATCCTCGTTACACGGTCTTGCTATCTTTTAGCGACGTAAGGATTCCAAAATTACTTTTAAACTTCTGATTTCAAATCTCATGTTCTAGTTGAATAATTGATACCTCATCAATCCCATCAACTTCAATCATTTTTACACTTACGCTTTCATTTCTCGACGTAGGAACATTTTTACCCACATAATCTGCTCTTATCGGAAGCTCCCTGTGTCCACGGTCAATAAGCACCGCAAGCTGTATATTTTTAGGCCTTCCCATATCCATAATTAAGTCAATAGCAGCTCTTACAGTTCTTCCTGTAAACAACACATCATCAATTAAGACAATTTTGGTATCAGTTATTGTAAAATCCAGTCTTGTATCGTTTACTACCGGGTGTGCAGCAATCATACTTAAATCGTCTCGATAGAAGGTTATATCCAAAATCCCTACTGGTATATCCTTTTGCTCTTCTTCCTTGATTTTTTGAGCAATACGCATTGCAAGAGGCACACCCCTTCTTTGAATTCCCACAAGTACTAAGTTATCAATACCTTTGTTTTTTTCAATTATTTCATGGGATATTCTGATTATTGCTCTTGTCATTGCGCTTTTGTCCATAATATCAGCTTTTTTATTCAATATAGGCACCTTCTTTATATTAAATTTATAAAAACATATTCGAAAACCACTGCCCTTTAGAGTAATTATCTAGTTGACTTATAGTCCAAAGTATAAAAGAGATGTTTTAAAAAGTGTGCTGCTTAAAATGCAGGAGATTTGCTCTAACATTTCTCTGATAAAGTTAAATAATTTGTTATCTGTTGGTTTACTGTTGCGTTTTATCAGCAATTAAACCTAAACTAAAAAACTTCCTGCAAATCGGCAAGAAGTCATTTTCTTAACTTAATTACACCTTAATGTTGTTTCAAAAAAAATATATATCAAGATATAATTCAAATTATTCTCTTACCTTTTCAGCCTCTCTGGACTAATCTTAAAGGTCTCACTATTAAATTTTATATAATTGTACCACATTGATTTTTATCTGTCTATATTTTTTTGCTCATTCCTTTTTGGTGTGAATTGTAACTTTAAGTGCCGTACATTTTCTGGTAATTCCCTTATATCGTATATTGTTATTTGCTTAGTCGGTGGATGTCAAGGGCGGGCGGTTTTTGCCCGTTCATTTTACCCTTTACATCCTGTGTTCATATATCCTTTTGTCCCCGGTCTGCTCTGACAGACCGGCTGCCTTCTGGCAAGGACAGGGTTTGGGACGGTGTCCCGGGCTCTGCCCTCAAACTCCCGAGGTTTATCCACTTAGGGCTTACCGATGAGCGGCGAACTATACAGTCCGCCGCTCATCATACAAGCCGCAGCAAGCGTTGGGGCGCTCCTCGGTGTTGCCCGAATTATGCAGCAGTAAAATTGTTGACAAAAACTTGGTGGATCATTCCATTTACACTAAAGAATATTCACTCCCGATTTCAATTAATAAGCTTTAAGTCCTCTTTTAGCCAAGCGTTATAAACTTGATTAAATTTATGATGTTCAATAGGGTCAAGACAATCAAAAATTATAGGTAATTGACCTTCAATTATTGTGTGCAATTTATTTAATCTATTTTGAATTATTTTTTGTGCCGCAACTTCAAAATCGCATACAGTATTTATTAGGATATCCACAAATTGCAGGTCATCAGGTTTCATATACACAGGTAGTAACTTTATATCTGCTTCCACAAAGGCGATAAACATTCCTAACATTATATAAGATACCTGTTTGTATAAAAATCTAAAATGTTCAATATTATCTGATATATGCTCTGATTTAACCTTCATCATGCTTTTTAAAAAATAATCTAATGCGAAGTTTTTATCAATCCACAGTTGGCTATATAAACTCATTATTCCAATACGCTTGTCTTGAAATGTTGCATCATATTTACCCATTAAAGTATTAAAATGCTTAGTCATTCCTCTTTCAAGAATATTTTGAGTATATTTTGAATCAAAAAGACACTCCATGGTCACAAGCATATATGGAATTTTAGCATAAAAAGGAGTTTTTTTTGAAAAGCTATTAACATATTTTGAGTCTTCTATATTTTTATAAAGGTTTTCTATTGATGAGCAATTTTCTTTCAAGATAATATCAGTTCGTCCTTGATATATATAAGTTTCCTTCAATTCATTTATGTCCATTAGGGGATCATATGTAATATAAGTGGTTCTATATTCCAAACCTAAAGTGCTTAATGCTCTTACTGCTAACGTGTTCTCTTTAGATGTTGTGTTTTTATTAAATCGTTTTAATATTCCGTCAACACCCGATTCTACTCCGAATAAGCATTTACACAAACCGCTATTTTTTAAATATAACAAAAGTTTAAAACGACGAACATGCCAGCTTTCATCATGGGTCGAAGAATACACTTGATTAATTCGCGCGCTTGATTCAAACTTGAACCGATAGTTTTTAAATAGTTCACTAATGCTGGTTAATCTTTTTTCTGTAGAATTATCGTCCATATTTCCAAAAAATTCTTCGTCTACTAAAAATAATTTCCTAGGAACATTTTCATATTGATCATATATTTTTGAAATGTAGGGGATAACTCTTTCTAAATTATTAAACTCAATATTTTTCCAAATGCTTTACTTTTCCTAGGGCAAAAAGAACAAGCATTCATACATCCTCTACTTGTTTCTAATGTAATTACACCTTTACTTTTTAATATATCAGGAAGTACATCTAATTCTGGCATTCCATATATAGCCCAATCCTTAAGGGTTGACGGTGTGGGAGTATCAACCACTTCATTATTTTCTCTTAAAAATGAAATTCCTTGAATTTGTCTTTTATCTATTCCATTTAACCAGTAATTTACAATGTCCCGCATAGTCTTTTCACCATAACTATTACAGATAATAATATTACAATCTTTTTTTAATAAATAATCTCGATTAAAATAAGCTAAACTTCCTCCAATAACAATTAACGGATGATAATCATCGTTCTTATATATTGTATTAAGTAAATATTCTAACAAGTCAGTTTGCCCAAATGTAACAGAAAAACCTATAATATCCGGCCTTTCTGTTTCGATCTCAGATTTAACATCATCAAGTGTTTTACCAATCTGCATGTCGGAAATATTCACGCTGCCAATAGCAAAATCTCGTAGGGAGGAGGCTATATCTGCAACACCAAGTGCAAACCTAGGAAATGGGAAATTTATTTCATGATAGAGAACCACAAGTTTTATATTAGGGGCTTTTAACATATATATTTCATCATCAGTTAAAGTAATTATACTTGTATGGTCACTTACGTTATATTCTTTGTTCTTCAATAGAAACCAAAATCCAATGTCACTTTTTATTTCAGATATAGAGCGATTTAAAGAAACAACAAGACAATTATTCGATTTTATATGAAAAACAATAGTGCGATTTGTTATACTTCCCACTATGTAAACATTATGTACTTCGAGTTGGATATCTCTTAAAATATCAAAAATATGGTTTTTAATCTTATCTAGATTAACACCATCTCGAATAAAATTATCGTTCATAATTATCTTTTCTAAGCGCCTTATCTTATGCATTTGCATTTGCATTTGCTCACCATCCTTGCTTTAAATACTTGTAAGATAAATCATTTTTAGAACAATCAAGTAAAAACAAATCATAGAATGTCTTTATATATGGTTTTGATTTTGTAGCATTATTAAGTTTGCAGCTTGCTTGATCATATGGATTTTGAAATTCTAAATTTCCTTTTTTTAGTTCTGTAGACGACTTACAATATGTATCAATAATATCCGCCATTTCTATCACTTCTTTTATTAATTCATCTTCCTCTTTTAGTAGATTATCTAAACTGATTTGCAGCACCTCTGGCAACATAGAAGAAATATATTGAGTTGCCTTATATTTCAATTTTGATATTGCATCCTTTATTTCTGCATTATCATTTTTTACTGGTGAAATAATATGAGTTAAAATTGTATCCGTGCAATCATGATATAATGCCGAAGATAATGCATGTTCTATATTAATACTAATATGATAAACAGATTTAAGAATATGGCACAGTAAATGTGTTATAACTGTTACATTAAAACTGTGTTGTGCAGCATCTTCACAATCAATACAAGTGGTTCCGCTCCATCTTTTTACATAACGCATACGATATAATAAATTTATAAAATCTGATTTCAATTCTGCTCTCCCCTTAACAACCACTAAAAAATAATTACAATAGAAATTTTGAATATAATCGTTCACTTCAGATAAAACTTGCTTGTCGCTATCAAACGTAACTAAATCGTATGCCACACTATATTGACACCATTTGTATTCAGACACTTCATCTTTTTGAATATAAACCTTTTCATCATCAGAATGTGCAATAAAATAAACGACTTCTTTTGTAATATCTAGTTTCGGGTAATAAGTTATTGTGTTTTTATAACCTTTTATTATAGCTACATTCAAACCTGTTTCCTCATAAGCTTCTCTTATAGCTGTCGTTTCCTCATCTTCTTCTTGAATGCTATGTCCTTTCGGATATCCCCAATGGACACAACTTACATTTTTAATAACCAAGTATAAAAGTTTTTTCTCTACGACACGATAAATAACAGTTCCGCATGATTTTTCAAATTTCATCATTCTCACTCACTTTAATTAATTTTATTATATCTTGGGATAAAATATTTACTGTATCACTTATAGATAATTTATTTGTATCAACAACAAACCACTCATCTTTTTGTGCCATTTCTCGCATAATATTTCCAATACTACCTTGATAATTTATGTAAGAGGTGTAGGGATCTTCTACATTATTGTCGTATCCACCCATCTCAGTGTATTTGAATTTTTCTCTACGATTCCAACAAATTGAAGGATTAACATCAAGCATAAACACTTTGTCGCATTTTCTTAATGAGCCAATCACTTCATACAATAAATTTTTATTAAAATTATCTTTTAATAAAAATTTCGAATATATTTTGTAAAACCAGCCATCTACAACAATCACATCATATTGTGTTAAACTTGGTAATATTTCATTTTCAATGAGCATTGTATACCATATGGCATGTAAATATAACCAACCTTGACTTGTAACAAAGTAATAGGGATCATCGCTTTTGTACCAAATAAGTTCACTAATAGCTTTGGTGTATTTTTCAATACGACTATCTGGATAATCCACTTTTCGTTTATTTAACGCTTTTGCGTGAATATTAAGAATCTTGAGTTTTTCAACTAATGGCTCTACAACAGAAGTTTTACCACTGCCGTCTATTCCTTCAATCCCCACTAATATACCCATATCTCGCAGCTCCAAATCTAATAATATTATAAATTAAAATGTTTCGATTTTAATTCATTTTGTGGTATTATAAGCCAATGATATTCATCTGCAATTTTCAATAATTCATTTTGTAAATTCATGTGATATTTCAAAAACGTTTCTTTTGATTCATCTACATATCCTTGATGCACCCCGAACTTAGAAGGTTTTATTTCGACTACATTGTCTTTCCAGAGTTGCTCAAAATCTTTAACTAATATTAATACGACTTGATCAGCCATGGAAATATGTTTGAAAGTTTCTATAAGATAATCTTTGTTAATCCCACCAATTAATGATTTCGCTAAAAATGAATAATACCAACTATCTACGATGACAGATATATTTTCCGATAAAATTGGGTTGACATCAAATTTTGTTCTTAAACTATACCAGCACACTTGCAGATGTAGCCAATATTGAAAAGGTAATTTTTTACCTATTTCACTATCATTATGAGGCCACATCAATTCAGATAACTTTTTCTGTATTTCAGCAATGGCAGCATCGTTACAAACGATCTCTCTTTTTTTTATATACAAATAGTTCTGCGGATTTTCTTTGTATATCAAACTTGAAACATATTTTCTGATGCTACTATTAATACTTTCAACAACGATAAATTTCCCTTTATTCATTCACATGATTCCCCTTAATTCTAATAATAAAGCTGCATGATCGCTTAAATGCATATTTACTGGATCTTTAATATAGCAACAATCTAAAACTTCTGACATAATAGCTCTACTCACAAATGCGTGATCTAATCTTTGTTTGTTTTCACCTCTTGACCAAGAATATTCTTTTACATTGCCCCTTATATACCGAAAAGCATCAATACAATCTATTGATATAAAAAAGTTGTAAAAATACGTCCATTTTTGAAATTCGTAATAAGAAGGTATATGATTAGGTTCTAAAACATTAAAATCTCCGATAAAAATATGCATTTGTTTCTTATCATTACAAAATTTTTCAATGCTTGAAATGAAGTTATCTTGAAATCTTTTTTTTATGTCATGTTTTTCTAAGTCCCTACCACATGTCGGCACATATAATCCGAATAAGTTAATAAGTTTTTCTCCCCTTTGCAAACATATTGCTGCTACTCGGGGATCATCAACATTAACTTCATTTAATGGTAAAAGCGTATAACTTGCACCCTTTATAGCAATAAGGGTAACATACGAGTTTGACATGCGATAGACTACGTTATATTGATAATATTCTAAAAAGCTGATAATGTAATTTACCGTTTCTAAAGACCGTACTTCGGTTAAAATAAGAATCTGTGCATTAATAGAAACAAGCCATCTCATTTGTTTTTCGGCACGATTCTTCGAAGAACTTTGTAAATTTAACGAAAGTATTTTGAGATTATCAAAATTAGTATGCTGTTTTTTTTCAACAATGTCATCGAATAATGATATTTGATGTGAAATTATCATCACCCTCCTAATAAGAATTATCTTTTAATTTTCTGCAAGATATCTTTATATATGGCTTCAGGAGTTAAGCCAAATTGATTTATTAAATAGTTTCGATCACCAACAATTTCTGGGTATTGATTAGGTAATCCATATTGCCATAACTTCAAAGGCAAATTATACTCTAAAATAACATTGGCAACTTCTCCACCAAGACCTGTGCCTTTAACATGCTCTTCTAGTGTAACTATAATTTCGTATTTATTGACTAATCTGCGTATTAATTCCGTATCAATAGGTTTCACTGTATGCATGCTATAAATACCAATATCAAAATTATGGACTAAGGCCAAGTTTCTTATTGCTATTGCTGTGTTTAATAGATTTCCCGTTGATATAATAGCAATTTGTTTTCCATGATGTACAGGAATAGCTAACCCAATTTGAAAAGATACATTGGCGTGATGAACGGGCTTTTCTCCATTTTTGGTGATGCGTATATAACATGCAGATGTTAATGCCATTGAAGCTTCAATGGCACATTGAACTTCCACGGGATCTCCTGGCGCAATAACACATATATTAGGCAACGATTTTATAATGGCAATATCTTCGATTGCTTGATGAGTCGCACCAGCACTTCCTATAGTGATACCAGAATTGCCTCCAATAATCTTGACAGGTATATTTTGATGGCATAAATCTATTTTTATTTGCTCGAAACAGCGTGTTGTAATAAATGATGCCATAGAATAGATAAAAACTGTTTTACCGCATAAGGATAATCCCGCAGCAATTCCAATGGCGCTTGATTCAGCGATACCGATATTAATACATCTATCAGGAAAACGAGAACGAAATTCTCTAAATATTTTATATCCTAAATCAACTAAGATAATAACTACATCTTTATTTCGTTCTGCAATGCTAATCAATTTATTTGCCATAGCTTTATTCATGTGGTTTCCAACTCCTCTATGTCTTTTATATATTGAGGGATTTTTTCTTTGGGAACAATAAATCGATGCGAATCAATTTGCTGCTCTATTTCCTTAATCCCTTTTCCTTTAATCGTGTGAACAATTATTGCTAATGGTTTATCATTCATTCTATTCAAAATAGATTTTGAAAGCTCTTTCGAAACATTATTACACTCTGCTAATTCCCAATCAAATGATTCCCATTTATTTTTGAACGATTTTACGGGCATAATATTATTTACGTAATCAGAATCTTGTAACCCATTTGAATCAATTAATACAATCAAATTATTCAATTTAAACCTAGAAGCAATTGATGCCGCTTCCCATACACTTCCTTCTTCGCATTCTCCATCGCCCATTAATACAAATACCCGATAACTTAATTGGTTATATTTTGCTGCAAGCGCCATTCCAACTGCAATTGCAAGTCCATGACCAAGTGAGCCTGCTGATATTTCTATAGATTTCGAAGTTCTCCGATCTGGGTGGCTAAAAAGCATACTCCCATTTTTTGCAAAATCATAAATATTGTATTCGAGAAGCCCTCTGCTTTTTAAAACGCAATAAAGTGCTGATACTGCGTGGCCTTTACTCAAAATAAACCGATCACGATTCTGAGCATCCATGCTATCTATATTTAAAACATTACTATATAGCTCATATATAATTTCCAAAGAAGAAAGTGAAGATGCAATATGAGATGTTTCTAAATGCATGTGCAAAAGTTGTTTGCGAATATCTTCTAATGATGAAATCATTTTGTAATTCATAGTTTTCTTCCTTTACATTAATATTTTTATTGCAAAATATTTTTTTTCCATAATCCTTTGTGCTTCCGGAATCATTTTTTTCCAGCTTTTTTCAATCTTATTCATAACCCATTCTTTTCCACGATCTGCTTCGAGATTTTTTCTTGAATACGCAAGAAAAAATAATGAAAAAATATTTTCAATATGAGCCATGGCATCAGCACTTGATAGAATTAATGATTCAATGTTTGTTCTTTCCCTTTCTAAACTACCCCTATGAGATATAATACATTTCTTTATTTTTTCAATTTTTTCATCACAATAATTTAATTGAGATAAAAGAGATTCAGCTTCTCTTGCTCCATAAATATGATGGTCGGTATACATATCTTTATCTTTAATACTGGCATAATCGTGAAGCAAGGCAGAAAGTTCTAGAACCTCCAAATCTCCTCCTAATTTGCATCCCAATTCCAAAGAATATTTCACCACAAAGACAATATGATATTTCCAAATTTCATAGCCAAATACATTTTCCTCCTGTTTGCATGCATTTTCGACGATAGCAGAAATTGATTTAATAATATCCAATATTTTTACCCTCCCACAAGAACATCATTTGTTTAAAGCTAGATTACAAACTACAAACTCGCCCTTATTCACACTCTCTACATGATGTGAATTGGGATGTTTTCACATTCCCAATATAATGTATGCTAGCATACATATCATTCATAATATTAAACCTTTGCTTTATATTTTCCTCAAGCGCTCAAGTTCTAGTGAACTGCGTTAAAATTTCCATAAACTCGAACTCAAAAAATACTACCATCTTTTTTGTTAATTTCCTTTATAATACTTTCCATACCTACCAAAGGACCGCTTTCAATATAAAATTTATCTCCTTCAATAAAACCCATTTATGATTCAATACAGTGTTCGTCATTGCAAAAGCGCACTGGTGTGCTAACCAATAAATGCTATGCTCCTTGACTCTTTACAGAGCCAAAACACCGTACAGCTTTCCTAAAATTCTATAATTGATTTCTATGTCAAACTTATACTTGATTGCTTCACTTCATCTTTGATACTATTTGATCTTTTCCATTAAAACCACTTATATCATGATAATTGTCTTTACATGAACTATCCTCCCACATTAATAACAGTGCATACACATATTTCGTAATATTATCAATCATTCTCCCCTGTAGCTGCTATTGTAGATGGATAATTTTCACTGTCTTTTTCATATAGCTTTCGAACCACTTCTTCAATTTCAGGTTCCTTAATGCTTAAATCAACTATATTATGACTTCGTACCAGCAGCGTAACGGCTTCAGCCATGTTTATTACCTCCCGGCTACAAAGTATGGTCTTCTTTGGTCCTTCTTCTTTAATTACTTTAAACCTAGGGTCATTGGGTCTTGCACTCTCATCAGAAAAAACCACTGTAAGTATGTATCCATCGCAGTATTTGTCCTTAAATTCCTTCAGAGAGCCATCGTAGAGTATACTCCCCTTTTCTATCATTATTAACCTATCACAAATCTGTTCAATATCATCCATATCGTGTGTTGTAAGAACAAGTGTAACTGCGCGCTCCCTGTTAATCTCCTTGATAAAATGCCTTATCCTGTTCTTTGCAACGACATCAAGGCCTATGGTGGGCTCATCTAGGTATACAATATCCGGATCATGAAGCAGAGCAACAGCGAGGTTGGCACGCATCTTTTGTCCTAAGCTCAACTGTCTTACCGGTCTTTGTAGGAATTCTTGCATACCTAGAAGCTCAATGAAGAAGCTCAAATTTTGCTTGAACCGCTTTTCATCAATTCTGTACATTTTTTTGTATAAATCAAATGTCTCGCACACTGGAAGATCCCAGTATAGTTGTGATCGTTGACCGAATACAACCCCCATACGCATTGCATTCTCTCGGCGATTTACATATGGGATTCTGCTATTAACCATAATGTTGCCTGATGTGGGAAGCAGTATTCCGCACATCATTTTTATTGTTGTAGACTTTCCCGCTCCATTTGGCCCAATGTAACCGACAAGTTCGCCCTTGTCTATTTTGAACGATATGTTGTCCACAGCACGTTTAATGTCATATTGGCTGCAAAACAAAGATTTAACCGAACCTGTGAATCCCTTTTGCTTTTTGTAAATTTTGAAATCCTTAATAACGTTATTAACTTCAATAAAAGCCATATAAGACCCTCCTTATGAACCTGTACTGTTGTAATGCCTTACACCGGCATTCCAGAATTTATAGGCAAGTACGATAAGTATTATCCCTATTGCCGGAGTCAGATACTGAAATACCGGGTGAAACATTATAAAGTCATTCTTTTTGAGAAAAAACTGTGCTGGATAGAAACTTATGAAAGCATATGGCACTATAAGTGTCAAGAAGACTTGCACAGAACGGTTATAAATAGATATCGGATACCTAGTAAAGCTTCTGATATCTCCAATCAACAGGTCTTTTATACTGTCACTCTTTATCAGCCAGAAAGCCGGTATGGCGGCAAACAAATCAATGGCTCCTTGAATCAGTGCTCCTGATATTATAACCAAGATTAGCATTCCCACACTTGCTGGATTTATTGTTAGTTGAAGCTTCATTATGCATATTGTTAGTGTAACAGCACTGACTGTCAGCTGCGAAAAGTACATAGCCGCCTCCCTAGTTATAGTATAGAAAAATGGATTTAATGGTCTTATTAGTATGTCGTCAAATTCTCCCGATTGTATCATTGAAGGCAGAGCTATCGTCGGCTTTCGCAACAGTACACCGGCGATAGAATATGCACAGAGGTTTAATGCATACAGAAACATTATTTCGTACGGTCCCCACCCATTTATTGTCTTAAACCTGCTGATTAGCACCCATATCAGAGCAATGTCAGTGACATATGACGTTATCATACAGACTTGTCCGTACCAGAATGCCTTTCTATATTCAAAAATAGACTGAAGATTGATCTTTATAAAATTAAGATAGAGCAAAAAATAATACATGCTGTCAACCTCCCTGAATAAAGATATAATTTTGTGCTTTCAACCACAAATATCTCTCAAGCAAATACAAGCAGACAATCCAAATCAATTGGGTAGTTATTACCTTAAGTGAAGCTTCCAATGATAGTTTCCCTAAATATATCGAAATGGGGTCAAAAGTCACTAGCCTAAAAGGTAAATAATAGCTTAGTTTGTACAGGAATTGGGGATAGAACCACAGCGGTATAAAAGTACCCCCGAAGAGTTCAAATAAGGTCCGAAGATATCTCTCATTATATTTCCCCGTTTTTAGCCAAAATGAGCAAAGTGCTAGAATATAATTTATTGCAAACATGAGTATTATACCGTTTATAATGCTTATCGTGAACATAACCACATCCAAAAAACTATTTGGAAATTTCAGGTTAAAGAATAGAAGAGCAACAAGGCATACAGGGATAACATTGAATATTCCCCTAAACAGGTTGATTCCAAGCTGCTCTGATATAAGGCTATATTTGAGGCTTACTGGTCGTATAAAATCAATGGCGATATCGCCGGTTTTTATTTTAGCGGTAATACGACTGGTCATATTGGAACTAATAAGTGTTGTAACTATCATATTTATAATCACATAGCTCATCATGTCGACAAAAGTAACACCTTCAGGTGATATCCCCGAATCCAAGAGTACCTTCCAAACACTTACCATGACCATCAGTCTAATTATAGAACCTGCTAGATAAATGAATGAATTAGCGCGGTATACATACCTCTCAAAAAACGATTTCCTCACAAATTCTAAATAGACATACATCGCATCTACCCCTTTGCCAGTTATGGATTAATATCCTTATGCACGCAGAACAACTTTCTCACTACTCTAAGTGCAATTGCGTAATGTGTTTTCCGGGTGATACATTACGCATCGACCAATTCTATCATTCCAATCTCTGGAGCCATTTTAAATCGTTTATAGAATGTTTGATACTCACCTTCAACAAAAGACTTTTGAAGAAAAACATTATAACATAACCTATTTCCGTCTTTATTAATATCTCTGTATGGTATATTTACAGCAAGCACAACATTATCTTTTTTATTATTAACCGAAGTAAAAACTTGATAATTTTTAAGATCGTAAAACTCATCAGGTCTATTATTTGTAGCTATATAATACAATAATTTATCATTACTCTTTGTAATAAATACAGATTTACTTGGTTTATCTAAAAAAAGCTTATCTTCATAGGACGATGAGTTAATTTCAGGAAAATTATTACCATATAATGTGAAGCATATTCTTAGATTGTCCATATCGCTAAAAAAGTTATTATTGAGAACAATGTGCAAATATAGGCAGTGCGTGTCATGTACCATTCCGTAACTTAAGTTGTAATTCTGCTTCTCCAAAAATATCTTTTCACAGTTGTTAATGTTCATTATTTTTTTATTGGACTCGTTTACTGGGCATGCGTTTAGTGGTTTTTTGTAATATGGATTTTTTTCAGTCCATCTTTTCTCTCTGCATATATTCATATAATTACTTATGCGTAGTTCCCTTTTAAACACTCTTTCTATAATGTTTAAATTTAAATCAATCAAACTTCCGTCAACATTACCCTCAAACAGATAACTGATATTTGAAGGATTAAAAGTTTGAACAATATTATCAGAAATACTTTTGGGGAATATTACATTGATATTATTAAGACAATAATAAACTTTGTGTGTAATTTCATATGCATCCGACAACTCTCTGATTCTATCAAACCGGATTTCGCCTAAATATTTGTTTATAAAAACAAACAGATCAACATAATTGCGAAAGTTCATTTTTTTATATATTCCCTTGTGAGATTCTGTATCATTATATGTATTTGCACATAAGTGTAAAAAAGAATGATCTATATCGGATGTTATTATAGGAATATCATTAATTGTGATTTCCTGTGTATTAGATAAAAAAGCCGGAATATATTTCAAAGGAATTGCACTTGTCGCTCTTTTTATCTCTATTGCTAAATGCTCAAAATATTTGAATTCATCACATTTTTTTAATAATGGAAATTCATAAAAATTTGCATTATATTTAAGAACAAGCTTTGAGGTCGGTTTATCTGTCTCCTTATTTGTTCCAACTCCTCTAGGTTGATGGTATCCATATTCAACTAACATATTGCTCAATCTATAAAAATCAGATTCACCTACCAGAATATCAATATCATAATAGAACCTTGAATAAATATCACCATATAACATAAAAGATAATAATGGACCTTTAACAACCATCGCTCTAATATTTTCCTTCTCAGCGAGTTTTATTATTTCTTTTAAGTCGTTAAATAAAGCATCACAATACCGAGGATGCTCCTCAGCCTTTTTTTGCAGTTCAATTGAATCATTTTCCGGTAATGATCCCTTGAATAAAGTATACACGGAATTAAGCATTTTTTGCTTATGTGCTTCTTTCAACAATTTATCCCAAACTATATTATTAATATCAGGAATTTTATAACTATCATTTAGCACATTCCTTGCAATATCTAGAATTAACATTTGCTCATTGCTAAGACTCATTCATAACAGCCCCTATCTTAAATAACTTTATACATGTTATGATATTATCCACAAAAGTTCCAGAAAGTGTTGTTTATCTATCTTCATTATTATTATTTTATTTTTTTATCACCTCCACCATATGAAATATATTGCTACCTCTGGTTGATGTCATAATAATATCTCCAGCTAGCCGCGGGTCATGATTGGCTTTCTTTATCATACCAACCTTGAATAGCGAATCGGTTTCGCGGTCATTAACCGGAGAAGACGGTATCACTTCAACTTCAACAATTTCAAAACGACCACTGTCAGTATTTGTAACATCAACAGTTTTCGCCCCCCACCTCACCTGCCATGCAGTAGTACCTACATTCAGGTAATATACTCTTAACAAAGTCTTCGTTCCCATCATAGATTCAACTAATTCGGGGTGCAGGGCAATACGAATACTCTGTTTTTCCTCAACCTTCCGTGCCCAAGCTCCAAACCTCTGGCTATCCGGCCCGATTCTTGTTACACCCTTTGTTTCGTCCGGCAAACGTAGTGCAAGAAAAGTATAGTCTTCATTTAACTCTGCATGAGGTAATATGCCATTTTCCGGTTCTCGCTGTCGGAATGCGACAAAAGCCCCTAGTGCCTTTGTCGGTTCAACATGTTGTCCCACATATCGGGCGGCAAACTTCATAGCAGCCTCAAACTCCTTCTGCAATTCGAGATTTACAGAATCATTATCTAAGTCGTACCCTCTTGTGGCAATCATCAAATCTTTTTTATTAATAACAATGCAAGATATACCCATATTTAGATCGGAGAGCAACCGCCAGTATGCCCATTGCTGGGGTGAACACCACCTCGGATCCTTTTTAACGCCATGAACACCCCAAGCATTCGCAAAAGCTTGGGTATAGCCTATGGCTTTACCTGATCGGCAGTACTCCATAAATGTAAGATATTTGTATTCGCTTTCTCTCTTACTACGAGGTTCCATTTCACTTGAAGTGTGAAACCACCCAAATTTACCATTCTCAAAATCTTTAATATATCTAGCACGTAGCTCTTCCTCTACATTATTTCGGATAAATATCAGCAATATGTGCGAAAACTTTTCAACATATGTTTCTAGAACCAATGCTTTGTAATCCAATATTATTTGTGGTGTCCATTCTTCAACGCTTTTAACCCCCTCAGGAACTATCCAATTTGTCAGAGGTACATGCTCAACAGGTATTACTAACTGTTCTGTTCCCACAGCATTGAAGTTTAATCTAATGCCAAGCACATTATTTATATATGGTGACGTTTCCAGATAACCTCTAAGAGCATCAAGAAGGTCGAAATAAGCTTTTATATAATTAGGATGCCAGTACATCAGAGTACCTTGGGTATCTTTGGTTTGTGTTTCCCAAATAGCAGGATTATATGGAATCTTTTCAAATAGCCATGAGGGACGACGGTTCCCGTTTATCTGTATTGATGAAAACAAGCAGTGGTCATGAAATAATTTTAAACGTTCATCAAGTCGGGAAAAATCATATTGACCATTCCCTTTGTCTAAATCCCTCCACTGCATATTAATCATTCCACCCCTTATATAAGGCAGTTCAAAAAGAGCTGGATGCTCCATGGAACTCTGAACGTATAAACCACGAATTTTCGTTAGATCAGCCTTATTTGAGTTTATCATGTGATTAATGCACCCTTTCTTAAAGTGACTATATTCTATTAACCAACTTTATCAACAGCTGCGTTCCCTCAGCAATAGATTAAATATTGCAAGGATTAATAATCATCTATTCGCTTCTCTTTTTATCAATTTGTGATATATTTCATTATAATAATATGTTATTCAATATATTGTACATTGTCAATATTTTTCTTGTGAATTGTAACTTTAACTGCCGTACATTTTATGGTAATTCCCTTATATCGTATATTGTTATTTACTTAGTCGGTGGATGTCAAGGGCGGGCGGTTTTTGCCCGTTCATTTTACCCTTTACATCCTTTTGCCATAAATCCTTTTGTCCCCGGTCTGTGATAACAGACCGGCTGCATTCCGGCGAGGACAGGGGCTGGGACAGCGTCCCAGGGTTTTCTTCTTAACCTGCTAAATCATTCGCTGATTTATATCCAAATATCCTCCTAGGATAATTGTTCACCCAATCTTCTACTTCCTTTACGATTGCATAGCTAACCTTACCTATATCAATACCTTTGGGGATAAAACGCCTAATTAACCTGTTCGAGTTCTCATTGGTGGCCCGTTCCCATGCACTATACGGATGGCCGGATAGTACCAATGAAAGCGGCGAAAGTCGGTGGAGGGAAGCCGAGAGAGGGCAGTTCCTCACTGTCCTGCCATGTAAAGCAATATCAAAGAGGAAACATTATCTATACACAGAGGTAGGGGACATAATGGAAACGAAATTGGAGAGAATATCGCAGCTATCAAGCGAAAATCCAGACATGGTATTTACATCCATAGGGCACCTGATTAACAAAGAAATGCTAAAAGAATGCCACAAGAGGATGGATGGAGCCAAAGCGGTAGGGATAGATGGGGTTACTAAGGAAGCATACGGAGACAATCTGGACGCAAACTTGGAACAGCTAGTAGGGAGGCTAAAAGCTAAATCCTATAAACCCAAACCGGCAAGGCGGGTTGAAATACCAAAGGACAACGGGAAAACCCGACCATTAAGCATCTACTGCTATGAAGACAAACTGGTTCAGGATGCGCTGAAGAGGATACTGGAAGCAGTATTTGAACCGCATTTCTATGATGAAATGATGGGATTCAGACCGAACCGGAGTTGCCACATGGCAATTAGGAAGCTAAATGGGATGTTGGAAAAGCAGCCGACAAATTATGTGTTGGATGCCGACATTAAGTCCTTCTTCAATGAACTAGACCATGAATGGATAATCAAGTTCATAGAGTCGAAAATCAAAGACCCAAATATTATAAGGCTTGTCAGGAGAATGTTAAAAGCGGGCGTCATGGAAGACTACCAATATGAGGCTACAGAGCAAGGATCTGGACAGGGTTCGTTATGCCGAGCTCGGCATAACGAACCTTATGTCGAGATAGATGTTATGCCGAGATACAGCCAGCCAGCTTAGCATTTGTCAATACAGACCGTTGCTGGACTCGGCATAATAAGCTCCTACTTTAGAGAATTCAAAAATTGTATAAGCCCCTTATCCTTGGAGGGTGAATAATCATCCGTGTAAATGGAAATAATCTCCACACAAAACAAGACGGAGGTTATGAAAATGAGACAATCAAAAAACGTTCTCACTGACAAGGAAAAGGAACTGGTTAGTCTGTTGATGCAAGACTGCCAAAGCACGGGTGATATCCAATCGAAGCTGAAAAGATTATTCGCCGGAACCATTGAGCAAATGCTCGAAGCAGAGATGGATGTGCATCTCGGGTATGAAAAGCATGATGTAGTGGGAAATAATTCAGGCAATTCCCGCAATGGATACAACCACAAGACCATCATCAGCGATTATGGAGAAAGTGAAATAGCCATACCACGCGACCGGAACGGCGAGTTTGAGCCGAGAATTCTTGAAAAAAGACAAACCCGGACTGATGAAATTGAGCAAAAAATTATGGCAATGTATGCAAAAGGCATGAGCCAGCGTGATATCGAGGACAATCTACGCGAGATTTATGGAGCAGAAGTCTCTCAAACGTTGATTTCAAAAATAACAGACAAAATTCTGCCTGAAGTAAATGAGTGCAGAATCGACCATTAGAGTCGATTTATCCGATTATCTACTTTGATGGGATCGTATTCAAAAGCCGTAAGGACAGCCAGATTATCAACAAATGCGTATACTCGGTGCTTGGTATTGACATGAACGGACAGAAAGACATTTTGGGTATCTGGATCAGCGAAAACGAGAGCGCGAGTTTTTACGCATCAATCTGTTCTGACCTCAAAAAGCGCGGAGTACAGGACATATTTATCGCTTGTCACGACAACCTAAAGGGGCTTGGAGACGCAATAAACGCTATATTTCCGAAAACCAAGCAGCAACTTTGCATAGTTCATCAGATTCGGAATTCGACCAAATTTGTGCAGTATAAGGACAGGAAGGCAATATGCGCTGATCTAAAGAAAATTTATTGTGCGGTAAATCTTGACGATGCAGAGTATGCAAAAGAGGAATTTAGGGAAAAATGGGATAAGAAGTATCCCTCCATTTTACGATCCTGGGATGCAAATTGGGCGGAGCTAACTACGTTTTTTAGTTATCCCGAACAAATCAGACATTTAGTATATACAACGAATGCAGTGGAGGCATATCACAGAATGTACGGAAGTTTAAGAAAACAAAGTCAATATTTCCCACCGATGATTCAATACGAAAAGTAGTTTTTCTTTCGGTGAAAGAAATCACAAAAAAGCGGACACAGCCGACAAGGGATTGGGCAATGGCGTACAGCCAGATTATGATATTCTTTGAAGATAGGTTTGTAGCGTAAGGTGGTTCTTGAGGGCTCTGCCCTCAAACTCCCGAGGTTTATCCGCCTAGGGCTTACCGATGAGCGGATAAACGGCGAACTATAAAGTCCGCCGCTCATCGTACAAGCCGCAGCAAGCGTTGGGTCGCTCCTCAGCGTTGCCCGAATTATGCTACAGTAAAATTGTTGACAAAAACTTGGTGGATTATTCCGTTTACACTAAAGAATATTCACTCCCATCGCAAAAAATATTGTTATTTGCTTAGTCGGTGGATGTCAAGGGCGGGCGGTTTTTGCCCGTTCATTTTACCCTTTACATCCTTTTGCCATAAATCCTTTTGTCCCCGGTCTGCTTTGCAGCCTCTGAATAGTAACTCAAGAATTAAGACAGCATTTTTTATACTTCTTTCCACTTCCGCAGGGGCACGGATCATTTCTACCAATTTTTTCGGTATTGACAACCTGTACGGGCGGGATATATATATCTTCCATTGTTAAAGCCTCATACTCTCCACTCAAATCCCTGATGTCTTCAATAAGCTTCTTCTCATTCACACTTATACCACTTGGGTTATCAAGAATTTTTTTAAAAAATTTCTTATGCTCATTGAAAAGATCAGGATATTTTTCTTTAATACTTCTTACAGAAGAAAGCGCATTATGCGGATCTCTTAAAAAGAGTTGTTCGTTAACTCTGGCTTCCTTTTCCTCCCACTCAAACTCAGCTTCAAAAACCACAACTCTTAGAATCTGTTTGATCCAAGGGTGTATTCCGGGATCCCTGGACATCTCATCGAAAGTACCTTTAAGCTTTTTTATCCTTGTGGCATCCTTGCGCAGATCTGCGATACCTTCAATTTTCGGATCCAGTTTTTTTGCCTTTTTCAGTAGTTCTACCGCATATTCGGGCATAATCTCCATTATACCCTCAGCAATGTCCGTTAAAGCCCATGCAACATTTTCACATATTTCAGTATCATCTTTAGCAAGTTTTTCAAGCATTTTAATATCTTTTTTAAGATACTCCATATTCTTCTGACTTATATCATTATGTATCAGCTTCATATAAACACTAATATTTCCACCGCACACCTTTATTCCCTCTAAAAGTACCTCTCTTACTTTATTATGGTTATCTCTGTCTAGATAACATAAGGCAAGTGCTTCCCAGTACTCAATATCCGAATTATCAAGTTCAAGTGCCCTGTTGTAAGCTTCTATTGCTTGCTTATATGCCATATTTTTCCTGAGTGCGCTCCCGTAATTCCGGTAAAATACTGGGTTATCCGGATAATTCCGTATTAAACTTTTAAATACATTAACTGCCTTTGAAAAGTCCTCCAAGTACATATGGCATAAACCTATCACATTTTGTATCATGCCATATTCGGGATCTTTTTTTAAAACTTCTTTATAATAAAACAATGCCTCTTCATATTCTTCCTCGTCAAATAAATCGTGCGCTTTATTAAGATTATACGTGATTTCATCATCACTAAAGCTTCTATCGTATTGCTCCCTGCTTTCAGGATCGGATAAAGCTTCATAAGCTTCTCTGATTTTCTTAAACTCCCCAGGAAATCTTTCAGGAGGAAATTTTCTTACAAGAGAAAAATATGCCTTCTTTACCTCCATTGCAGAGGCTTCCTTGGAAACATCCAATAATTCATAATAATTTAAGTTTCCCGACAACTAAAAGCACCTCCACTATTGCTTTTTCTACTATTAAAGGAAAAACACATTTCTTACAGACTGAAATATAACGTTGCACTGTTTTATTCGATATATCCATGTTTAATGCCTTTTTCCAGAAAATTAATGCAGACTTTCTAAGACCCAGTCTGTAGTACAAAAGACCAATCAGTTCATACCCTTTAACGTTTGGCACCTGTTCAATTGAAGATTTCAGAATACCTATCGCTTTTACCGGATTTCCCCTCATCAGCCCGATGCATTTATTATAATTTTCAAGATAAAATTTAAAATCTTCCGAATCAAATTCTGAAAGATACCGCTTAGTATCGATATCTTCCTCATCAAGCGACAAAACTTTCATCCAGCACATTTTTGCTTCTACAAACTGCCCCTTTATGTACTTGCATAAACCCTTGATTTTTAAGTATAATGCATTATCGCCATCAATTAAAAGTGCCTGTTCCAAGAACAACTCCGCACCCTCTATATCTCTGCTATTTAGACACTGCAATGCATTATTGAAACTAATTGCTCCTATACTGTTCATATTTAACTTGTGCTCCATTAATATAAGAATTCCTTTCCTTAACACAACTATTTCTAAAAACTCAAAATGCCATGTCTGACAAAAAAAGACCAGAAATGTAGATCTATGATTTCTCAGCCTTTCATTCTCCAACTCCATAAAGCAACCCTGTAAGCTCATCCTCGTATCTTCTGACGAAAGCTTCATTATCTGTTGCTAGAGCATATTTTAGTTCATAAAGTGTAGTTCTAAGCTCCTCTTTTAAAGATTCAAGTGTTCCTTTAGAATTGATGAGCTTTTCTGCCTTTTTTATTAATACTCTTACTTTTTTTGCATACCTTGAATTTATCCATTCCACTTCGACATCAATTTCCTTTTCTATTGGCACTTCTTTAGTATCAATTCTAATGCTTGCCTCTTTCTTCGTTTTTTCTATTATTGCTTTTACATCAAGAATTCCATTTATATCATAGGAAAACTCAACAATTATTTTTTCTTCTCCTTTGATTGCTTTTGGTATTCCGCTGATAACAATGTTTCCTATATTATTGTTTTCTTCAGCTATCATATTGTCTCCCTGATATACATCAATGCTTGCTTCTGTCTGGTTATCAGAAAAGGTGTAATAATTTTTTTTAACTGATACAGGTACTGTCGTATTTCGCTCTATCAAGATATCTAACAAACCGGGTAATTCTATTCCTCCTATTTCCTGTACGCATTCTATGCCAAGGGAATAGGGGCAGACATCTGTTATTATAATGTCTTCCTCCCCTGAAAGCTCGCCACTTTTTATAGCAGCCTGAATAGCAGCTCCACAAGCTACGGCTTCGTCAGGATTTACTTCATATAAAGGCTCCTTGAGGAATTTGCGTTTGAGTGTTTCCTTTACAAGTGGTATTTTTGTAGTTCCTCCAACAAGTAATACTGTATCAATCTCACTAACTTTCAGACCTGCGTCATTTAAGGCTTCATTTATGGGTTCAAGGGTAGATTTGACCAATTTGTCTATCAACTTTTCAAATTGCCGCCTTGTAATGTTCCTTTTGATTCCAAGCGGTTCATCTTCTTTTAATGTTAAGAATGGAAGGTTAACAGTGGTTGACTTATTTTCCGATAATTCTATCTTGGCTTTTTCAGATGCCTCTTTGAGGCGTACCATTGCTTTTTTATCTTTTTTTATGTCAATTTTGTTCTGTTTTTCAAAATCCTTAACCAGCATTTCGATTATAGCTTCATCAAACTCTTTACCTCCAAGCTGATTGTTCCCGCTGCTTGCCTTTACTTCAAGCACTCCTTCAAACATCTCCAGCACGGAAACATCCAAGGTTCCTCCTCCAAAATCATAAACAAGAATATATTTCTGATCCTTCATGTGGTAAATGCCATAAGCAAGAGCTGCTGCTGTGGGCTCGTTTATAATTCTTTCCACTTTGAAACCTGCAAGCTCACCGGCTTTTGTGGTTGCTACCCTCTGATCATTTGTAAAGTATGCAGGAACAGTTATAACAGCCTCATCCACCGCTTCCCCAAGATACGCTTCAGCACACTGCTTGAGATATTTTAATATACACGCTGAGATCTCTTCAGGCTTCATCTGTTTGTTCCCAAGCTTAATGGGCAGTTGTGACCCCATCAGTCTTTTTACTTCAATAATAGTATTTTCCGGTTCAAGAATAGTGTAGCTTATTGCATCGTCTCCGACCTTGACATCTCCCTCTTCATTTATATATACAACCGACGGTGTTATGTTTTTATCGTATGTATTTGGAATTAAAAAGGGACGTCCATTCTTTAGTATAGATATCTCAGAAGTTGATGTCCCAAGATCAATTCCCACTATTTTAGCCATTTGCGTTCTCTGCCTTTCTATAATTATTAACCACTACTCTGGCTTTTCTGTATACTTTGCCCATATATAAATAACCTTTTCTTTCCACACCAATAACTTCAAGATAATCTTTGTCCTCAAGGGCTACAACTGAAACTGCCTCATGCAGAAGATCATCAAAAAATTTCTCGCTACCCGTTTCAATAATTCCATTTTTTGCAATTAACGCCTCCACAGAGCCTCTTATCATATCCATTTGGGAAATCCAGTGCTCATCTTTTGAAGCAGATATAAATCCATTTATAATATTTAATATATCAGAAAACTCAATAAGGGCACTCAGAAGGTTCTGAATTTTCGCACCATATTCCTGTAACCTTCTATACAAATCCTTTATAACATCATCTTTTGATGTCAACAACCCACTGTAGGTCTCTTTTAACTCTCTTTTACTGTCTGAAGCTTCATGCACCTCATCACCAAGATCCTCATAATACTGCTCAAGCTTGAATAATGTTTTTGAGATCCTGCTTACGTCTTCAGCGATGTTGCCCATGATGCCTACAACCCCTGTATTGCCATTTGCTTCAGAAGCTTTTATACCATCAAGAGTTATTTCCTTATAATTTTCAATTTCTGCAAATACGTCAAGCATGTCCTTCCTCCATTTATTAGTACCTTTTCTATATTTTAAAATGTCGATTGCTGTATTTTTTTATTCTACAAAATATATTAACAAATCTAGTTAATAAACTCAATAAAATTATTTATTTTTTACAGTTTTCTGAGTTGTCAAAATTATATCATGCAATTTCTTTCGACATTCATGACATAATAGTGCAACAGATCAGACTAATTATTTTGGGAGCTCTTATGAGGTGCATCTACTCAAACAGTAATTTAATCTTCACCAAGTAGCTTTCTGTCTTCTTCACTTAACTCAAGTTTCTCAAACATATCAGGTCTTTTTTTTAAGGTTCTAATAAGCGCTTGCTGGCGCCTCCATTTTTGGATATTTGCGTGATGTCCGGATATAAGAACTTCTGGAACTGTTCTTCCATTGTATTCGTAGGGTCTTGTGTATTGGGGATACTCAAGAAGACCTTTGTAATGAGATTCTTCAATAGAAGAATTTTCATTTGAAAGCACACCTGGTATAAGCCGTGAAACGCTGTCTATGAGAAGCATTGCAGGTATTTCTCCACCTGTGACTACAAAATCTCCAATGGAAATTTCTTCATCAACAATTTCTTCGAGCACCCGTTCATCTACACCTTCATAGTGACCACAAATAATGACAATATGCTCATAATTTTTTAGCCTTTCTGCTGTTTTTTGCTTAAACGACTCCCCTTGAGGGCTCATATATACAACTCTGGGCTTTTCTTCCATATTGTTGACTATAGACCTGTATGCGTCATATATCGGTTGTGCCATCATAACAAGCCCGCTGCCGCCTCCATATGGGTAATCGTCTACTTTCTTGTGCTTATTTAAAGTAAAATCCCTAATATCAATAGTATTTATTTCAATAAGCCCCTTATTCTGGGCTCTTCCAATAATACTTTCTCCAAGTACCGGATTAAACATATCAGGAAATATTGTCAATATGTCAAATCTCATTCGTCAATCAACCCCTCCGGTAAGGATACTCTAATTATTTTGCTTTCTATATTTACATCTTTAACAACAGACTTAATGGCAGGTATAAGCACATCTTTTTTTACCTCATTTTTAACAACATAAACATCATTGCTGCCTGTCTGTAGGACATCGGTTACTTCACCTAAAACACTGCCATCCTCCAATATAACACTGCAGCCTATGATATCACATATAAACCATGAATTTTGGGGTAGTTGTATAGCATGCTGCCGGTCAATCATAATAAATGATTCTTTTAATTTCTCCGCTGCATCAATGTTATCAATTCCTTTTAATTTCAACAAAACAAAGGGATTCGCAAATCTGACATGGTCAATATTATATTTTTCAAGGTATCCGTTTCTTTCCACGTAAACCCAATCAAGCTTCTCATATCTTAACGCATCATCAGTTAAAGGAATAACCTTAAGTTCACCCTTTACACCTCGTGCATTTACAATCTTTCCAATTTGAAGATACTTTTCCACCATAGATACGCCTCTCACACTTTTTTTAAATATAACGACTGTTAAAACTCTTTTCTGCTGTCAATTTACTCTGCTCATTATTCTGGCACTATTGAAGTTTTCTCCTAAACATGACTTTTCGCAAAAAATCAAAATTTCAAGTTAATAATAACAAACATGATAGCTTTTTGTAAAGGGTAACACATTCACATTGAAGCATTTCTTGATAGGTGCTCTTTGATTTTTGTTAATTTCTTTTATTTATTTCACAAATTACAGTAATATTTATCGAAAATTGCATACAATATCACTATGGGAGCGAAATTACATGCGTTTAGAAAAAGAACCGAATCAAAATGTCCTATTTGCAAAGCACCAATGTATTTGGTTAATTTCCATAATGGTGCAAGGAGTTTTATGTGTCTTGAGTGCAGCTTTGGATTTAATTATGAAAATTCACTAGAAACGTGAAAATATTTCATTTTATACTCTATTTTGTACTGTGAAATATAACCTCGCAAAAATCGCTCGGAAAATGGCGATGCGCAGATTATATCATGCAATTTCTTGAAACCAAAACAAAAAGAAGCCCTTATTATGAAAGGCTTCTTTTTGTGTTAAAATTTAAGTTTTTCTGGCTGCGGGACTAGGATTTGAACCCAGACGAAATGATCCAGAGTCATTCGTGCTACCATTACACAATCCCGCAAAATTATTGACAAGTGGTATTATAGCACAGACCACTTTCTAATTCAAGATAAAATTTTTTAATATCTTTATGGGTGTTTTTATGTATTTTTGGGATAATACTACAATATATCTTTCATATAATTAACATAATTCACAAAAGCAATTTCAGGTTCACACAGTTCTGGATGCCATTGTTTTTCCCACTCCAGTGACAGGTAACCACTATAATTTGCCATAGAAAGAAGATTACAATACTTGTTAATTGGCATTGTACCTTTGCCAACCTCGCATAGTTTCCATGACGCATCATCTTTACTCCAATAGCAATCTTTAATATGCACGTGTCGGACATATTTACCTATAAAATTGAAAAAATCAACAGCAGAATCAACATATGCATTATGTGAATGCATTATATCCCATATAACTGAAAACTTAGGGTGTGCAAAGCGTTTGAATAATTCATGAAATATTTCAATATTGTTAAAAGAACCATGAACCTCAAAAAGTGGTATGCATTTTTTACCTTCGCACATATCATAGACCTGTTCCAATCCTCTTGCTATAGTATCAAGTGTCTCGCTGGCCTTTTCAGGCTCCCTTATTACGTCACCAAATATCCTGATATATTTTACTCCCATTTTCTCAGCAAGCTCTATATAGTCTCGTGCTTCCTCAAGCTTTTCAGTATATTTAAGAGGATCATGAAAACTAACAGAACTGTTGAGAGATATTACCTCAATTTCTCTGTTTTTTAAGTATCTCAGAGTATCTTTAAGGTTAAGATCGCTGAAATAACTTACTTTTGGAAGATAGAGTTCTCCTTCTACTCCTCGTATTTCAATTCCTTCATACCCATATACTGCGGCATTGTCTACAATTGTTTCCCATGACCAATCCGGACAACCCAAAGTACTGAATGATAATTTCATTTTCAATCCTTCCTATGGCTTAAACAACAAATTCTTGCTTGAAGGATTTAAATGCGTTGAAACGTTCGCACTATTCCTGCAAGACACATATATATGCCGATATAATTACACAAACGCGGCTAAAGTGCCAGTTTAATCTCAAAAATTGATTTTTGGTGTTAAGCCAATTGCGTACTATCTAATGATTTTGTTAAAAATAGTATAACACTTTTGAATAATATAGTGAAGCAATAAATAATTTTATTAGCAAGATACAGTAATAGAGGGTTACAGTTCAGACCCTACATATTGAGATATGACTTTCGCAATAGCGGAAACGTGGAAAGTCATTGCTTAACTTTGCCCTGATTTTAAATCAACTACTCTTGTTTAATATATTTTCATAGGATATAATACTTTCTTGAAACATACATAGCTACATTTTTGCACTTGTTATGCCATGTGTGTGAGTATTTTTGCAAAAGGAAATGATTAGTATGCATGATTTAGCAGGCAACTTTTATATGGTCGATGATATGGTATATAGCAAAGATAGCAGCATTTTTTCACCTGCTGCCAGTTCAGCTGTTGTATATGAGGTTATACGTATAATAGATGGCACACCACTTTTCTTTAATGATCACTTTGAAAGAATGGAAAAGTCTTTTTTAATGCTTGGAACTCATTTGAACATTTTAAAGGAAGATCTTGATGCTAAGATTAGTAAACTGATTAACATCAATAGTAATAAAAACTGTAATGTGAAAGTAATGGTGTCTAACAATGATGTAAAACAAGTTTGTCTGGTTTACATAAGTAAAAGCTATTACCCTGTTCAGAAAGAAATTGAGTCAGGGGTAAAAGTAGATTTTTTCAGCACAGAAAGATCTGACCCAAACATAAAGAAAATAAACCTTTCATACAAAGAGCAGCTTGATAATTTCATCAAAGAAAATAACCTTTTTGAAGCTCTTCTAGTAAACAGGCATGATGAAATTACCGAAGGCAGTAAATCAAATGTTTTTTTTGCAAGAGGAAATAGCATTATAACCGCTCCCGATGAGGTGGTGCTACAAGGCATAACAAGAAAGTATATACTTGATGTCTGCTCTGACTTGAACCTTAGTATTATTAAAAAAAAGGTACACATAGATGACCTTCTTTCAATGGATGGTTTATTCTTGTCCGGGACATCTATAAAAGTTTTGCCGGTGTCTCATGTTGGAAAACTAACATTTAATTCCGCACAACTTCCGGTAATAAACAATATAAGAAGAAATTTTGATTTAGTCATAGAAAGAGATTTGTCTCATAAAAGGGATAATAGATAAAAGCATATTTCACCACTTAGGAAACCCAGCAGGAATCCTCTGCCTTTAAATAGGGAGATTAGAATTTTACATGATTATTCCGGAAGCGGGTTATTTACCCCGCTTCCTAGTACTATAGTATAAATTCTTAAACTATCTCAGCAGAAATAACATATTGAGCGTTCTCAGTTATTTAATTGCATCTATCCACCTTACACCACAGTGATATTAAGAGTCACGTTAAGCTTCTCATCAGACATTGTACGTGTAAGAGCTGCACCATCATCTAAACCATTAGCATAATAATATGCTGCCTGCATACATATAAGCTGGTTCATCGCATCTGTAAATTGGGTAAGCTGCATCTTTCCACTCCTTGGTAGCTGCTCTGTAAGCCTGTCAAAAAGATTATTTATAAGCCTGTTAAGCTTGACATTCTCCTCCCTTTTTTCAAATACCTTAGCAAGCCATTCAATCCTGTCAACTTCACAGTCAACAGAAAATCTCTTTCTAAATATATTTCTTTTCATGAGTTGCATCCTTTCCTTTCCCATTTTTTTAGGGAAAGGAAAATTAAACAAGGACGCATCATGCAGGTAAATACCGTACACAATGCGCCCTTTATGCTAACTCTTGAATAAATCGTCCAATTGCAATATAATAAGCATACGGCGTAAGTGGCAGCGTAATGCTGTACTTGTACGGATGGTGGTTATCCTACATGAGCGCTAGAGTGCTGCTACACTCGAGCGTCATTTGCGCCTTTTTAATTTTCCTCTCACAAATATTATATAGCAAATGATGGAATTATTCAATTGTTTTTGGATAAGTTTTGTAAATAATTTTAAAGCTCTGTTAATGCTTCTATCTTCTTTATAATAAGTGTCCTTCATATTCAACTTTTCAATATGTTGTTTCCTTAATATATGTAATAAACTCCTTTAGGCTTAATATCTTATTCCTGAACTCACTAGGATAGGTAGTATGCTTCAATAGCTTTAAATACAAGTTCAGACTGCATGAGTTTTCACCTCAGCTTTTTCAAAAGTAGTAATATTTGAAACAATCTGATTTGACACAGCTGTAATAAGCGGTACAACTACTGAGTTACCAAATTGTTTGTATGCTTGTGTATCTGAAACTACTATTCTAAACGACTCAGGAAACCCTTGTAACCGTGCACATTCTCGCGGTGTCAGTCTGCGAGGATTTTTGTTTTTCTGCGGTATTAAAATTTCAGAACCATCCTTATAGTATCTTGCACTCAAGGTGCGGGTTATGCCTTCTAAATCAGCTAACCCATATCCAAACCCATTACCTTTTTTCTTATGTTTTTCAGCATAATCCTGAAGATAGCTCCATAATTTATCTGACAAAGTATATTTATTATCTACACTATCTTCAATAATATCTTTAACTCTCTGTTTTTTTATAGGCGGTGTCGGAAACTCGAATTTGATGTTGCTTCCATATATTTTTCTATCAAAACCAACAATAAGTATTCTTTCTCTGTGCTGAGGCACGTAATATTTTCCATCAAGTATATCATCATATACCACATAATCGAGGCTATCTAGACTTTCCCTTATTGTCCTATAAGTATTACCTTTGTTATGTGATTTTAGGTTTTTTACATTTTCAAGCAAGAAAGCTCTCGGTCTCTTTTCATTAATTATTCTTACAACATCAAAGAAAAGTGTTCCCTGAGTTTTATCTAAAAAACCATGATGTCTTCCCAAACTGTTCTTTTTTGATACCCCTGCAATGGAAAAGGGTTGACATGGAAAACCCGCAACAAGAATATCATGATTGGGAATATCCTTTTCATTAATCTTTGTAATATCCCCTTCAGGCTTTTCCCCAAAATTACTTAGATATGTTTTCTGGCTGTATTTATCCCATTCAGAAGAAAACACACAAATACCTCCGTAACTCTCGAAGGCTATTCTCATTCCCCCAATTCCTGCGAAGAGGTCAATAAAGGTAAATCTTCCATTTTTGTCTATATCATCATTTCTATCTGCAAGATATTCTACAATCGATTCATGAACAAGATCTTGCATTGAATTATTTGTTTTTCTAGTGTAAATGTTAAGCTTTTCATAAAGAACTTCGTCAACGCGTATATGTATTTGCTTTTTCATATAATTAGCCTCCTGGAAATTTTATATACCAAGTATGTCCCTATTATATATCAACAAACACATGTTCGCAACACTTTTTTTGCATTTATATAAATTATTTTTCTAGGTGTTTGCACCAGCAAACTGACTGTTGTAAAGGTCTGCATAAAAGCCGGCTTTTTCAATCAGTTCCTTATGGTTGCCCATTTCAACTATACTCCCCTTATTCATAACCAATATCATCTTTGCATCGCGAATGGTTGAGAGCCTGTGCGCTATAACAAAACTCGTTTTACCCTTCATTAGGTTAATCATTGCCTTTTGTATTAAAACTTCAGTTCTGGTATCAACACTGCTGGTAGCCTCATCAAGGATAAGAATAGCAGGATTTGTAAGTATTGCACGCGCAATTGTTAGAAGCTGCTTCTGACCTTGAGAAATATTGGTTGCATCCTCATTTAGAATGGTATCATAACCTTCAGGTAATGTCCTTATAAAATGGTCTGCATGTGCAGCGTTTGCAGCCATTATAATTTCATCCATGGAGGCATTTTCTTTTCCATAGGCTATATTGTCCTTAATAGTTCCATTAAATAGCCATGTGTCTTGAAGCACCATACCAAACATTTTACGAAGCTCACTGCGACAAATGCTTTTGATATCAACGCCATCTATACTTATCTTGCCTTTATTTATTTCATAGAAGCGCATAAGTAGGTTTACTAAAGTTGTCTTACCAGCACCGGTAGGTCCCACAATAGCAATAGTGTGACCACGGCCTACACTAAGATTCATGTTTTCTATAAGAGGCTCATCCTCTTTATAACGAAAATCCACATTTTCAAAAGAAACTTCTCCTTTGGGGTCTTCCAGAACCACTGCATTTTCACTATCAGGAATTTCCTCCTCCTCATCCAGCACTTCAAATACACGCTCTGCACATGCTATGGTAGATTGGATTACATTTGCAATATTGGCAGTCTGAACTATTGGCATAGTGAAGGACCTAGAATACTGAATAAATGCAAGAATGTCTCCAAGTCCTAGTATTCCTTTTGTAATCCATATTCCTCCAACTATACTAATGCCTACATAACCAAGATTGCTTATAAAATTCATTAGTGGGAACATTATGCCGGATACAAACTGAGCCTTCCAGCCTGCACTCCTGAGTCTTTCATTTATTGCTTCAAATTGGCTGATAGAATTCTTTTCGTGCCCGAAGGCTTTAACAATTGTATGCCCTGTGTACATCTCCTCTACATGACCGCTGAGCTCACCAAGCTCTTTCTGCTGTGCAGCAAAATACTTTTGGGACCTTTTAGCTATCATCGCTGTAGTTATTATGTAAAGCGGCATTGCTGCAAGTACAATAAGTGTAAGTATCGGACTTATTGTAAGCATCATTAAAATATACCCTATAATTGTGATAACCGAAGTAATAATCTGTGTCAGACTTTGTTGCAAAGTACCCGCAATTGTATCAATATCATTTGTAACACGACTTAAAATATCACCATGGGGGTGCATATCAAAATACTTCAGCGGAAGCTTGTTTAGTTTGATATCAACTTCACTTCTTAAATCACGGACTGTTTTCTGCGAAACACCCGACATAACAAGACCCATTATTAAACTGAAGCATGAGCTTATAATATATATGACGATTAATATTAGCACAATTCTACCAATATAACCAAAGTTATATTCTCCATTTGTTTCTCTTATTGCTTTAATTACTCCACTTATTTGCTCATCTGAAAAAGTGACATTATTCATACTATCGGTCATACCTAAATCACTTTGTGTACTACTGGACATTTCTTTACCCATTTCAATAATCTTTAAGCAAATATCAGCTTTTTCATCAGCGTCATTTAATGAATTTAGCATAGGAAATCCGAGAAATTCCTTAAGTGCATTTATTATGTCCGGGTTGATTTGCTCCTGCTGATTGACTGCACCAGGCGGCAATGCATATAAGACATCAAATACTTTTAAAGCAACATCCTTTTTTTGCTGAGGGTCAGTGATTGTATCAACCACAGGAAGTTTTATCAATTCCTGCAATGCCATTAACGCAGCATGATCCATTGTCTGCAAATTTGGGGATACTCCATTTAATTGTTCCTGTTGATTTTGCAATGCAGCCTGCTCAAGTATTTTTCTTTGCGCATCAGAAATATGTTTGTAAACTTCACTAACAATTTTTATTTGAGCTTCAGATGTTTGCTTGAGCATTGTTCTTGCCATGAAGCTTCCCTGTAGATTATTCATAGCTTTGCTGGATACCTTTGGCGCAGCAATAGTAAATATTGTGCTTGCAATTGAAAAAACTAAAACGATAATTAAATTTATCTTGTGTGGTTTTAAATATCTTATAAGCCTTTTTAAGGAACCTTTAAAATCTTTTGGCTTTTCCACAGGTCTACCAAGTCCTCCCATAGGACCTCTCCCATGCCTCATAGTCCTTTGAGCAGGTCTTTTATCTTTCGTATCTTCTCTCATGCTATTTCCTCCTCTGCAAGCTGTGAGAACACAATTTCTCGGTATACATCACAGGTTTTTAAAAGCTCCTTATGAGTTGCCATTCCGACTACCATACCTTTATCCAGCACAATAATCCTGTCAGCATCCATAATGGTACCCACTCTTTGTGCAACTATAATGACCGTAGCATCTGAGATTTCCTTTCTTAAAGCAGCACGCAGCTTTGCATCAGTTTTGAAGTCAAGTGCAGAGAAGCTGTCATCAAATATATATATTTCCGGTCTTCTTACTATCGCCCGGGCAATAGATAAACGTTGCTTCTGCCCCCCTGAAACATTAGTGCCGCCTTGGGCAATTTCATGGTCATATCCATTCTCCATATCTTCAATAAATTCAGATGCTTGAGCTATCATGGCTGCATCCTTTATTTCCTGCTCAGTAGCTGCATCATTACCAAACTTGATATTATCATTAATTGTTCCTGAGAACAGAACGGCCTTTTGAGGTACAAATCCGATTTTTCCACGAAGGATTTCCAAAGACGTTTCTCTTACATCTACACCATCAATAAAAATATTTCCGTTGTCCACATCATAAAACCTTGGAATCAAATTCACAAGAGTAGACTTGCCCGATCCAGTACTCCCTATTATAGCGGTAATTTCACCGGGTTTTGCGGAAAATGAAATATTCTTAAGAGCAGGTTCTTCAGCTCCGGGATAACTAAAGTTTACATCCTTGAAATCTATATAACCTTTCCCAGAAAAGTTGCTTTTTGGATTGTCAGGCTCGGTTATAAGAGGGTCAGTTTCAAGAACTTCATTAATTCTTACAGCTGCTGCCTGTGCACGAGGAACCATTATGAACATCATAGCCAGCATCAGCATTGACATCATAATCTGCATTACATATTGGGTAAATGCTGCAAGTGCGCCCAAATCCATGCTGTCTTTACTAATTCTTATTCCACCAAACCAGATAATAGACAATGCAGTTAAATTCATAATAAGAATTATTGAAGGCATCATAAAAGCCATAATTCTATTAACTTTAATATAATTGTTAGTAAGATCAAAATTTGCCTCACTAAAGCGATTTGATTCTTGCTTTTCTGTATTGAAGGCTCTAATCACTCGTATACCAGTAAGTTTTTCACGTAATACAAGATTAATTTTGTCAACTTTCACCTGTACCTGCTTAAAAAGTGGTATCATTTTGGAAGCTATCAAAGCAACAACAGCACCAAGAATCGGAATTGAAACAACCAGTACCAATGACAAAGGTTTATCTTCTTTCAATGCAAGAATGGTGCCTCCAATAGCCATCATCGGTGCAGAAACCATCATACGCATTATCATAATTGTAACCATTTGAATCTGGTTTATGTCATTTGTAGTTCGGGTTATGAGAGTCGCTGTCCCCATTTTATCAAATTCACTTAATGAGAAGCTCTCAACTTGCCTGAAAACCTTATTTCTTAAAACTGTTCCCAACCCGACAGCTGTATTTGATGAAAGCAAACTTGCCAGTATCGCACAAGTGGCGCTGCCCCCTGTGACCAATAGCATTTTTAATCCAATTTGCAGGATTTTGTCAGTGTCACCCTGCATTACACCTATATTAATAATATCTGACATTAATGTAGGTAAAAAAAGGTCTCCTAATGTTTGTAAAAACACAAGCATAAGTACTCCTGTTACCATTAAAGTAAATGGTTTTAAAAATTTATATAGCTTTAGCATTGCTAACTGTCATTCCTTCCTTTGCTTAAGATATGTTTCATAGTATGTAACCCAGTAATCATATTTAAACTCCTCGATAGTTTCTTCAATAGGTAAATTCTCAACGCTATTTCAACCTTTGTATAGATCTTCTTTGTATCACTATGCAATACGCATTTTTTAAAAATAATGTTTCATATGCTAAATGATTGTATTTTTCTTTACTCCTCCTGTCAAGTAACAATTTAAATAATATAAACGGGTAGCAGGCAGATAAAATAATTATCTACCTCCTGCCCGTTTATATGCTTCCTACTATTCAATTACCTTGCATCAAACGCAAATATTCTTGCCTCATCACATCCCCAAGTACTTTCAGGCACTAACCTGATAGCTGATGTTGTAATCGCATCAAGCTCAACCTTCACCAGTCTTCGGTAGTTATTTACTTCCCTATATATCGTTCTCCATTTGCCTTCTCCATCAGAAATTTCAAGTCTGAATGCTTTAATCAATGTTTTGGGAAGAATGACTGGTTCTTGATTTAAAAATACGTTACATCGCATAGGAAACCTTTTTATTTGGTCGTCAATCTCGTCCCAAGTTTTTCTATTTATATCACTGTCAAAAACTATTCGTACCTGTTTTATTTTAACTTCTCCTCTGAAGTCAAGTTTAACCCATGAATTCAATGGTGCTATCCAACCATTATATTCATCACCAACCGGACGATCAATACCATTGACAAGTACTGTCGGATTTCCATGCGAAGCTTTTATCTTGGACTTTTGCGTCAGATAAGGTATTTCTCTTACATTCCATGGAAGATAGCAATCATCTTCCATAAGCATTTGTTTTAATTCTTCAATATGATTTTCATAAACTCCCTGTGGAAGTATATCATAACGTACTGCTATAGCTGCTGCTGTACCTATTGCCTGACCTAGCATGGCACATGTTGCCATGACACGTGTAGAAGAAAGGGCTGCATGAGTCGCACTTATATTTCTTCCTGCAAACAAAAGGTTTTGCACATTTTTAGAATAAAGGCATCTGTATGGAATTCCGTAGGGTGATGGAGCATGATGATATACCGTTGGTTTTCCTCTATGCCGGAATCCTCCAGGATGATGATCATCCATAGACCATCCTCCATAAGCAACAATATCGGAAAACTTTCCTCCACTTTGTACATCATTCTGGGTAAGTATATGTTTTCCTACATATCTTCTGCTTTCTCGTTTCCCTGGAAGAAAGCCTACCCAATCCAGTTCCCAATTTTCCGCTTCACAATAACCACTATTCTTAATAAAATCCCATACACCAAAAGCTACCTTCAGAAGTTCATCTCTGATTTCTTCTGTGTCACTAATACTGTCTTGGAGTCCACCTAGTTCCATCCACCAGAAATTTTGTTTCTTCCAAACGCTAGAATCATTAATGGGCATCCGGTATGGAAAATCTTCTTTTGTATACTTATTGGCCCATTTGGGAGGTATATAAGTCTTAAGTGATGATGTTTCCCGAGCTTGAATCAAGCAACTCATACCCATAGTCCTTCTATCAGCTACCGTTGGCTCAATATCTTCATTAAACTCATCTGAAGCTTCCCTACCCCATCGAAAAGCCGCTCCGGATAATGGAGCTAACACGCTATCTCCGGAACAGTCCGCAAACAACCTCGCTTTCACTTTATGCCATCTCTGGGTCGTTGTTTGCCAGCCTCTGACCTCTGAAATGAATTGCCCTTCCATTTCAAGATCACAACAGGAACAGTTAAGAACAAGCTCAATATTTGGTTCAAAGCGCACAGCTTCATAGAGAACACTGTCCCATATAGAAAAATTCAAATAAGGGTTTCTATATATATTTTCAAGAGCAATTTCCTCAAGAACTCCTGTTTCCTGCAGATTCTCTCCACGTGCTCCGCGAATCCACATCCGTACCTCACTTGACGCATTTCCTCCTAAAACAGGACGGTCATTCATAAGTAATACTTTTGCACCGTGACGTGAGGCAGCTATAGCTGCTAAAACTCCAGCCATTCCTCCACCTACAATACACAGGTCTACGTTATGTTCAATCACTTGAAATTCACCTTTTTTAGAAGATTTCAGCATCTTTTCCACTCCCCTTCATACTTCAACTTTACATACTGTGTACAATATTCAATCTATCTTATAAAGTAAGGAATCACTCTTAAGCTAATTAAATTAGCGTAGATATTGTGCAATTCATAAATAGTATACATTTAGTTTCCAAGACTTCTTTATCTAGCCTTCTCTCCAATATTGCCTAGTTGCATCAAAATACGGGAAGTAATCCCAATGCGTATTATTGGCTTTCATAGCCTCTCTAATCAGTTTTCTATTTAACAAACTTTTACAAACATCCCGTTCGATTTCATCCGGGTTAAACTGTTCAAATATTTTTGCTTTAAGCTCACTTTCAATTTCCACAAATTCATTTCTACCACTTAAATTCTCCCATTCTCCAGGATCCTTTTCTATATCAAACAACTGTGCATCTTTTCCATGAATATAAATATATTTAAATTTATCTTTTCTTATCATGAAGCAAGTCGAGAACACGCCTTCAGTATGAAGCTCAGAGAATATATACCTTTCACTTTTATCACTACCATCAATTAAACCGATTAAGCTCTTTCCATCACACGGTAGCAGTTGCTCAACACTAATTCCCGCCATATCAAGAATGGTGGGAGTAAGGTCAATGAGTGAAGTGTGCTGCGTAATCTCCGTTCCTCCCATCCAACCATCCGGGTAGTTTATAATCAATGGTACTCTGCTGGAAAATTCATAGAAACATCTCTTCTGCACCATTCCTTTTTCCCCCAGCATATCTCCATGGTCGCTTGTAAATATTACTATCGTATTCTCCCTCAAGCCTGTATCTTCCAATGCTTTGATAAGTTCACCAACCTTATTATCAATGTAAGTAATAAGCCCGTAGTAAGCACGTCTCATATTATATAAGCTTTTAGTATCCTTAAGATCATACTCTTTTACCCCATGAAAGTCGTTTAACCATTTATCCATCTGAGAATAAGTATCATCCAGATTTTCCGGTAAATCTGGAACATCAATCTGTTCCCCTTCATATAGATCCCAGAGTTCCTGCGTCACATGAAATGGCTCATGGGGATGGGTATATGATACGCAAAGGAAGAATGGCTTTGGGTCACGCTCTTTTTGGGGTTTCTGCATTGTTCCTCCAACTTGCATTCTTCTTGATTGAATATATTCAAGAGCTCTAAAATGCGTCTCTTCATCGTAGTCAAACTGCATGCTCCATTGTCTTATGCCTGCGGTTACATAATCGATTGCAATTGGGTTTTTATGCATTTCTCCAAACTCTTGTGTTTCCTCCCTTCTTGTTGTCCACTCAAAACTGGATGGATATATATCAGTTGTCAGTCTCCTGCTAAAGCCATGTAATTGATCCGGCCCTATAAAATGCATTTTCCCGCTTAGAACAACGTCATAGCCTTCATTTGTAAGGTAGTGCGCAACTGTAGGCTCATCGCATGAAAAAGGTGATGCATTATCATATGCGCCAATATTGGATACATACTTTCCCGTCATTAGTGTTGCCCGTGCCGGCGAACAAATCGGACAAGGAGAATATGCGGAATCAAAAAGTATTCCTTCATTAGCAAGTCTATCGATATTTGGTGTTTTTACGACTTTATGCCCATAGCAACCTATCATGTGAGGTATCAGTTGGTCCGCCATAATAAATAAAATGTTTGGTTTTTGATTATTATTAGTCATATTCATATCTCCATTTCAATCCTTACTCAAAAAAATCTTTGCAAATATACTTTTCCAATGATAATTTTTAATTTAATTAGTTCTATAGCTTTTACTAATTTTCATAATTGAATATCCCCTGTAAATTTTGAAGATGAGTACAATAAAGCAACTCTAACTATAAAATAATATACCACAAAACCACCCTAGTGTCCACTGCTAAACTCGCGAAAACACTGGTGCACATACGCCTACAGCAGTATATGGAGGGATTACTTTTAATAATTCAGATGAAACAAAATACGTTTTATGATTTTAACTTTTGATTGTTCAGACTTTTATTTCTTTGCCTTGTGTTTGTTCTGAATCAGACGAATCAAATTTTGAGATTAAATCCACAAAGAGTTGTCCATATTTCTGCTGTTTAGCTTTTCCTACACCGGATACATGAAGAAATTCCTCTAGGTTTTTAGGTCTTTTCTTACACATATCAGCTAATGCAGAATCTGCAAAAACAATATACGCCGGCATATGTGCTTCTTTTGCTAAAGTGGTTCTCAACGCTTTTAGTTTTTCCATTAAGCCACTGTCGATGCTTTTATATGTTTTAGAGCTTTCAGGAACAGCCTCTAAAATTGGTATTTTCATTTCTAGCTTTACCTGTTTAAAGAGTACTGTTTTTGATAAGTCTGTTAATACCAATACTGGGTATTCCGAATTTGTAACAGCTGCATATCCTTGTAACAGTAAATAATCAATGATAGAGCGCACTCTTTTTTCCGACAACTCTACAAGCAGTCCATAGGTTGATTGTTTGTCAAGTCCCAGCCTTAAAAGTCTTTTATTTTTGCTACCTCTCAAAATATCAACTATCATTTTTACACCAAATCTACTACCTGTGCGTGCAACACAAGATAATATTTTTTGTGCCTCGATAGTTACATCTACAGTTTCAAAACCATTTCTACAATTCGAACAGTTTCCGCAGTAATCAGATGACTTCTCTCCAAAATACTTTAAAATAAATGCCCTCAAGCAATCAGTAGTTGTACAATAAAAGGTAATCATCTTGAGCCTTTCACGATCTTTTTCACGTACTCTTTCGTGCGCAGCTTTATCCAGCTCTGTATTTACTTCTGATTTTTCAATAAGAAACTGGTTTGTTCTAACATCAACTCCACTATATAAAAGGATACAATCTGCATCTTCACCATCCCGCCCAGCTCTACCTGCTTCCTGATAATAACTTTCAATATTTTTTGGCATATTGTAGTGGACAACAAAAGAAACATTAGATTTATCAATACCCATTCCAAATGCATTTGTTGCAACCATTAACAATTTTCTATCATAAATGAAGTCTTCTTGGTTCTGTTTTCTTTCTTCATCAGACAGTCCTGCATGATATCTTGTAGAAGCAAATCCGTTATTGCTCAATAAATTACAAATATCCTCAACAGTTTTTCTTGTCGAGCAATATATAATCCCGCACTTCTCATTATTCTTTTCTAAATAGTCCAGAAGTGTTTCAATTTTGTTCTGAGGCTTGAGAACAGAAAAAAATAAATTTGGGCGGTCAAAACCTGTAGTTAACTTAAATGGGTTATCAAGTTTCAAAATTTTCTGAATGTCTTCTTTCACTTCTCTTGTCGCAGTTGCAGTAAATGCACCTATTACAGGTCTATAAGATAGTTTATCAATAAACTCAACTATTTTTAAATAACTTGGTCTAAAGTCCTGCCCCCACTGAGAAACACAGTGCGCTTCATCAACTGCTATCATATCAATTTTTATAGTACTGGATAGGTGCAAAAAATCGTCTGTATTAAGTCTTTCCGGGGCTATGTAAATAATTTTGTAGCATCCATCAATTGCCCTTTCCATAACTATAGAATATTGTCTTTGTGTCAATGAACTGTTGATATAAGCAGCAGATATCCCTGATTCATTTAAAGCACCCACTTGATCTTTCATTAATGAAATTAATGGTGAAACAACAAGAGTTATACCATTTTTCAGTAGTGCAGGAACCTGATAGCATATAGACTTACCTGCCCCGGTAGGCATAACGCATAGTACATCCTGACCTTGCACAAGACAATCAATTATCTGTTCCTGACCAGTTCTAAATGCTGTATATCCGAAATATTTTTCTAACGCTTCATATTTGTTCACTTCATTTATCCCCTCTTAAATCCTTATCAGCTTTCCTTTTAGCGTCTTGACACTCTTCGGAATAGCACCACTTTTGATCTTTAGGCATAGTGATTTGCTACCTCTCGGAAAGTAAACTCATCTTTTTATTTACTAGCAAGGCTGGCTGTCATGTTCCTCTAATGCTTCTCTTGCCAATTTATCAGCTTCATCATTAAGAGGATCTCCACTATGGGCATCAACCTTTATGAAGGAGATATTTAAAAGTTTGCCTAATCTTTGCATCTCACCAACATACTTTTTAACTGTTTCATTGTTGGCCTTCCATTCCCCTGTAGCCCATTTTGCAATACCTACGTAATCATGCCTTATTTCTAATTTTTTAAAACCCTTCTTTATTGCCCATCTGGCAGCAAACATCGCAGCTTTAAGCTCTCCTGCCACATTGTTTATAGCAATTGCATCAGGATCATCCCCATAACCATTTTCACTAACCATCTCTCTGTTTGGTGTAATAATGATGCAACCAAAAGCATACTTATTTATTTTTTTACTGTAACTTCCATCAACATATGCAATAATTGTTCCGCTAGAAGCTGCTATATCCATAACATTGTCTATACTTATTTGAGCAACGTCTTCATAGTTTAAGTATGCATTAGCATTTTCAATTTTCTTAAAACTTTTAAACTCTGCTCCTCTAAATCCATCTACTGCTTTTTTACATTCGTCCCATGTGTTAAATATTCCTGTTGTATGACCTTTACGGACAGCATATATTTTAGTTGCCATTTAAACTGCACCTCGCTTTTGTAATGCAATTATACCATGAATTTCAAAGAAGTTAACTAACAATTGCACATGTGTGAATTATAAGTTCAAGTAGTGTGCGTTTTTTGCTTGCAAAAAAAAGCATATACATATATTTACCGAGTCAATCATTGTGCTCCTGTATCACCTTTATTTTATTTAGTCATATTCAAGCTGGTTACGAAATTATAAAAATCACTATAAGTACCCATATAATCGCTTTTTATTTCATCTTTTGACCTGTTTATAATGTGATTTGTAATAAGAAATGTTTTTATTCCCAGTTTCGATACAATAATATCTTCTTGCACATCATTTCCTACCATAATACATTGCTCCGGTTTTTTGCCTGTTACTTCAAGAATTTCATTATAGTATTTAATGTTAGGCTTGCAATAACAAGAATTCTCATACGTTGTTATATGCATAAAATCACGTACATCAAGCCCTGCCCACTCAATTCTTTTATACGTAGCTTCTTTGGGGAAAAGAGGGTTTGTTGCAACCACAAGATCATATCCTTTTTCCTTTAATAGTTGAATGCTCTTTTTAATTAGCGGCTCTGCTTCCACTGCTTCCCCTATCTTGAGGTATCCACTATTATAGAAATTCTCAAATTTCTCAATGTATGAATCTATTGTAGTTTCGTTAATCAACTTAGAAAAGTTCTCAATAAAAACTTCGCAATTAGTTTTTTTGCCATCATTAATCAACATAGCCTCAGTTGCCTTAATTACCTTGCCAATAACCGCTTTTGCATCTGGATTGCACTCAAACACACTGCATAACTCACGGTAATAGATTCCAATAAAGTCCTTTGAATCCTGCGGTAATAGTGTTCCGTCCAAATCAAACAAGAATGTATCAATCAAACTGCTATCCTCCTAAAAATAAATGGAAATCAAACTCCATCAGTGATGATAGAATTATAACATACAGAGGGGATTGCTTCAAAGTTCATTTTTAGCACCTCAAGTTTGAATATGTTTTTGGTTATCCATTGTCGCAACACAGTTTCGACCTTTAGCTTTTGCTTTGTATAAAGCTTTATCTGCCTGTTTTAAAATATCTTCTATATTACTGCTGTTTATTACATCACCATAGGATGTTGCCACACCAATACTTATAGTAAAACTAATTTCCTGGCTTTCGTAAATTACTTTACTTTTTGACACAGTCTCTTGAAACTTCTTAGCAACTCTTTTTGCCTCCAGCAATGATGTATTCTTTAATAGTACAACAAATTCTTCCCCACCTAAGCGTCCAGCAAAATCAGTTTTACGGAAACTAGTCATTATAATATTTCCCATTTTACGAATCACTTCATCTCCCGCAGCATGTCCAAAGGTATCATTGATAATTTTAAAAAGATCCAGATCTAACATTAACAAAGATAAATTTTCATTATGGGCGTTTGCCCAAGATAATTCCCTTTTAGCTAGCTTCATAAACTCTGTCCTATTATAAAGACCACTCAAAGAGTCTGTAGTAGCCAAAACAGTCAGTTTTTCCTGAGCCTCTTTCTTTTCAGTAATATCGCGGATATATTTGAGCATCCTCATTCTTGTATTATGGGTATTACCCAAAGGCATTGTACCAATCTCAAAGTAACGTTTTACCCCATCAATCATAATAGATAATTCTCGAGTAGTCTCACTTCTAATAATTTCTAATAATTCCGGCTCTCCATTAAGGATATGATCTATAGAGTAACCATCGAATGAAATATTTAACGCTGCAAAAAACGCTTTAGCCGCCTTGTTGTAATCTATTAACCTTAGATCTGATTCCAATATCATCATACCATCTAAGCTGTTTTCAAAAACAGTTTCTCGAGCAAGAGACTTTATATCCATAAAATCATATTTTATAATTCCATAACTAATAATTAGCAAAGAAACGGGCATTATTAAAGCTGTAAAATCAATGCTCCATTTATTGAAAACAAAAAGAATCAGCATAACTCCAATTAGAGGAAGTAGAGATGCAAAAAAGAATACCATAAATTGTGGTCTGCTGTAATCAGCTCGCTTTTTTTGATATTCAAGATAATAAACAATAATGGTCAGGACTAGACACAGTATAGTATATGAAATATTAACATAGTACCACCAACCTCTTTCCATATAAAAGAATAAATACTCAAATGCATGCTTTAACCCCCAATGTTTATAAAAAAGGTTATGTAAGGGGTTAGTGAGTCGTATGACAAAAGTAGTCACAGGTACAAAAAAGAGTAAAACTGTTATCCGCCTATTTAAGGTGTATATGGTTTTGGTATAAAGAAGAGCCACCGTTAGCCATAGTGCTGGAATGAATGGTAAGACCAGATACTGAACCTGATTCCAAAACATCAACTCTTGCAGATTTATGTTGTCAATAATCATTAAGTAGCCAAATAAATAAACACTTACACATAAAGCTAGAGCAAAGATTGTCTTTCGGTAGCCAGTTCTATCCTTAGAAAAAAAGTAGGCAGAAAGGAACTGAGTTAATATAACCGCAACAAACAAGTAAAGGCTAAGTAATATTTTCACAAAAACACCTCAGTATAAGTATTGAATCCAAAGCAATATCTTCTTTTCTTTCTATAAATAAGATTATATCATGAATTTCGAAGAAATTGCATACTCTTCTTCAACAAGTAACTGCCTAAGCCCCAATGCTCTTTCCTCTTCTGTCTCAATTAGATTCACACGTTCTGGAAACTTATCAAGGGTTTCAATGGCGTCAGCAATCCTGTAACTTAATAATGTCGAACGGATAAATTAATTCATGTATTTTGGCTTTTTTAACGCCCAGAATATAAACTGAGTGCTGACATCCGAAACTCCAAATGTCAGCACTCTGAACGTGTGATATATCTATTCTCTTAATTCTTTATGCTACAAAGCTTTCCTTTTCTGCCATACTTATTACTTTTGTCCTGCGTCGCCTTTTGTATTGATTGCCGCCTGTGCTGCAGCAAGCCTTGCTATAGGCACACGGTATGGTGAACAGGATACATAGTTTAATCCCACCTTATGAAAGAATTCAACTGATGATGGGTCTCCGCCATGCTCTCCACATATGCCTAGCTTAATATCTGGCCTAGTTTGTTTTCCTAGCTTGACTCCCATTTCGACAAGCTTTCCAACACCTTTTTGGTCAAGCTTTACAAAAGGATCAAATTCATAAATTTTCTTGTTATAGTATTCCTCCAAGAATTTGCTTGCGTCATCACGGCTGAAGCCGAAAGCCATCTGGGTAAGGTCATTGGTTCCAAATGAGAAGAATTCAGCTTCTTCTGCAATTTCATCAGCTGTAATAGCTGCTCTGGGGATTTCCAACATAGTACCAACTAGGTATTTCAAAGGAACACCTGCTTCTTTTATTACCTGTTCAGCAGTATTAACACATATATCTTTTACATATTTGAGTTCCTTTATTTCTCCAACAAGCGGAATCATAATTTCAGGCATAACACTCATACCTTTTTTGTTAACATTGATTGCTGCTTCAATAATTGCTCTTGTCTGCATTTCAGCAATTTCAGGATACGAGACAGCCAGACGGCAGCCACGGTGTCCCATCATTGGATTAAACTCATGTAACCCGACAATAACACCTTTAAGCTTTTCATAAGAAATCTCCATTTCTTTAGCAAGCGTCCTTATATCTTCTTCTTCCTGAGGAAGGAACTCATGTAGCGGTGGATCAAGTAACCTTATTGTTACGGGATACCCTTGCATATTTTCAAAAATCCCTTCAAAATCGCTTCTTTGCATTGGTAACAGTTTATTAAGCGCTTTCTTCCTCTGTTCAACATTGCTAGAAACAATCATTTCTCGCATTGCAGCAATTCTGTCTGGTTCAAAGAACATATGCTCCGTTCGACAAAGCCCTATGCCTTCAGCGCCAAATTGAAGAGCTGCGGCAGCATCATTTGGCGTGTCTGCATTTGCCCTTACCCCAAGAGTTCTGATTTCATCTGCCCACTTCATAAAAGTAGCAAAATTTCCAGTTACCTCAGGTTCAATAGTAGGAAGCTTTTCACCATATACGCTACCTGTAGAACCATCAAGGGAAATCCAGTCTCCTTCATTATATCGATTTTCATATTTATCTAAAAAGTACTTTTGTTCTTCATTAATAATAATCTCTCCACAGCCTGCAACACAACATCTGCCCATTCCACGAGCAACAACTGCTGCGTGGGAAGTCATTCCGCCTCGTGCTGTAAGTATACCCTGGGATGCGTGCATGCCCTCAATATCCTCAGGGGAAGTTTCGAGTCTAACAAGAATAATGAATTTTTCACCGTTTTTACTTGCTTCAGCTGCATCATCAGCAGTAAAATAAACTTTTCCCGTTGCAGCACCTGGAGAAGCTGGTAATCCTTTGGCTACTACTTTGGCATCCTTTAATGCCTTTGGTTCAAAGTTTGGATGTAAAAGTGAATCAAGTTGCCTTGGATCAACCTTTAATATTGCTTCTTCTTTATTGATCATACCTTCTTCAATAAGGTCTACAGCTATTTGCAGTGCTGCTGAAGCAGTTCTTTTACCACTTCTGGTTTGAAGTATAAACAGTTTTCCTTTTTCTATAGTAAACTCCATATCCTGCATATCGCGATAATGATTTTCAAGCCTGTCTGCAATATTAATAAACTCATTATAGGCATCCTGATTAATTTCCCTCAACTGATCTATAGGCTGCGGTGTTCTTATTCCTGCAACTACGTCCTCTCCTTGTGCGTTCATAAGAAACTCCCCATAAAGCTTCTTTTCACCAGTTGATGGATCTCTTGTAAAGGCTACTCCTGTACCTGAATCATTTCCCATATTCCCATAAACCATCTCCTGTACATTTACAGCAGTTCCCCAATCACCTGGAATATCATTTAGCCTTCTGTAAACTATTGCACGAGGATTGTCCCAAGAACGAAATACAGCAGTAATTGCTTCCATAAGCTGTACCTGTGGTTCTTGAGGAAACTCATTTTTCTTTTCTGCTTTGTATAATTCCTTATATCTTCTTACAATTTCCTTAAGATTATCTGCAGTTAAATCAGCATCATCACTGACTTTGTTCTCTTTTTTTATTTCCTGCAATATTTTATCAAATTTGCTTTTCTCAATGCCCATAACTACATCACTGAACATCTGAATAAGCCTTCTATAGCTATCATAGGCAAACCTTTCATTTCCTGTAAGCTTTGCTAGTCCTTTAACAACTGTATCATTAAGCCCTAGGTTTAAGATTGTATCCATCATACCAGGCATTGAAGCTCTTGCTCCTGAACGTACAGAAACTAAAAATGGATTATTGGGATTTCCGAATTTTTTTCCTACTACCTTCTCTGTCTTAGCCAAGGCTTCAAAAATCTCTTCTTTTACATCTTCACAGATTAATTCCCCATCTTTATAATACTTTGTACAAGCTTCTGTTGTAACTGTAAACCCTCGAGGGACTGGAAGACCCAAACCTGTCATTTCTGCAAGATTTGCACCTTTACCACCAAGAAGATTTTTCATTGAAGCATTTCCTTCGTCAAAAAGATAAACATATTTTAGCATAAATAAAACCCTCCCATTTCTACTGTATGTCTTTTTATATGAATCAACTAAACAAGTGGTGTAGGAAAATATTTCCTTAGTAACCGCTTAATATTATAACATATATTTAAAAACTTTCATCTTTTTTTGCAATTTAACACTATTAATTCGCATATTTTTATTACTGGTCAAGATCAAGTATTATTTATCAACCTAATACTTTTAAAAAACCTCTATAATTAAAACATACAGCTCGTCTTCTATTAAAAATTCCCTCAAGACTGGCTTTTTATTCAGGAGAACAGCTGCAGCAAAGGGGCTTCCCCTTTGCAATCCCCATTGTCTAGGAAAGTATACTTTCCTAGACAATGAAAAAGCGCTGAATAACAGCCCTAACAAACTACTTTTATTTTAAAATTCTATTTTTCCACTAAAATAACCCAGTAGATCTTCTATTTCGACTCTGATTTGCTCCATTGTATCCCTGTCTCGTATAGTTACACTCTTATCCTCCAACGAATCAAAATCAAAGGTTATGCAAAAAGGTGTCCCAATTTCATCCTGTCTTCTGTATCGTTTCCCTATGCTTCCTGTCTCATCGTATTCGCACACAAATCTTTTTGAAAGTAATTCATAAACCTTTTTTGCATCATCACCAAGCTTTTTTGACAAAGGTAGAACCGCTACCTTGATAGGTGCAATAACTGGATGAAATCTTAAAACAATTCTCGTATCCCCGTCTATTTCTTCTTCGTCATATGCATCACAAAGGAATGACAAGGTGATTCTATCAGCACCTAATGAAGGCTCTATGCAGTAAGGAATATATTTTTCATTGGTTGTAGGATCAAAGTATGAAAGATCTACTTTTGCATATTCCATATGCTGTTTGAGGTCGTAATCTGTTCTATCGGCAATACCCCAAAGCTCCCCCCACCCGAAGGGGAATTTAAACTCAATATCAGTGGTGGCATTACTGTAAAATGAAAGCTCCTCTTTGCCATGATCCCTCATTCTAAGGTTTTCTTCCTTAAGCCCAAAGTACAAAAGCCAGTCGTAACAAAATTTCTTCCAGTATTTGAACCACTCTAAATCACTCCCAGGTTCACAGAAAAACTCAAGCTCCATTTGCTCGAATTCTCTTGTCCGAAAGGTAAAGTTACCTGGTGTTATTTCATTTCTAAAGGATTTGCCAATTTGTCCTATTCCAAAAGGAATTTTCCGTCTTGTAGTTCTTTGAACATTCTTAAAATTAACAAAAATTCCTTGAGCGGTTTCAGGTCTTAGATATATTTCTGATTTTGAGTCTTCAGTTACACCTTGATATGTTTTATACATCATGTTAAATTTACGAATCTCCGTAAAATTCGATGACCCACACTTAGCGCAAACTACTTTATTATCTTCCATATACTTCATAAGCTTAGTGTCATCCCATCCATCAACACTAATATCAATACCCTTCCCCATATTCCAGTCATCTATAAGCTTATCTGCTCTATATCTTACTTTACAGGTCTTACAGTCAATCAAAGGATCATTAAATCCTGAAACATGTCCTGATGCAACCCAAACCTCTGGATTCATCAAAATAGCACAATCCACACCTACATTGTATGGATTCTCATGTATAAACTTACGCCACCATGCTTTTTTTACATTATTTTTCAGCTCCACGCCCAGCGGACCATAATCCCAAGCATTAGCCAATCCACCATAAATTTCAGACCCCGCATACACAAAACCTCTGTTTTTTGCTAGAGCTACAATTTTCTCCATTGTTATATCTGTTGCCATAAAATTCCTCCTGGTGTATTAAAAACATTTATTTGATAGTGGTATTGTTTTTCCGTACATATCTAACTTTATCTTCATATATCTCTTGTACTGCTACTGTAACAGGACTATCTGTGTCAATCTCTATTAGTCTGTCTGCGCCTTCAACAAGCTGTCTAGCCCTTTTGGCTGTTGCTACAACAAGAGTATACTTTGTATCAACCTTTTCAAGCAATTCACTAACAGGTGGATAAAGCATCGTGATTACCTCCTTAAAAACACAATATTTAAATTAAACCTATATCATTTAGAATATTCATGTTGCGTTGAACTCTCAGCTTTTCAGCATTAATTATACACTCAATGTCAAAAATTGCCTTATTTATATCATCGTTCAATACAACATAGTTATACTGGTCTATGCAATGCATTTCTTTACGAGCTGTTTCCAGTCTCCTTTTTTTCGTTTCACCGGTTTCAGTTCCTCTTACCTCGATTCTCCTCTTAAGCTCCTTATATGTTGGCGGAAGTATAAAAATCGAAACACATTCAGGATATATCTTTCTTATATTTTCATTTCCGACCACTTCGATTTCCAAAATTACATCAGAACCTGATTCAATACAATTCTCTACATACTTTTTGGGAGTTCCATAAAAGTTTTCACAGTACTGGGTCCACTCAATTAATTCATTATTATTGATCATTTTCTTAAATTCATCAACAGTTTTAAAAAAGTAATTCCGACCCTCAACTTCATTAACCCTTGGTACCCTTGTTGTAGCAGACACCGAAAATTTCAAATCAGAATTGCTTTTCCTAATTTCTTTTAACAATGTACTCTTACCTGAACCTGAAGGTCCTGACACTACAATAAGTAAACCTTTTCGAACCATTTTGGCCTCCTATTCCGGTATCGAAATATTTAAATCTTCTGAATTTGCTCCTTTTGAATTTAACCTATGAGCAACGGTTTCAGGTTGTACCGCAGACAAAATTATATGGTCACTATCTGTGATTATAACTGCGCGGGTACGTCTGCCGTAGGTTGCGTCAATCAACATGCCTCTTTCTCGAGCCTCCTGGATTATTCTTTTTATTGGAGCTGACTCAGGACTTACAATTGCAATAAGTCTGTTAGCAGAAACAATATTACCAAAGCCAATGTTTATCAATTTCATTTATTCTCCTCCAAATAAGTTTATTTTTTTATCAGTTACCCAGTTAATTTATCAACTACTCTATATTTTGCACTAGTTCACGGATCTTTTCTATTTCATATTTTATTTCTACAACACTCTTAGTTATGTCCAGATCATTTGCTTTGGAACCCATCGTGTTTGTTTCTCTGTTCATTTCCTGAATTATGAAATCCAGTTTTTTCCCTACAGGTTCATTGAGCAAAAGCGTCTGCTTAAGCTGTTTTACATGACTCTCAAATCTTACAATTTCCTCATCAATGCAGCACTTATCAGCAAACAACGCAACTTCGGTTTCCAAACGTCCTTCATCCATAGTCATATTTTGTAGTAATTCATTTAACCTTGATTCTAATTTTTGCTTATATAATTTCACGACCAATGGAGCTTGAATCTTAACTTTATCCAGCTCCTTTAGTACATGTTCAGCCTTTTCAACCAGATTATTAAAAATCTCCTTACCTTCTTTTGCTCTCATCCCAATTATAGCATACAAAGCTTTTTCAACAGCTACTTCAAGTATCTGCCACAGTTTTTCTTCGTCTTCTTTCTCGTCCTCAACTCTTAGCACATCCGGAAATCTGGCAATAAGAGAAACAGTTATATCGTCAGTAATGCTAAATCCATCCCTAATACTTTCAAGTGCTTTCTTGTAGCCACTCACCAGTGATTTGTCAAACCAGATATTCCTTTGATTTTCCGAATTATCTTCATAGTTTATATAAACATCTATTTTACCACGTGAAAGCTGACTCTTAACTACATCTCGAACCTTATTTTCAAGATAGGTCATCTGTCTGGGCATTCTTATAAAAATATCATTATATCTGTGATTAACAGATTTAATTTCAACCAAAAATTTCTTCTGATTCTGTTCAAACTCGCCTCTTCCAAAGCCGGTCATACTCTTAATCATATGTATACTTCCTTTTTGCTGATTCTATTTTTTTGCATACGGTAAATAATCATATTATACCACAAATAACTTTAAAAAATAGGCTGCTTTTTATTTATTTATTCCTATTATTAGTTTACGCAGTTTCCTCGCCTTTTTACTTCAATCATCTCATCCACTGGAGATTATATTATCGAACAGGTGATAACTTACTGTTTTACAAGAATTTCTTAGACCCAAAAGCAATCGCCACCCATTCACCTTCATATAATACTTCCATTGGTCGGAAACCTTTATCTTCATATTTTTTAATCACTTCATTAGCTCTTTCTTTAATTATACCCGATGTAACAATTATTCCTTCGTCCTTAAGATATGAAAAAACCATATCACCAATGTCAATTATAACATCGGCTATGATGTTGGCTGCAATAAAATTATATTTTGTCTGAATAACATTTTTAAGTTCTCCTTTGAATATATCTATATTCTTAACTCCGTTTAGTGAAGTGTTGATTTTAGTAGCTTTAACCGCTATCTCATCAATATCCACTGCTGTTATAAAGGATGCTCCAAGTTTAGAGGCAATAATTGATAGAATGCCCGTGCCACAGCCTATATCCAGAACAGTATCCCCAGCTTTTAAGTACTTCTCAAGAAGAACCGAACACATTCTTGTAGTCTCATGCAAACCGGTTCCAAACGCCATACCCGGATCTATTTCGACTATAATATCATTTTTATTTTTGGAATATTCCTCCCAAGTTGGCTTTATAACAACTTTCTTTGATATACGCATTGGTTTATAAAACTGTTTCCAATTGTTCTTCCAATCCTCATCCTTCATTTCTGAGGAAGTAACTTTTAAGCTTCCTGCATTTAAAAAACCAGAGATTAATTTTAATTTTTCTTTTATAAGTTGTAATATGTTTCTCTTGTAAAATTCTTCAGGTTCAAAGTACGCATTAACTTTAACAATATTACCCAGAGATCTGAGAAACTTATCATCCGCCCAACCGGGTACTGCAGCTCGTTTTAGATCTTCTCTGTACTCGTTTGGATCATATATTTCTACGCCTGCTACACCTAAAGATGTAAGCATTTCAGAGATAGCATCTGAAGCTTCACTTGTAGTTTCAATTGTGAGTTTCAACCATTTCATAGTGTTCCTCAAATCACGTTAATAGTTTACTGTTTCATATATACTTACCGTCCCAAAACATCCTTCATTTTATCAAAAAAGCTTTTTCTCTCTTCATAGACTTCATCACCGCTTGCTTCGGCAAATTGAAGCAGTATTTCCTTCTGTTTTGCATTCAGTTTTTTAGGCACTTCAACATTTACTTTAACATACTGATCACCGCGTCCACTACCTCTGAGGTATGGGATTCCCTTTCCCCTTAAACGGAATACAGTTCCTGTTCGTGTACCTTCATTGATTTTATATGAAACCTTTCCGTCCAGTGTTGGAACTTCCAATTCAGCACCTAAAGCAGCCTGTACAAAAGTTATTGGCATTTCACATACAACATCGCTACCTTGCCTTTTAAAAAGAGGATGTGCTTTAACTCTTATGGAAATAAATAGGTCACCTGAAGGACCACCTTTTGAACCTGGCTCGCCTTCACCACGTAAAGATATTGTCTGCCCATCATCAATTCCCGCAGGAACCTTGACATCAATTGAGACATTCTTTCTAACCTTACCCCTACCATTGCATGTGTGACAAGGGTTTGTAATTACTTTACCTTCACCATTACAGATTTCGCATGTTTTAACATTAACAAACTGCCCAAAAGCAGTGCTTTGTTTATACTGAATCTGTCCTGTTCCATTGCAATGCTTGCATGTTTCAGGATTCGAACCCGATTTTGAACCAGATCCATTACATGCATTACACTTTTCCGGTCGATTTATATTTATAGTCTTGCTGACTCCAAAAGCTGCTTCTTCAAATGATATTTCAAGACCATATTTAATATCAGCGCCTCTTCTAGGTCCACTCCTTGTTCTGGATGAAGATCTTCCAAAACCAGAAGTACCACCAAAAAACGATTCAAAAATATCCCCAAAACCTCCAAAGTCAAAGTCCCCAAAGCCTCCAAAGCCACTGTCACCATTCACTCCTGCATGCCCATACTGATCATACCTTGCTTTTGTTTCAGGATTACTTAAAACTGTGTACGCTTCGTTTACTCTCTGAAATTTTGCTTCAGAATCCTTGTCACCCTGATTTACGTCTGGGTGATATTTTTTGGCAAGTTTCCTATATGCTTTTTTTATATCTTCTGAAGAGGCATTTCTGTCAATACCCAGAATTTCGTAGTAATCACCTTTTTCAGCCATAAAACCACTCCATTTCGATTTCCCATTACAATATATGCAATAAGTACTACAACTTTAATTTCGTCTATTTAGCAACATTCAGATGCTTAAAAAATATCCGCCAACCATTGAACGTGTTCTTAAAGTCAGCTTATTTAACAACTAACACTGTAGTATTAGCTATTTTATACGAATTGCCCGCCAAAACGCGGGCACAAAAGCCTTTCTTTTCATATTGCAACCTTGATAATTATAGCACATCAATATAAAAAATTAAACTGTTAAGGCATTTAACTTCAATCTATTTTCTAAAAAAGTTTCTGTTCAGACCCTCTGTAACTCTTTAGCTACCTGTGAACTGTAACTGAAAAATAATTAGCCTGCTCTGTTGCTACACTATATCATTTTACCTTTTTTATAAAAGCAGATTGAAGACATTTTAGTCTCTTTAATCTAAATTGAGAGGGCATAAAACCCTCCCAACTTACATCATTACCAACTTATAACTATGATTGTTCACTAAAAAGCCGTATCATGACTTTCTAGGATATGATCACATTACTATTAATTACTTTTTGTCATCATTATCTTCATCTACTACTTCATAATCAGCATCATAAACATTATCGTCATCGGGAGCAGTATACCCTTGTGCACCACCTTGTTCAGCGCCTGGATCTTGTTGACCCATGTTAGGATCTTGCTGATATATCTTGGATGATAGTTCATAAAATACTTGATTCAATGCTTCTGTAGCTTTCTTTAAAGCTTCAGTATCGCTGCCTTTTAATACTTCTTTAACATTACTTATTTCACTCTCAATCTTAGCTTTATCAGTACTGTCAAGTTTATCACCTAAATCCTTTAACGCCTTCTCTGCTTGATATACAGCCGAATCCGCATTGTTTCTTGTTTCTGCTTCATCCTTTTTCTTTTTATCTTCAGCTGCAGCTTTTTCAGCTTCTTTCACAGCTTTTTCAATCTCTTCATCTGAAAGATTTGTGGAAGCAGTAATCGTAATCTTTTGCTCGTTTCCGGTTCCAAGATCCTTTGCCGAAACGTGTGCAATACCGTTTGCATCTATATCAAATGCAACCTCAATTTGGGGAATACCCCTTTGTGCCGGAGGTATGCCTGTAAGATTAAACCTGCCAAGCGTTTTATTTCCAGCTGCCATTTCTCTTTCTCCCTGTAACACATGTATTTCGACACTTGTCTGACCATCTGCCGCTGTAGAAAATACCTGACTTTTCTTAGTAGGAATTGTAGTATTCCTGTCAATAAGTTTTGTAAATACACCACCAAGAGTTTCGATTCCTAATGACAGCGGTGTAACATCAAGTAAAAGAAGGTCCTTTACATCTCCTGTCAAAACACCTGCCTGTATTGCTGCTCCAACTGCCACACATTCATCAGGATTAATTCCCTTGAAAGGGTCCTTGCCAAGATATTTCTTAACTTCTTCCTGAACTGCGGGAATCCTTGATGAACCGCCTACCAACAGTACTTTATCAATTTGATCAGGTTTTAAACCTGCATCACTCAGTGCTCTTCTTGTAGGCTCCATAGTCTTTTCCACAAGATCGTGTGTAAGCTCGTCAAATTTCGCCCTTGTCAAAGTCATGTCAAGATGTTTTGGACCTTGCGCATCAGCAGTAATAAAAGGAAGGTTTATATTTGTAGTTGTAACACTAGAAAGCTCAATCTTAGCTTTTTCAGCTGCTTCTTTAAGTCTTTGAAGAGCCATTTTGTCATTTCTAAGATCTATACCGTTTTCTCTTTTAAAACTGTCTGCAATATAATCCAACACGTTCTGGTCAAAATCATCACCACCAAGCCTGTTGTTACCACTAGTTGCTAAAACTTCAAAAACCCCGTCTCCTATTTCCAGAATTGATACATCAAATGTGCCGCCACCAAGGTCGAATACAAGTATTTTCTGATCTTGCTCTTTGTCCAGTCCATAAGCTAATGATGCGGCTGTAGGCTCATTTATTATTCTAAGCACTTCAAGACCGGCTATTCTACCTGCGTCCTTGGTTGCCTGCCTTTGAGAATCACTGAAATATGCGGGAACAGTTATAACTGCTTGACTTACGCTTTCACCAAGATAGCTTTCTGCATCAGCTTTCAATTTCTGCAGAATCATTGCAGATATTTCCTGGGGAGTATAATTTTTGCCATCTATAGAAATCTTTTTATTGCTACCCATATCCCTTTTAATTGAATGTATTGTTCTATCAGGGTTTGTAATTGCCTGTCTTTTTGCAACTTGACCAACTAGTCTTTCTCCTGCTTTTGAAAATGCCACTACTGATGGAGTAAGTCTATTACCCTCCTGGCTGGTTATCACAGCAGGCTCTCCACCTTCAATAACAGCGACAACTGAGTTAGTAGTCCCCAAATCTATACCTATTACTTTTGCCATATTTTTAACCTCCTAAATTTATACTATAAAATTCATGCTAACTATATAAAATGCTCGAAGGATACCTTTACCCTACTCGCTTTTTTGTAAACTTAATTTAAATACTCTTAGTAATTTAATTTGCAACTTTAACCATGCTGTAACGGATAACCTTGTCCTTATACTTATAACCTTTTTTGATTTCCTCAATCACAATACTTTCACCGTATGAATCGTCCTCTACATGCATAACAGCTTCCTGGTACTGAGGATCAAATTTCTTGCCAACACAATCAATATATTCTACACCTAGGTTTTGCAGCGATTCATTGATTTGCCGAAAAATTAGCTCCACTCCTTCTTTCAACGATGTTTCACTTTCACATTTGTCTGAAAACGCGACAGCTCTCTCAATGTTGTCAATAATTGGGAGGAATAAAGCTATAACTTCAGCTAATATTTCACTGTAATAACTTTCTCTTTCTTTTGACACTCTTTTTTTGTAATTGTCAAATTCAGCTGCAACACGTTGAAGCTTATCAAGATTCTCTTGACAATTGCGAGACTTTTCTTCCAATTCTTCTTTTAACTTTTGAAGCTCATCTTTAATTAATTCATTTTCTTGAGCTATATCCAAATTGTCTTCACACATGCATTCGCCACCACAGCAATTGATATTTTCATCACTTTTGTCTGCATCATCACTTAAAGTACCATCGTTGTTCTCAATGTTTTCAATCGGTTCATGAGAACATTTTTTCTTTTTGTTTCTCATTTATAATTGCCCTCCTTGCTGTTTTCAAGCTTACAAGATTATTCTAAACATCATTACCCAAAAGCTTGTTTATCTCCTGATCGATTTTCTTCCTAATGTAATGTATGGATGAAATAACTCTTGAATATTCCATCCTTGTAGGCCCTATAACACCCAAAGTACCCCTCGCTGAATCTCCTATTTTATATGAGGTAAGCACCACTGTACAGTTTTTAACCTCCTCCACATCATTTTCTTCGCCTATTTTTATATTTATTGCTTTATTTACATTACTTTCGCTTAATAAAAGCTTCTGTAACACGTCCTTCTCGTCAAGCATAAGCAAAAATTCTCTTGCCTTAACTATATCATTAAATTCTGGATAATTTAAAATATTAGTTGCTCCATCAAAATATATTTCATAGTTATCAATTTGACCTACACAATCAATGACACCTTTTACAATAGGTGCTAGAAGGTAAAATTCTAATCCAGTTTCCTCAATAATTTTAATTATTGCGTTATGATCTATACTTTCAACGCTTCGTCCATTAAACTGTTCGTTCAAAAAATTAGATATTTTTAAAAGCGTGTAAGGTTGTATAGCATTTGATATTTTAATAAGAGCATTTTTTACTATACCAGCATTTGTAACTCCTATAACAAGAGCTTTCCCTAATTCAATAGGTACAACTCGTATTGTCTTGATAGTTTCCCTGTTTACCATAGAAGCAGTTGCGAGCGAAGTGTACTTAGTAATCCTAGATACGACGTTGGATACTACCTTTATAAGCTGGTTCAACTCACTTATCTGAACTTCAAGGGCGTTTTTAACACTCTCCATCTCTTCAAGTGTGGGAATTTTTAATTCCATCAGCTCATCTACATAGTACCTATATCCTTTATCAGATGGAACTCTACCAGCAGAAGTGTGAGGTTGCTCAAGGTAACCCATTTCCTCAAGATCAGCCATTTCATTCCTTATTGTTGCTGAGCTCAATGAAAGCTCATGCTTTTTTGATACACTCCTTGATCCTACAGGCTCAGCAAAGCGTATGTAGTCATCAATAATTGCTCTTAATATAACTTTTTTTCTTTCACTCAACCGTTCGAACGGCATCTTTCCCCTCTCCTTCTATGATTTATTAGCACTCTAGTCCGCTGAGTGCTAATACATATTTAAAATACCACCATTACTTTTATTTGTCAAGATGTATTATGGATATTATTTGTTCATGTACATCAAGTATACCGACAAGTTATTGGTAATAAAATGATGGAAACACTTTTGTCTTGCTCCTTTTTGGCTGGATTTTGTAAGCACGAATGATTCTTAAATTAGCATCAAATCCTTTAAATAAACTCGACAAAAACCTGATTCGCAAGATCCAATCCTTTTGTAGTTAAACTTATATTATTACCAGAGACTTTTAATAGTCCTTTTTTTGTAAGACGCTCAACATTATTGCTATACATGTCAAAAAAGTTTTTTTCATATCTTTTTTCAAAGTCTGAAATGTTAATCCCATCCACCAGCCTAAGCCCTAAAATAATATATTCCTTTATGCTTTCATACTGGTCAATGTAAGTCTCTTCACAAACTGCATTTCCAGATAAATTAATCCTATTAATATATTCTAAAGGGTCTATCTCGTTAGAGAATCGTTGGTCAAAAAGATACGAATGGGCACCTGCACCAATCCCAAGATACTCACATACTTTCCAATATATTAAATTATGTCTGCATTCATGTTCAAAAAGAGCAAAATTTGATATTTCATAGTGTATGTATCCATGCTTTTTGAATTCATCTACCGCATATCGGTACATTTGTCTGTCAAGCTCATCAGAAACTGGAAAAGCCAAATGATTGTTTACCATTTCACAGAGTTTTGTACCTTCTTCTATTATTAAACTATAACATGAAATATGCTCCGGCCTTACTTTTATAATATTTTTTATAGTTTGTGTAAACTCATCCATACTCTGGCTAGGTAGACCAAACATTATATCTATATTAATGTTCTGAAAGCCACATTTTCGTGCATCATTGTAATTCTGGACAAACTCTTTAAGATTATGTATCCTTCCCATATTCTGCAAAAGTCTGTCCTGCCATGTTTGAAGACCAATACTTAACCTGTTGATACCATATTCTTTGTATGAACAAAGCTTAGAATATGATAGTGTTCCAGGGTTTGATTCAATAGTGACTTCCATATTTTCCTTACAGTTATAATTGCTGATCACTGTTTTAAGCAATTCACTTATATACTCTTCTCGCAAAAAAGAAGGTGTACCACCACCGATAAAAATGGTGGAAATTCTATTGTGTTTCAGTTTTAGGGAATAAAACTCTATTTCTTTCTTCAATGCTTCCATATAACTGGGTATCAAGTGATCTTTTCCCTGATAAGAATTAAAATCGCAATAGTAGCATTTAGATTTACAAAATGGTATATGAATATAAATACCGATATCGCTTGCCAATTGTATCCTTCTTTCTAGTAGCTGGTTAGTTGGACCGTTGGTTAGGTGTTTAGGTGGTTAGGTGTTTAGGTGCTTACCTAATGACAAACATCCTTTCCAACTTTCAACTTGCTTACGTATCCAGTTTCAAAACACTCATGAAAGCTTCTTGGGGAACTTCAACACTTCCAACCTGCCTCATTCTTTTCTTACCTTCTTTTTGTTTTTCAAGAAGCTTTTTCTTTCTAGAAATATCACCACCGTAACACTTTGCAATAACATCCTTTCTATATGCTCTTACAGTTTCTCTGGCAATAATTTTCTGACCTATACAAGCCTGGATAGGTATTTCAAACTGCTGGCGGGGTATTGACTCCTTGAGCTTTTCAGCTATTCTGCGTCCACGTGCATAAGCCTTGTCTTTATGCACAATGAAGGACAGTGCATCCACTACTTCTGAATTTAAAAGGATATCAAGCTTCACAAGATCCGAAGTGCGATAGCCTATGAGTTCATAATCTAGCGAAGCATATCCTCTTGTCCTAGATTTCAATGCGTCAAAAAAGTCATAAATGATCTCATTTAGTGGAATTTCATACGTCAGTATTACTCTTATTTCATCAACATAGCTCATATCCTTGTAGACACCGCGTCTTTCCTGCGCAAGTTCCATAATATTACCTACATATTCTGAAGGGGTCATAATACTTACCTTTACAATAGGTTCTTCAGTTTTTTCAATTTCGGCAGCAGGTGGCATATTTACAGGGTTGTCCACTCTTATAGTTTCTCCGCCAGTCCTTGTTACGTAATAAATAACACTGGGGGCAGTAGTTACAAGATCCATGTCATATTCACGTTCAAGTCTTTCTTGTACAATTTCCATATGCAGCAAACCTAAAAATCCACACCTGAAACCAAATCCCAAGGCTATTGAAGATTCGGGTTCGAATGTAAGTGAAGCATCATTTAGTTGCAGTCTTTCAAGGGCATCTCTGAGATCTCCATATTTTGCACCATCAGAAGGATAAATACCACAAAACACCATGGAGTTGACTTTTTTGTATCCTGGTAAAGCTTCCTTTGCAGGATTTTCTGCAAGAGTTATTGTATCACCAACTCTTGAATTTTTTACATTTTTTATACTAGCTGCAATATATCCAACATCACCTGCTAACAGCTCGTTTCCAGGAAGAAGCTGTCCCGGTCTAAAATAACCTACCTCTGTAACCTCAAACTGTTTTTGTGTATTCATCATCAGAATACGGTCTCCAACTCGCACTCTTCCTTCTTTAACTCTCACATAAACAATAACTCCCTTATAACTATCATAATATGAGTCGAATATTAAAGCGCGAAGCTGTGCTTCCTCATCTCCTTTTGGAGGCGGGAGTTTAGTCACTACCTGTTCAAGAACTTCCTCAATATTTATCCCATTTTTGGCCGATATTAATGGTGCATCCATGCCATCCAGCCCAATAACATCCTCTATTTCTTTTTTCACAAATTCAGGTCTTGCACTAGGTAAATCTATTTTGTTGATAACAGGAATGATTTCAAGATCCTGTTCTATTGCAAGATACACATTTGCAAGTGTCTGTGCCTCTATCCCCTGAGACGCATCCACTACGAGAATCGCTCCTTCACATGCAGCAAGACTTCTGGAAACTTCATAATTAAAATCCACATGTCCGGGGGTATCAATCAAATTAAAAGTATATTCCACGCCATCATTTGCTTTGTACAACATTCTAACTGCTTGTGACTTTATCGTTATACCGCGTTCTTTTTCAATATCCAAGGTATCCAGAACCTGTTGCTCCATTTCACGCTGCGAAAGCACTCCTGTTTTTTCAAGGATTCTGTCTGCCAAAGTTGACTTACCATGGTCTATATGAGCTATTATGCAAAAATTCCTTATTCTCTCCTGTCTATTACTTGTCATCCATGCTCCTCCATTGTTCTTAGCTAAAAGTATTATAAACTTCAATTTAAATTTCATTCTATTAACGCTTATAAATTATATAAGAAATTTTCGTCAACTGCAACAAAAAGCATTTTTCACTAGTGTTTTACCATGTAGAACACAGTTAAAAATGCCTTAGAGTTTTGTAATGTTCATTCCCTCCCATAAAATGGGTTCACAAAATTACTTAACAAAGAGAGATTTTAAACTGGTTATTTTATTTACTGAGGCTGTATAGCAGGATTAGAGATGTTCTTCATCAAAAAAGAAGCTGCCACCGAATAGACGTAAACTCTTCATTTTTTGAATGTCTTTTTCAAGATATGCTGTATTGATACAAATTTTCCTATTCATTAAGTATAGTTCGTATAATGAATTACCGTTACATTGCATTCTTATTATGCCTTTATGCTCTTTTTGCCCCATAACCATACCAATAGAGTGATCCACAATATGAAGTCCTGAAAATAGCAATAACAGAACAATAATTATAGATAAGTAATTGTACTTTTTATGTTTTCTTATAACTTTGTATTTTTCAAGCCTAGTCAATAAGTCTCACCTTAAAACTACTTTGTTCCTTGTTATTCATAGTTTATCCAACAGCTGCAAACCTATTCTATTTCGCTACTGTATTATTAATTATGTACCTGATAGACTCCGCAATGTATTGGGTGGTCTTCAATGCTTCATCCAAAGTATTTCCATCAGCCCCCACCTCAACTATCATTGCTCCAGTACTCATATGATGATTATATCTATATTTACTTAAATATATAGGACGAGTTAACCCTGGATACTTTGTATTAAGAAAGTTTTGCATATGAATCGCCAGTTTAAAGTTTTCATTCCACGTAGGATGACTTAAGCCGACTTCTCCAGTACCGACTACAAACATTACCTGGGCAGCTTTATTACCATCAACATCTGAAACTACTCTTAACTGCGAATCTTTGATGTCAAGACCATCTCTGTGAATATCTAACACCAACTTAATAGAAGGATACGACTTCAAAATTGTAGAAACAGTCTCCATAGAACGCACATAACACCCATCATCAGTTGGAAAATTGTGACGTGTACCGTTGTGGAGCACTTCTATTCCCATTTTGCGTAAGTGCCTTGCGATTTCCTCTCCTACTCTTACAACATTAAAGCGCGGATCATCATTACGGTTTGGAAGTTTTTTGTTGTACTCATCTAAACTGCTTAAGTATGACTCGTTTGTATGAGTATGCAATATCAAAACCTTTGGACCATTTTTATTAAAATCAATATTCAGTTTTTCATTATATAGCTTTTCAATCAGTTCATTGTTAACTCTGTACTTAGTTTCATTAATAACCTTAATTTCTCCTCTTGCTATTATTTCATTCTCAGTGTATTCTCTTTTTTCTGATTCATCTTCAATGGAAATACTGCTAGTTCTCTCAACAAAATAATCATCTTTCTTATCCTGCTCGGCATTAGGTTGACTACTTGGCGTAGGTTGAACAGTTTGTCCGTTAGGCGTCGGAGATGGACTTGTGTTTTGTACATCGCCATCTTCTGCCAACCTTTGCCCTTCTTTTTTATATTCACCTTCATAATAACTGTACAAAACCGGAGTTTGAGCATTTAGAATGGTCAGAGGATTATTTATATCAAAATTAAATATCCGTTTAATCATATAATTAATTTCACTTGTTAAGGATACACTGATTTTACCACTATTGTAAACAGTATCAATAATCGGTATTTCTTTATTTATAAGCTTTCTTAGCGGCTCAACATCAATTCCTGCTATGATATCAGAGTTGTATTCAAACACTAGGTTTCCCATAATCTTTCCAAAGGTTACTGCTGAATAGACTGCTAGTACTAAAATCAATATGATAAGTATTTTATAAAAATAAGAATCGTCGCCTTTAACGTATCTCTTTTCCCTGCTCATTTGTGCCTCCACATACTTATATTGTGTATGTAAAATCTTATTCTGTTAAAAGCGATATTATGACAATCATTTAACCTATGAAAAACCAATTAAATATACTTTCCTAGACAGTAAAAAAGTGGGCTTCGCCACTTTTTTTCGCTAGGGAACCTTATGGTTCCCTTCGACGGATGCTCCACATCCTTGAGCACCCTCCTTAAAGCAGCAAAGGGGCTTCCCCTTTGCAATCTCCATTGTCTAGGAAAGTAAATTTTCCTAGACAATAAGAAAAGGTGTGTACCTAATATGTCTTATTGAGCATTAGGAATCACACCGTTTTCATAATATGTTGAGTTGCTTACTTTGTAAGAGTACCAAATTCATCAAAGGGAAATATTCTAAAAATTGCTTTTCCCTTAATTTTGTCGACACTTATCGGTCCTATAATTCTGCTGTCATTACTTGCATTAGGATAACGGTTGTCACCCATTACATAGACATATCCTTTTGGAACTTTAATTTTACTGTATTCAGGATTAACTGGCAATGTAGCTTTTGCATTTACATATGGTTCATTCACTTTTTCACCATTTACATAAACTTCTCCGTTTTTGATCTCAACCTCATCATCAAAAAGAGCAATTATTCTCTTAATTATCATATCCCTGCCCGGTGCCAAAATCTCCGGAGTTTTTATGACTACAATATCTCCATAATTAAGTTTCCCAAGTCTAGGTGTTATTTTTTCAACTATGAGATTATTCCCATTTTGCAAGGTTGGCTCCATAGAGCTACCATATACAACTGTTCTTTGAATACCGTAATTTACAATCAAAAGCCCTATTGCAACTGCAATTAAAATGTGCTTTATCCAATCAAGTATTTCCTTAGCCTTGTAATTCACAATCCAATCCCCCCTTTTCTGGAAAGTTAAAAAGGTGGCTTCGCCACTTTTTGCAGCCTTCCAAGGAAGGCTGGATAATCATATTAGATTGCACCAAAAGTGCAACGAACCTGCAATTTCCTGCAGGTCAGCCTGCAGGAATAAGTCGCAAAGCGACTTACTGGGGAGCCATCATATTGTTACTTATCTATTTTTATATGAAGCTCTTTCAATTGGTCGGGGTCAACAATATTCGGAGCTTCGGACATTAAATCAGAAGCATTCTGAACTTTTGGGAAAGCTATGACATCTCTCATGGAGTTTGCTCCTGTCAAAAGCCATACCATTCTGTCTAGCCCAAAAGCTATTCCTCCATGAGGAGGTGTTCCATATTTAAAAGCCTCAAGCAAGAAACCAAATCTTTCCCACGCCTGCTCTTTTGAAAAGCCAAGCAAGTTAAACATTTTTGATTGAAGCTTTTGATCATGTATTCTTATGCTTCCACCACCAAGCTCTACACCATTTAGCACAATATCATATGCCTTTGCTCTTACCATTTCAGGTTTAGTATCTAAAAGCTCAAGATCCTCGTCCATAGGTGAAGTAAAAGGATGGTGTACCGCAACATAACGCTTTTCCTCTTCGTCATATTCAAGAAGGGGGAATTCCGTCACCCAAAGAAATTTGAATGTATCTTTCTCTATTAAATCAAGCCTTTTAGCAACTTCGAGTCTTAAGTGTCCTAATGAATCAAACACAACTTCATTTTTATCTGCAATAAAGCAAATAAGGTCTCCAGGTTTGGCATCAGCTCTTTTGAGTATTGCTTTTATTTCATCATCGCTCAAAAATTTTGTTATTGGTGATTTAAGTCCGTTATCCTCAACAACAATCCAAGCCATCCCTTTTGCTTTATAATCTTTTACAAACTCACCAAGACCATCTATTTCCCTTCTGGAAAATCTATTTCCACCGTCCTTAATGTTTAATGCTCTTACACTTCCGCCGTTTTCCACTGCGCCGGAAAAGACTTTAAAGCCACAATCCTTAACCAAGTCTGACATATCAATAAGTTCAATTTCAAATCTTAAATCCGGTTTATCTGAACCAAAACGTTCCATTGCTTCTTTATATGTGAGTCTTTGGAATGGAACATCAATTTTAACACCCATAACATGGTTGAAAATTTGCATAAGCAGTCCTTCATTAATCTTTATTACATCATCTACATTAACAAATGACATCTCAACGTCAATTTGAGTAAATTCCGGCTGTCTGTCCGCTCTTAAGTCTTCGTCTCTAAAACACCTTACTATTTGAAAATATTTATCAAAACCTGACACCATTAGCAATTGCTTATATAACTGTGGCGACTGCGGCAGAGCGTAAAATTTCCCTGGATGAACTCTGCTTGGGACTAGGTAATCCCTTGCTCCTTCTGGAGTACTTTTTACAAGCATGGGGGTTTCAATTTCGAGAAAACCATTTGCATCAAAATAGTCTCTGACTGTTTTAGTAATCTTGTGACGTAGAATAAAGTTTTTTTGCATATCATTACGCCGAAGGTCCAGATATCTATATTTCAGCCTAGTTGCCTCGTTAGCATCAAGATTTTCTTCAATATAAATGGGAGGTGTTTCAGCTTTGCTGAGTATTCGGAGTTCTGTAGCTGCAATTTCAATTTCCCCAGTTTTAATCCCTGTATTTTCCATACCGGGAGCTCTGCGCTTAACTATTCCATTTACAGCTATGACAAATTCGCCTCTTATAATTTCTGCCTTTTCGAAGATTTCCTTTCCCTCTTCCTGTCGGAATACAATCTGAAGGATTCCGCTTCTGTCACGAAGATCAACAAAAATCACGCCTCCAAGATTTCTTTGTTTATGCGTCCAACCCATAACAGTTACCGAATCTCCAACATTAGCTGCCGAAAGCTCAGTACACATGTGAGTTCTTTTCATTCCAAGTAATGATTCACCCATTGTTTTTACCTCCTTTAATGTAGTCAGCCACAGAATCAAAAGGTATTTCGCTTTGTTCTCCAGTCTTCATATTCTTAACCGAAGCCTTATTACTCAATATTTCATTTTCACCTATAACTGCAGTAAATTTGCATCCAATTTTGTCAGCATACTTCATTTGTGCTTTAAGGCTCCTTCCCATAAGATCTTTTTCCGCTCTAATCCCTTCATTTCTTAGCTTATACACCAGTTTTTCTGCAAAATAGCCAGCTGCTTCTCCTATGGTAGCTATAAACAAATCTGCTCCACAAGGCTCTGGTATCATAATGCCTTGACTTCCCATTTCCATAAGCAGCCTTTCAACACCAAGACCAAAACCCATTCCCGGCGTCTTTGTACCTCCACAGTATTCTATTAGTCCATCATATCTTCCGCCGCCACAAATTGTACCTTGAGTACCTACATTTTTTGATACAAATTCAAAAACGGTTTTTGTGTAATAATCCTGACCTCTGACAATACTCTTATCAATTTGATAGCTTATATTTAAATTTTCAAGACCTTGCTTCAAATCTTCAAAATGAGATGCACATTCGAGGCAAAGGTTATCAATAACTGATGGAGCGTTTTTTATAAGCTCTTTACATTTTTCCTCTTTGCAGTCTAGTATTCTCAAGGGGTTGCGCTCATACCTAGTGTGGCATGTCTCACAAAGAAGTTCTTTATCATTTTCTAGAAAATTCTTGAATTTTTTGATAAACTCACCACGGCAATTTGGACACCCTATGCTGTTAATATTGAGCTCAATATTTTTTAACCCAAGCTTATTAAAAAACATAGCCAGTATACTTATTACTTCAACATCTGAAGACGGTCCTTCTGAACCAAAAATTTCAATTCCGAACTGGTTGTGCTCCCTATATCTTCCTTTTTGCATCTTTTCATACCGGTATGCAGTTATTTCATAGTAAAGCTTAATAGGATGTGGCTGTGAAGCCATCCCGTGTTCAATGTAAGCTCTTACCGTCCCTGCTGTTCCCTCAGGTCTTAAAGTAATGCTCCTGCCACCCTTGTCATTAAATGTATACATTTCCTTTTGTACAATATCTGTGGAATCTCCAACACCTCTTTGAAACAATTCTGTATGCTCAAACACAGGTATACGGATTTCCCTATACCCATAGGTCTTACAGATATTCTTAAATTGCTTTTCAACATAATGCCATTTGTATATTTCCTCAGGCAATATGTCCTTGGTTCCTTTTGGAGCTTGAATTTTCAAGTGCTGCACCTCCATAATCAACTCAAATTTATTAGATTTCTTGTATTAGAATTCATCAATTAAAATTCATTAAACCATCTATTCCATAGATTCAATCGAGGGTAACAGGTGTTTTTCAATGAATCTGTTAATATTATAGCTTTTATCAAAACCAAATGAAAGTCTTCCAGTTGTGGTCATTACAACTTCTAAAGAAGGAATTAAATATATTCGCTGTCCACTAGCTCCGCTAGCATAATATACTGTATATACATTATCTGACACTTCGCTTTTCACACTTCTTATACGCCAATAATACCCATAATAGCTTTCCTCATCACATCGGGTTGTTTTTTTTAGTGACTCTTTAATCCATTCATTTGAAACAATTGTCCTACCACCAATTGTACCCTTGTTAATCAAGACCAATCCTATCTTTGCCATATCCAATGGTTTCATAAACAGATTAGAACCGCCAAAATTAAACCCTTTACGGTCTGTCTCCCACTTTGTAATTTTAATACCTAGCGGTCCAAAAAGATGTTTTTGGGCAAACGCAAGAGTGCTCATGCCTGAAGCCCTTGAAATTACTGCAGACAATAGATGGCAATTTCCCGGATTGAACTCAAACTTTTCACCAGGGTTTGCTTCAGCGTTAAGATTAAGAATAAATCTCACCCAATCATCACTTTTCAACATAGCAATAGACAAAGAAGTTTTTTCAATTGACTCAATCCCTGACATCATGCTAATAAGATGTCTTAACGTAATATTCTTCTTTTCTTGAATTGTCTGATTTGTATATTCAGGAAAGAAATCAATTGCTCTCTGGTCAAGACTTTGTATGTACTCGTTTTCAATAGCTATTCCTACAAGCAGTGATACTATTGCGTTAGTTACCGCTCTGATATTCCAACCTTCATCAATGCTGTCTTTAAAACTAAGCGTTGAAAATCTGGAAATTTTCCCAATCCCTCTATACTGAATTTTTTTAAGACTGGAATACAAATTTTTATATACTGTCTCTGGTCCTGTGTTATAATTTTCAAAAACCAATTTACCTTTTCTAACAATCAAAAGGCTGTGCAATGCCGGGAAAGTATCTTTGAGAAAGATATAACCGTCATTTATTAACTTTGAGCTCATGCCCAAAGATTCCATTCCAGATCTTGAAAAATTAAAATTTTCTTGGTTATTTTCTGTATTTTCCAAGCTATACATCTCCTTAAACGCCGACGTTCTTATTAGCTAGGGATAATCCCAAGGTTTACCTTCTCAATCACATTATAATCAAGTTTGTTAATATCGTCCACTATATGGTCTGCCAAAGAGACATCTTGGGAGTTCTTAACAGGATCTTTAAATGCTATGCACTTCATTCCGGCTTTCTTTGCAGCCAGTACTCCATTTTTAGAATCTTCAATTACAACGCATTCTTCTGGCAATGAACCTGTTTTCTCTGCAGCTAAAAGGAATATATCGGGTGCTGGTTTACCATTTTCAACGTGTTGCCCGCTCACTAAAACATCAAACATATGCCTTATTCCCAAAAGCTCAACAACCAAATCGATTATTTTGACTACCGATGATGACGCCAAAGCAATTCTGGCACTTTTATCCTTAAGCTCTTTCAACAGTTCAGGTATACCGCTTATTGGCTCAACGTTTGATTGACTTTTTAGTATGTCAATATAAACTTGGCACTCTTTGTCATCCAGCTCCTCTGCTGTAAATGGTATATCAAGCTTTGTTTTGCAAAGCTTCCATACTTCCAGACTTGGTGCTCCTACTAAAGAATCATGCTCCTCTTTTGTAAGAAAAACACCTATCTCTTCCATAACTTTAAGTTCAGCTTCATAATATAAAGGTTCACTATCAAGGATGACTCCATCCATATCAAATATTACTGTTTTTAGCATCTTCTCTATTGTTCCCTTTCTTACATACTGCTGTTTTCTTGTAACTATAAAGATGTAACATTTATAATAAACAACATCTAAAAAATACTGCAATACAGCCTTGAAAAGCTCGGGGCATCGAGATCTGGCAACTAACCAACTGCCTTACTCACCTAACTAACTAACTTCCTTTCCAACTTTCCAACTAACCAACTTTAATGATGAAACAACCTTAATCCCGTAAATGCCATAACCATACCATACCTGTTACACGCTGCTATAACATCATTATCTCTTACCGATCCACCTGGTTGGACTACATATTTTACTCCACTTTGAGCTGCTCTATCAATGTTGTCACTAAATGGGAAAAACGCATCTGAACCAAGAGCTACACCGTTAAACTTAGCAAACCAATCAGCTTTTTCTGAAGCAGTAAGCTTTTCAGGTACTTTATCAAAAAGTTTTTCCCATTCTTTTTGCTCCTGCAAGGTCATTTCATCGCGTAAATAGAGGTCTATTGCAGTATCCTTTAAAGATTTTGGGACCTCCTTTTTAAACTGCATCCCATACACTTTAGGGTGCTGCCTCAAAAACCAAATATCGGCTTTTGTTCCAGCAAGCCGAGTACAGTGAACTCTGGACTGCTGACCTGCTCCGTTTCCAATAACCTGACCATCATATGCAAAACACACTGAATTTGACTGTGTATATTTTAAGGTAATCATTGAAATAACCAGATCCCTTTTTGCTGATTCCGGTAAATCTTTTTTCTCAGTTACAATGTTGTTTAACATTAAAGGGTCTATCCTTACATCATTTCTTTTTTGTTCAAAGGTGACTCCAAACACCTGTCTTCTTTCTATTTCTTGAGGTTCAAACCCGGGATCAATTTCAATTATTCTGTAGCTCCCATTTTGTTTCTTTTTCAAAATCTCCATCGCTTTTGGCTCAAAACCTGGAGCTATTACTCCATCAGAAACTTCTCGTTTTATTATTTTAGCTGTAGCAACATCAACAATATCACTAAGAGCAATAAAATCCCCAAAAGAAGAAACTCTATCGGCACCTCGTGCCCTTGCATAAGCTGTAGCCAATGGTGAAAGGTCGTCATTTTCTACATTGTATGATTTTTTTAACTCTCCATTTATAGGTATACCAACTGCAGCTCCAGCTGGACTTACATGTTTAAACGAAGCAGCAGCAGGAAGGTCTAAAGCATTCTTTAATTCTCTTACCAACTGCCATGAATTAAGTGCATCCAAAAGATTTATGTACCCAGGTGTCCCATTCAAAATATTAATAGGCAAATTGTCATTTTCAACATATATTCTTGCAGGGTTTTGATGTGGGTTAAACCCGTATTTTAATTCTAACTTATTAGTATTTTTCAAAGATGATTCCTCCTTTTTTATGTCAATTATTATAGATAGCAAGTGGACAGTTTTTCTCTAGCTTCTTATTAGAAATAAGAAAACTGTTCACTTGTTTCCTCGTTGAACTCCTTTACTTGTCAACAAAAAACGACTTAACAAAAGCAAAATATTCTCTTATATAACAATTAGGCAGCACAAAATCAGGTGTTTTGCTTGCTAATGCATATGCATTAAATCCATTTCGTTTTGCAAGCAGTTTTGATCTAAACATATGAAAATCGTTTGTAACAACAGTGATACTATCACAAGTTATGCCCATATCCATAAGTATTTCTTTCGAGAACTTAAAGTTTTCCATAGTACTTGTCGATTTATCTTCTTTTATTATCCTTCTTTCATCAATTCCATTTTGCACAAGGTATCTTTTCATTGCTTCTGCTTCTGAAATTAACTCTCTACGTCCTTGGCCACCGCTTACAACGACAGGTACAGTAAGCTGCTGCTCAAGGTACCATAGAGCCTTATCCATCCTCTCCCTTAAAGTAGGTGATAGTTGATCCCCGTAAAGTCCTGTGCCTAGTACAATCAAACAATCAGTTTTTGTTACAGGATCTGATATGCCACCCACAACCAAAAGGCTTTCAATAAATATAAAGGAAGCAACGCCAACTATCAGAAAAAAAATAATTATTCTTTTGATCACTTTGTTGCGGAATAACACAAATCCTTTTTTACTGAACAATTCCCATGAGCAGACAATTATCAAAACCATACCGCCCAAAAATGTAAAAAGCACCCCAAAATCAATTACATAGGTACCTACTAACAAAATAGAATATACAACAGCTGCAACACCAACCATTATCAGAATCGTTAAAATAGCGCTTTTAATCTTTTTTAGCATTGTTCATCTCCTTTGTGTTATCAAACTAATGCTATATTATATCATGAATTTCTTCGAAATTGCATGATATAATATAGCATGTGCGTTTTTTGCCTTGGCAAAAAAAATCGCACGCGCATAAATTCCGCCGGAGGCGTATAATATTCTCGGCAACAAGGATATTATATCACATTTAAAATATTTTTAATGGTATCAAGCAATGTGTCCATTTCATTATCAGTACCAATTGTAATCCTCAGATGATTATCTATTCTCTCCTTGTCAAAAAATCTTACAAGAATTTTTTTCTTTCTTAATTCATCAAACATTTTTTTTGCAGAAACTTCAGGATGATTTATAAACAAAAAATTACTCTTCGAGTCAGTCACACTAAACCCCATATGAATAAATTCTTTTTTTACTCTTTCACGTGTGTTTATTATCTTTTGAGTAGTGTTATTAAAGTATTCTACATCCTTGAATGCTTCTGCTGCTCCTGCTGCTGCCAGCCTGTCTAAAGGGTAAGAGTTAAATGAATTTTTAACCCGGTTAATCCCCTCGATAAGGTGGCCTCCTCCAATTGCTACTCCAACTCTTAACCCTGCAAGGGACCTTGATTTTGACAGTGTTTGCGTAATAATTAGATTTGGATATTCATTTATATATTTTACCATTGATTGACCTCCAAAATCTATATAAGCTTCGTCTACCAATACAACGCTTTTCTTATTAGCTTCCAATATCTTTTTTATACTGTCTGTACTTAATGCAATACCAGTTGGCGCATTAGGATTTGCAATAACAATACCATCATTTGGAATAAAAAAATTTTCAACAGGAACAGTATAGTCATCATTTAATGGAATTAGCTTAAAACCGATTCCAAAAAGTTTTGCATAAACCTCGTAAAATGAGTAAGTTATATCTGGAAACAATATGGGTTTTTCTTTCATAAAGAATGCCATGAAGCTCATAGCCAGTATTTCATCTGAACTATTACCTGCATATACCATCTCTTTGTCTATTGAATAAAAATTAGCAACAGCCGATTTTAGCACTTCACTATCAGGGTCGGGATATAAACGCAATGAAGAAGCAGCCTTTTTAATTGCTTCTATCACTTTAGGAGACGGGGGGTATGGGTTTTCATTTGTATTAAGCTTTATATATACCCCGTCTTTAGGCTGTTCACCGGGAACATAAGGATCAATATTCATTATTGTTGGACTTAAATAATTCTTCATACTAGTCACTCCTTGCAGTATGTTTTTTATAGCCTTAAATATGGATTATTGTTTTTTTCATAACCAATTGTTGTTGAACGCCCATGCCCCGGATATACTGCAAGACTTTCATCAAGCACAAAGAGCTTACTTTTTATAGAATCAATCAATTCATCATGGTTTCCATTTCCTAGGTCAGTTCTTCCAATAGATCTGTAAAAAAGCGTATCACCAGTAAAGAGGCAATCCTTACTATAAATACATATTCCTCCGGGAGAATGCCCAGGTGTATGAATAATCTTGAATTCCTGATTTCCAATTTTAAGTATATCACCGTCTTTTACATATTGATCAGGCTTATTAAATATCAAGCTTTCTCCAGAAAATAGTGTAGACCCATTATATTTAGGGTTAGTTAGCCCTATAGCATCATCTGTATGAATAGCAACACTACCACCTGCTTTTCTTTTGATTTCATCTACTGAACATATGTGGTCAAAATGACCATGAGTGAGAATTATATATTTTAATGTTACTTTGTTTTCATCAATCGCTTCGATAATATCTTTTGCAGGGACTCCGGCATCAATTAAAGCTGCTTCCCCGTCATTCCACAAAAGATAGCCGTTAGAGCCAAGCATTCCGTTTTTAAACACTCTTAATTCCATTTAAACAACTCCTTTTTGTTCAAATTCCAAAACCACTTTTCTTAGGATCAAAATTCTTTCCTACTGTCTAGTAAAATAGTAACCGGACCGTAATTATTTATTTCAACCATCATCGTAGTCTGAAACCGTCCGGTTTCAACATTAATATTATATTTATTTCTTATATAATTTACAAAGCTATTATAAAGCTCTTCAGCAACTTCCGATCTTGCAGCCTTTGTGAAGCTTGGTCTATTTCCTCTCCTGCAGTCGCCATAAAGTGTAAATTGGGAAACCACAAGCAAGGATCCCTCAACATCAAGCAGCGACAAATTCATCTTTTCATCATTATCCTCAAAAACTCTGAGATTAATAATTTTTTCTGCCATATAAACCATATCTTTTTCGGTGTCGTCATCAGCTATTCCAAGCAATATTACTAGCCCCTTATTAATCCTGCCAGTAACCTCATCATCAACTAAAACTCTTCCAGAAGTTACTCTTTGTACTACTGCTCGCATATTAAATTCCTCACTATCATCGCTTAATTCTCACAACATCAATACTTCATTCTAATATATTAAATCAGTGCTTCATTCTTGTAACCTGAAATACTCCACTAATCCTTTTAAGTTTTCTTATTATTTTATCAAGCTGCTGAGTATTTAGAATTTCCATTGTAATATTTATAATCGCAATTTGGTCTCTGGTCGTTCTTGCATTAATTCCTTTAAGTGGTACTCCATTTTCATTAATAGTATTGGTAATATCCACTATTAGTGAAGATCTATCATGTGCAAGCAGGTTAACATCAGCCTTGTAGGCTGCATCCTTAACCTTATCCCACATAACTTCAATTATTCGATCTTCATCAAACATGTTGTTTGCCATGTTTACACAATCAGTACGATGCACGGATACCCCACGTCCCTTTGTTACAAAACCTACTATCTCATCACCCGGAACTGGGTTACAGCATTGTGCTAACCTGACAAGACAATTATCAATACCTTTGACTATTATACCCTTTTCTGAGTTTTGCTTTTTCTTTTTTTCATCTTTTGCTAGAGTAGAAGACAACAACTCCGGCTCTTCTTCTTTGACTGTCTTCCTGTATTCCTCTTTTAATCTAGAAATAACTTTATTTGCGGTAATCCCACCATAGCCAATACCTGCATACAGATCATCAATCGTCAAAAAGGTATATTTTTTTAATACAATATCAACCCACTCAGGCTTAAACAGCTGCGTATGTGTTAAACCATGTTTTTTGAGATCTCTTTCAACAAGCTCCTTACCCCTAATGATGTTTTCGTCTTTTTTTTCCTTTTTAAACCATTGATTTATCTTGCTTCTAGCTTGGGAGCTTCTTGCAATCTTTAGCCAATCCCTACTTGGTCCTACAACATTAGATGATGTTAGTATCTCAACAATATCTCCATTGTTTAGCTTGTATCCAAGCGGTACAATTTTACCGTTAATCTTTGCTCCCATCATACTGTTACCGACACCACTATGAATTGCGTATGCAAAGTCAATAGGTGTAGAACCCGATGGAAGGCTTTTTACGTCGCCTTTTGGAGTAAACACAAAAACCTCATCTGTAAAAAGATCAATTCTGAGTGTTTTCATAAACTCGTCAGCATCCCGCATATCATTCTGCCAGTCCAGAAGCTGCCTCAGCCATGCAAGTTTAACATCCAGTTTCGAATCTTTGCTTCTACCTTCTTTATACTTCCAGTGAGCTGCAATACCATATTCTGCCACACGATGCATTTCCCATGTCCTGATCTGTACTTCAAAAGGAATTCCTTCTTTTCCGATTAATGTTGTGTGAAGAGATTGATACATATTAGGCTTAGGCATTGCAATATAGTCTTTGAACCTACCTGGGATAGGCTTATACAGCTCATGCACTGCTCCTAGTGCAGTATAGCAGTCCTTTACAGAATCAACAATTATTCTTACCGCAAAAATATCATAAATCTGTTCTAAAGTCTTATTCTGCCTGTACATTTTTGTATAAATACTATAAAAATGCTTAGGTCGTCCTTCAATTGTCATTTTTAGGCCAAGTTCCGTAAGCTTGTTCTTGAGAGTATTAACTATATCGCTTAAAAAGGTTTCCCTTTCTTTTCTTTTCTTTGAAATCTTTTCAACAAGATCATAATAGATTTCAGGCTTAAGATACCTCATGCAAATGTCTTCAAGTTCCCATTTTATCTTGAATATCCCTAGCCGATGAGCTAAAGGCGCATATATTTCAAGTGTTTCTCTAGATGTAGCAATTCTCTTCTCCGAAGGTTTGTACTTTAGCGTGCGCATATTGTGAAGCCTGTCCGCAAGCTTGATAAGTATAACTCTTATGTCCTTAGCCATTGCCAGAAACATTTTTCTAAAATTTTCAGCTTGTTCTTCTTCTTTGGAGGTAAATTGAATTTTACCTATCTTGGTAACTCCGTCAACCAGATCAGCAACTTCAGCTCCAAATTGTTTTTTAATTTCCTCATATGTGCACGTAGTATCTTCAATAGTATCGTGCAAAAGAGCGGCAACAATGGAGGTTATGTCCATTTCCAGATCAGCTAATATATTTGCAACCTCAACTGGATGAATTATAAATGGGTCACCTGACACTCTTTGCTGACCATCATGAGCAGACTTGGAGACTTTATATGCCATTTCCAGCAGCCTTAATTCGTTATCAGAGCAATCATTCTTCAATTTTTCTACTAGACGGATATAACCATCAGACATTAAATCATTCCCTCTTAAGGTTCTTTAACTTAAAAATTGCGCTTTTGGTTTTAAAAAAACTGATTTCACTTACATAATCAGTAATGATAAGTGTGTAGCAAAAAACAATTAGCTTTATTATGCCATAAAAACCCAATGATATTGCTACACAAATATCATTTTGCAAATCGTAATATAGAAACAATTATAAATGAACTATAGATTCAATCTTATAGTCATTTAACTTTTCTCTTCCTTTCAAAACATCCAGCTCAACAAAGAAAAGAAGACCTACTACCTCTCCCCCCAATTGTTCAACAAGCTTTATATTGGATTCAATAGTACCGCCTGTTGCAAGTAAGTCGTCTACAATTAAAACCCTCTGACCTGGTTTTACGGCATCTTCGTGTATTTCCAAAGTATCAGTCCCATATTCAAGCTCATACTCAATCTTTAAAGTTTTGTACGGAAGTTTGCCCGGTTTTCTTATAGGTGCGAATCCAATTCCCTTTGCATAGGAAATTGGTGCTCCAAATATAAATCCTCTTGACTCAGGGGCAACGATAAGATCAACAGCCCCAAAGGAATCTACTTTTTCAGTCATCTGATCAAGCGCTTGTTTGAAGGCCTCACCATCCTGCAAAACAGTTGTAACATCAATAAAGTCAATACCTTCCTTAGGAAAATCAATTACATGTCTCAATTTTGATTTAAAGTCCACTAACTATCCCTCCAGATATTCTCTCAATTCTCTCATTTTTTTGTATATATTTGAATTGTCGAGTTTGACCTTTCCACTGTTTGTAAGGCTTACAGATAGCGAATTTGTCCCTGTAGCACTTGACATTACAAGACCAAGCTCCTCAAATATTTCAATACACTTTTTTGCTTTGTAAAAATTCATTCTAACTTTGTATGTTTTTGATACACTGTATGCAAAAACAAATATATCATCTATAAGTATAGTCTTTGTACTATATTTTTTCAACTGGCGATAACAAGCTTCCAAATCACTTCTTTCAGGAATAATGACACTTAGTTTTGAAAAGTCAGCGCTGGCATTTGCAACAATAACATCAACTCCCTCGGTCTTTTCCATTAGTCGTGTTAAGTATGCTTCACCAAGCCAGGTCCCATAAAAAACTACATTGTCAACATCTCTAAATTCCGTTGTGATAGGGTTCGGATTAATATAAACAGATATTCCATCAATATCAAAAATATTAAAATCAGTATAACAGATTTTTAATTGTTTTTTAAGATTTACATAAGATTTTTTTATTTTTTTACTTAATTCTCGTATATAATCAATTGAATTACTAACCAATGCAACCTTTTTTCCCATTTCTCTCAGATTCAATACTTTATCAGTAATCAAGGCAGAATCAATAATTTCAAAGTTCCCTTTTGTAGGTTCCTCAAACTTTAGATAACCATCCAAACTTTTATAATAGGCATAGTCCAACATAAGATCATCATGCAGCCTTAAATCTTTCATCTTTAACTGAACCTTTTCAGTATTATTCCATCTATTTATTTCTAAGGAACCAATTACATCAAATGCCAAGTTATTATTGATTTTACCAAACAAATCACCCATATTGAACCCAATTGCGTCAGTAAGCAAATCCTTATCCCGAAATCTTATCTTTAAATGCTTTTTATCACCTACAGTACGTATATCATCAATTTTAAGATTACCGTATTCAAACACAGGAGCTGGATTGCCCATGCCAAAAGGCTCCATAAGCTCAAGCTCTTTTACACTTTCTATATTAAGATCATCCTTGTCCAAACTCACATCAATATAAACTTTGGGATAAAAGTCCTGTTCATTGAGCATTTTATCTGCATATAGGTTAATTAATTCTCGGAACTTTTCAATATTTTCTTCCTTTATTGTCAAACCTGCCGCCAGCTCATGCCCTCCAAAATCGTCAAGATACTCTTTACAGTGTTCTAATGCACTAAAGAGGTTAAACCCATCAATACTTCTGCCTGAGCCCTTTGCAAAACCATCCTCAATTGACATAACTATACACGGTCGCATGTAACGTTCGGTTATTCGCGATGCTACTATTCCGATTACGCCCTGGTGCCAGCTTTCTCCATATGTAACTATTACTCTTTCTTTATTGACATCAATTTGCTCTTCAATAAATTTAATTGCTTCTTCTAGGATTTTTGCTTCAGTTTCCTGCCTAAATGTATTTTCTGAGTTTAGCTCAGCAACTATTTCAAGAGCTTCGGTACTGTTGTCTGTAGTAAAAAGCTTTACACTTTTTGAAGCATCTCCTATCCTTCCTCCTGCATTGATGCGTGGACCTAAAATAAAGCCTGCAGACCAAGTATTAAGCTTACTGTCTTTAAGTCCTGAATTATCAATCAGTGTTTTAAGACCAATATTTGATGTGTCTTCCATCATTTTTAGTCCATGTTTAACTATTATCCTGTTCTCCCCAACAAGAGGCATAATGTCAGCTATTGTTCCTAAAGCGACAAGGTCAAGATAATTGTTTTGTGCATCCATAAGCCCCAATGTTTCACTAAGCGCGTGTACAAGCTTGTATACCACTCCTACTCCTGCTAGACCTTTAAAAGGATATTTGCAATCTAGTCTTTGTGGATTTATTATTGCATAAGCATTAGGTAAACAGTCTTTGCATTTATGATGATCAGTAACGATTATGTCTACTCCTTTTTCATTTATATACTCAATCTCGCTAACTGCAGTAGTGCCACAGTCTACAGATATAAAAAGGGAATACTCATGAAATAGCAATTTATCAACTGCATCTTTAACAATGCCATAACCATCTTTTACTCTATGAGGTATGTAGAAATCGACATCTTTTGTCATAGATGAAAGAAAATTGTACAAAACTGATGTGCTTGTCACTCCATCTGCATCGTAATCTCCATATATCAGTATCTTTTCACCATTGTCAAGTGCCTCTAATATCCTTTCAACAGCCTTGTCCATATCCTTTAGAAGGAATGGACTGTAAAGGTCACTTAAGGAGGGGGACAAAAATCTTTTTACCAAAGTTTCATCCTCAATACCTCGGCTTAGAAATACTTTTGCTAGCAGACTTGAAATTCCTGCACTATGTGAAAAACTTTCAATCTTTTCTTCATCAATGTTGTTATATATTCTTATCTTCTTGTCTAATTGCATTTTTTCACCTTTTAACGCTCTAATAAAAAAGCTCGATTTTCATCGAGCTTTTTTATTTTAATTTCGTTTTAACTATCTGACTTACCGTTTTTCCATCAGCTCTACCTTCTATCCGAGGTTTAATCTCCTGCATCACTTTTCCCATATCCCGGATAGTGCTTGCACCTGTCCTTTTGATTGTTTCATCAACAATTTTAACAATTTCATCTTCAGTCAACTGTGGCGGTAAATAACCATACAGTATGTCAATTTCAGTTTTTAGTCCATCTATCAGATCCTGCCTCCCGCTTTTTTCATATTCGGGTAAGGCATCTGTACGCTTTTTTAATTCTTTTGCTATTACAGTGATTATACTGTCATCATCAAGAGTAACACGGTCATCTTTTTCCACCTGAAGAACTGCTGATCTTATCAACTGGACAACATTTTTACGGATTACATCTTTACTTTTCATTGCTGTTTTTAAGTCATCAAGCAGTTTTTCCTTTAGGGACATAAAAATCCCCCCATTTTTGTACTAATATAATATCGTTTGTTATGGAAATCAAAATACTATATGCTGCATGAAACTATTTAAACTTTCTTTTTCTTGCAGCCTCAGATTTTTTCTTTCTTTTTACGCTGGGCTTTAAATAATGCTCACGTTTTCTAACTTCAGCGAGGACGCCTGACTTTGCGCATTGTCTTTTAAATCTCTTTAATGCACTATCGAGAGACTCATTCTCTTTAACTCTTATTTCTGCCACGTGCTTTCCCTCCCTCCGATGACAACAATTGTGCCGGGAATAAGCTTGCCTTAGTTGCACTCCACCGGAAAATGCTTTACACAGCACACACTACATTATATTTAATTATGAATTTTGTGTCAACTACATTTTAATATCTTTGTGTTCTTTGTGGCAGAGTGCATGAAGAACGCATTAAGCATTTACATATTATTAATCAAATTCCTAACAATAAGCTCGCAATTCCAAAGTAAAAAATAAGTGAAAGGGCATCCACAATGGTGGTAATAAATGGGCTTGCCATAACTGCCGGGTCAAGTCCTACCTTTTTTGCGACCATAGGGAGAGTGCAGCCTGCAAATTTGGCTATGAATACAGTTATCGCTAGCGTAATACAAACCACTGCTGCTATATAAATATTAATAGTATCAATAATAGTTAGCTTAAGAAAATTAATTACCGCCAATGCAATTCCACACAAAACAGCCACCCTGAACTCTTTCCATACAACATGTATAATATCTCCAAAATCAAGCTCATTTAAAGACAAACCTCGAATAATTGTAACCGATGACTGACTTCCTGCGTTTCCTCCGGTATCCATGAGCATAGGAATATATGCGGTAAGTATTACATATGTTTTCAATGCATCTTCAAAGCGAGTTATTATCATACCGGTAAAGGTTGCTGAAATCATAAGGAAAAGCAACCAAGGTATGCGGCTTTTGAATATCTCAAAAACAGTATTTTTAAGGTACGGCTTGTGGGTTGGAGTGATAGCTGCCATCTTTTCTATGTCTTCTGTCGTTTCTTCTAGTAGTACGTCTAAAACGTCATCTACAGTAATAATACCAACAAGTCTCGACTCCTTATCAACTACTGGTAAAACCGTTAAGTCGTATTTGGCAAATAATCCAGCAACTACTTCCTGATCCTCGATAGTGTTAACAAAAATAACATTCTGATCCATAACATCAATGATCTTTTTGTTATCTTCAGAAAGAATTATTGTTTTTATGGTAATTATCCCCACAAGGTGATTAACACTATCTGTAACATAGCATGTATCTATTGTCTCGCTGTTCATTCCCTTTTTTCTTATCTGATTTATAGAATCAGCAATGGACATATCAGAACGCAGGCTGACAAACTCAGTTGTCATAATACTTCCAGCAGAAAACTGGGGATATTTAAGTATTATGTTTATCATTACTCTAGCCTGTGAATTTGAGTTTTTCAGAATTCGTTTTACAACGTTGGCTGGCATTTCTTCCAAAATATCTACTATATCATCTATATACAATTCATTTACAACATCTCTAAGTTCTGTATCAGAAAAACTGTGTATTAACACTTCTTGTTGTTCGGTATCCATTTCAACAAAAGTATCAGCTGCAAGATCCTTTGGTATAATTCTAAATAATAAAGGAGTATGCTTTTCTGATATATCCTCAAAAAGGGCGGCAATATCAAAAGGTTGCATAGCAACGATAATCTGTACAATGTCTTTATACTTTTTCTCATCAAGAAGTTTAATAATATTATTTTCTATTGATTCTTTTGCCATTAGCCTTACCTCCTATGAATCTGCTTTTAAAAGTGTGTACAGATTTTTAGTTCACTTTTTCATTACTATTATACCAAGGGAAACTATAAATGTCCTAAATATTTAACACTTGTGGCAACTCCGGATTTTGTATAGTATACCATACAATTAGAAACACTAATACCATAATCAACAACGCTGCATCAGCACTGATCCCAGTTAACTTAAATCTACCGATTGTACCACTCCGATTCTTATCAAATTTACTAAAATCTGAGATCATATGAGTTCTCATTGCTTTTCCCAAATTATGAAAAAATCTGGTCACTAATTGAAGTAACTCCTCACCCATCCGAAAAAGTGTTACAATTTTCAAAGCTACCAGCTTTCCCAACCCCTCCAGTGTTAACCAGACAGGAGGACACCAATGAAATGCTCTGCTTTTAATCCCCCCATAGCACACGAATGTACCAAGGACTAAGGTAATTAGCATCCCTAAGACATTGCCTAGCTCCCAAAATGATAAGCTATTCATGTTGGAAGCAGCATTACCCATACCTAATGCTTTAGCTGCAGGTATCACTGCATAAGTGGGGAAAACCTTAGGTGCTAGTCCAAATCCCACCATAACAACGATTAGCAAACTCATGGGCACCAGAAGTCTTGGTGATACTTTATCAAAAGTCCTAATCTTAGAAGGTTTCCCAAAAAACATCAGATAATACAGCTTAGTAAAGGAAGCAGCTGTACCAACGCCTACCAACAAAAACACCCGTTCTACCCAGACAACCCATGTTGTTCCGGTTTCAGCAGCTAAACTGACTGCATGGTGGAGCATCGTCTTACTAGCATAACCATTTAACCCTGGCGCACCTGTAATGCCTAAAACAGCTATGAACATAAACACAGCGGTCATGGGAAAATGGCGCCAGAGTCCTCCAAGGTTATATAAATTTGTTTCTTTGGTTTGAATATAAATAATTCCAACGCCCAAAAACAATGCGGTTTTAAATAAAGCATGATTAATAACATGGTAGATAGCACCTAAGAGAGCTAGCCCGCCATTTGAACCTAAATATAGACCAAGCCCCAGTCCTAAGATAATATAACCCATCTGACTGATGCTATGGTAAGCCAAAAGCCGCTTAGCATCACTTTGGAGCAAAGCTGCTGCAACACCTACCAGCATTGTTATTGTACCTAAAGACGCAAGACAAGGTCCTAACCAAGCAATCCCATCTCTGGATTCCATACCCCAACCAACAAACTCACCTACCCGGATCAAACCATAAGCTCCCACCTTAATCAACAGTCCAGAAAGGAGTGCACTCCCAGGAGTTGGTGCCACAGAATGAGCATGAGGTAACCAAAGATGCAAAGGAACCATTCCCGCCTTAATCCCAAATCCCACTACAAAAAGAATAATACTAAATGCAAACATCCTAAAATCCAAAGCAGTGATAAATCCTGTGCCGATAGCTGGTAACACATCAGTAGCCGCACCCATCAACACAATCCCAAAAGCAAGAAAAAAGCCCCCTACAATACTGAAAAACAAGTAAAAATAACCGGCTCTGATTGCTTCTTTGTTCCATTTATGAATAACCCAGAAGAAGGATGTGATAGTCATCAGCTCAAAAAAAAGCAGCATTGTTATAAGATCACCTGCCAGAAAAATCCCTAAGACGGCTGTTATTGTCAGTAATGTACAAAACTCAAAGCCTAATGACCCATCTTCATGCTTCAAATATTCTTGATTATATATTGAAACAACAAACCAGAGGAATGCTGCAAGCATTACAAAGATGATCGATAAATGATCGGCATAAAAGGTAGGCGTAAATGGGCCAAAAAGTGGAATTCTAAAGCTTATTGGTCCTTCTTCAAAAACACTCTTTACTCCTATACCTCCCAGAACAAGAACAATAGCACTGGTGATTGAGGATATATTTATCTTTAGGCTTCGCATGAGGAGTAAGGCAAACGCTCCAATCAGGGGAACAGCCAGAATGATTATTAACAACATAATTTAATCTCCTTTTTTTAGAAAAAATAATTAACAACTGCCTGAACAAAAGGCCAAACTATCCCTGGGAACAGACCAGTTATCAAAGAAACTGCAGCTAAAAGGAATACTGGCACAAGCATAAAGACAACTCTTTTGCCCTGCTCAATATTCGCTCGGGTTCTTTCACCCTTAAAAGCATCCACAATAATAGGAATAAAACAAACTGCATTGATGATGCCGCTTCCAATCAATACCAAAGCAAGGGGCCATCTCCCCTCCGCTACACTTCCCCTCATCAAGTAATATTTCCCCCAAAAGGTATTAAGGGGTAGCATTCCAATCATTCCTAGAGTTGCGATACTAAAGGCGATCATGGTTTTAGGTAATAACCAACCAATGCCACCCATCCTGCTTATCCTTGTCTCACCAGTCTGCTCAGAAATGATTCCCGCACAAAAGAATAGCACAATTTTTGATGTAGGGTAACATATCATATGCATTATCGCTCCAGCTAATCCCCAGGGTTGTAGTGTAAGAGCACCTAATAAAATATATGAAAGGTGACTGATAGTTTGGTATGCCAACCTCTTTTTCAAAACATCTTGACGCGCAGCAATGATGACTCCTAGCAAAATAGTAAAACCTGCCACCCAAAGAAACAAGGCATTAATACCCAGCTGTCTTACAAGAGCATGCCCAAACACAGAATACACAACCCTTAAGATTCCATATATGCCAGAATAGACAACTGCAACAGCATGTAGCAGAGCACTTACCGGGGTCGGAGCTACCATGGCTGCAGGTAGCCACCTATGCAGTGGCATAATAGCTGCTTTGACACCAAAGCCACTAATAAATAGCAATAAGAGCCATCCAAGTCCCGACCCAAGACTGCCTGCAAGAATAGGTCCACTCGCAAAATCAAGCTTTCCGGCATATACATAGGTTATTACAATAGCAATCAGGATTGCCCCTGCGCCAGCAAGACTGTATAGAATATACTTTTCTCCAGCCTTCAGTGCTTTTGGACTGCGTTCTTGAATCACCATAGGATAAGTGGCAAAAGTAAGCAGTTCATAAAACAGGTACAATGCAACAAGGTTACCTGAGTAGGCAATTCCCAAAGTCATACTTAAAGATATAAGAAAAAATATATAATAAGTGCGCTGTTTATGTTTTCCATCCATATACCCAAAAGAATATATAGCTGTAATAAGCCATAGGGTTGAGGCTATAAGTCCAAAAACCATCCCTAATGGATCTGGGTCAAGACTAAAGGTTAATCCGCCAAACTCACTAGCCAGTCTGACACTCTCGCCAGCAAAAACCTTCAAAGCAACACCCCAGCTGAAAATCATACCGCATGTGCAAAAAAACAATACAATAAAGTTACGAAGACCTCTTTTGGTCTGTGGCAAAAAGGCTACAACTAGACCGCCAACCACTCCACTTAACAAAGCTAGAATAAGTGCAATCATCTATAAATCTCCTCCCTTGCTCTATCAGAGCATCAACAACTCAGCAGCAGCTCTACGTGCAAGTTCCAGAATGGGTCCCGGTACTACACCTAAAATTACTACTACAGTTGATAGCAAAATAAGCGAACATTTCTGCGATAAACCCGGATCCTTCCATTCCTCTTCTGGCGCCGGTTCAAAGTAGGCGATCCGGATAACTGGAAAAAGGTAAGCGGCGCAAAGCACGCTGCCAAAAATAATTATAACCGCAGGTATGATGTTCCCAGCTTCCAAACTTCCAAGGAGAAGATGCCATTTACCAACGAAACCAGAAAATAGTGGTACGCCAATCAGACTCAAACTAGCTATTGTAAAGGTAGCCATTGTTATTGGCATTTTTCGACCAATACCTTTTAACTCACTAATCTTTTTCTTCCCTGTAGCAGCTAGTATTGCACCTGCAGCTAGAAATAGGGTTGATTTGATCACAGCATGGCTAGTTAGATAAAACAGTGCTCCTGCTAAACCCTTTTCGTTCATAAGACCAAAACCTAAATAAATATAACCTACCTGAGCAACAGTAGAAAAGGCAAGTCTTCTTTTTAATTCATCTTGCGTAAGTGCCGACAAAGAGCCACCGATAATAGCCACCAAACCCAAAAACACCAGTATCCTGTTCACAGCGAATTCTTGCATCAATTCTGGACCAAATACGCCATACATGAATTTTAAAAAACAAATAAGATATCCCTTGACAGCAATTCCGGACAAGACTGCACTTGCAGGGGTCGGCGCTTGCGAATGGGCATCCGGCAACCAAACATGTAGTGGAAAAAGCGCCGATTTGACCCCAAAACCGACCAAAATAAAGCTAACTGCCATCCATACCACATGGGGATTATCCTGCCAGACTTGCTTCAACTCTTGGGAGGCAAATCCCATATTCAGATGCCCTGTAGTTATATATATAAATCCGATGCCCCCCATCACAAGTGCAGAGCCAAGTGTTGCCAGTATTAAGTAAGTAAAGGCAGCTTCAGCAGCCCGAGGATGTTTACGAGCACTTACCAAACCACAGCAGCTTAGTGTAGCTACTTCTACCAAGACATATATATTGAACATATCATTTGTTACTGCCATTCCGGCTAGAGCGCCACCCAGCAACAGATAGAGCACATAAAAACGGGTTATGCGTTCATTGCTCCCAACCTCTTCGGTAAGATTTCCCTTAGCAAATATTGCTACCGGAAAGCAAACGCCGAATATAATAAGCAAGAATAATGCCGCCAGACTGCCAACCTTCAGCTCTATACCCCATGGAGCTGGCCAGCCACCCAGTTGATAGATTATTTGAGTACCATTTTGCTTAAGAACTGTATATGCAAGATATCCTGCGCACACAAGCCCCAAAGCTTCAGCAAAAATCACCAGACCTTCTACCAATCGCATCCGACGAGTAAATGTCAGTAAGATAAAAGCTATAAATAAAGGAACGATAACAACAAATACAGGCAAGTTAGCTTTAATTGAAGCTATCACTTTTCCTCCACCTCGTTTCTCATCTGTGCAATTCGTTGAGCATCTACAGTACCGTATGTTTTGTATAATCGAATGATAAGTGCTAAAGCAAAAGCGGTTACACTCACACTAACAACAATACCTGTCAACATCAAAGCTGACGGAAGTGGATTAATATATACCGACTCGACATTAGCTTTATCGAAGACTGGTACAGCGCCACCCCTAATATTACCCCCAGCAACAAACAGAAGAAAAATTGAGCTTTCCATAATATTGATTCCCAACAGCTTCTTGAGCAGATTCGATCGTGTCAGTACAGTAAGACCCCCGATCATGAACAGAATGGCAGCGATACAATACGGATAGTTGATAATCAGTTTTTCAAGTAATATTTTCATCATTCGTCCTCCACCATTATAAAGAATAACGTCACCATCGTACTAGCTACTCTGATACCAACACCAAGACCAATGAGTGAAATAAGTCCCGCTGAAGATAGTGCACCCGGTACCCCAAGATCAATGCCTGCTAGCTTGTTTGTCAAAAATGGAACCCCCTTAAAAATTCCTACCATTCCCATAATTCCATACCATAATGTACCATAGCTCTCAGTAAAGATAAGGACTTTTTCAGGCAGTTTAGCACGTCCCTTGTCAATACCGTATATCGTAGAGAATGCAATAAAACTTAGCCCAACAATAATCCCTCCTGCGAAAGATCCCCCTGCAGATACATGACCATGAAGAATTACATAAATCCCATATATAAAAACAAAAGGCAAAATGATGGATGCTACGCGTTTTAATATAAAGTCTTTCATTTATTACTCACTCCCTTATTTGAAAGCTTCAGAGTAATGACTACAGCAAGTGTTGCAGTAAAAAGCACAACCGTTTCGAACATTGTATCGTATGCCCTGTAATCAAGCACAATTGAAGTGACCATATTTAATGCTCCTGTATCATCCAAAGCCCTATTGATATAACGCTCCGAGACTTGGTTGTGGACGGGATTGTCCGGCATTCCATAAGGGGGTAGCTCCGCTACTGAAATAAGTGTTCCATAAGTTGCCAACAAAATCACAAGAAGAATTAGTAAATTTCTTAACTTCACTACTATTCCTCCTTCCGGTTGGTGCGAAAAACTACCACCATCATTAATACCGTCATAGATATCCCTGCAGCAGCTTCTGTAATTGCAAGGTCAGGAGTATTCATCTGCAGCCATATAAGAGCCATCGTCAAACTATATACACCAAAAATTATAATTGCATGCAACAGATCCTTGACAAAATACATAGCTAATGATGCTACTACCAAAGTTAGTAAAAGCACCATGATCCAGTAGTCAGCGGCTATAAATTTCATAAGATCATCCCTTTCTCAATCTTGTATTTTTCACTGGTTGGACTCCATGAATTAAGCCAACTTTGGCTACCAAATGCGTCATAGTGGGATTAATTGTCCAAAAAAGAAACAGAATTACCATAAGTTTGAGGCGTAGTACCCAACTGGGACTGAGTAAAAAAAGTCCAAGTGCAATCAAACCCACTCCAAATGTATCACCCATACCTACTGCGTGCATGCGGGTATACGGGTCAGGAAACTTATATAATCCCAATGTCCCTAGCCCAAACGCTAGAAACGATCCCGAAAAGCAGATAAACACAATCCATTTAATCATGAGAAACCCCTTCCTCTCTTTCTCCTTCAAATCCTTTTAACCCAGGTATCTTAAGTTCCCAATCACCAGGAGCAAGCACCTTGAGTATCCATAATCCTCCCACAAACCCGGATAGCATAAAAACAAAAGCTATATCAACAAACCCATATTCCTCTCCTGCAAAAGCTATCAGCAAAATTATCACACAAACTTTGCTTGTGATAGCATTAATGGAAATAAGACGATCAATAACTGTCGGACCGATTATTGCCCGTAGTAGCACTAGTAGAATTAAGACCATTATCCCAGCCATTATCCATTGCATGCTTATCACCCCTTTCCATCTTTGTTTCCAATTTTATGATTTTATCAATGAGTCGCCAATATAAAATGTCCTTTGCTGTTTCTTCGGTAAGTGCATGTATTATAAACCTGCCAGTTTCAGGATCAATATCAACTGTCACCGTGCCGGGAGTTATAGTTATACAAATTGCAAGAAACACTCTTCCCCAGTTACTTTTAAGATTTGGTTCCATTACCACAAACATTGGTTTTGCTGAAGGTCGAGAAAAAAGTAATGTCTTAGCTACAGCAATATTTGACTGAATTATGTATCCAATCAACAACACAAGACAGTGACCTAAACGCATTAAATCTGGAATCGAAGGTACATCAGGCAATCTTCCATCAAGATCGTGCCAAAACCAAACAGTAATGCTGGCAACAAGTACGCCGAATATTATGTGCTGTACATCCACTTCTGCTGAAACCGCGATCCAAAATACAAACAATAATACAAAAAGAACCAGCGATCGTTTACGCATAATAAATCTCCTTCACCTAAAAAATTTTAACTATATACAAACATCCTTTTTCCCAACTTTATCATTAGGAACTTCTTTTGGAGTCAACCAGCGCCACAATAGCCGACAGAACAGCTCCTACAGTCACAGCTATACTCAGATCCATAATCACTGTCAGTATCGTAGTAATAATCACAATTAATCCATAACTGAATCGAGCCTTAGGTATTAGCTTTAAGCTTTTAAAATCAGCTGTACGGACTGAAGCAACCATAAGGATCGCTGCCAACGAGGCTAAGGGTATCCTTTTGACAATTGAGCCAAGACCCAAAACCATTAGCATCAAGAAAATAGAATGCAGAATTCCTGAAAGCCGAGTACGTCCACCATTATGTACATTAATTGCAGAGCGTGCTACAGCTCCTGAAACAGGTATACCCCCAACTATGGAAGAGGCAATGTTTCCCAACCCCTGACCAATAAGTTCCCGGTCACTATCATGTTTAACGCCAGTTATCCTGTCAGTAACCTCAGCTGATAAAAGCGCTGAAATACTACCTAATAGAAAAATTTTAAATGCTGGAATAATCAAGTGACCTATTTCTCGATAGGGCATTGCTAAAAACACTAGCTTTGGCATACTAAAGCGGAGTTCACCCACAACGTTCGGACTGTGAATAAGAAGTTCATTAACAATCAAACCGATGGCAAGACCAAACAATGATTCGGGGACTTGTTTTAAAAAGCGCATTGCTAAAATAATCGCAACCGTGGTAATCACAGTGATAGAAAGTGTTGCACGAGCATCACCTATGGCTGTCATAAAAAACAGGATAGCGACTCCATTAGTAAAACCAGCAATTACCGGTTGAGGAAGGTATTTAATGAACCTGCCAAAACGAAGCAAACCAAAAAGTACCTGCAGCAAACCTGCCAAAGCTCCGGCTAAAAACATACCGTCTAAACCAAATCGACTAACAACACTTACCAAAACCACTGTCATCGCGCCAGTAGGTCCAGCAATTTGAACACCACAACCGCCTACCGCGGCTACAACTAGACCACCAAGTATCGACGCGTATAAGCCCGCAACCGCACCTGCTCCACTTGCAATCCCAAAAGCTAAAGCAAGAGGAAGGGCTACAACAGCTGCGGTTGCTCCACCGATTACATCACCCCGTATACACTGCCAGTGTTTTTTTAAAAAATTCACCTCAAAATCACCCCATTAACATAGTAGTGACACCATTTTAGTATCCGGAACTAGTTATTTTTAACCTTCCAGACTCTTTACGAACGTAAAAAATGCGCACGCAAAAAAGCGCATGCCCGGTCTTAATGACTAGGACACAACGCTTGGATCACTCCTACGGAGTTAGCTGACGGGTTCGGGCACCCAAGTCGCCCTACCTGATGAAAATATGGATTCACCCCTAATAATGGGTCCCCCGTTTCGTTTAGGGAATTCGGAGATGACGTTATTCTTTTTATTAATTTAATGCAGTTCAAATTTTAACACAAGAATTGTGTTAAGTCAAATTAGCCCTGTCCCCAGCTCTTTTCCACCAATCAAGTGATAGTGTAGGTGAAAAACTGTTTGCCCTGCTTCTTTACCACAGTTGCTTATCAGTCTGTACCCCTTTTCAGATATGCCTACTTTTTCAGCCACCTTTTTAATAGCAAAGTGAATATCTGCTACTATTCCTATATTTTCATTATTAAGTGCTTCAATATTTGCAATATGCTTTTTAGGAATTACCAAAATGTGTACCGGAGCAACAGGATTTACATCCCTGAATGCAAGCACTTTCTCGTCCTCATACACTATAGTTGAAGATATTTCCCTTTTAATTATTTTACAAAAAACACAATCATTCACAAAAGAACACCTCTTTATATTTTTTCTGTTACATACTGCCACCAATTATTATCCACTCTTGCTTATTGTATAGCTTACTAGTCCCTATAAAGCTGGCTACATCACTACATTCTAGTGTAATAATTCTACTTTAATTGTGATTCCACTATTCTTACAGATTCTAAAAGAGCTTCATCTATTTTGGATATATCCCTGCCACCTGCCTGAGCCATATCAGGCCTTCCGCCTCCTCCGCCTCCGGCTATCTTTGCAACCTGCTTTATAATATTTCCTGAGTGAACTCCTTTAGCTATTACATCTGTAGTTGCTGTCACAACAAAATTTACTTTTTGCCCATCACTTGTAGCAAGTATCACTACGCCACTACCAAGCTTATTTTTTAGCATATCTGCAGTATTGCGAAGCGTATCCATATCCATATCGTCGTATCTTGCTTTTATTACCTTAATTCCCTTTACTTCAACTGAAGTCTTTAAAACATCATCTGTAGTAGATCCAACTATCTTGCTTCTTAACTGCTCTATCTCACGACTTGCATTTTTTAACTCTTGTAGTAATGATTCAGCCTTTTTCAGACTGTCAGCCGGATTTGATTTTAAGGCTTCTGAAACATTTTCAAGCATAATTTCTTTTTTCTTGTAGTATCCTAACGCTGACATACCGGTAAGAGCTTCTATTCTCCTTACACCTGCAGCTACACCACTTTCAGAAACAATTTTAAACAAACCAGCCTGGGAAGTTATATCAAGGTGTGTTCCGCCACATAGCTCCATACTGTAGTCTCCTATTTTCACAACCCTAACTAAATCTCCATACTTTTCTCCAAATAAAGCTGTTGCACCTTCCTTTTTAGCTTCATCCACAGCCATTTCCTTAACTTCTACTTTAATACTCTCAAGTATTTTTTCATTAACCTCATCTTCTATGCGCTTAAGCTCTTGGTAGGAAACTGATGAAAAGTGAGTAAAATCAAATCGCAGTCTATCTGGTTCAACTAGAGATCCTGCCTGGTTAACATGCGTTCCAAGAACTTTTTTAAGAGCTTTTTGCAATAAGTGAGTTGTTGTATGATTCCTCATTATATTTATTCTTCTTGATTCATCAACACTTGATTGAACAGTGTCACCTTTTTGTATATATCCTTTGGTAACTATGCCAGTGTGCAGATACTTGCCATCACTTGTCTTAGCGCAATTTTGTACATCAATTGCTCCCTTTTCCGAGCTTATATATCCTGTATCTCCTACTTGACCACCACTTTCAGCATAAAAAGGCGTTCTGTCAAGAATGACAATTATTTTATCTCCCTCACCCGCTACCTCCTCAAGTTCACCATCTTTGATAAGATAAAGGATTTTACCGTTATCTGTCAATTTTTCATAGCCTGAAAATTCAGTATGTTCCCCTTCGAGTCCAGTCAACCCATCGCCGCTCCAAGCAGAACTTTCTTTATTCTTGAGGGCTACTCTAGCTTTATTCCTTTGTACTTCCATTTCCATTTTGAAACCAGCTTCGTCAATGTCTAATCTATTTTCTTCAGCTATCTCGCGGGTAAGCTCAAGTGGAAAACCATAGGTATCATGAAGCTTAAATACTACATTGCCAGGTAAAATGTTTTTTCCCTTTTCCTTTGTTTCCTTTATAATATCGTTCAACATGCCCAGCCCTTGGTTAATCGTAGCTTCAAATCTTTCCTCTTCTGTGCGTATTACCTTTTTAATATACTCTGCATTATCTGCAAGCTCAGGATAAGCCTCTTTTGATTCTTCAATGACAACCTGCGCTGCAGTATAAAGGAAAGGCTTTTTTATCCCAAGGAGTTTTCCATGCCTTGCAGCTCTTCTTAATACTCTTCTCAAAACATAACCTCTTCCCTCATTAGACGGAAGAATACCATCTGAAATCATCATGGTCGTACTTCGTATGTGATCGGTTATAACCCTAATAGAAACATCCTTTTCATGATTTTTGCCATAATCTGTTTCTGAGACACTACAAACATGGTTAAGTATATTCCTGACTGTATCAATTTCGAATAAATTATTCACCCCTTGCATTATGACAGCTAGTCGCTCCAAACCCATACCGGTATCTATATTGGGATTTGCAAGTTTGCTGTAATTTCCTTCCTCATCACGGTTAAATTGAGTAAATACCAAATTCCAAAATTCCATATAACGGTCACACTCGCAGCCTACTTTGCATTCAGGTGATCCACAGCCTTTTTCTTGCCCGCTGTCATAATATATTTCGGAACATGGTCCACAAGGACCGACTCCATGTTCCCAGAAGTTATCCTCCTTACCCAACCGAACTATTTTGTCCTTTGAAAGACCAATATCTTTATGCCAAATCTCAAAGGCTTCATCATCCTCTTCATAAATTGATACATATAATTTATCATAAGGTATATTAACTACTTTGGTTACAAACTCCCAAGCCCATGCTATTGCCTCTTTTTTGAAATAATCTCCAAACGAGAAATTTCCAAGCATTTCAAAAAAAGTACCATGCCTTGGTGTCTTACCCACATTTTCAATATCCGGAGTACGGATGCACTTCTGACAGGTTGTAACCTTTAGTGACGGAGGTTTTTCCGCACCTGTAAAATACGGCTTAAGTGGTGCCATTCCTGAATTTATCAACAAAAGGCTCTTATCATTCTGAGGTACTAAAGAAAAACTGGGCATCCTCAAGTGCTCTTTACTTTCAAAAAAGCTTAAATACTTCTCTCTTAACTCGTTCAAACCAATTTTCTGCATAAATTTCACACCTTTAATATATCCAATAATTTTATAATCAAAGCCTGAATTTAGTACAAATTATATTAAAGTTAGAGATGCACTGTCAATACCAAAGCAAATTTAATTTATTGTTGCAGTTTTTTTAAAGCATATTTTAAAGCTTATAACGAAATAATAAATTCATAATCAATAGCATCAGAAGAGGTGGAAATTGGAAACCTACAGTGAAGTAATTGGACTTCCGGTAATATGTGTTGATAATGGAAAAAAAGTAGGCAGTGTTACTGATGTTTTTTTTAACCCAGAAAACAGAAAAGTGCTAGCCTTCTTAGTTGATTCAGCTAGTTCCGGCAGATCTAAATATGCAATCCTACTTAAAAATGTTAGAAGTCTTGGAAATGATGCCCTAATTATCGACAGCAAGAAAGTTTTAATGAAAGTAAAACCATTAAAAAGAAGTATTTTGACTGGCAATGGTAAACTGACTGATATGAGGGTTTACTCTAGAAAAGGCGACTACTTTGGATTAGTTAAGGACATATTATTTAATTACGAAACAGGTGATATTGAAGCTGTTAAGGTATCAAATGGATTAATTTCTGACATTATTGAAGGTCGTGACTTGATTCCCTTATTTGGAAAAGTTGAGTTTAGCGAGGAAATCATTCTAATAAACAGAGAGGCAGTAGAAGAAATTAGTAATACAGGTGGCGGACTGAAAAACAAGTTTAGAAATGGATAAAAACTGAAAATTGAAATTGCTTTTAGAATAATTTCAATAAATGATTGGAGAAAGGAGCACAAAAAATGAATAACAATTTTACACGAGGTTTAATAATTGGTGGGATAGTCGGAGCTACTGTTAGCATGGCAGTTAATCCAGAAGTTAATACGAGGACAAGAAAAAAATTAATGAAAAACGGCAAAAAATTATTAAAAAGATCAAGCAATATTGTCGGTGATATTATTGGAGTTTTCCGGTAGTTAAAAGAATAATCCAAGTCTATATAATTTGTTCGCACCATTGTTTCTGTATTTATAAAAAGTATGAAGCCGGGAAATTGCTTCCTGTGCTTTGTACTTTTTTATTACATGATTATTCCCAAAAAGTAAGTTGAACTAACTTCGCAAACAATTTATACTGCCGATTAAGTCGTTCGGACACCATATATTGTATGTAAAGTTCAACTAATATACTTTTTGGGTATTAATCATTACATTAAAAAAGTATAATCTCTAGTGTGTATGAAAGAGGCTTAAATGAAAAAAACAGCAGTTATAAAACTAATATCCATTATTTTACTTATCATGTTTATTATATCTATTATATATTTTAGGGTAAAAATAATAAAAATTATTACGCCTTTTTTACTTGCGACCGCTATAACTTATGTCCTCAAACCAATAGTAATAAAGCTTGAAAATAGAAAAATGTCGACTTCGGTAAGTATTATTCTTGTATATGTGCTTTTTATTTTATTTATTGCGAGCATTGTAATGTTTATAATACCTGAGTTAATGAGCAGTATTCGTGAACTCATAAATTCAGTGCCTGATATCACCGATAAATACCAAAATATGTTTGCAGGCTTACTTTTAAATATTCAAAAAATCAACTGGTCAGACGAAATTAAGTCGGTTTTATTGTATGAAATTGAAAACGGTATAGAAATGGTACAGGATTATCTTTTAAGGATACTGGGGAAAACCCTTGATACTATAATGAAAACCGTATCCTTTATTATTGATTTTGTACTAGCCTTACTTATCGCATATTATTTCATTAGAGACAGAGGTTTGTTTAAAGTACTCTTTTTATCAGCAGTGCCAAAAAGGTGGCAAAACATCCTCACTTCCACTGGAAGGGATATTAACACTGTTCTTTCAAATTTTATGCAGGGTCAGCTTTTGACAGCACTAATTATCGGTACCCTTGAGAGTATAGGTCTTAGTATTGTGGGTGTCAAGTATCCTCTAGTACTGGGACTTATCGGAGGAATTTCAAATATTATACCTTACTTCGGTCCGTTTATAGGTGCAATTCCTTCAACTGCCTTAGCTCTTTTAGACTCACCTTCAAAAGCACTATGGACTATTTTTGTTTTTGTAATTATTCAGCAGCTTGATAATATTTTCATATCAGCTAAAATAATTGAAGACCGGCTAGGACTCCATCCGGTAACAACTATTATAATTGTTATAATAGGTGAGGAGTTTTTCGGCATAATGGGTATGATACTTGCTGTACCCGTTTATGCAATACTCAAAATAATATTCAAAAGAGTGGTCAACGCACTTGCATAAAACGCTTTCAAAAGGAGGAATTAAAAGTATGTGTTTGATGATTATTTTTATTGACTATGGGTATATATATTGGTAAACTATGCTTGCTAATTAAGCAGGAATTATTAATTTTAAGGAGAGTTTATATGTTTTCACTAAAAGATCGTGTAGCGGTAATAACTGGTGCATCTTCAGGATTAGGTCTTCAAATGGCTCATGGTTTTGCCCAGCAAGGCGCTGATTTGGTTATTATGGCTAGAAGAATTGAAAGGTTGGAAGCGATAGCTGCTGATTTTAAATCTAAAGGAGTAAGATGCCTTCCAATAAAGTGTGATGTCACTAAAACAGATGAAATATACAGGTCAGCTGAACTTGTAATAAAAGAATATGGAAAAGTAGATATATTGGTCAATAATGCTGGAGCCTCAAAGAACGCCGGGGTACTCGAGATGACCGATGAAGAATGGGATTTCACTTTGAATGCAGACTTGACCAGCGTATTCAAAGTAACCAGAGCTTTCGCAAAATATATGGCCGAAAAAAAATACGGTCGAATAATTAATATTGCCTCAATTTATGGTCAGGTTGGAAATACTGCCATGGATACAGTTGCATATCATTCTTCAAAAGGTGGAGTTATCAACTTTACTAGGGCTGTTGCAGCAGAATTAGCCAAGTATAATATTACCTGTAATGCTATAAGCCCAGGATATTTTGAAACTGAACTTACAAAAGACACATTAGATACTGAAGCGTTTACCAATTTTATGAAAGTATCTGTCCCTCTTGGACGTTATGGGGCTGCAGGAGAATTAAATCCTGTTGCTATATTACTAGCAAGTGATGAGGCATCCTATATTACCGGTCAGAACATAAAAGTGGATGGCGGATATACTGCAGTTTAAAATTTGTCTGCCTTTATTTTTTTGGAATCCAATAAATTTATAATATCGTGAGGTAAAGGCGAACTAATCGTTACTATTTGGTCTGTTGCAGGGTGGATGAAGCTAACATAATGCGAATGCAGCGCTTGTCTGGATATCAATTCGGTTGCAATGTCAGAGTAGAGAGTATCCCCTACCAGAGGATGTCCTATGGACTGGCAATGCACTCGAATCTGATGGGTTCTACCTGTTTCCAGTATAAAATTAACCATTGCCGCATTGTTCAAATATTTAGTAACGTTATAGCGTGTAACAGAAGGTGAGCCGGACTCTGATACCTCTCTTAGGATGATGGAGCCTTCGGTCCTTGCGATCGGGCGATTTATTATACCCGAAGGCTCAATAGGGCAGCCGTGAACGATGCCTGTATATTCCTTGTGATACTGCTTGGACTTCATTTGATTGGAAAGCTTTTCATGTATGAATTCGTTCTTAGAAAATACGATGACTCCTGTAGTATCCCTGTCCAGTCTGCTGACCGGATGGATTTTAATTTGTTGTCCCCTGCTTATAAAATAGTGCATCAATCCGTTTGCAATAGTATTCTCAGAATGCATCCCCACCGGATGGACGACGATTCCAGGAGGCTTGTCCAAAGCAATCAGATATTCATCCTCATACAATATGCAAAGATCCATTTTGACTGGTTTCACATTTTTGGAGGTTTCCTCAAAACTTATTTCTGCTTCCACTGTATCATTTGTTTCAACTACATGGTTCATATAAACCGGAATCCGATTACAATATACTGTTCCATGATATTTGAATTTCTTTATGAGGCTATTAGAGAATCTAAATTCGTTCTTCAGGATACTTCGAACGGTTCTTCCTTTATTTTGCGAATCAACTATATAATAGAACTTCATGAAACTTCCTTTCAATATAATTCTAAGCTTTGCTACAATTCCTATACAATCCACCTTCTGCGGATATTATACTGACAATACATAAAAAATACCACTTAGTCAATATTAAATCGGAGTACACAAGCTCTTAAATAAAATGATATCAGCGCACCTTTTGTGTCAAGGTTATGAAACCAGATTGTACTCTATTGCTATGAAATGCTCTGAAAACCAGATTTCATAGCTAAACACCTTAAACCAAGAGTGAACTTATTCTCTTTTATTACCAGAATCTAGTTTGAACCAAAAGTTTAAAAAGAGACTATCCCAAACTACTTTTAAAGACAGTCTCTTTTTGGATTCAACAAAATACACAAGAGTATAGTGTAAACCACAACATACAACACCATTTGTAATCTTCAAACTAGATGCCGCTCTGCTTAAATGGCAACACCAAATATCAGATAAACATTACCATCTGTGGTGATGCATCTTTATATTAGGATCAGAAAAGCCATACACAGCTCGCTTAGGAGGCGACACTTGATCAAGCCGTTCTAGTTCTTCAGGTGTGAGAGTTAATTTGAGCGCACCTAAGCTTTCCTTAAGATGCTCAATTGACTTAGGTCCTATTATTGGTGAAGTGATTCCGTCTTGTGCAGCCACCCATGATGTAGCTACTTGAGATGGCGTAAAACCACGTTCCTTGGCTATATCTAAGACTACATCCAACACATCATATGCTCTTTCTTGCTCTATAAGGGCACTCAAGCGGGAGGATGTGCTGAACCTAGTTCCACTTGGTGGCTCTTGCCCACGCTCATACTTACCTGTAAAGAATCCTCCGGCCAATGGTGAAAAAGTAATTATGCCCATTCCATATGTCTTAGCCATTGGTATCACCTCATCTTCAATCCGCCTATCAAGAAGGTTATACGGAGGTTGCTCACATACAAACCGATTTAGACCAAGCTCTTTAGATACCCACAATGATTCCATCAATCCCCATGCTTTAAACTTAGAGGTCCCAATATAACGTATTTTCCCAGCTCGTATAAGATCGTCTAAAGCTCTTAACGTTTCGTCTATAGGTATCTCTGCATTGGGCACATGTATTTGGTAAAGATCGATATGATCGGTCTGAAGCCTTCGTAATGATTCTTCACATTGATGAATTATGTGACGACGCGAACTACCGCTTGCATTAGGATCCCCATCTGCCATCACGCCAAAGACCTTAGTAGCTAAAACCACTCTTTCACGCTTACCATTTCTTTTAAGAGCCGCTCCTACAGCCTCCTCACTAACACCTCTGCCATACACATTTGCAGTATCTAAAAAGTTAATACCCTCATCTAGAGCTTTGTCAATTAAATTCATTGATTCCTCTTGCGAAATGCGGGTACCTAAATTCATACAACCTAAACATAACTTACTCACCTTTACACCAGTTCGACCTAGACTCCTATATTCCATATCTGACATCAACTTAACCTCCTCATGAAGTATGAACTAAATTACACGTGAATTTTAAATTAGCTATATAGAATACTATTTCACGAAGAATTTAGTCTGTTAGTGGGATATCTTATCATGCAGGTCACTTTTGTTCAAGTATTAGACGTGAAAAAATATTTTTATCTTAGTGCTGATGTGTCTATTCAGAGGTAGCTCAAACATATTAATTGAAGAATCATCTCTAATACAG
>CAYPLH010000002.1:0-170086 GCA_964411505.1 uncultured Clostridiaceae bacterium | reverse complement strand
AGATATTAAAAAAACTGGATGCACATGATTCTAACATATTTAAAAACTGGTTTGCTAATATTGTAAAGAGAAGTGGTCAGAATAATTTTGAGGTAATTGAGAAGTTAATTCTAGAAAGCAAGGAGGTTGAAAGCATGGTTTATAATTTTGAGCTGGCAATAAAAGATGAGTTTATAAAAAGAGAACAAAAGGGCATTGAAAAAGGTATGGCTGAAGGTGAGCAAAAAGGTCTCTTGAAAGGAAAAATAGAAACTGCAAAGACTGGACTTTTGGAGGGGCTGTCCGTTGAACTGATTAAAAAATTAACAGGTCTTGAGTTTGAAACAATCGAAGAGCTCAAGAAAGAAATAAGTCATTGAATATAAAGTAAACACTTGTTATAACCTCATGAAATTTTTGAATAAGGGTGTAATTCAATGATCTTTTTTGCTAGCTTTTCATGAATTTCTGTTAGAAACCTAAAAACAACGAATAAAAAATATGCTGCTTGTATTTTTAGAAGTGCTGTGTTACAATATTCCTGTTCTTTAATTCAGGAGGTGTTTTAGTTGGAAGTACTTAAATATATAATGATTGCTCTACACATAATCTTTTCTATATCTATTATAGTACTTGTTTTATTGCAGTCTGGGAAATCTGAAGGCTTATCTGGATCTATCGCAGGTGGAGCTCAGACTTTCTTTGGAAAAAACAAGGGCAGAACACTTGATGCATTGTTTAGTAAGTATACTTCAGTCGCTGCAATTGCATTTTTGGTAACAGCAATTATTCTGCAATTTGTAGTAGTCTAGATAAGTTAATCGGACTGTGGAAACACAGTCCTTCGTTTTATCTTCTTCACCTTAAGAAGCCCTTTTATAGAGTTCATTCAAAGTATGCTTTATAATGAAGTGAAATGTCAAAGGGGCTTTGGTTGTGAATCTATAGAGATTTGCCTATCACACATCGTTATCATATAAAAAGTGGCTGCTGATATCTATATTTTTTGTTGATTAAAGAATTCCATTGTGGTATATAATAAAATAATAAGATTAATAATTTTAAGCAAATTTGGATTATGGTCAAGTCACCAAACTAATACTGGTACACGCTTTATTGGGGCTTTACTAGGGCGACTTACGGGAAGCAATGAAAATTACTTTTTGCTTTAAGAAGGAGAAATGAATAGAATTATGAATATAAAAGAAAAACAGAATCTAGAAAACAAGCGAGAAAGAATATTACTGTTTATGCGAGAGGATGCATATAAGCCGCTGCTTTTTCAGGAACTGGTACAGGTGCTGGTAGTTCCAAAGGAAGATATGGAAACATTTAAAAGCCTGCTTGATGAACTTGAATCAGAAGGATATATATTTCAAACGAAAAAGCACAGATACGGTGTTCCTGAAAGAATGAATCTTATCACTGGAAGACTTCAGGGTAATGAAAGAGGATATGCTTTTGTTATACCGGATGATAATAGTACTAGAGATATTTATATTAGCGCTAGCTCTTTAAATGGTGCAATGCACAATGACAGGGTTATTGCTCGGATTAGTAACAAGGCATTTGAAAGTAAAAGCAGCGAAGGTGAAATAATAAAGGTTCTCAAAAGAGCAAATGCACAGATTGTGGGAACATTTGAAAGCAGTCGACATTTTGGATTTATTGTTCCCGATAACAGGAGAATAACCACTGATATTTTTGTAGCCAAGGAGGAGTTTAACGGAGCAAAAACAGGACAGAAGGTAGTTGCGGAAGTTATCAAATGGCCAGAAAACAGAAGGAATGCAGAAGGTCGTGTTATAGAAATAATTGGAGATGCTAATGAGCCCGGAAATGATATTCTTTCAATTATAAGAACTTATGGACTTAATGAATCATTTCCGGAAGATGTTGGAGCTTTTGCGGCGTCAATAGCAGATCGTGTAACCGAAGATATGACAAATAAGCGTAGGGATCTTCGAAGCTTAACAATGGTAACAATTGATGGAGAAGATGCAAAAGATCTTGATGATGCGGTATCAATAGAAAAAATTGATAATGATATGTACCGACTTGGGGTTCATATAGCTGATGTCAGTCATTATGTTACTGAGAATTCACCTCTTGACCGTGAAGCACTAAAAAGGGGCACCAGTGTGTATCTGGTGGATCGTGTTATCCCGATGCTTCCAAAAGAGCTTTCCAACGGTATTTGTAGTCTGAACCCGGGAGTTGACCGACTGGCTTTTTCAGTATTAATGGATATTGATCTAAAAGGTAATATAATAAATCATGAAATATTTGAAAGCGTGATTAATACAAATGAAAGAATGACTTATACCGACGTCTATAAAATTATTGCTTTTGATGATGAAGAATTATGCAAAAGATACGACTACCTCGTTGAAGACTTTAAAGCGATGAACGAACTTGCTCAAGTTTTGAAAAAGAAAAGAATCCTAAGAGGAGCTATTGATTTTGAATTTGCAGAAGCAAAGGTTATACTTGATGAAAACGGAAAGCCTATAGATGTAAGGCGATATGAAATGACTATTGCCAACAGCATAATTGAAGAGTTCATGCTAGCGTGCAATGAAACTGTTGCAGAGCGCTTTTTTTGGGCAAATATACCTTTTGTTTACAGAATACATGAAGACCCGGAAAGAGAAAAAATTGAGGCATTTAGTGAAATGGCACGCAATTTAGGCTATCCTGTTAAAGGAATTAATCAGATTCACCCCGGAGCTTTTCAAAGGCTTTTGGAAACAGTGAAAGGCAGAAAAGAAGAACGCGTAATAAGCACTGCAATGCTGAGATCTTTGCAAAAGGCAAGATATAGTAGTATTCATGACAAGCACTTTGGTTTGGCAGCAGAATACTACAGCCATTTTACATCACCCATAAGACGGTACCCTGATCTAATAATTCACAGGCTTATAAAAGAGTATTTAATAAAAGGTATGAGTCCACAAAGACAGGAAGACTTGAGCATAAAGCTTAAAGATATTGCTGCTATTTGCTCTGAAAGAGAACGTGCGGCTGAGGATGCTGAGCGGGAAACAGAGGATCTTAAGAAAGTTGAATACATGAAAGCTCATGAAGGTGAGGAGTTTTCGGGTGTTATTTCCAGTATTACTTCTTTTGGAATATTCGTGGAGCTTGAAAATACTATAGAAGGCTTGATAAGGCTTAGCAGTATGGAAGATGATTATTATCAGTTTATGTCAAATCAATATATGCTAATAGGTGAGAGAACTGGGAAAGTATATAGGATTGGTGATACTGTTCGCGTCATATTGGCAAAGGCAGATGTTGCGAGTCGGCAAATAGATTTTTTGATAATTGACACATCTGAAAATGAAAACCAAGAAAAACGTTTGGGTTTGGACAAGCTTGCTAAGAAGGATGCTAAATCCAATAAGAAGAATAAGAAAAAAGCATATAAGAGTCAGAGGAAAATAAAGAGCAAGAGCTCGGGAAAGAAAAAGGGGTAAGTTAGAGAAAAAATTAAACCCTGTTTTGAAAAAGACAGGGCTTTTATACCATAAAACAAAAGTTCATTTTTTAAAATTTTAATGTTTGAAACAGAATAACCTTAAAAAGATTATTCTATTTCAAACCTTGCAATTTCCTGCAAGAATTTTTCTGCTTCGCTTGCTGAAACTTCAACATTGATTGGTTTGCTTAGATCAAGGCTAAATATCCCCATAATTGACTTTGCATCGACTACATAGCGTCCCGATGAAAGGTCAATTTCAAAATCGTACTTGCTTGAAATATTTACAAAATCTTTCACATCGTTAATGGTACTCAACAAAATTTTAGTTGATTTCATATCAATACACTCCTTATTATAAATTAATCAGCGCTGGAATATTATATATAATTATTCCGTCTATATAATATACTTTTTGGGAATGTAAGTCAATTACATTATTGTGACAGCTGCTTAAGTATTGCTATCCGAGGTTATATTTCCTTCAGCAGTAGTTTTTGCTTTATATGCTATTCTGTATTGTTGGGGAGACATTCCATATTGCTTTTTAAATTTGGTTGCAAAATAAGAGTGATTATGCATTCCAATTTTATCAGCGATCTCTTCGATCTTTAAGTACCTATTCTCCAAAAGCTCTTTTGCTTTTTCAAGGCGGATATTTGAGAAATACTCTGATATTCCGATGTTATAAGCGCTTTTGAAAAGTGTTGAGATATAAGAAGTACTTAAAAAATATTTACTAGAAAAAAAATCAAGGGAAATATCTTGGTTATAATTTTCATCAATATATTCTTTTATCTGTTTTATAATTTCATACTTTTCATCCTTGCTGGTCTCCATGGGAAGAATATTGGTCAGAATTGTTTTAAGCCAGCTTATGGATTGAAATATATCTTGTTTTTTATAAAATTCTTCATGCAGACATCTAAAAGACAATACATTTTTTTCAAGGTTGTTTCGCAAAAACTCTTTATTAAGGGCACCTATAAGCTGAAGTACGAAATTTTCAATGCTTTCAAAATTATAAAGATCACTTTTTAATGCTTCAACTGTCTTGGAAAAAAAATTATTAACCTTCACTAAGTTATTATTAGCTAAAGAAGTTGAAAAGGAATCAATTGCTATGGATGCCACAAAGCTTTTTAAATTACATATGTCTTTATAAAAAAACATCTTCTGTGAGGGTTTAAGAAATGTGTATCTGTAAGCGTTTTTTGCTTCTTTTGCAGACACATAAAGATCCTTGGGTTTATCTACAATTGTACCTATACCTGCATTAAATTCAATAGAATGGTCATTTCTTAGGTTCATTAGAAGCTGTTCTATTTGTTCGTAGGGCGATTTAATTGATTTAGAAAAATTTAAAACTATATAAAGCATATTTTCATGATTTGATATTGTATAGCAATATTGAAAATCTGAAAAAAACACGCTTGCCTTACTGAAAAAAGAGTTGCCGCAGGTAAAGCTTTTTAAGAGCAATACAACTGAACTATCATAAGGAAACAAACTGCAAATTTCATTTTCATCTGGTTCAGCCAAAGTACCCTCAAGCAATCTGTAGATAACCGTGTTATGTACCTTCTTCCTCATCTGCAGTATGGTTGAGTCTAGGTTGCTTATTTTCTGTGAGATAATTGTATATTCATTCTGAGCTTTTTTCCAGATTGCAGGTGCCCCACCAACACTGGATAATATACGTTGCAAAGGAGAATATAAATTCCTAGATAGAAACAGTGATACTATAAACCCAAGTGCAAAAATCCAGCAACAGACCATTATAATTTGGTGACGGACATTATTAAAAGTAGCAAAATCACCTAAATGATTGGCTAGAACATAGGTCCAGTTACTAAAATCAGATTGGTGTATATTAAAAACCACATCTTTGTTATCAATCTCTTTGATTACATATCCGAGGGTACTGTTATCAATCAAGAGTTTTGAACCAACTTTCTCTAGGGGAGAGTCCTTGTAATTAATTGAAGTAATCTTGTTATTACTCTGATTCAAAATCATCAGTGAGTTTGACAGACTATTATTTATCGTGGCAAGAATATCATGTAAATATAACTCATAAATATTTATGTAGACATAAAACAATGGTGGTTTATCTGTATTGTTAGGTATTTTAGAAACATACATATAAGTCACTACACTTAATTCTCCTTCAGCTATGTTTTGCCTGCTGGTTGAGTGTATTGTACGGGCTGGAAGCCATTGCTCCATTAAACTGGTATTATTTTCGTCAAGTATCCTTATAAATTCCTTATCATGGAAGTTCTGTATACTATATTTAATTCCTGCACTAGAAATAACAAGATTTTCATGGGGAACATAAATACTAATGGATTCTATAAAGGGTTTAAGATAAAGGTTTTTGCATAAGGACTGATAAACTTCATAATATTCATAATGAGATTTAGGTTTATTCAGATTGAAGGCATCAAGAAATAATGTTGTTTCAAGAACCAGATCCTTTGAAGGTCGTAAAATACTATTATCCAGAAGGGAACTTATGCTGGAAAGACTGTTCATATTGTTTAATGCAATATCCTGCTCCAAGCTGGAGGATATTACCTGCAATAATATTAAAGCTATTGATCCTACCAGCAATGATGCCATTATTATAAAAGAAACCATATACTTTAAAAATGTTTTAGAACTATACCATGGGTACATGAATAAATGCCCCCTTACTTAAGAGATATGCACATGCGCAATTATATCATGAATTTTGAAGGAATTGCATGATATAATTGCGCATGTGCGTTTTTTGCCTTGGCAAAAAAAATCGCACGCGCATAGATTCCGCCGGAGGCATATAATAACCTCGGTAACGAGGACATTATATCATGAATTTCGAAGAAATTGCATGATATAATAGTGCATGTGCGTTTTTTGCCTTAGCAAAAAAAATCGCACGCACATAAAATTCGCCGGAGGCATATAATATCCTCATTTATGAGGATATTATATCATATATATTCTATTCGCTGTGTATTGTTGCTGCGACAATAAAAGGAAGTTGCAGAAATTTTAGAGGGACTTATGCCTCTAAGACATTAAGATACTGGGTTTTAGCAAACTTAGCAAAATGAAATAATTAAATTATTTGAAGAAATTAAAAAAATTGAAGAATTGTTATTATCGGTAATAATTTAATGTCTTAAAAAAATCAAAAGTATTAAAATAATTAATATTGATTTAAATTTTTTATACTGCTACTCTTAAATTAGCTCCGTGAGCGATAAGTAAAGCCAGCAAAGTGTGCCATCACTGAAATTAGTAAAGCTATACAGAACAGAGGGGGAAGGGCAGTTGCGAAAATCCACAGGTATAAGAAATAATCTGGTGCAAATGATACATCAATATAAAAAATACAGGTACTTTTTTATATTATTGCTACCGGCATTGATACATAAGCTAATATTTGATTATGCTCCTATGTATGGAGTCATAATTGCTTTTAAACAATTTCGTATACGGGAAGGTATATTTGGAAGTGCATGGGTTGGATTTGACCATTTCAAAAATATGTTCACCGGTACATATGATTTTTTTAATGTTTTAAGCAATACTATCGAAATTAGCCTTTTAAAATTAATTTTTGTATTTCCTGCTTCTATTATTGTGGCACTACTGTTGAATGAAATCGGTAACAGTACCTTCAAAAAGGTTACACAAACCATCAGCTATCTCCCGCATTTTCTTTCTTGGGTTATGATAGCTGGCTTACTTCGAATGTTTCTCTCTCCTTCTACAGGTTTGGTAAACGGGGTCATAAAACTTTTAGGTGGTGCACCTATATATTTTCTTGCAAATTCCAGGTGGTTCAGGTCAGTCCTAATTGTTTCTGATATCTGGCAAAGTGCGGGGTGGGGTTCAATAATTTATTTAGCGGCGATTACCAATATAGATGTAGAGATGTATCAGGCAGCAATTATAGACGGTGCAAATAAATTTAAGCAGGCTGTATATATCACTATCCCGTCAATAGTTCCGATAATGACGATAATGCTGATTCTTAGTGTTGGAAATATTCTTGATGCGGGATTTGGTCAGATATTTAATTTGTTTAGTCCGGTAGTATATGATGTTGCAGACATTTTGGATACATATGTTTACAGAGTAGGAATGGTTGAAATGAATTACAGTTTCTCAGCTGCGGTTGGTTTATTTAAGAATGTTGTCGGCTTGATACTTGTGATAATAACCAACCAGTTGGCTAAGACTTTTGGTGAGTATGGAATCTGGTAATAGAAAGAGGAGAGAAGATAATGAGAAAATCTTTAAGTGGAAGAGTATTTGGAATCTTTAATTACACCTTTTTTGCTTTGTTTTCAATGTCGATTATTTACCCGTTTATATATTTAATATCAATCTCACTTAGCGATCCTCAGGGACTTAATGTGGGAAGGATGATGTTTTATCCACATAAATTTAGCCTTGAGTCTTATAAGATGATTTTGAACGACAAAATGCTTTATTGGGGCTACTTTAATACTATTTATAGGACAGTTACAGGTGTAGTACTATCTCTTACAATTTTGTTATGTGCTGCCTATCCTTTATCTAAAAAAGACTTACCACATAGAAATTTTTATACCAGTATTTTTGTATTTACCATGTTTTTTGGAGGAGGTCTAATTCCTAAGTACCTGTTGATAAAAAATCTGGGGTTGGTAGACCATAGGATGGTGCTGGTTATTCCGGGGCTGATATCTGTTTATAATATGCTTATTATCCGAAATTTTCTAATGTCAATTCCAAAAGAGTTGGAAGAATCAGCAAGAATTGATGGAGCTAGTGAGTGGAAAATACTATTTTCAATTATCATTCCACTATCTTTACCTGTGATTGCAACAGTAGGACTCTGGATTGCAGTTGGACATTGGAATTCATGGTATGATTCCATGATTTATATTAATAGTCCTGAAAAGCAGGTTTTGCAGATTTACTTAAGACGTATTGTGGTGCAATCAACCGATGAGGAAATACGGGGTATGCTTGAAGCTTCAAATGAGAGTATTGGTATTCCAGCAATACCTGAAACTTTGAAAGCAGCAGCTATTATAGTAACTGTTACACCTATTTTAGTTGTATATCCGTTTATTCAAAAATATTTTGTAAAGGGAGTGATGGTGGGATCCTTGAAGGGTTAAGTATTTCATAATCTGGGGTGTATTTAAAAAATAAGAATGGAGGATAAGAAATGAATATGAAAAAGATTAAATGTATTAGTTTGATATTGATGCTATCTATAGTCATATCATTATTCATGGGATGCAATCAAGGGAGCATAAGTGAGACAGATGGGAGCCAGCTTGCTGAGGGAACAAATGGATCAACTCAAGGAATTGAGACTGAAAAAACGTATGAATATACCTGGGCGTTATTAAACTCGGAAAAAGTGGACGATGATAATTTGCCTAAAAAATGGGTGGAAGAAAATTATAATATTAAGGTTGATTTAGTCAGACTTGGAGATGATGGCTGGCGAGAGAAATTGAGTGTCCTAATGGCATCTGATGATATGCCTGATATGGTTAGATATAACCATGACCCGGACGAATTGATTAAGTATGCAGATCAAGGAGTTCTTGCCGAGCTTCCGGAGGATATGATTAAGGAACATATGCCAAGGTACTATGAGTATATTGAATCTTTCAATGATGAAGGACTATGGAAGTTAGGTATGCTTGATGGAAAGCATTATGGCCTGCCAATGCCTACCTGGTTGGGACAATACCGACGGGTTATTGCATGGAATGCTGATTGGTTAAAGAATGTGGGGATAAATAGAATCCCTGAAACACTAAGTGAATTTGAAGAAGCTTTTTACAAATTTGTAAATGAAGATCCTGATGGAAACAATATAAATGATACATACGCTTTAACGACGGAAGGTCCTTACCCTACTGTAATGTTTTCTGAGTTATTCGGAGCGTTTGGAGTGACCCCATTTCACTGGATGGAAAAAGATGGTAAACTCATATATGGTTTTTCCGGTGAAGATACAAAGGAAGCATTAAAGCTTTTAAATAAGTGGTATAAAGACGGTTTAATTGATCCGGAATTTGTAACTGAAGATTGCCGCTCAGAGGGAAATGACATTGCATGGAAATTTAGTACTGGGAAAATCGGATACATCTCTAATCTTGAAGCATCTGATCACTTGTGGAATGGTACAGGTCATCTGAATAAAAAATGGAGGTTGGAGCATCCTGAAGTTGATGCTTACATTTATGCAGAAGGCCATGCAGGAGATAATCAGTTCTGTTTATACCCTATGCCTTTTACTGATCTTACCACAGCTCCTTCAGGCGTGTATGTTCATGGAAATCCTCCGGTTGGTCCAGATGGGGAATATGGAATGCCTGTTTCCGGTTTGAATAATAAATACATTTTATTTAACTACAAGCTGGAAGAGGATCAGGGTAAATATATAAAACTTCTTACTGTACTAGAAGATCTGGCCATGGACGAGCAAGCGTATATTTCTTCTGCCTGGGGAGAGATTGGTGGAGTATGGGATTGGGTGAAAGATGAAATGTTTGGAACGTATGCAGAGCAGACAGCCGAATGGAAAAATAATCCGGATAGGTCAAAACTGACTCCTAAATATATCGTTGGTCAGTCTGGCAATCCTTTCTTTCTTCAGCTTAAAAACCAATATTTGACTGCTAATGCACCTAAGTCTAAACAAAGGTTAGATTATTTAGAGTTGATAGCAAAAGAAGGCGTTTATGAGGACCAATTAAAAGCCACAATTCCTTCTCAAGTGAAGTATGCGGATCATAGCAAGCCTTTGGTTCAATTCGCATTAAAAGCTATTCTTGAAGGTAAGAATATTGAAGCTGAATATGATAGAATACTCCAGATCTGGATGGAGAATGGCGGGGATGTTTTGACCAGGGAAGCTAACGAATGGTATTCAACAATAAAATAGTTAAACTGATAATTTGAATCTCTCTATAAGTATGAAACAATCCTGCAGTCAATAATTTGACAATAAGAGAAAGCAGAATAATTGGTATATATTTTGTTGGGTTGATTACATGAAACAGCTAGGTCAGGAAATAGTCGGTTTTCTGACCTGGTTCCACTAATCGGAATATTTTAAAGTAATAAATAAGGAAGATGCAAGGAGGAGGTTGTTAATATGCTTAATAAAGTATTAGGCAGGATTAACCTGAAAGAAGTGCTTGCTCCAAGAGATTTTTACAAACCTTTTCCGGTCTTTGAAGAACGGAAAATTTGGGAAGAACTTGATAAAGAGTTAAGAGAATACTACATAAATAAAGCAGGAAGTTATATGAATTATCAATGGCAGCAATTAACTGCGACCTGTTATATGGAGTACAAGAAGTCCGGAAACAGAACAAATTATCAGGAAATCATTAAAGAACGAAGAAAAGTAGTAATTTCTTTACTTCTTGCAGAGTGCATGGAAGGGAAGGGTAGGTTTGTTAATGATATTATCAATGGGGTCTGGTGTATTTGCGAAGAAACCTCATGGGTAGCTCCTGCTCATAATAATTATATGCTGGCACAAAAAAACAATGTACTTCCTGATATAGAGCTCGAGGTTGTTTTCATTGATCTTTTTTCAGCAGAAACAGCTTCGCTATTGACGTGGGTTTATTACTTTCTTAAAAATGTGTTGGACACGGTGAGTCCTTTGATATGTAAAAGAATAAAATACGAGATAAACCGGCGGATAATAGAACCATATCTAAAGTGGAATCATATGCGCTGGATGGGGTTTGTAGGAAACAAAATTAACAATTGGAACCCATGGATAAACTCAAATGTATTAGCAGTTTTTCTTTTGATTCTTGACGATGAGGATAAAAGAGAGATGGCTATTGAAAAATGTATACGGTCGTTGAATAATTTTATAAACTCTTATAATATTGATGGTGGCTGTAATGAGGGTCCTCAATATTGGAACGCAGCAGGTGCAAGCCTGTTTGATTGCCTTGAGATGCTCTATGAGGCAACCGGTGGGAAAATTGATCTGTTTGGAGAGGAAAAAATAAAAAATATTGGAAGATATATATTGAATGCACATATTGCTGACGGGCAATACGCCAATTTTGCGGATGCGTTGCCCAAGGTCACTCTGCCATATGATTTGATTTACAGATATGGGTCAAAAACTTGCGATAGGCAATTGATGGATTTTGGAGCAGGTATGTTTAATGGGAAGCTGCAAATGGAAATGGGAGTGTGGCACCTTTACAGAGCCTTCAAGTGCTTTATGAACTATAGCGAATTATCCCGACTTTCAGCCAGAGTACCTGTGATACAGGATGTATGCCTAGAGGGGCTTCAGTTTATGGTTGCTAGGGAGAACATTGACAGCAGTAATGGCTTGTATCTGGCAGCAAAAGGAGGTCATAATAATGAAAACCATAACCATAATGATGTCGGTAGTTTTATTGTGTATTATGATGGCACACCGATAATTATTGATGTGGGTGTTGAGACATATTCCGCAAAGACATTCAGTGCAGATCGCTATAAAATATGGACTATGCAGTCCTCCTACCACAATCTTCCTGAAGTAAACGGAAGACAGCAACATCAAGGTGTTGAACATGCAGCTGAAAATTTAAAGTATTCAGTATCAGATGATATAGTACGTTTTTCTATGAATATAGGCAAAGCGTACCCGCATGATGCCGGTATAGAAAATTGGGAAAGGGCATTTGTCTTTAGCAGGAATGGGAGAGCATTTATTGAGATAACTGATCGTTTTGAATTAAGCCAAAGTACCGATAATATTATTCTTAATCTAATGACATCACAAAATCATAGCATAAAAGGTAATGGCAGGATTATATTTGAATGCATTGAAGGCTCGGGAGTAATTTTCGAATATGATGGGGAAATGCTGGAAGCATCATCACAGACAATAGAAATCAATGACCCGAAGCTCTTGAGGGGATGGGGAAGAAAGCTTTACAGGGTACAATTGAAAATTAGAAAACAACACAAATCCGGAACAGTTTGGGGACGTTTTCTGGCTCTATAAAATTGAACGTACCATAATTTTCTGAAAGGGAGATAATATTAATGCCAAGTGAAAAAATGAAAAACAACTTTTTATTTATAATGACAGACCAGCATAGATTTGACTATATGGGTTGTGCAGGCGCCGACTTTCTGAGAACGCCAAATCTGGATCGTATTGCCCGTATGGGTATGAGATTTACCAACTGTTTCACAAATGCACCTGTGTGCGTGCCGGCACGTATAGGGCTTGCCAGTGGACTTCAACCTCTGCGTATAGGGTCTGTGGATAATGCATCGTATCTTCCACGCAGTGTTACTACATATTACCAGAGATTACGCGATTATGGCTACAGAACCGCATGTGTGGGCAAGCTTGATCTGGCCAAGCCCAATAAATATAATGGTTTAACCGGGGACAGACCCTGTGTATATGGGTGGGGATTTACCGATCCCCTTGAAATTGAAGGCAAAAACCATGCAATGGTAGACTCACCTATTGGTCCGTATACTCACCATTTACACGAAAAGGGACTTCTTGAAAGTTTTGCGGGATCAAGAAAAGGAACAACATGGTACGAAAGAAATTGCTATAATTCTGTGCTTCCAACTGAAGATTTTCATGATTCTTTTATTGGAAGGAAAGCGGCAGAATGGATAGAAACAGTATCTGACGACTTCCCTTGGCATTTATTTGTCAGTTTTGCGGGACCGCATAGTCAGTTTGACCCGCCTGCTGAGTTTGCAAAAAAGTATGACGGAGCTATTATGCCTCCTTCGATTGATGATGATATGGAGGGAAAACCCAAATGGCAGAAGATAAGGAAAGAGCGCAGAGAATTGGATGCAGAAAGAGTTGCAGAGATCCGAAGGAAATACTGTGCGGTTATCGAGTTAATAGATCATCAAGTTGGATTAATATTAAATGCGTTGGAAAAAAGAGGAATGATCAAAAATACCTACATATTTTTTGTTAGTGATCATGGTGAAATGCTAGGCGATCATGGCATGTATTCCAAAGGTATTGCTTATGAGCCATCTTTTCATGTGCCTCTTCTTGCAGCAGGACCTGTCATTATGCAAGGAAAGACTTGCGATGCAATGGTAGAATTGATAGACTTAAATCCTACTATATGTGAACTTGCGGGACTTCCAGCTCAAGAAAATATTGATGCCCGTTCTTTTGTGCCCGTTCTGAAGGGGCAACTTATGGAACACAGATATGATGTAGTATGCGCCTTAAGGAACTTCCGTTGTATAAGAACCAGTAAATATAAATACATAGAAAACTATAATGATTTAGATGAGCTCTACGATTTGGATAAAGATCCTTTTGAACTTGTTAATATTGCCACAGATAAGAAGGAACTATGTAAACAGCTTAAAAAGCAGCTCGAAAACCGTTTTATGGAGGGAAAATGGAGAGGGGGCGGTTTATAAGATATTACATTACATTAAAAGCGTAGTATAGCTCAAAACATACCAACAGATTTACTTTTATGATATAAGTTGAATGAAGGGAATGGTTACTTATTTATGAACACCCCAAATTTACTTTTTATATTTACTGATCAGCAAGCAGCCAAAACAATGAAAGTCTATGGAAATGATCTTATCCATACGCCTAATATGGATAGATTAGCTTCTGATAGTATTGTTTTTAAAAACGCATATGTTAGCCAACCGGTTTGTACACCGTCCCGGGGAACCATAATGACAGGACTTTATCCCCACAGCCATGGCTGCATAGAAAACAATATGCATCTTAACAAGGACATATTATGTCTGCCTGAATTGTGCAATTTTGAAGAATACAATACTGCTTACTATGGAAAGTGGCATCTGGGAGATGAAATCTTTACACAACATGGATTTAAAGATTGGAAAAGCATAGAGGATGGTTACCGGGAGTATTATTCGGTAGAACGTGACAAAAGTACACATAGCAGCTATTATGAATTCCTTGTTAAAAATGGGTTTACGCCTGATAAAAAGATGAACGATGGTTTTAAATACTTTAGTCGGGGGTATAGCGCAAGTTTTCCGGAAGAATTCAGCAAGCCTGTATTTTTAGCAAATGAAGCAAGCCAGTTTATTAAGGAAAACAAGAATAACCCTTTTATTTTATATGTAAACTTTCTAGAGCCTCATACACCATATCATGGTCCAAGGGATAACCAATATGACCTAGATAAGATCTCCTTACCGGAAAATTTTTACTCAGATAATGAAAGAGACATTCCTTTTAAAATTCGACTTTTTCAGAAGAGAGTTTATAATAAGGGTGCCAGTGGACTTCCTGCTAAGACAGAAGATGACTTTAAGCGCATCATTGCTAACTACTGGGGTTCAATAAGTCTGGTAGACAGTGCACTGGGGAAAATCTTGGATACCTTAGGAGAAAGTGGAATTGATAGCAATACTATTATTGTTTATACCAGTGATCATGGTGATATGATGGGAAGCCATAAGCTATTGACTAAGTGTGTAATGTATAATGAAGCAGTCAAGGTACCATTGCTGCTTAAAATTCCTGATATAAACTGCAGTAAAAAAGTTGTTGAAAACCCTGTGAGCCAAGTGGATCTAATCCCTACATTGGTAGAAGCAATGGGAAAGCCAGTGCCAGGTAACCTTGACGGATTCAGCTGGATCCCGTTTTTAGAAGGTAAAAGTCACCTTCAAGAAGAAAATGTTTTTATTGAATGGAATGGTCGTGATTGCGGATATAAAAATATAATCAGTGACTCCAAAATTCCTGATATCTGGAAGGAAGACGCTTCTACTGATGAAATAATAACTGCAATAAGTGATCCGGTACGTACAATAATTACGCCTGATATGTGGAAATATAATCATAGTGCTATAGGTGAAGATGAACTATATAACCTTAAATCCGACCCATATGAAATGAATAGTTTGGCTACGGATCCGAAGTATTCAATTCTTGTAGGTGAGCTGAAAAATAAAATTTACTCCTGGCAGCAAAGAACTAATGATATTACAGGTTTATAGTAGAGCGATTAAAATTATTTGAAGAAAAAGGTGATTTTAGTGGTTAGGCTTGAAGGAATTATTGTTGCAATGGTTACACCAATGAAAGAGAATGAAAGTATTTATGAAAGTGGGTTAAGAGCTCTTGTAAATAGGTTGATTGACGCAGGGGTACACGGGCTTTTTTGCCTTGGTACTACGGGTGAGTTCTATGCGTTGACTCCTGAGGAAAAAGAGTGCATTGTAAAAGTTGTAGTAGAGGAGGCAAAAGGGAGAGTACCTGTATATGCCGGTACCGGCGGAATTTCAACCCGTGAAGTTATTTCACTAACTAAAAAAGTTCAGGATACAGGGGTGAAAGCTGTGTCTGTTATAACACCATATTTTATTTCACCCAGTCAGGATGAATTGTACTCACATTATGAAGAAATTGCCCGATCTTTAGATATTCCCATAATACTTTACAATATTCCTATGCGTACCGGTGTTCATCTGGAAGCAGAAACTGTTTCAATGCTTTCAAGAATACCTGGGATAATAGGGATAAAGGACAGCAGCGGTAAGTTTGAGAACATTATGAGCTATATAGAATTATCGGAAAAAGATTTTCAAGTGTTGGCAGGTACCGATTCCCTAATTCTAGACACTCTCAAAGCAGGAGGTACTGGAGCTATTGCTGCTACAGCCAATGTAGTTCCCGAACTGGTGGTATCTATATATGAAAACTATAGAAATGGAAAAATTGTTGAGGCCGAGGCTGCCCAACAAAAACTGAAACCGCTCAGGGATGCATTTAAGCTGGGAACTGCTCCGGGAGTGCTTAAAGAGGCTGTAAATATTGCAGGTATCACGGCTGGTCCTCCGCGAAAGCCTATAATCAGACTAAAAGGTGAAAAGCTGAAAGAACTCACAGCACTAATAAACCAAAACTATTTAAAGGATGATGCTAAGTGAATTTCAATGGTATTTATTCAATGCAGACTGCTGGAAAAGTTATTGCAGGCGTTAATGCGACTGATAGCTTAAGTGTTGTTGTAAAGGAGTTTAATACTGATAAGACGCTGATTGTTACTGATATGGGGGTATGGAAGGCAGGACTGGTGGAAAAGGCTGAAAGTTTGCTCAAAGTAAATGGTACTCAGGTAGATATTATAAATGATGCACCTGCTGAGCCAGAACTTAATGAGGTCATGCATATCTTTGACAGAGTAAAAAATAAGAAGTATGGACTGCTAATAGGAATTGGCGGTGGTAGTGTAATGGATGTAACAAAGCTCTTATCCGTCCTAATGACCAATAATATACCTTTGGAAAATATGATCGGCACTGAAAAGATTCCGCTAAAGGGGATCCCGACATTGATGATTCCCACAACTGCAGGCACAGGTTCCGAAGCAACACCAAATGCTATCGTTGCTATACCGGAACAGGAATTGAAAGTTGGTATTGTCAGCCATTGGTTAATTCCTGACCGGGTGATACTTGACCCGGTTATGACCTTGAAGCTTCCCCCCTCGGTTACGGCTTCTACAGGGATGGATGCTCTGGCACACGCAATTGAATGCTATATTTCCAAAAAAGCAAATCCTTTCAGCGATGTTCTTGCTTTAAAGGCTATAAACCTGATCTACCGAAGTATTTACAAAGCATACAAAAGCGGAGGAGATATCAATTCAAGGCATGATATGCTGCTGGGCTCGTATTTTGCCGGTATGTGTATTGCTTCTTCCAGCACGGCTGCTGTGCATGCCCTTGCATATCCTTTGGGAGGAAAGTTTAAAATACCCCATGGGATTTCCAATGCAATACTTTTACCTCATGTAATGGAATTTAACTCAGATGTTGTTGAATCTAAGCTAAGGGATGTTGCAGTACACATGAATATTGATATTTCAACTTTAACAGACCGGGTAGCAGCGGATAAAGTTATAGAAAAGCTGTATGAGATTACGAGGGATCTTAATATTCCATCGGGTCTTAAGAGTTTTGGTATATCGGTTTGTGATGTTGATGAAATGGTTGCAGCCGCTTCCAAAGTAACTAGGCTTCTTGATAATAATCCTAAGGAAATGCATCCGAAGGATATGAAATGCATATACTGCAAACTTCTTACCGATTGATTGTGAGGTAAAGTAATATGGGAATATCAGCTATTATAGGAGATGACATGACGGGTTGTATGGATGCGGGTGTACAACTTACTAAAAAAGGCTACTGTGTTAATGTGGCGGTTAATATTGATAATTATGAATTGTTAACTCAGGCAGGCGATGTTGTAATTGTCGATACCGAAAGCAGAAATATAAAAGCGGAAGACGCATACAGGAAGGTCAAATATTGTATTAGAAGTATATATGAATCAGGTTATAGGCTTATATATAAGAAAGTGGATTCCACATTAAGAGGTAATATTGGAAGTGAACTCATGGCGGTGCTTCAAAGTGATAAAATTGATTTGGCTGTTTTTGTAGCGGCATTGCCATACAATAAAAGAACAACAAGAGATGGTATTCACTACCTAGATTCTAAGAAACTTACCGAAAATGATATTGCAAAGGATCCTTTTTCCCCGCTACAAAGTGCATATATTCCTGAAATAATAGGAGAACAGGTAAGTATTAAGACAACAGTTGTAAATTTATATGAAGTAAGACGGGGAATCAACAATTTGGCTTTGAAGCTTGAAGCTTCATATAAGGAAGGTTATAGGATAGCCGTAGTTGATGCGGAAGCGGAGGAAGACCTGATAATCATCGCCGATGCGTTAAAAAGGTGTGAAATTTCTGTACTTGCATGTGGTTCAGCGGGGCTATTATCCTACATATTAGATGAAAAGTCCGGAGGATGGGAATGGACAAAAGAAACATTCACTAGGAAAGACGGTCCAATACTTGTACTCTCGGGAAGTCCAGCAGAGGCAACAAAACTGCAAATTAAAACTGCTGCAAATTATGGTGTCAAAGTTCTAAAGCTCGATATAACGAAGTGCGCAAAGCAAGATTCTGGCCACCAAAATGAGTTTGCAAAGATAAAGAAAGAAGCATTGTGGTTTTTAAGCCGTGGAGAGGATATAGTCATTGATGGTGCAGGAGCAGGCAAAACTCAAATTTATGAAGAATATAAAAATGATATAGATACTATGCGCAATGTAAGCCAGATAATTCAAAGTACATTATCAGAAATATTTGACAGTCTGAATCATGAGGTAAATTTAGGTGGAGCTGTAATAGTCGGCGGAGATACTGCTTTTAATATATGCAACAGATTGTCTGTAAGGGGATTAAAAATCATTGGAGAAGTTGAACCTTTTGTCCCTTGCGGCAAAGCAATTGGAGGTAAACTTCACGAAATGAACATTATAACAAAAGCCGGAGGATTTGGCTCAGATGATGTAATACTAAAATCCATAAAGCACTTAAAGGGAGAAGGATACCATGGATAATAAAAAGCCCATCCTTGGGATTACAATGGGAGATCCGGCCGGGATAGGCCCTGAAATAGCAGCAAAAGCTATGAGCAAAAAAGAGGTATATGATATATGCAGACCTCTTATCGTAGGGGATGCTGAAGTAATGAAACAGGTAGCACAAATAGCAGGCGTAAACCTTAAGGTTAACAGCATATCTATTGTAGAAGAGGCAAAATTTGAATATGGTACAATGGATATTTTCGATTTGAAAAATGTAGATATTACAAAGCTGGTGCATGGCATGGTATCCATATTGGCCGGCAAGGCAGCATTTGAAGCAGTTAAGAAAGTAATTGATCTTGCGCTTGAAAAAAAGATAGATGCTACGGTTACCGGACCTATAAACAAAGAAGCCATAAACCTTGCAGGATATCATTTTTCCGGTCACACCGAGATATATGCCCATTTTACAAATACCAACAATTATACCATGCTCTTGGTCGATGGTAACATCAGGGTGGTGCATGTTTCCACCCATGTCTCTCTTAGAAAAGCCTGTGACCTTGTAAAAAAGGACAGAGTTTTGAAGGTAATAAAACTGGCTGATGATGCTTGCAGAAGTTTTGGAATTTGCAATCCTAAAATAGGAGTAGCAGGGCTGAACCCTCATGCAGGCGAAAATGGTATGTTCGGTTGTGAGGAGATTGAAGAAATTATTCCTGCGATTAACGAAGCAAAAGCTTCAGGAATATTTGCCGAAGGACCTATTCCTCCGGATACCCTCTTTTCAAAGGCAAAAGGCGGCATGTACGATATTGTTGTGGCCATGTATCATGATCAAGGACACATACCTATTAAGGTGAGTGGATTTAATTGGGTTGAAAAAGAAAAAAAGTGGAGCTCTGTAAGTGGAGTTAATATAACCTTAGGACTTCCGATTATCAGAACCTCGGTAGACCATGGGACAGCATTTGATTGTGCCGGAAGGGGTACAGCAAATGAAGAAAGCATTTTAAATGCGATTGAATATGCAACAAAACATGCTGGTGGGCGGTCTGAATCAACAAGCTTTGCTGGTGGGCATTCAGAATAAACAGGCTTTGTCGGGGATGAAATTTAGAATAATCAAGCTAATTGTAGAAAAATTGTGGCGAACAAACATTAAGTTACCGGCATTTATTCATCTTTCATGAAAATCATGAATTCTTAAACAAGCTACTCCAGTTAGGATATATTGGAATGTTCGCTGAAATATAAGCAATAAGAATATATATGTATAGGAGAAATGAATGAGTATGAAGAATGTAGTAGTTGTTCACGATAAAAGCAAATGGTGCGCAGTTCCTGCAAACAACGGGGGCAATGGTCCTACATGGCAATGGGGTGATGAACTATTGGTCGGGTATACCTGTGGAGAAGCGCAGTTTACAAAAAGCGGCCATCAGGTGGACAGTGTAAATCCGCACATATCATACTTGGCGAGGAGCAAAGATGGAGGAGAACACTGGGAAACCTGGATGCCGGGAAGTTATCAGGGAAGTAATGGGTTTTTAACTGAGAATGCGGTTGATTTACCGGAAGCTGTTGATTTTATGTCACCGGGTTTTGTTATGCGTATTGAAGGTAGTGGATACCATGGCAATAGCGGACATCAATGGTTCTATAGTAATGATAAGGGTGCAACCTGGAAAGGCCCATATACCTTCGGCAATTTGCTGGGATCTCCTGAGCTTGCTAATAAAGAATTTACAGGCAGAACAGCCTATTTGGTTAATAGTCCGTCGGAATGCTACTTGTTTTTGTCTATGCGTGATGCAGGTTGTAATAAACATGGTGTGAGCATTACTGACAAGGTGTTCCTTGCAAAAACAAAAGATGGTGGTAAGTCATTTAATTTCGTCTCATGGGTAGTCCCGCCTTCTGATCCCTATCGTGCTGTAATGCCCGCACCTGTCAGGATTTCGAAGGATAATATTGTTACAGCCATCCGCAGGAAAGATGAAAAAAATGTTTGCTGGATAGATTGTTATTGTTCGATGAATAATGGGAGAGGCTGGGAGTTCTTATCTCGTGTTGGCGATACAGGAGGCAGTAATGGCAACCCTCCGGCAATGATTAAATTGACAGATGGACGCCTCTGTTGTGTTTACGGAAACAGGGACCGCCATGTAATCCTTGCAAAGTACAGCGGGGATGAAGGAAAGACTTGGGGAATAGAACAAGTTTTACGCGAGGGACTTCAATCAAGAAATGGATTTCCTGATTTAGGGTATCCCCGGCTCTTTCAACGGCCTGACGGCAAGCTGGTAGCGGTGTATTTCTGGTGTTCACAAAAAATGCTGGAAACTCATATAGAAGCAACTATATTTAAGCCTTTATAAAGATAAGAGGATTGTCTATGTATAATATACTATATTTAATAGTTACTAAACCATGGGGCAGCTCATCTTTTATTTTTAATAAACCTTGTAAGAATAGATCTGTTGTTTTACAATAGCTATAGCATGACGTCGATTTTACGCGTTATTTCATACTCGGGTGCGCATAATAAACAAGTGTTTGAATAAAAATATGTTTCCAAAATATGAGGTGGCAATGAAGAAAGTAGCATTTAATACATTAGGATGTAAGGTAAATCAATATGATACAGAGGCCATGACCGAGCTGTTTGAACAGGAGGGCTATGAGGTTGTCGGTTTTGACAGCATAGCTGATGTGTATGTGATAAATACCTGTACGGTTACAGGCTTGAGTGATCGTAAATCTAGGCAAATTATCCGACGAGCAAAGAAAAATAATGAAGATGCAATCATAATAGTGGCAGGTTGCTATGCACAGACAGCACCTGAAAAAGTGAAGGAGCTGCCTGAGGTAGATCTTATTATTGGTACCAGCAATAGGAATAGGATAGTTGAATATGTCCGCCAATTTGAAAAGGGAACACAAAATATCAGCCTTGTGGAAGACATAATGAAGGTACGTGAATATGAGGATTTGAATGTTACAACATATAAGGGGCAGACCAGAGCTTTTATTAAGATTCAGGAAGGATGCAGTCAATTTTGTTCTTATTGCATAATTCCTTATGCAAGAGGTCCTGTAAGAAGCAGAAAACCGGATGATGTAATAAACGAAGTGAAAGCTATAGCCCAAAATGGTTTTAAAGAAATCGTACTGACAGGAATTCATCTTGCATCCTATGGGAGAGATCTTAAAGAAACAGGTTTATTGAGTATAATGGAAAGCCTGCAGAAAATTGATGGAATAGAAAGAATACGTCTTGGTTCGCTAGAACCCACTTTTATAACAAGTGATTTTGTTAACGGTGTTAAAGAGCTTGATAAAGTATGTCCCCATTATCATATCTCACTGCAAAGCGGCTGTGATGCCACATTGAAAAGGATGAACCGGAAATATGATACACGGCAATATGCGAAGGCTGTGGATTTATTAAGGGATGAAATTCCTGATGTTGCTATTACTACAGATGTTATGGTAGGTTTTCCAGGAGAGACAGAGGAAGAATTTGAAGCTACGTTAAATTTTTTGAGGGAAATAAAGCTTGCCCGTATGCATGTATTTAAATTTTCGCCTAGAAAAGGGACTCCGGCATTTAAATTTGCTGATCAGATTGATGCAGTTGTAAAGGAGGAGCGAAGCCAAAAACTACTGGAGCTCTCATCTCAGAACATGGACAGCTTTATGGACAGTTTTTGTGGTCGTACAATGAGCGTTTTGTTTGAACAGGAGCTTAATAAAGGTAAAGGACTTATGGAAGGTCTGACAAAAAATTATATAAAGGTTGTGTGTGAGGGCAATACCAATATACAAGGGAAAATACTTGATGCTAAATTAAAAGAAGTATATGATGATTATATAGTAGGAGAGGTTCAATGTGGAAACGATTAGCATTTACTTTTTGCAGAGATTAAAAAGTATTATTGCATAATTTTCATAGATGTAATAATATATACTAGATGAACGTAATAATTCTATATATGATTAATAGTCAAGAAGTAAGGTTCAACTTGCTTTTTGGGGAATAACCATATAATGTGACTTAGAAAGTTAACCGGAAGCTTTGTGCATATTTTACCTGCAAAAAAGCATTATGGACTGGAGAGTGATATATTTGAAAAATAATGAAACCATGATGTTCAATATCGGGGAAGATAAAACAAAAGAAGCCAGTGACATACTGGTAACAGTATATAAGGCTCTGAACGAAAAAGGATATAATCCTATTAACCAGATTGTAGGTTATATACTATCCGGTGATCCAACTTATATTACAAATCACAATAATGCACGAAGTGTAATACGTAGATTGGAAAGAGATGAGCTCCTTGAGGAGGTTGTAAAGTTTTATCTGGACAATAAGAAAGATTAAATTGTTTTGTAATGATCGGATAGTAATATGGAATATTTAGAATTGGGACACACCGGTTTAAAAGTGTCACATCTGTGCTTTGGGGCATTGGTAATTGGCACTCTGCAGGCTAAAATGTCTCCTTTAGAAGGCGGCAAAATTATAGCAAAAGCATTGGAATTGGGTGTCAACTTTATTGATACTGCTGAGTTATATGAGACATATGCTCATATAAGGGAAGCAATTAAGATGTCATCAATTAATCCTGTTATTTCTACAAAATCTTATGCATATGATGTAGAAACAGCCAAGAAAAGCTTGGAAAAAGCAAGAAAAGAAATTGACAGGGATTACATTGATATTTTTATGCTTCACGAGCAGGAGAGCATTCACACTTTAAGAGGACACAGAGAAGCACTTGAGTATTTTATAGAAGCAAAGGAAAAGGGAATAGTGAAGGCCGTTGGAGTATCAACGCATAATATCGAAGTAGTCAAGGCTTGCACAAAAACGCCGGAGATTGATGTTGTACATCCTCTAGTTAATATGACAGGTATAGGCATAGGGGATGGTACAATTTATGAAATGCTTGATGCTGTTAAAGAGTGTTATAATGCAGGCAAAGGAATATACAGCATGAAAGCGCTCGGAGGAGGCAACCTTATTAGGTCTTATAAAGAGTGTATGGATTTTGTATTGAAAATTCCTTACATACATTCGATAGCAGTGGGTATGCAAACAGTTGAAGAGGTCGAAATGAACGTTTGTGTATTCAATAAAGATGAGGTACCTAGTAATATACTTGACTCAGTTGGTAAGAAAAACAGGAAGCTGCACATTGATTTTTGGTGTGAAGGTTGTGGAAAATGTGTATATAGGTGCAAGCAGGAAGCTCTAGAAATAATAGGCGACAAAGCGGTAGTAAATAAGGAGAAATGCGTTTTGTGCGGTTATTGTAGTAGTGTTTGTCCAGTGTTTGCAGTAAAAATATTTTAAAGTGCAGGTAGATGTTTGGTAATGAGAATAATGGGAATTGATTATGGGGATAAAAGAATAGGCATAGCAGTAAGTGACTCATTTGGATGGACAGCGCAGGGTGTTGAAACAGTTGTAAGAAGTTATGATATGACCAATACAATGGATAGAATCAAGCAATTGGTAAAAGAATATAATGTAGACAAAATTGTTGTTGGTTTTCCGATTAATATGAATGGTACTATAGGTCCACGCGGTGAAAAAACAATTGAGTTTATTGAAAGCTTAAAAAAGCAGCTTAAAGATATTGATGTTGTTAAATGGGATGAAAGGTTGTCTACTGTCGCGGCGCAAAGGACAATGCATGAAATCGGTATTAAGACATCAAGAAAAAAAAGCATAGTAGATCAGATAGCTGCATCATATATTTTACAGAGTTATTTAGACAATATAAGAATAAATGAAGTTTGATAAAAAGTTTAAGGAGGTTTGAGATTATGGAAAATGAAAGAGACGATATTGTTGTTTTAGTAGACGAGAATGGGGTTGAAGCGGAATTTGAGCATCTTGATACAATTGAGATGAATGGTAATGAATACGTAGTGTTGTTGCCACTTATGGAAGAAGATGACGGTACTGTTGTTGATGATGATGATGATGATGAGGGTGAAGTCATTATTCTTAAAGTAGAGCATGATGAGCATGGGGATGAATCCTATGTGAGCGTAGAGGATGATGATGAAATCGACGACGTATTTGATGAGTTCAAACTTCGTATGGAAGATGAATATGATTTTTTTGATGATGATGATGATGATGATGATGATGATGAGGATATTTAAAGTATAGAAGCATCTTTATTTTTGTCTAGGAAAGTATACTTTCCTAGACAAAGGGGATTGCAAAGGGGAAGCCCCTTTGCTGCTTTAAGGAGGTTTTTTTGGATGCGGAGCATCCGTCGAAGGGAACCATAAGGTTCCCTAGCGAAAAAAAGTGGCGTAGCCCACTTTTTTATTACAGGATTAACAGCGGGCGGATTTATTATCCGCCCTTTTATGGTGTCTTTGTAGGTGAGAATTTGTCTCTTGATTGAAAAGTTTTGATGTGTTAAAATGAATGGTGTTGTTTAACTATCGCAATATATGTCGGGGTGTGGCTCAGTTTGGCTAGAGCGCTTGGTTCGGGACCAAGAGGCCGGAGGTTCAAATCCTCTCACTCCGACCAAAAATATAGAGTAGAGAATATTTCCTACTCTTTCTTAATATTATTCTTATTAAAATCGCACATCAAGTTTCATTAAAATGCGGTGGATTCCCGCCAGACCTCTTAAATTTAGGAGTTGTATTTCACTTAAAATAGTCTTTATGGATAGGTTTATTTTAATTGACACTTTTATCACAAAGTGATAAAATAGTATTGTTCCAGAAAGAACATTTAGATTAAGTAAAAAAACAGGGGGCAAATATGTTAAGTAAATACTGGGAATTAACAATACTTGATGGTTTGATTGCAAAAGATAAAGAAATGAGCTGCTTTGCAGCAGGCGATATTGATGGAGATGGGAATGTTGAACTATTCACCGGGGGAAGTGGATTGCTGCGCTGGTACAGACCTGCGACCGGAGAGCAGGGTGATATTTCACACGTTAATTGTACAGTTGGCATGATAATTCATGATGTTGACGGGGATGGCATTATGGAGCTTGTAGTAGGTGAGTTTCTGGAGGATAGTCCTAAAAGGACGAGAATTGTCTGGTATAAACCTAGTAATGACTTAAATGGTATGTGGAATAAGTACATAATTGCTGAAGAATTTGAAGGGAATAATCACGATATTGTGTTCGGAGATATAGATAATGATGGTGAGGATGAATTAGTTACCATATCTGCTTTTTCAAAAGACGCGGGGATTTTCATTTTTAAACCAAATGATGATGTAAAAAAAACTTGGAATAAATTTATTGTACAACGAGGAATCTTCACAGAAGGTTTGAGTCTAGGAGATCTTGATGGTGATGGATGCTTAGAGATAGTCTGCGGTCCGGATTGGTATAAGGCACCAGAAGGTGGACCTTATGCGGGCATATGGAAAAGGCAAACATATGCGCACAATTTCAGAGAAATGTGTAGAACAGTATTAGTGGATATTACAGGCAATGGAAGACCAGATATTGTTATTACAGATTCTGAGTATCTTGATGGTTATTTGTCATGGTTTGAGAATCGGATGCTTGAAGAGCCAGATAATCCATGGATAGAGCACCGAATTGATGAAAGGTTAAAATATTCGCACTCACTTGACTTTGTGTGCCAAGGAACTGAAATTACCTTGTTTGTAGGTGAAATGCAACAAGGTGGCTGGAATCCGCCATATAATCATGATGCCCGGCTTATGTTGTATACCTCCAAAGATAATGGAAAGACATGGGAGAAGTCAGTGATATCAAGGGGAGAAGGTACTCATCAGGCCATTTTCTGTGACGTGGATCAAGATGGAGAGCTTGAAATAGTCGGAAAAACATGGGCGAAAAAGATGGGGAATCCTAAGCTTCAGATGTGGAAACAAAGCAAGAAAAAGCTTCCAGAGTTTAGACACAGGTTTATTGACCGTGATAAGCCATACACAGCAACCGATATACTAACAGTAGATATAACAGGAGAAGGAAAGAAGGATATAGTTTGTGGAGCATGGTGGTATAAAAACCCATCTTGGCAGCGTTATGAAATACCTGGAATTGTGCAAGTCATAAATACATATGATGTAGACCAGGATGGGCGCTATGAGTTAATTGCAGTACGCAAAACAGAAGAGTGTATGCAAAAGAAAAGAAACTTCCATCTGTTTAATGAATTGTGCTGGATAAAGCCCATAGATCCTGAAAATGGAGTTTGGGAGCAGCATTTTATAGGCAAGTTAGAAGGTGACTGGCCACATGGGTCGGTAGTCGCACCTCTTTTGCATGGAGGTAGATCCGCTCTAGTCGTTGGTATCCATGACGCTTTTAAAAGACCACATTATCCGCAGATTTTCAAAATTCCTGAAAATCCAAAAGAAAGTCCATGGCAAGCAGATACTATTGCCCAAATTTCATATGGAGAAGAACTTATTGCCCATGATATGTATGGAAAAGGCCGCCTAGATATTGTTGCTGGTTCTTGGGTACTCAAAAATCTTGGGAATGGAAGTTTTACACCTATAACCGTAGCAGAAGAATTCAAAGTGGCGCGTACAGTGATATTTGATGTTAATGGGGATGGCAAACCGGATATAATTGCAGGTGAAGAGCCCTTGCCTGTGGAAGGAGAGTCGGGCACACCTTTTTCGCGGTTGGCATGGTTTGAAAATCCAGGAGACGAAAACGGACTTTGGAAAGTGCATATAATTGACACTGTACGTTGTGCCCATTCTATTGGGTTAGGAGATGTAGATGGTGATGGTGAGGTTGAACTTATTGTAGGTGAACACGACCCAAGCTTTCCATTTAGGAGTAGAAGCAGGATTATGATATATAAAAAAGCTGATAAGGAAGGCAGGACTTGGAAAAGGTTAACTATTGATGAGCGTTTTGAGCATCATGACGGAGCAAAATATTTTGAAATGGATAAGGGACAATCGGCTATAATTAGTCATGGTTGGAAAGAAAGCACGTATGTGCATATGTGGGAAATGGTTAAGGAGAATTAAGGTACAAGTAACTTGATAGCTGTATAAAGGATGATTTAACTGTAGGAAATTATTATACAAGGAGTGTGCTAGATAGATGAGTCTTACAAAAAGAATTGTTAACGATTTTACTTTGGATTGGAACTTTGCTTTAGACAAAGATGGAACAAAATTAGAATACTCTGACATGAAAGATTCTGAGTGGAGGAATGTAGATCTACCTCATGACTGGAGTATTGAAGGTCCATTTCGACCAGACAATTCAATGACCTCAAGGGGAGGGTATCTTCCTGGAGGAATAGGCTGGTATTATAAAAGTTTCACCGTTCCTGTAAAATACAAGAAGAAACTTGTGACAATCGAATTTGATGGGATTTATATGAATAGTGATGTATGGATTAACGGGCATCATCTTGGACATCACCCTTTTGGATATACAGGTTTAAGCTATGACTTATCAAAATATTTATACTTTGGAAATGTACAAAACCAAATTGTTGTAAGAGTTAATAATTTGCTTCAGCCTTCAGCTCGCTGGTATACTGGTTCAGGTATTGCATGGGATGTTCGTCTTTTGATTACAGATACAGTCCGGGTGAAACAATGGGGTGTTTATATTACAACACCTGACATTATCGCTGATAGAGCAAATGTGACAATAAGGACAGAAATAGAGAATAAATGTGGGTCAGACAAAAGAGTTGAGGTAATTAACAAAATACTTGACAGAAAAAATGAAAAGGTTGACGAGAAGGTATCGGTAATTGGCATTACTAGCTTTGAAAATGCAACCGTTGAACAAATGTTAGCTGTTAACAACCCAAAGTTATGGGACTTGGAGACTCCCAACCTGTATAAAGTATATACTATTTTAAAAATTGATGGAATAATAGTTGATGATTATATTACAACCTTTGGAATTCGTGATATATCCTTTGATCCGGACAAGGGGATGTTTATTAATGGAAGGTCTACCAAGATAAAGGGCGTGTGTATACATAGCGATAATGGATGCCTTGGGGTAGCAGCTTTTACAAGAGCATACGAACGACGCCTGGAGCTTTTAAAAGACATGGGATGTAATGCAATTCGCACAAGTCACAATCCCTTTCCACCTCAATTCCTTGACTTGTGTGACAAAATGGGCTTTTTGGTTATGAATGAAGCTTTTGATGAATGGATGGTACCCAAAAAACCTATAGGCTCAACCGACGGAAAAACACAATACAGGCTTGAAATGCATGGATATGCTAGGTATTTTGAGGAATGGCATGAAAAGGACATGAGATCCTTTGTAAGAAGGGATAGAAATCACCCATCTGTAATCATGTGGAGTATTGGTAATGAAATACGTGATTTGACAATGGAAACAGAAGAAGGTATTGAAATTGGAAAGCGGTTGATCAAAATTGTTAAAGAAGAAGATCCGACACGCCTTGCAACATGTGGGTGTAATATAACAGAGAATGTAAACAGGTCTGGCTTTGCTGAATATCTTGACATTGTTGGTTATAATTACCGAGAATTTTTGTACCATAAAGACCACGAAAAATATCCTAAAAGATTGATAGTCGGAAGCGAGACTGTATCCCATCATACTCCCGAACGAAGAGGCGAATATGACCTTGATATGATGAGGAAGGAAAGCTGGTTTAATATTAAAGCAACAAAGGGTGATGAAGATAACTTTGCTTTGGAAGCATACAATCGGAAAAATCCTAGTGTAGTTGCTGAATATTCTATGAGGATGCATATGGCGTATGATTTTGTTATTGGTTTTTTTATATGGACAGGGTTTGATTATATTGGAGAGCCTGCACCTTATTTGTGGCCTATACGCTCGTCATGTCGCGGTGTTTTTGATATCTGCGGTTTTCCAAAGGATGGATATTATTTTTACAAAGCTTATTGGAAAGATGAGCCGCTTGTACACATTTTTCCGCACTGGAATCACCAAGGTATGGAAGGTACCAAAATTCCAGTTATAGCTTTCACCAATTGCGATTATGTAGAGTTATATTTAAATGGAAAGCTTTTAGGCAGTAAAGATTTTAAATTTTGCCATGGTATGCATTTAAAATGGGAGGTTGAGTATCGCCCGGGAATTTTGGAGGCATATGGCTATAAAAATGGTGAGAGGGTATGCAAGTCGACACGGACGACATCCGGGGAACCAGCGGCGCTTGAGCTTAAGCTTAACCAGCATGTAATGCATGCGAATAGAAAAGAGCTGTCTTTTGCTACCGTAGAAGTTGTGGATAAGGATGGTATTTTGGTACCCGATGCAAGCCTGCTTATTGAAGCTGTAATTGAAGGCGAAGGAGAAATTGTCGGTGTGGACAACGGAGATACACATTATGTGGGGAGCCTAAAGGGTCCGGAAATTCCGGCATTCAACGGTCTTTGCCAGATAGTGATCCGCAGCACTGGAAAACAGGGGAAAATCCGGTTGAAAGTACAATCACCGGATTTGCGCGGTGCGGAGCAGGATATTACAGTTGGTGAGTAAGAAGACGCATAAATGCCGATAGCTTGGTGTTTGTTTCGCTGTAGCATTAGCAGTTGCGCAGTTATGTGCGTATTTCAAAAAGCCATAGTATTGTAGAAATTGATGACTTTATATGTAATTTTGTTTTATAAAGAGGCAGGAAAATACTGTTGCGAAATACTGCATACTTGCGTAAGAACAAATAAAAAATGAAATACAGGCAAAGCCGGTCGGAGACATACTTAGCCGGCGGATATGCTGTATTTCAAATATTACTAATTGGAATATGACCTATTTACTTAACTATGATAACAGACTTAAAATATAGATGCATTGTAAAAATATTAAGCAATACGGCATTTTGATTAGCTCCTTGAACAGTTATGTGCTTTAAAACCGTATTGCAAGAACTAAAATGGTTGCATATAAAAAATGAATGTATTTGTAAACAACATTATTGTTAATAAATAGTACTGCAGTATTAATTACATTTATTTATTTGCATTCATGCGCATGGCTTAAACTAATAGCGAATGCATCAATGCATTATTTTAAGCTTTGATATTTTAAAATTAATTCTGTAGTAATTAGGAGGGGGAGTATCATGCATAACAGCACAGCAAAGCATACTTTGACAGAAGTCGAGGCTATGCCGTCAAAAAAAATGTTTGATAGATTCAAAAAGCATTTCATGAGAGATTATCAGCTCTACCTAATGTTGCTGCCAACACTTGTATTCTTTATAATATTTGAATATTTGCCGATGTACGGAATTCAGCTGGCTTTTAAGAAGTATTCGGCAATGAAAGGTATATGGGGAAGCCCATGGAATGGATTAGATAATTTTAGACGCTTTTTTAATTCATACGCGTTTTGGAGGGTTATAAAAAACACACTTGGAATAAGCATTTACCAGCTGTTTATATCTTTTCCCTTGCCTATTATACTTGCATTGCTTTTAAATCAGGTCAGAAGCAAGAGATTCAAAAAGGTGGTTCAGACAGTAACCTATGCACCGCACTTTATTTCCACAGTTGTCCTAGTAGGCATGCTTCACATATTTCTGTCGCCAAGGAGCGGGATAATTAACCATGCAATAAAAGCGATGAGCGGTAATACAATCTTTTTTCTGGGAGAAGCCTCATGGTTTAAAACCATTTTTGTTTTTTCTGGAGTTTGGCAAAATTGCGGGTGGGGTGCCATCGTATATTTGGCGGCGTTAACGGCAGTTGATACGGATTTATACAGCTCTGCTTATGTAGACGGCTGCAACCGCTTTCAGATTATTAGGCATGTTGATATACCTAGTATTTTGCCCACAGCGGTCATAATGTTTATACTTAATGCTGGAAAGATGATGCGTGTTGGCTTTCAGAAGGTTTATCTTCTTCAGAATGATTTAAACTTGAGTACCTCTGAGGTTATATCCACTTATGTCTATAAGATAGGACTTATAGATGGTCAATTTAGTTATTCAACGGCTGTAAATTTATTTAATACGATTATCAACATAATATTACTCGTTACGGCAAATAAACTGGCTAAAAAGGTTACTGATACGAGTCTATGGTAAAGAGAGAGGGTATTTAGATGCGAAAATCGGAAAATAAAATAAAGTCTAGGGGAATTGACCTGGTATTTGATATATCTGTGTATGTGATTTTGACAGGCGTATTATTCATAATTTTATATCCCCTATATTTGATTCTCATTGCCTCAATAAGTGAACCAAACGCAGTCTATGCAGGAGAAGTGAGATTTTTACCCATAGGCTTTACACTGTTGGGCTACCAGAAAATCTTTCAAGAAGGAAAGATTTGGATAGGTTATAGAAACACGATTATTTATACTGTACTGGGAACAACGCTAAATGTGCTTTTGACAATGATGGCAGCGTATCCTTTGTCCAGAAAATCTTTTAAGCCAAGAACCCAAATTATGGTATTTTTTCTTGTCACCATGTACATAGGAGGCGGATTAATACCGACTTATCTATTACTGTCCGAACTAAAATTAGTGAACAATCCACTTGTTATGATAGTAACGGGAGCTGTTACTGTATGGAATCTTATTATAACACGAACATACTATCAATCAACGATACCCGAAGAGCTGTATGAAGCTGCCGCAATGGACGGAGGAAGCCATTTTCATTTCTTTTTGAAGGTTGCTCTTCCGTTATCAAAAGCAATTGTGGCTGTAAATGTATTGTATTATGGCGTGGGACACTGGAATGAATTTTTTACTGCACTTATTTACTTGAGAAATCCAAACTATTATCCGCTGCAGTTGGTAATAAGGAGTATCCTTATTCAGAATACGGTAAATCCCGACGAATTGAAAGACCTGAGCATTTTGTCAGAAGATTACCAGAAGGTCGTAGAGCTTATGAAATTTTCAACCATTATTGTTTCAAGCTTTCCTGTCCTGATGTTATACCCGTTTTTACAAAAGTACTTTGTTGCCGGTGTGACTGTCGGAGCAATAAAGGGTTAGAGATGTGGAGCTACTATGTAACAAGGCTAAGTACCCATTGGGTTTGTTAAAATAATAAATATTTAAGCAAAGGGAGGACTTACCATGAAAAAACTAAAAATTCTAAAATCACTATTGTTACTGCTGTTGGCGGTGATAGTGTTGCTATCGGGATGCGGGAAGACCGGCAATCCTACGGTTGATGGAATACCAACAGGATCCGGCAATGGTGTTTTAGAAGGAGAAATAACATTTCCGCTGGAGGAAGAAGTTACCTTTAGGGTAATTACAGCCTTGAAGGATGGCTCTGAATCGCACGATGGGAAAAAAATGTTTGAGGAAATTAAACAGAAAACAAACGTCAATATTATATGGGAGCATTATCAGCAGAGTGCTTGGGCGGAAATCAAGAGACTGGTTTTTGCGGGCAAGGATATGCCTGATATGTTTGCGGGGCAAAATGTTTTCACTATTGACGATATTGTAAGCTACGCAGAACAAGGTTTTTTTATTCCTCTTGAGGGAATGATTGAGGAATATGCTCCTAATGTGCAAAAGATTTTTACGCGGCGCCCAGATTTTAAAAGAGATCTTACAATGCCCAACGGACATATTTATTCACTGTTTACTTTTCTTGAAGATAAGAACGTTTCTGCAGACACACTTATGATAAACGGAAATTGGCTGGATTATCTTAAGCTTGAAATGCCAAAGACCACGGACGATTTTTATAGCGTGCTAAAAGCATTTAAAACAGGCGATCCCAACCAGAACAATAAGTTTGATGATGAAATACCCTTTACCTTCAGGCATAATGTTACAGGACAAGGACTTATGTCGATGTTTGGGGCATTTGGAATCATAGACAATGGAAACCATATGACGGTGAAGGATGACAAGGTAATCTATACTTCCATACAGCCGGAATACAGAGATGGGCTTGTATATTTTAACAAACTGTTTAAAGAGGGATTGGCTGACGTGGAGGCCCTGACACATAGTGTAAGCGTTTATAATGCCAAAACCACTATTAAGGAAAAGGAGAACATGATTGCTGGCACCTTTGTAAGGTGGCAGAATCTTGGAAGCTTTGGAGGAGAGGATGTAGGTATCAGGTATGTGCCGCCTCTTGAAGGACCGAAGGGTCATCGTTTGTGGAGGATAGAGGAGCCTGAGCTTACTTCTAAGTCCGCTTTTACAATTACCACCGTATGCAAGCAACCTGAGCTTGCCCTCAAATGGGTGGATATGTTCTATGATGAGAAAACAAGTTTTGAGATGAAGTATGGCATAATCGGCGATGTTGTTAAGGAAAATCCAGATGGAAGCTTTGAATTTATGGAGACTCCCGAGGGTGAAATTGCCTTGGATTGGAGAGGCAAGGACATTAATGGTATGTTTATATACAACGTATGGTCGGAATGGACGAACCGGTTTGTGCTAGATCCGATCGCAAGGGACAAGATATTAGCGGATGAAATGTACAGACCCTTTGGTGGCGGATATAAAAAGCTTCCAAACTTTACTATGGCACCGGATGTCGCAGAAGAAGTTTCAATGCTGGAGACAGATCTTAAAAACTTCGTCAATGACTCAATTGCTATATTTTTGCTGGAAGGTGGAGCAGAAGATGACAGTAAGTGGAATGCGTACCTTAAAAAGTGTGAGGACATGAAAATGAGCCGAATGCTTGAGTTATATCAGCAGCTGTACGACAGACAATATGGATTGGATTAAAAGGCTGAAAGGCTGAATCGTTAAAGATAATGTGCCGAAGAAACTAAAAAGTAAGCGCTCTGCAATAACGCAGAGCGTTTATTATCGGCATCATTTCATTATTCATCTTTAAAAAACTTGTTTCTGTATTCTTTTGGGGTTATACCAAAATACTTTTTAAATTTTCTAATAAAGCTTGATGCATCATAATATCCTATCTCGTGCAAAACTTCATTTAAAGGCTTGTCGCTGGTAGTTAATATTTGCTTTGCCTTTATTAATTTAAGATCGGTACAATACTGAGTGATCGTGATTCCGGAGTTGTCCTTAAAATGCTGACTAATTGTAGATAATTTCATGCTAAAGTGTTCCGCCATTCCTTTAACTGAAAAGTTTGGATTCTGATACTCGGTATTTATATACGAGGTAATCTGGTCCAGCAGTTCATTTTTTTCCACAGGGTTATCTTTTACAAAAGATAAAAGTAAATTCAGGTAATGGTTTAGATGCGGCATTATTTGTTCGATAGAATCAATTTTAATAAGAGGGATTACGTCCAGTTGTATAGCTTGGATATTAAAGTCTTGACATTGCCTAATCCTAATAGTATCGATTAATATGTTAAAAATATCAAAGGTTATTTGTTTATAGAGGTAAAGCTCTTTTACCCGATCAAAGAGAAACTCCCGCAACTTTGCAATACTGTATCTTAAAATATCATGATTGGAACATTCTGCCGACTGCCTAATGTATTCTAATTCGCTGTTGGGATATAAATCGGATTGCCTGATAAAATCCATAAACTCTGAATAATTGTGTATTCCATGGAAGTCAGATGAAAAAAAATGATTGAATGTGGTGTATGCCTCCATATAAGATAAATGCATCATGGAAATATCATTATAGATTTTTCCAAAGCAGCATAGTGAACTCGCTGCATAAACTTCAAGTATTCTCTGCCGCACAGGAGCTAAAAGATTTGTAATATCGGTGGTTGCCTTGGCATTTGTCAACAAAAAGAGTGTAATGCAGTCTTCCATGAGATCGTCACAGACAAAACCAAAAAGCTCGTCTGGCATACAGCTTTCCAAAAACTGGTGGGTTTTCATGGCTTCTGTTTTTGATTTTTTGGAATAGCCCGGTATATATATAATCGCCGAAAAGCAATTGGACATGGAACTAGCGACACCAAAATGGGAGGTTGCATGCTCGAACTCCGATGTACTGCGTATGTGCCCCTTTAGTAGAGCCTGTGCCAATAACTCTTTGATTGCATGTCTGTTTACCAGCAGTCGGCTGCTAAGACGTCCATTAGTGCTTGATAATTGCTCAAGGGCTAGATGAATTGTGTCAATTTCACTTAATGAGTTCTTACCGTTTAATTTTTCCTCGGAGAACTGCTTCAGCTTCTTAATGGGATTATAGTTGATACGCATTGAGAGCAATATAGCAAAAAAACCAAGTAAAAGTATGATTAGTATCCCATAAAAAAGCTTAGCCTTGAAAATATTGACCTTATAAAGCACTTCTGATGAAGGCACAACAGTAATATACTTCAAACCGTTTTTGCTGGATTCTACTTTTGAAACAAGAAACTCGATATTATTAACAGTAGTTGTTTTAGTATAACTGCCATGAGTATTAATGAGCTCGTTTATTAATTCAGTGATAAACTCAAGATTATTTTCATCGGAATTTAATAAAATATTATTTTGCTCATCTAGAATAATGGTTGAAATGTTATATGTTTTTGCGGTTTCATTGATCAGGTTTTTTATGCTCTTCTCAGGAATATGAAAAATTGCTGTGGCCAATGGCTTATATCTGTAAGTTGGCAGCGGACAAATATATGTTATATAGTTTTCTCTTCTCTGAGACAGAGTATCGCTTGCGATAGTGATTCCTTCTAAAGGTCTGAACGTAGGAATGTCAATATTGTTAATTGTACTTATAAAGTCGTTTTCGGACCAGTGGTCATAATTATAAATTTTATTTATAAACAATGGTAAGGATATTGAGCTTGAAGATGAATACATGTAGTGGTCGCCACGATAATAAATAAAAATTTCATCTATAAAAGAATTTACAACATTATATTTTAAAAGCTCCTTTGAAACCTTAGTTGCCAGCAGAGGGTTTTCTACCAGCTTAAAAGGGCTGATCCCGGTGTTGGAGTACAGCTGGGAGGCTGTGTTGTTAAGCTGGTCAATTTGATCGTCAATCACAACTTGTATCCTGTTTAACAAATTTATGTTGCTTAATAGGACTTCCTGTTCATTGGATAATAAAATATCGCCGAATGTTATATAGGAAAGAATAACAAGGGGAATAGTAAGAACAAACAAATAGGATAAAAAAAACTTTTTTAACATTTTTGAAGATTTTTTTTTATTTCCCATGTGATATACCCCACAACAGTGCCTTGGCAATATTTTGACAAACAAATGAATACTTGTAAATTTTCGAAGCTTATACTGTAGTTCTAATTACATAATTATAATGCTTTGAAAAAATTATAGCAAGTGATAATGCAATGGTTACTACGAATGTAAAATGTAACAAATGAACAATCACTTCTAATAGTTACATGTAAAGCTGTCTTGCAAAGTGGAAATTGATATGATAACATTATATCAGAATATGATATAACATCCTCGTTACCGAGGACATTATATTGCCTCTGGCGGATTTTATGCGCGTGCGATTTTTTTGCCAAGGCAAAAAACGCACATGCGCAATGATATCATGCAATTTCTTCGAAATTCATGATATCATAACCAACAAATACACTCAAAGTAAAAGGGGAGATGCAATTATGAGCATAAAATTAATGGTTATCGGTTTGGATTCAGTTTCACTTTCATTACTGGAAAAGTATAAGCATTTATGTCCAGGTATACATAGCCGGATGAGAAAAGGTGTATATGGCCATGCTTTACCCAGCTTCCCGGTATACACCCCTACAAACTGGGCAGTTCTATGTACAGGTGCAGATACTGCTACAAACGGAGCCGGAGGATGGTTTAGGAGAGTGGATGGAAAAAGGCTGGATACTTTTGACAGCAGGACACTTACCTGTGATACTGTGTTTGCCTCGGCTGCTCGTAATAATATCAAAACACTTTCTATTTTTTATCCTGGGGCTTTTCCTGTGCATGGAGAATCCGGCATGGTGTTAGCTCCCTTAGACAGAGGGCTAGTTAGTAACGCTCTTGTGCCCGGTAGAATAATCGATATCAATTATGATGAAAATAAATGCTTTGATTTCCCTTTGTTACAACCGGTTGTTGCCACAACAGGAGCAGAAGCAGCCAAAGCTGCAGGTGCAACTGAAGACGGTGCGGTAGGAGGCAGAAAAAACAGAAAAGTTGATGTTGAGAACATTTGCGTCCGATTGAAAATGAGAGATGAAAACACATGGACAGTTACCTTTGATTGTTGCTCAAACAATGAAACACTATTGCTTACCCATGAGCAATGGAGCAAGCCTATTCCGATTAAAGTTAATACACCGGGACGCCCGGGAAATTGTGCTGCCAGAATAATGATTTTTGATAATGGTAAGAGAATTGCAGTTTCTGAAGCCTATGATATAGGCTTGATCGGAGAACCGGAACAACTCGCTAGTGCGGTGCTGACAAGATTTGGTCCCCCAATAGAGCACTCTTTATTTTGTGCACACCAGGCAAACTTATTCAATCAAGGCATAGATGATCCATGTATTAACAGACATGCAGAACAGGAGCTTCAATCACAGGTAGATTGGATTATAGATGCAGCATCTTTCACATACGAAAGAGAATCTTATGAAATGTTTTACCTTCACTATCATTACCCCGATAGTGTTTTGCATAATTATCTGGCTGCAGCAGAAGGTAACACAGAATATTCAAAGGAGCAGAACATGATGGGACAAAAAGCTATAGAAACAAGTATTCGTTGTGCTGACAGGCTTGTAAATGGGCTTTTAGAGTTGACAGATGACAATACAGTAGTCGTTCTGGTATCAGATCATGGGAATGCTCCCAACAGGTATGTTGCAAATGTTAATAAACGCTTGGTTGAATGTGGTCTTATGTACTTGAAGAATGATGGTTCTATTGATCGTGAAAATAGTCCTGTAAATATTTCTCCAATGGTAAGAACTTGGGTGGATATCAAGGCTCCAAAAGAATCAGAAGAATATCACAAACTCCAGAGTAAGGTTATTGATGCACTTCTTGATTGGAAAACAGAATCGGGAGAAAGAGTTATTTCAGTAGCTTTAAGAAGAAAAGACTCTCATCTTTTAGGGTATTATGGAAGTCATTGCGGGGATGTAACATTCCATTATAATTCTGGCTTTGGCTGGGGCAATAAGACAGCAAAAAGTGTTGAGAGAAATGGAAGAGAATCAAATCATGGCCCACAAATGCCTGTTACCTTTTCGAAGGTGTCAGATAATATGGCCTTTTTTGCTGTTTCCGGTCCGGGTATTAAGGAAAACCTAAGATGGAACGAGCCTGATTTCGGTTACATTCGTTTAGTGGACATAGTTCCGACAATATGTGAAGCTTCAGGAATTCCTGTCCCCCTGAATGTTACCGGAGCTGTACGCAGAGAGCTTTTTAAACAGGTCAAAGAACTGTGAACGCTTCAACGCATAAATTGTTTTGACAATGTTATGTGTTATAGATAAAATTAATGTTGTAATGTTAACAATCAAGAGAGTTTGAGATTTGAAAGGAGGTCATTGTTTGAATACACCTGACTTGAAGGAAGTATCAATAAAGGAAAGCCGGATTATGGAGTACATAATGCAAAATGATTATGATGCAGTTGTAATAGGCAGACAGGATAACTTTTCATGGTTAACCTGCGGCGGAAGGAACTGTGTAGCCAAAACATCGGAAAATGGGGTTTGTATGGTTGTCATCACAAAAGGTGAGAAGTTTATGATAGCCAATTCAATGGATGCTCAACGGATTGCCGATGAGGAAATGGCAGGGATGCAATATACACCTGTCAGCTTGAAATGGTACGAAATATCGGTTTTGGACAAAGTTCTTGAATTTACCAAAGGTATGCGGGTAATGTCCGATATTCCCATACCCGGTTCTGATTTTAAACCTGGAGAATTTTATTCATTGCAGTATCCGCTTACGTCATATGAAATTGAAAGATACCGCTGGTTAGGACGAAAGGCTGAGGAAATATTGCACCGTGTTGCAGTTGCCATTAAACCCGGTATGACCGAAAAAGAAGTGGAAGCCATGCTTATTAGTGAGTATGCTAAGTATGACATTGATGAGGTTGTTGGAATTATTGGTAGTGATGAACGTATTTCAAGGTACAGACATTGCATAGCTACCGACAAAAAAATTGAAAAGCTGGTAATGCTGGCGCCTGCAGTGAAGAAATGGGGGCTTACACTGCCAGTTACAAGAATGATTTACTTTGGAGACGTGCTGCCTCCTGACCTTGAGAAAAAGTTTGATGCACTGTGTGTTATTGAATCAAATACAATGGCAAATTGTGTACCAGGTCAAAAGTTCACTAATATATTAGATATACAGAAAGACTTATATGAAAAAACTAGTTTTCCCGATGAATGGAGACATCATTTCCAAGGCGGAATTACAGGGTATGTTATAAATGATCCGACAAAATGTTTGGATCCGGCAGCAACCATAAAGGAGTATCAGACTTTTAATTGGTACATTACCATAACAGGTGCAAAGGTAGAAGAGACAATAATTACATCATTAAAAGAGACTGAAATTTTGTCCTCGAACGGAATATGGCCGGTTAAGAGTTATGAAGCGGGGGAACAGGAGTGGAGGCTTCCACAGATCATGTTAGCATAAACATAGCTCGGTTGGTGGATAGAAAGAAAGCATATATGTTCACATCTGGGAAATAGTTAAATAAAACTACAGCGTTAATTTCATCTAAATATCGGCATCCATTAGTCTAGCAGAAATAATCGCAAACGCTTCAATGTGCCATTTAAAGTTAGGATAATATAAGAATTAGCGCTGTAGTAATAGAGATGATTTTTCATTTCCTAGAAGCAGAGACCTCTGAATAGACACCTTGTTTACAAGAATAAGAAAATAAAATATAGAAAAGGACTTTACATATATATCATGATATGATAAAATTATTTTATTAATTAATGGACGTTGCAAAAATACAGTTCAAGTTTTAAGCAGATTCCTTGAAAATTGATTTTCACAGACCTTTATACTAGGTTGGTCCAAGTGAACTAACAGTATTTGAAAAATGTTGGAGGTAGTAAGCTTCAAAACATAAACCTCGAAAGCCGCATAGGTTTAGAGAAAAAATATTGTACTAGGAGGGAATTAAAGTGAAAAAATTAGGCAAGAAAGTATTTGTAGCGGTAATAACAGTTTTAGCCGCAACATTGATGATGTTATCATTGGGAGCATGTGATGTCATCAGCACTGTGCAAGACCTGGCACCAACAAATAGCTTGCAAAATGGTGATGCGCCAACTCAACCCGAAGCAACTGAACCTGTCGAGACACAGCCTGAAGCAATTGAAAGTGCGCCAACAGAAGTTCAGCCACCAGAAGAGGCTGCAGAAGGAGAAGTGGAAGTATTGACGTTTGCTGCAGTAGCTGATGCCGAAACCAGATCTGGCGATGATAACAATCGAGCACCTGCAGATAAATCTTTTGGAACAAACCCAAAGGTAACGTATGTCAAAGGGGCTACTAATGAAAGACGCGGGTTTATGATGTTTAATGTAGAAGGAGTAGGTGACAGTAAAGTCAAAAGTGCAAAGCTGCTTGTTTATTATGCTTCCACAGGCGGAGGGGATCCAGTTGGAAGCACACAGGTATATTTAACCGAGACAAACTGGAATGAAGAGACGATGACTCATAATACCCAACCTGCACTTGGGGAAATGATAATCGAATACAACAATGAGGGTATAGAGGTAGGTCAATGGCAAACAATAGATGTTACTGACTATGTTAAGGCAGATGGTACATATTCCTTTGCTTTTGTCGGGAAGGACTCAACAGTAAGGCTTGATTTTGCCAGTAAGGAATTTACCGATCCAGCAATGCAGCCTTCACTAGTAATAGAAAAAGAAAAATAGACTTAAATTATTTCGGTAGGTTTTTTGCGTTTGCAGAAAACCTACCTTTCAACAATGCAGCTCGTGACTTTTTTACCAGTCTTAGAATGTTAATTGTCTTAAATTATCTTATCCAATCCAAATGCTTGGCTTAGGTTTTTACAGAGAAAAGTGCAAATAGCTTTTGGAAAAATCCTTATAATAAAGAGAATTTGTTGATGAATAAAAGAGAATAAAGAGAAATTATCATAATATGATAAAACATTAATTGCCTAAAATAATTTCTTTCATAGAAAAGAAATCTTATAGGATGCAGAAATGTGCAATCTAAAGTGCACAAAAAAGCCCTTTTAAGGTTTTAAAAGGGACGATTGCATTAGGAGGTGATGTGGAAGGAATATCAAAAAATTAATGGGAGGTGATTTAATAATTGTAGTTGTTTTTATTATTTAACCTATGATTACACCGCAAAAAATGCAACATAGGCAGCTTTTCGTATGATATGCGAAATCAAAAATGCTCACGTACCCAAGAAGCATATAAATTCGAAAATTAATAAAAAATCGTTTTTGCGGGAGCATCAATCTATATCAAATGCTAAAAAGTGAAAAAATTAAGTATACGAGGAGTGATCAAATTGTTATTAAAAGGAAAAACAATAAAATTGACATCTTTGTTACTAGCGCTTTTATTAGTTATACCAGCGTCCTTGATACCAACACAAACCACTGATGCCGCAACCAAAGCGGAACTTAATGACATCGGTGTAATTGATGTTACGGCAGCTCCATACTACGCAGACCCTACCGGTCAAGTAGATGCAACGGACGCCATACAGGAAGCGATTATTGACGCATATCTAGCAGACAAAGCAATTCTACTAAAACCCGGAGATTATAAAATCACAAGAACACTCTTTTTTGTAAATAGCAGGGGATATGGTCAAACGGTCCATATTTTTATGGGAAGTACAGTAGGTGGCGAAAGACCTAAGCTGGTTGTTCCGGATGGTGCAGAGTTTTTCGGCGATGCTAGCAAACCCCAGCCGGTTATTTGCTGCTATACAACAGCACAGATTGACACCGATGGTGACGGCGTAGGCGATACTGATCCACCAAAGCTTAAAAAAGGCACATATCCATTGACCCCATTGCCGACAGTTAGCCGAAATGATATAGATGAAGATGCGGCTGTAAATTATCGAAACCAGTTCAGAGGCTTTGATATTGAAGTGGGTAACAATAATCCAGGTGCTGTGGGAATACGCCAATGGGGTTCACAGGGAAATTCACAAACAGATATCAAAATTAAGTTGAACAGCGGTTTTGCGGGCATATACTATTCGATTGGGCAAGGTTGCACTATTGGGAATATTGAGATCGAAGGTGGGAAATACGGACTTTATATTCCAAAGCACAAATGGCCCACTTACCAAGGAATAGTTCTGAAATATCAGGAAGATTATGCTGTTTATTCACCTGGCGGACCTACTCAGCTTTTAGGCTTCAAAATAATCAAAGAGAAGGCGCCAGCCATTATGCTGTCAGGCGGAGTGATTGTAGGTAATGGTCATACTGCCTTGATTGACGGCAGTATAGAATTTGATATAGACAACGGTAAATCAGCCATAGAAAATGACGATGGACTGTCATTGGTTATGAAGAATGTATATTTCAAAAATGCGGGGAAAATAGTTAAAAGCTCAACCTATGATCCTGTGAATGGAGGCTCTGGCTGGAAGCTGGTGGATGAATATGCCTATTCACCCGAATCAATTGGAAATACGCTAATTAACGGTACTCTTTCGTCGGGCAAACAGCAGATAATCGGTAATATAACTAATGGGTCGCCCAATGAAGATTTTACTAAGAAGTATTGCTGGAATGAAGATGAGTACCCATCTCCCGACTATATTATTGATCAGGTTAATGCAAACAACAATGACTACTTTATTCTTGATCCGGCAGCCGGAAAGGATGAACTGGATGATACAGCGGCCATCCAAAGTGCTATTAATAATCATCGGTTTGTGCTCATTCCAAAAGGGACATTTTATCTGACTGATACGATAGAGCTTAAGGAAAACACTACCCTAATGGGTATCGGCAATATATCTATGCTCCGAAGTCATGATGACTGGCTGCCAACCGAGAACAACAGGGGCACATTATTGACAACGGTAAACAGCAAAACAGCCCAGACCAAGGCTGCCTTCTTCCGGTTATCCTTTAAAATTCAGTCGCCGGAGAATGACTGGTTTACAGCTGTTCATTGGCGTGCAGGACGTGATTCAGTATTTCGTACGGTAAGTTTTTGGTTTACCTGTCCAACAGAAAAAACCAATGGAAATCCTAATGTATGGTGGAAGTACAGCGGCAATGGGGGCGGCTGGGTTTATGGTGGCGGACCTGGACCCGACCACAGAGTATATCATTCGGACATGAGACGTTTGCTGGTAGATGGGACAACAGAGCCTCTGATATTTATAGGAACCAATATGGAAGGCGGAGATAAATATAATAAAGGCTCAAATGATAATTATGATTGGATTGCAGAATTTAAAAATGCATGCAACATTGCTGTCTTTGGTACGAAAGGAGAAAACCCCAGAGCTTTTTATTTCAACAACTGTGATAATGTTGTTGTAACAAGCCGTGGAAGCGGCAGTGCGGATGTGACCTTCTATGAGACCGCAAAAGTTTGGGCAGCAAATTTTTGTCCTAAGAAACCTGAAGCGAGTAAGGATCTTGTAAGAGAAACCTTTAACGGAGTAGAAAAATTTTTAAAGGCAGACAATATGCTTACGCTTATGAAGCGTGGAAATGTGGATTGGAACATGTTTGGAAAAGCAGTAGGCTCCAGCCCTACACCTACACCTACACCTACTCCTACACCAACACCAACGGTCACTCCCACACCGACACCTTCAGTCAGTCCTACACCAACCCCTACTCCTGATGGACCTTATGCGATAGTTACGTCATCAGCTGATGCCGTTGTGCATAGTGGAAATCCTAATGAAAACTTCGGTACTGCAGATACGATAGGATTATTCGATCAGGCTAACGACAGGGAAGCATATATTAAGTTTGATGTTACCGGTATTGAAGGTTCAATTCAGAGTGCAATTCTTAAGCTTAATTACACAGGACAAGGTAATGGAACGGTATCGGGGCAAACTACCGTATGGGGGAACTCGGACACAACCTGGGCGGAGGATACTATCACATGGAACAATAAACCAGTGACTGACACAATTGCTATAGCAACTTATGATAATCCAACTTCATTCCCCATAGTAAAGGAAATTGATGTGACAAGTTATATTGCAGACAATGGAACCTACACTCTACACCTGATATCCAATGATCCTGTAAGAACAACCTTTGCATCTAAAGAAAATACAGTTTATGCCGGACCAATTCTTGAAATTGTATATCTTGATCAAGAAGTGACTCCGCCACCTGAGCCGATTACCGAAATATTGGACATTGCTGCAGACACAATGGTTTGGTCAAGTAATCCCAATACTAATTACGGTAATAATGGTACTATGGGAAATCAGGCAAACAAGAGAGAAAGCTTTATGAAAATAGATGTGGCTGGAATTACAGGAACGGTTCAAACCGCAAAGCTGAAATTCTATATTACTGCTACAAACGAGGCGACAGGACAGATTGCTCTATGGGGCAACTCTGATACAACCTGGGAGGAAGGCATGATTACGTGGAAAAATAAGCCTGTAAATACGCAATATATTACCTCATTCAACATTCCAGCTTCCGCAGCATGGCAGGAGGTTGATGTCACAAGCTACATTAATGGTAACGGTATGTATTCTCTACAATTTATATCCGATGACACATCGAATGTGCCGATCGCTACCAAGGAATACAGTGATACAGAAAAGGTTCCGTACCTTGAGATCACATACATTCCTTGATATTTACATGCCATAATTACAGTTAGTACTTTTCGCTGCAAGTTATTTTTATAGCTTGCAGCGAATCTACATCCTAACAAAAATATACATGATTATTATGAGCAAATTTTACATATTCATTTTGCAGCAAAATCATTCATAATATATCTAGGGAGAAATTTAAAAAGATTAGAATGTCTTGTATCAAAAAAAATGGCATAAGAAAGCTTTGCATAACCATGATATTAATTTCGGTTATGAGCATAGTAGGCTGTTTCTAAGGTAAAGTTACAGTTCAGACCCTCTGTAACTTGAGATATAACTGTGCAATAACGGAAACTTCGCTTCATTTGCAAGAGCTGTATAGTTCAGCTCGGGCAAGCCGAAACTCGCAAAAATACATTTTGAAATATTACTTTGTTGCATTTTTGCTCAAACAGTCGGCTTGCTTTTCCTCACTCTGACTATACATCTCTAAGCTGCATTTCGCTAATGTTTCCTAACATTGCACAGTTATATCTCTTTAGCTACCCACGAGTGAACAGTAACAAGGTAAATATATACAAGGGCTTTAAAAAATTTTTGAATTGTAAAATACAAAAAAAGATGATATCCTTATGTCAGAGAGTGATAGAAGGAGAAACAAAAGATGCAAATTGCACAGCATGGTTTAATGCGAAGTACCAATACAATATTTATTTTGGAAAATATAAGGGACTACGGTCCTATCACAAAAAGAGAGATCCAGGAGAGAACCGGCTTAAGCTGGGGAGCAGTTTCCAACATTACAGGTGATTTGCTTAGAAAAAAGGTTATAAGTGAGTTTAAAAGTGCAGATTCTTTGGTTGGAAGAACTCCTGCAATGCTGGATATCAACAATACTGAGAACCTAGTTATAGGTTTAGAGGTTAATGCAGAAGGAATTAACACGGTACTTACCGATATAAAGTGCAGAGTTTTAAAAAAAATTAACTCACCTGTGTTAGTTAATGAGAAAAACGAAATATTAAAGCAAATGAAATCAATTATTCATAAAATAATTGTTACTTCAGAAATTAATACTGATAAGCTGCTGGGAATAGGCGTAGCAATGCAAGGATCGGTTAATGCTGAGGAGGGAATATCAGTATATTCGCCCTACTTTAACGATTGGAAAGATGTTCCTTTGGGAAAAATTCTTTCAGATGAGTTTAATGTACCGGTTTTTGTAGAACATGACCCAAACTGTATGGCTCTTTCTGAAAAAAGGTTCGGGGTAGCAAAAGATATTAAAAGTTTTTTATTTGTTAGACTATCTATGGGAATTGGAATGAGTATCATTACAGATGGTAATATATTCCGGGGAGCTGATGGGAGTGCCGGTGAATTCGGGCACATAATTATAAATCCAGGAGGACCACGCTGTTCATGTGGGAATTATGGATGTCTTGAAGCATATGCTTCCGGACGAAGTATTATACAAAAAGTGACCGAAGGTATAGGGTTGGGGAAAATACCGGAAATTCAAGGTGATTTTTCGAATTGGGGATCTATTGATATTGCTTTTTGCGCTGAATTAGCCCAAAAAGGGGATCCCTTTACCAAGATGTTGTTTGCGGATGCAGGAGTCTATTTAGGGATTGGAATAAGCAACCTGATTAACATTTTTAACCCGGAATTAATTATTCTGGGAGGAGAATTAGCAAGGCACAGCAGCTTGTTTATCGAAAAAACAAGAGTGATCGCCAAAGAAAAAACATGGAGGAACTCAAGGATAAACTTAGTAATTTCTAAGTGTCCAGATGATTCGGCCGCAATTGGAGCTACACTTTTAATTATTCAAAAGATTTTTATGGGAGAGATAAAAGACATAATAACTTGATAATACTGCAAAAACGATGTGCAAAAACGATGTGATTATTCAGTTAATAAAAAGCATGAAATTCGAATATATGAAAAGGAATGTGTTCTTAAATATAGCACATTTTATCATAATGTGACATATTGCATTACTACTTAATACAGTTATATAATTGACTCAAAAATAAAAATTTGTATACGAGGAGTGTTAAAAATGAAAAGGATTCAAACAAAATCTATGAAAGCAGTATCAGTCGTTTTATTTCTTTGCATTATAGTTACATCTTTAACCTTAGTTGGGTGTGTAAACAATGATTCTTCTCTTGGAACAGCACCAACAATTTCCGGGTCACAAAACGGCACTGAAACAATTAAAGGGAATTCAGCTACCGAGTCGAGTTCAAAAGAGGAAGCCTCACAGAGCGTGGTTTATCTTTCGGACGTAAGTGGAAGAATAGACTTTTTTGAATCTGGTCATCCTGTGCCTGGTGATATCATTAAGGAGTATACCTGGAGCGGACCTTATAGAAATGCTGCTAAGTGGCAGAGGGTTACCGATCCCGATGCAACAAGAGAGAGCGCAGTAAGGTTTTTGCCTAATCCTATTAATAAAATAGTCATTGACGATTTAAAAGGTGTAGAAAAAGTAGAAATGATTATTGAAATGTGGGGCGGCCATAATGGGACGCATAGTAAAAAAGTAAAAATAAATGGCAATGACTGGATTGATATTAAAGAACCCGAATCTTTAGGAAGCGATCCACAATTCTATATGAAATATACTTATCCGGTGGTTTCTATTCCGATGGAGCAGTTGGTAGAAGGAGAGAATACTTTTGAGTTCACATGTAAAAGCAATGCATGGGGGCAGTGGGCATTTACTGGCTTGGTATTCAGGGCTTATTATTACAAGCAGGATGGTGAGAGCATGGTAACAGGCAATGTGGTCTTACCAAAGGATGGAAGAGCAGAGGGTGAAGAAGTAACTTTAGCAGTTGATTTATCCGACTCATCAAAAGTAAAAAAGGTGGAGTATATAGGGTTTTACGAAGATTTTGACTGTGACAGTGATGCTATATACAACGAATGGCAATTTAATTATCGTTTTGGAAATATTAGTTCTCATATAGGAACTTCAGATGTGGCACCCTTTTCAGTTACCTGGGATACAACTTGGGTTCCTGACCAGGAAAAACCAATTCTTATCTTGGCAAGAATAACCGATGTAAATGATATAATAACAATAACACCTGCTGTGGACGGATTAACCTTGGATCGTAAGGATAGGTCTGTTAAGCTTTACAAGCCTTACGATGTACCTAAAGACTTTGGAGTAAGAGCAAACAACAAAAAGAGGTGCAAGGTAGATGTTCCTGACCTTACAGGAATGAAAGAAGCACGTATGGTGCTTGCTACATGGGCAGGCTCACACCATGGTGAGTTTTTTATAAACGATAAGCTGATTACAGATAATATTGGTTTTTCACATGATATAAGCTATGATGAAATTCCTATACCGCTAGAGTTAATTTTGGAGGGTACAAATGAATACATGGTTTTTTCTGCTACAAAAGAGCATGATGTTGAGATCATGTGGCCCGGTATTGGAATGAAAGTGTTGTATGAGAAATAGTTAGTAGTGTTGCAACGCAAATTTTATACGCTATGCAATGTAATAATCTAAGCAATACAGCTTTTAAAGTCCACTATATGCACGTAATAACCTAAGAAATACAGCTTTTAAAAGTCCACTATATGCAACGTAATAATTCTATGTAATTTGTTCTTCGAAACGCACTAGAACGGTGGTGCCTATAAAAGGTCATATTACAAGAAATAAATACGTTGCATATAGAACTGTTATATATTAAAAACCATATTGCAGATATTAAGACACAGCATGTATTTAACAAAAAAACTTAGTAAAAAAGGAGTGACCGGTATGCGCACTGTACAGTTTGAATTATTAAGACCAGATGAAATAGTAGAAGAAAGAAAAAGGTGTCCCATTGTTTTTTTCCCAGTTGGACCGCTTGAATGGCATGGGCCTCACCTTCCACTTGGTACCGATCCTTTAAATGCTCATTCAACGGCCATAAGAGTAGCCAAGAAAACTGGAGGAGTGGTATTGCCTCCATTGTTTCTCGGGACTGACATAGTAAGACCTAAAGAGAAGGTAAAATATATTGGATTTGATGAGAATACCAGAATATACGGTATGGATTTTCCCGAAAACTCCATGACAAGTCTTTATGCCCATGAAGAGGTTTTTAGTATTGTTGTAAGGCAATATTTCACGTTGCTGGTGAAGCAGGGATATAAGCTTATAGTAATTGTTAATGGTCATGGTGGTTTAAGTGAGATTTCAGCTTTAAAAAGGCTTGCCGAGGAATTTTCCCATGAGACTGATTGCAGGGTGATTTATACAATGGCTCTTGTAGATGAGCGGGGGCAAAGCGCTGGGTACGGTCATGCAAATCTTATGGAGACCTCAATTATGATGCACCTTTATAATGACTGTGTTGATCTTTCAACTCTTCCGCCTAAAGACCAGCCACTTAAGAACACGCGCTGGGGTATTATTGACGGCGATACGTTTAAGGGTATGCCCAATGAAGATTTTACTGTCAGGGATGACCCAAGAGATGCGGACAGTGAGCTGGGAAAAGAGCTAATTGACAAAACAGTCAATACAATCTCAAAGATTGTGCAAATTAACAAAGAAGAACTGAACTTTAATGAAAACCGTGGCGGATAATAGTGGGGATGGTATAAAGTACAGGTATAAATTACTTAATTCGAAAAGGGTGAACTCATATCAAATATATGAAGAGTGATAAAAAGCTGTTTAAAAAATACCTTTTGTCATATGTACTTGTACTCTTGGTGCCTGTACTTGTTTTTGGCTTTATTTCATATTCCGGATTCCTTAAGGCATTAGAAAACGAGGTTACTGTCAACAATTTTAATAATTTATTAAAATCTAAGAGTGTAATTGACTCAGAGCTTAAGAGGCTTTATAATATTGCGTTTCAGATGGAAAAGAGCGCTGAATTTAAACCTTTCATATACCGGCAGAACTTAAATAAAGCCTTCGAATTAATAAATGAACTGCAAAAATATACTGTGGTAAATGACTTTGCAGAAACTGTAATAGCCTATTTTAAGGGAGATGAATATCTATACACCAATTCCAGCTCATGTCGTATGGATCTTTTTGGGAGCAAGGTTTACAGGTACCTGTCCTGGGACAGGGAGGATATGATGGAATGCCTCGAAAACCCGAAGACAAGCTTTTTTAGATCGTTAGAAACCATCGAGGTAAATTCCGGCGTAGAAAGGAAGTTTGTCACATATATTTCTCCGTTACCTGTAAACGGTTCACAAAAGAGTGCTTCCATTATGTTTTTGATACCGGAAAAATCCATAAGCAGGATTTTTGAAAGTAGTGTTCAAAATTATACAACGGGTTATATGATATTGGATGAAGAAGACAATATCATAATATCAAATTTTGCGGTCGAAAATAAGGAAGATTTTAAAAATTATTTTAGCTATTCATTGTACCATGACGAAGGCTCCCGGGCGATCAAGCTAAAGGGTCGTGACTTTATGCTTTCTTGGACATTTTCCGGGATGGAGAGTTGGAAGTATATGTCAATAACACCCCTTAATGTAGCAATGGAAAAGGTTAGTGGTGCTAAGCTTGGGTTCATTTTTGGTATTATTATTATGCTTACCTCGGGTGGTGCAGCAATTGTTTGGGGAATGTATACCAATTACAAACCGATTATGAAAATTATGGACTATGTTGTAAGTAGACTTAATGTAAATAAAAGTTATGTTAATTACTATGAGATGATTCGACAAGCCATAGAAAATCTGAAAGAGCAAAATACCGACTACCAAAAGGAGATTTCTAAAAATAAGCGCTCCATAAGAGAGCTTCTCGTTCAGGAAGCGCTTATAGGGTACACCGAAGGGATTGAGGTCTATAAAAAGACAGAAAAAAACAAGAACAGGTTTTTATCAAGTCCATGTTTTAGTGTGATGCTTATAGATAAAAAGGAAGGCTTTGATTTTTTGGATGAAGGAAAAAAAGAAGGAATTACGACTGGGCTAAAGGAAATATTAAAAAACGGCGAAGAGCTGTACTGCATCTGGGGATTATTAAAAGGGAAGCTGATCCTTGTGCTTGGGTATGATGATAGTGATAACAATGATTTAATTGGCTTAATCAAAGGCTTGTATCAAGAATTAATGCAAATACTTAATTCAACAGAGATAATATTTACCTACGGTAACTCATCCACAGGAACAAATGGTTTGCCAAGATCCTTTTTTGAAGCTGCTATTACTGCATCGGGCTCCTTGGAATCTGGGAAAAGTTCCGGGATCTACTGTTTTAGCGACCAAGTGGAGGAAAAAGGATCATCCATAGACTTTAGTGAAAAGGATTTTGAAAGGTACAGAGAAAGTATTTATAAAGGTGATACCGACAGTATTTGGAGCTTCTTCTCCCGATGTATTTCTGTGATAAACGACCATAGTGTGTCAGAGCTTGCAGCAAGATTCTTATGCTTTGATGTAATTTTTAATTTTATTGAGGTAATGCAGGATATGGAATCGGGCTTTCAATACTTAAAGTCGGAATACCCCGACATCCTTTCCATAATACAGTTTGAAAGCCGAAGCGAGCTTTCAAAAACAGTAAAAAAGGTTTTTTATGATATCAGTAGGCATATTGATAGAGTTAGCAGTGACGAAGACTTGAAAATAAAAAATGAAATAATTCCATATATAAAAGAAAACTTTATGAAGCCTGATTTTTCGGTTCAAAATATGGCTGATTATTTTGGTATGCATACCTCCAACTTCAGCTCATATTTTAAGAGTTCCACAGGTAAATCAGCATCAGACTATATCAGCAGCCTCAAATTCGAAAGAACAAAACAACTGCTGACAGAAACCAACCTGACTATAAATGAAATTGCCAGTCTCATGAACTATTCAAGTGCATCCAGTTTTATTAGAAAATTTAAGGGTGAAAATGGGATGACACCCGCAGACTATAGAAAACTGCATAAAGCTTGTGCATCCAAGTTGAGTAAATAGCGGATATATAAATAAAGGATACTTTTTATAAAAACTATCTATTTACGTTTTGTTGGGTTAGTGGATATAATGGCTTTGCAGTTGGGGAATTTAGTCCTTTGGTTTTTTAGACTAAAAGTTTTAATAATGCGTATCTTTTTGGGGGTATTTTGATGGCTGAGGCAAATAATATGTTAAGCTCAGATGTGAGCCGGACAAATCCGATCATAAAAATAAAAAAGTGGTTAATAAAAGATATAAAGAGAAATTATCAATTATATATTTTCTTGATACCTGGTCTTGTTTATTTATTTATATTTGATTTTCTCCCAATGTATGGAGTGCAAATTGCGTTTAAAAGTTTTCAAATCAGCAAGGGTATCTGGGGTAGTCCATGGGTTGGATTCGACCACTTTAAGAGGTTTTTTAAATCATATCAATTTATCAATATTTTAAGAAACACGCTGGGAATAAGCTTGTATCAGCTTATTGTAGGATTTCCTGCGCCAATATTTCTTGCTCTTGTGCTTAACCAGGTGAGGAACAAATTTTTTAAAAAGCTTGTACAAACGGTAAGCTATGCGCCGCATTTTATATCAGTTGTTGTAATCTGTGGCATGATACATCTGTTTCTGTCTTCGAGAAATGGCTTGGTAAATATAATACTAGGTTATTTTGGAGTCGATTCAATATTCTTTATGGGTAGGCCTGAATGGTTTTGGACAATATATGTGATTTCAGGCGTATGGGTTGGAATAGGCTGGGGGAGCATTATATATCTGGCGGCGCTTACAAGCGTAAATACCGAGCTGTATGATGCGGCAGATATCGACGGCTGCAATAAGCTTCATGTTATCTGGTATATTGACATTCCGGCTATCGTACCTACTATGGTAATTATGCTGATCTTAAGGATGGGAAATATGATGGATGTCGGTTTTCAAAAGACATTCCTTTTGCAAAATGACCTTAACCTACCTGCCTCTGAGGTAATATCAACCTATGTTTACAAGGTCGGGTTGGTTGGAAGTCAGTACAGCTACTCCACCGCCATTGGGTTTTTCAATAATGTAGTAAATTATATTTTGGTTGTACTTGCAAACAAAGTTGCAAGATCGGTTTCCGAAGTAAGCTTATGGTAAGGAGAAATTAACATGAGAAAAATTAAAAGGCAAAAAGAAGATATTATAATAGATGTAGTATCAAATGTCATACTGACTATAGTGCTGATTACTACATTTTACCCTTTATATTTTGTTATTATTGCTTCGATTTCAGATCCTGATGCGCTCTACTATGGAGAGGCAATGCTGTATCCTGTCCGCATAACCTTTGAAGCATACAGAAGGGTTCTAAGGGACAGTACCATATGGTTAGGATACAGGAACACAATATTTTATACGGTGGTTGGAACCTCAATAAATATTATTATGACCTTTATAACAGCGTACCCATTATCCAGAAAGAATTTTCCTTTCAGTAAAATTATAATGCGCTATTTTGCCTTTACCATTTATTTTTCAGGGGGCCTTATTCCCACGTATCTTGTGGTAAAATCTCTGCATCTTACAGGTAAGTGGTATGTATTGGTAATTTTAGGAGCTATGAGTGTGTTCAATGTAATTGTAACAAGGACATTTTTTCAAAGCACAATACCTGAAGAGCTTTTTGAATCTGCTTCCATGGATGGATGCAACCATTTTAGATTTTTCCTGCAAATAGTTGTACCGTTGTCGAAACCGGTTCTGGCAGTTATGATTTTGTTTTACGGCGTGCGGCACTGGAACGAATTCTTTAAGGCTATGATTTACTTGAATAACAGAAAACAATATCCTCTCCAGGTTTTTCTAAGAGAAATACTTATAAACAATGCCCTGTCTGAGGATATGCATGGTAATGATATGACGGACAGACTTCAAAGCGAAAAACTGCTTGAGCTTATGAAGTATGCGACAATTGTCGTGGCAACTTTACCGATGATTATAATCTATCCTTTTTTGCAAAAATATTTTGTAAAAGGGACTATGGTGGGTTCGTTAAAAGGTTAGTTATTACAGCAAAACAAATATTATGCCATTATTTTAAAATAATACAAACGGTTTGGTGTGTTATTTTTGAAAGGTAAAATAAAATGTTTAGCTGTAGTACTAGTCAAAAATTAATATAAAAACTAGTAAAGAGGAGGATTTGTTATGAAGAAGGGTGTACTTTTGGTAAAAGCTTTTATCATTATACTGGTTTTGATGCTGGCATTTACAGGATGTGTTGTTTCGGAAGGAGAAGGAGGAACAAAAAACACAGCGGGTACAAGCGGAAAGGTGATTGAAAACTTAAATTTAACAGGGCTTCCCATAGTTAATGAAAAGGTTACATTAACTGTTGGCGGACCTAAGTCAAATGATATGGCAGACTTTGAAACAATGTGGTTCTGGCAGAGGGCGGAGGAAAAAACAAATGTCCATATTGATTGGCAAATGAGCCCTGAGGAAGGCTGGAAGGAGAAAATAAGCCTAATCTTTTTCGCCAATGACCTACCTGATATTATGATGGGTGGCGCGCTATTCAACACCATGGCGGACAAGATAACCGAATATGGCACGCAGGAGCTGATTGTACCTCTTGACAATTTAATTAAAGAATATGCTCCTAGGATTAATGAAATATTTGAGCAAAGACCTGATTATGTGAAATCGATAACTGTCCCTGACGGTCATGTCTATACTATTCCTAACATTATGGAGGACAAAAATATCAGTGGACAGGTAATGATGATCAATAAGTACTGGCTTGGGAAGGTTGGTCTTGATATACCAAAGACAACCGATGAATTTTACAATGTGCTTAAAGCGTTTAAAGGAAAAGACCTGAATGAAAACAATAAGGATGACGAAATTCCCTTTACCTTTTGTTATAATCAAGGTGATTTCAGAACGCTGCTGGGTTCATGGGGGATCATGGAAAATGGCAACCATATAATTGTTAAGGATGGAGAGGTCATTTTCTCAGCAATCCAAGAGGAATATAAGGAAGCTATAAAATATTTTCATAAGCTCTTTGCCGAAGGTTTGGCGGATGAAGAAAGTCTTACTCAAGCAAGAAAAATTGCCAATGCAAAGATAAGAAGACCGGCGAGAAACGAGCAAATTGTTGGTGTGTTTCAAGGATGGTCCTTGAAGACCCATTTTGGAAATATTGACTTAAGTGATTTTGACTATGTAATGCCACTGACTGGTCCTAAGGGTGATCAGGCAGCCTTCCTGCTTAACCCACAGACCAGTGGAATGATCAGAAAAGGTGGCTTTTGCATAACCAAAGCAAACAAAAACCCCGAAATTTCTATAAGGTGGGCAGACTATCTTCATGATGAATGGGTGAGTTGGGAGAGCTATTATGGACAAGAAAATAAGCACTGGAAAAAAGAAGACGGAAAGCTTGTTATGCTTGATTTACCTGAAGGGGTAAAAGAAGCTCAGTGGTATTCAACAGACAATCCGAGAAACTTTTCGTTTACCATACTTATGGATTTCTATAACAGACAAAATGTTCAAGCTGGTGATTTGAAACTAGAAAAGGATCATTTGGATGCTGTGTACGGAGAATACAGATCTAAAACATTTACCACGTACCCGGATGCCCTTTTTGATAGTGATGAAATAAATGTTGCAGCTACAATAGGAGTGGATATAAATAATTATGTGAATCAGACTGTGGCAAACTGGCTGTTAAATGGTGGGGTTGACGAAGGTTGGGATGAATATGTTAAACGCCTTGTAGAAAAGATGGAGCTTGAGACACTTATGGAATCATACAGGCAGGCGTATGCGAGGTATAATAAAGGAACAAAATAAGATGTGTTAAGAGATAAATTAATATACCCCCTATAGGCATAAGCACTACAGCGAAACAAGTATTAAACATCGGTATTTATGTGCAGTTGGAAAATTTACAAATGCTTCAACGTGTTGCTTGAAAAAATACAATAAATGTTTCGCTGTAGTAATAGTTTAAAAGGCATATGTATTTGTGAAAACGTCATTTTAACAAGGACTTTTTGTTAGCAAAAGCATATGCCTTATATTATAGAATTATTACGTTGCATATAGAGGTTTTAAATCTAGGATTTGAAAAGGGGAGTTGGTAGATTTTGAGTACTTTTGATTCTAGCCCTTCACCACAGAAACATGATGAAGGCATATTGATAAACAATGATATTGAAACATTGACATTCAAGGCTTCTGCGGCAACTGAAATTACAAATATGAAAAGCTCAGACTTAAATTTTTCTGATAAACAGAACATACTTCTTTATAAAGGACCTGACAGAATACGTGAGGGCATGCTTAAGTTTGAGGTAAAGGGTGTAAGGAGCAGGGTACTAAGAGCAAAGCTTAAGGTATATGTTGAAGCACTGATAAAGAATACGCCCTCAAAGCCTGTAACGGTAAGGGGTGTTTCAGCGGAATGGGATGAGAATATAATAACCTGGGACAATTGTCCTGCTTTAGAAAACTGGTTCGGGGAGTTTCGCAGGATGCCTATTGTCAACGATTGGATGGAGGCTGATGTTACCGAATATGTAAAAGGGGATGGCATATACTCCTTTAGGCTGGGAATGCAGGAAGAGGTGCGTATCAGTGTTCCTTCGACTAGGTATGATGCCCGATATGTTCCATATTTAGAGATTATATGCGGAACGGGTGAGTTACCCCCTGAAAAGGAACTTCCCCAAATCAGCCCAATTGCAGATGTCCTGTTGAAATCATCTGAGTGTGTATGCGTTTCATCAAATATTTCTCATGCTGTAACCGATGAAATGCGCCTTGCTGCCTTTGAACCAGAAAGTGTTGTGTGTGTTGGATTTGATGTTAAAAACATGAACTGCGACGTTCTTGAAACAAAGCTTAATCTGTATTATGACGGTGGAGGAGAGCAAGGAAGCAGGATTTTTATTTATAGTGCAGGAAATAATTGGGAAGGCACAAGTATAACATTGGAAAGTATGCCCATGGCACTGCCTGAAAGACCAATTGCCAAGCTTTATATTCCTAGCGAAAAGGGCTGGATGGAATTTGATTTAAAAAACTGTATTACTGGTACAGGTAGGTATTCGTTTATTATAAAGACGAATTCAAGAGCACCGGTATTTTTAAGAGGTGACTCAAATGAAACTGGGACACCTATGCTTTTTGTAAAATACAGGGAAGGGCTTAACAAAAACGAGGAAGAGGTTGAAAAAAACGCAAAAGGTATCATAGAGCGCTATTTTGCCAGAAGGCTTATTGCTTCTGGCATAATTGACGTTACCAAGCCTCCCTATTGTGCAGACAATACGGGCAAAAAAGATGCAACTTTGGCTCTGCAGAGGGCTATAAATGAGAGCAGGGATACACAGTGCGTTACGTACCTTCCTGCGGGTACATATCTTGTGTCAAGTCAATTGGAGGGTCGAAGTCCTGACTATACCAATAAAAAAATAGCAAAAAAAATAATGTCAAGAAAAAGCTTTGGCTGTATTTTAAAGGGACCTGCTAATCCTGATAGCCGTGCGGTAATTAAGCTTTTGGAAAATGCCGAAGGGTTTATGGATCCTAAAAATCCCGAAGCGCTGCTTTACTTTTGGGCGATTGTTGGGATGTACCCTAATATTTACAGCAAGAGCAACATCAACTGGAGCTCACAAATAATTGACATAGACATAGATCTAAACCAAAACCCGGGAGCTATTGGTATAGACTTTGCGGCATGTGAGCTTTCGGCCTTGCAGTGTGTCCGTGTTAATGCAAAAGGCGCCTTTGCAGGTATAAAAGACGGTCTGGGTTCCGGGGGCGGTATGCATGACATAACTGTAACAGGCGGAAAATATGGAGTATATATTACAAAATCACAACCCACCTGCTCACTGTCAAATGCCACGCTGAAGGGACAAACCTGCGCTTGCATATATAATGATTCGGCAGGTCCTTTGATTATGCCCGGTGCCGTCTTAGTACCAGAGAAAGGGGCATCTGCTGTGCAAATAGCAGGAGCAGAGGAGGGTTCTACGACCAAGGCTTCTGTTTGTCTTGTTGATTCAATGATTGAAACATATGCCGGTGGGGATAAGCCTGCGATATATGGTAACAGATCGGTATACATGAACAACGTTTATGTCAAGAATGCAGAGGTTATTGTGGATATAAAGGATGCAGGCCCGGGCTATACGCTTTTGGGGAATAAAACCGGTTGGAGCCATGTGAAAGAATTTGCAGGCGCAGCTTATGTTGTTTACCCCGAATCACAGGCGGCTTGCGGAACAAAAGTTCGGCGAGATTCTATTTATATAGATGGTACGCAGGTTGATGGGTTGTATAAGGATATGGGGAGTAATGAAATTAGGGATTCAGATATTCCTCGGGATTTGCAGAGCAGACATACCTGGAGCGGAATATTCCCTTATTGGGGAGATAAAAATATTTTAAACGCAAAAGATTTTGTTGGTGACCGAGAGGAAATGGACGAAAAAGTGAAGGATTGTTATCCGGAACTGCAGAAAGCAATAGATGAGGCGAGCAGAAGAGGAGCTCCACTTTTTATTCCCAAGGGTGTTTATAAAATCTCAAAAACATTGGAACTAAGGGCAAATTCTTGTGTTGTAGGAGCATCTCATCTTTCGGTTATAATTGAGCCCCTTGTGGATCCTAAAAATTATCCTGACGGGGATTTTTTAGATGGAGACAATCCCAAGCCGCTTATTAAAACAGTAGATGATAAGGATGCAGCTGTTATATTGGCTTTTATGCAGCTTCATATAAAAACAAACGCCTCTGCGGGGATCAATTCGCCATACTCGACAAGCTACGGACTGCTATGGCGAGCAGGGCGTAATTCAATAATCCGGAATGTCTTTCCAAGAAGGGTAAAGCTAGAAGGTCCGGAGGTTAAAACAACAAAGCCCCCGATAGTGTTTACTGGTGGCGGAGGAGGCAGAGCATATGTGCTTTCGGTGGCCGATGCAACGAGAATGACCGAGGAATATTATCAGTGCCTTATTGATGGAACAACCGAACCGCTTAAAATATATCATTACCAACCGCAAATGGGGGATATTGAAGCAGTTGGACGTTTTGGATCGGTCTTTACAAACGCAAAGAATATAGACGTATTCGGGGTTAAATTTGAGGGCAGCGGCGAAGCTATCATAAAGGCTGAAGGCTGCGAAAATATAAGGATATTTGGATGCAGCGGAGGGGGCTCCCCCGAGAGTTACTTTAAGCTCACAGATTGCAAAGAGTATGTTATTACCAATATTTTTCCTATGGACGGCAAAATTAAACTAGGATACCGGGATATGGTATGGGATGACAGCTTTGGCACAGGAGATATATCACACATAATCATGTATAAACGAACAGAAGGAGACTGATATTTTGCGTACGCTTTAACACTTTATTTCTGTAAGGATAATTTAAAATTAATGTTGTAGTGTTAAGAAGATGAGAGTTAATAAAAAAATATTAATAAAGAAGGAGAAATGTAGATGAGAGTTAATAAAACTTTATTTTTGCGGTTAATAGCTGTAGTTTTGTGCACTGTAATTATCAGTGGGCTCTGTGGCTGCGGCATTTCAGCAGATAAGAAGCCTGGGGAAGAATCGGGTGGTACGGCTTATACTGATGCGGAGACGGTAAACAATGATAATAGTATTGCGGCAACAGATATAACAGAGCCGCAGGAAACAGAATCAAAACCCACAAATTTGGACAGCAATACTCCAGAGGGTACCGGGCAGACTTCGGTTCTTACATTCAATGCAATTGCAGGCGTTGCTCTGGATCACAGCAAACCAGATGCTAACCTCGGTACTGCGATAAACATAGCAGTACGCGGATACACAGTTGAGGAAGGCAGTACAGAGCCTGTTCCAGATCGGGAAATATGGGGCTTATTTAAATTTGAGGTTACGGGAATTTCCGGTGATGTTACCGGCGCTAAAATTAAGTTATATAATATGAAAAACAGAAAAGAGCCGTTCTATGGATCTACAGCAATATATGCAGTATCGGAAAGCAGTTGGGAGCAGTCTGATGTAACATGGAATAGTATGCCAGAATGCGGGGAGCTTGTAGGTAAATACGACAACCCGCCCAGTGACTATTGGATAGAAACTGATGTTACACCTCTTATTAAGGGTGACGGGACATATTCCGTAATGATAAAAAGTGATGCGGGATATGCATATGTTATCTTATCTCAAAACGGTCATGATCCTGATTTTTATCCGGCATTAGAGATAGAGATTACAAGTAAATAAAATGAATGTGTTGACGAAGGTGGCGGCTTGTGGTCGCCACTTTTGTGTTAATGGAAGTATTTGGACTTTCTAAAAGCAGATGATACTTAAGTTTACTATTTTATCTCCGGATCTTCTGCGTTTTCTATGTCTTTATGCGTAAATAACCAGCCATATCTTGATATATCTCATGATAATTTTTATGTATGTATTTGCTATCTAATATCAAATGCTTAATGCTAAAGGGGTTTAAAGGCATTAGCACTATATCTTGGGACGAATATAGCGTATCCTGATAAAATATTAATATTATCACAAATATTTGTTATTGTTTTTAATGGATGATGAAGATATTATTTTGTTGAGCCTATGGATACACTACAGCCGCCAATCATAAAGTGCTGAGCTACACATGAAGTAATTTTTTTAAGGAGAGGTTGGATTCAATGGAAAATATAAAAACAATGACTTTGAAGTATATCAAATACAAATATCTCTTCCTTATGATGCTGCCTGGACTTTCTTTTTATGTTGTATTCCATTATGTGCCTATATATGGTCTGCAGATAGCCTTTAAGGATTATATGTTTAAGCTGGGGATATGGGGTAGCCCCTGGATCGGTTTTAGAAACTTTACAGACCTTTTTTTTGCTGAAAGCTTCCGTCAGGTATTTAGAAACACGATAGTGCTGAGTCTTTACCAACTGATCTTCGGTTTTCCCGCACCAATTTTCTTTGCCATATTTTTGTATGAGATAAGAAATGTTGTGTTTAAGAAGACCATACAGACCATAAGTTATCTGCCCCATTTTGTTTCCTGGGTGATTCTGGGAGGCCTGTTTCTTCAGTTTCTTTCTCCATCGATCGGACCGATAAACGCTGTACTTAGATCTCTGGGGATGAAGCCGGTATATTTCCTCGCTGACCCTAAGTGGTTCAGAACAGTGGTCGTATCAACTCATATATGGAAAAATGTGGGATGGTCATCGATCGTTTATCTTGCGGCACTTACAGGTATAGATCCGGAATTGTATAATGCGGGAGATATGGATGGAGCAAACAGGTTTCAAAAGATAATTTATATCACCCTTCCTTCTCTGATACCTGTTGTAACCATAATGCTTATCTTTTCAATCGGCAGGATTATAAACGACAATTTTAATCAGATATTCAACCTGTACAATCCGTCAGTATACAGTGTGGGGGATGTTATAAGCACATATGCCTACCGTATGGGCTTGGTTAAGATGCAGTATAGCTCTGCTGCTGCAATTGAGCTATTCAAGAACATTATATCCTTCTCGCTTGTAGTTATGGCAAACAGTGTTGCAAAGAGAATCAACGAGTATGGAATATGGTAAGGGGTGCTTATATGAGAAACAGGATTGATATCCATGTGTCTGACAAATTTTTTACCGGAGTACTGTATGTTGTAATGATATTATTCTGCATTACTACAGTTTACCCATTTTTTTATCTGCTATCTCTGTCTTTGAGTTCAGCAAATGTATCATATACGCAAATAAACATTATTCCCTTTGAAATTACCTTTGAGGCTTACAGAAGAGTCCTCAGGGATGAATATGTTTGGCTTGGATTCTGGAATACCCTGTTGAGGACAGTGCTAGGTACTTTGACAACACTTTTTGTAACGTTATTAATGGCATACCCTCTGTCAAAGAGGCATCTGCCACACCGTGCTTTCTGGACGGGTCTCGTGGTTTTTACCATGTATTTTCATGGTGGACTTATACCCACGTATCTTCTTATTAAAAAGCTTGATATGTTTAACTCAATCTGGGTGCTAGTGCTGCCATGTCTTATAAATACATTCCATCTTATTATAGTACGCAACTTTTTCATGTCCATTCCTGACAGCCTTGAAGAGTCAGCCCATATTGATGGAGCAAATGACGTTGTTATTCTGTTTTTGATCATACTGCCTGTATCCCTGCCAATTGTTGCTACTCTTGCAATGTGGACAGCTGTATGGCACTGGAACGCATGGTTTGATGCACTGCTATATGTTCCTGATGTGAAGAAGCAGGTACTACAAAATGTTATGAGAAGACTGGTATTAGATGGTGTAATGGAAGTCAATGCGACCGACGATACTCTTGTTAACCCCGAAAACATCAAAGCAGCTACCATTATGGTTGCAACTGTTCCAATTATACTTGTTTACCCTTTTATTCAAAAGTATTTTGTAAAGGGAGTGATGGTAGGCTCTGTTAAGGGTTGATTCGAACATGAAGTCGTGTAGATAAATGTTTTGAATGCTTAACACGACTACATCCCAAGTGCATAGTGAAATTTTTGTTTCGGTTCAGCACAAGGCTTCATAAATAAGTGTCTAAAATGCATAAATTTCCTTGCTGAAAATGGTGGGGATATAGAAGTCACATAAACATTTGATAAATACAAGGATGTATTGAAGATGATACAAAAAGTTCAAATATTCATTTTAAGTTAGGAGGGTTTTTATGAACAGTAGGATTTTAAGAATGATGATTGCCATAATAGTACCGTGTATAGCTCTTGCGGTAATGGCAGGCTGCCAAGGGGGTAAATCCGGTGATGTTGCAGGGGGTAATTTTGTACAAAAAGCGCCATCTGGAACTACAGTACGGGATACAACAAAGAATTCCACGGTCAGTACGAACGACGGAACAGGCGACAAGGATAAATATGCAGAGTATGCACCAAAAGAAGGGAAGAAATACGACATTGCATGGACTGCATTTTTATCTAATCCGGTAAGCGAAGATGCAAAGATTATCAAGTATCACAACCAGAAGTATAATGTAAATATCAATGTCTGGAACCTTGATAAGACAAAATACAGCGAACTTTTGAGCTTGAAGTTTGCAAGCGGAGAGGTACCGGATCTGATTAGGGTTGAGAACAGTGATTACTTTCTTCAGTATATCAACCAGGATATTCTTGCAGAAGTACCCGAAGGTGTAATGGCCAAATATGCTCCTATTCTTTACCGGGAGTTCACCTCAAATTTCAGCGATGATTTTTTTATGAGGCATGGTGGTTACGGTGGTAAGGTATATGGCATTCCACAGGTTATGGCTTGGTCAGATTGCCGCTTCCCGGCTGTATATAGGGGAGACTGGCTGAAAAAGCTGGGGTTTGACAAGGCTCCAGAAACACTTGATGAGTTTGAGATAGTGATGTACAAGTTTACAAACGAAGATCCTGATGGTAATAACAAACCGGACACCTTTGGCTTATCAAATACTGGAATGGCAGCAGTATTTGGAGCCTTCGGCTATATACCGTCAACTAACTTCAAGAGCATTACGCATGAATGGCAAATACGTGATGGAAAACTGGTGTATGCGGCAGTCCAGCCCGAAATGAAGGAAGCTCTAAGGATATTAAACAAGTGGCACAAGGATGGTGTACTTGATCCGGAGTTTATTACTGGAGAGAATATAGGCAATCAGCAGGCTGTTTCATTTATTCAGGGAAGAATAGGTTTCTGCAGCAATGGCGGATGGTGGGCATGGAATCCCCCTCTGCCGGGAAGATCAGAAGTAGCAAAACTAAGAGTAGAGCTAGAAAAGAGTAATCTAATTGCTTCCGAGTCACTTGTATTTGGAATGCCGCCCACAGGACCTAATGGAAATCGGGGACTGCCCATGAGGAATCTGTTTGCGGCACGGTATTGCTTTGGTAAGCACCTTGAAAAGGAGCCAGATAAGCTCGGAAAGATATTACAGATTATAGATGATATCAGCTTTGGTAGTTATGAGAATTCGCTTACGGCTTATTATGGCATGAAAGGTGAAGATTGGAATTACGATGAATTTGGTATTGGTGTTGCCAAAGATCTGAAATGGAGCGGAGCAGAAGCACATAAAATTGGTGGACATAATATTTTGCGATGTGTAGGAGAAACAGCATCCGCTTGGAAAAATCCACAGTCGGTCCTTAACTGGTTAAATGAAAACTTATTCCGTGAAGGAGGTATCAGAAATGAATTTCTTTCAGCGCTTCCGTCGGGAGGGAGGTTTTTTACCGAGCTTGACAAGCTACAGGCAGAAGCATATATAGATATTATTACAGGTAGCAAGCCGGTAGATTACTTTGATGAATTTGTAGAAAAATGGAGAAAATCCGGCGGAGATATCCTTGAAAAGGAAGCTAACCAATAACATGATGGTTTGAATGAAAGTCATTCCCATGATAATATTTTGGGGATATCCAATAATTGCAATTAATGGTTTCTTGCTTAGGGGCTATTGGATTTTGACATAGCTCCTAAGCAAGATATTTCTTTAAGCTTTGATCAATAATAATTTTTGAAATATGTAATAGGATAAACGTTGTCAACTAATATTTGTACAAGTGACCATATGATTATCAATGTGCTATAACTGAAATGACAACCGCTAAATATTCCTTATTTACTAAGTTGAAGTTTTTAGGGAAAAGTGATATGTTTAATTGTATCACATGGTGATAAAACTTAATTTAAAAAATACATAGTTAAAGCATTAAATATTACAATAAACGTGTAAAATATAATTGACAACAAGCACTTATGAAATTAAAAGTAAAGCCTAAACTATTGCAGAATAGCTCTTAAGGGTGTAGATTATCTTACTAATACATAACAGGATGGTTCAAATATGAATCTGCTGGAAAGGTATAACACTGTATTCTTCAGAATGATAATAGTGAACCTGCTGCTTGCCATTGTTACCACATCGGCTGTCGGTGCAATCTGCTATTTTTACTTTACAGCGACTTTTAACGGGGAGGTTGTTAAGGTAAACCGGCACATGCTTGAAAGGTTGGGAAGCATTATTGAGGAGACTGTTATAAAAAGGGCTGAGGGAATTAGTATAGAAGTCACTTCCAATTTGGCTGACAGTGCAGATCTGCTTCATCTTATTAACCACCCAGTTGAACACAATTATGGCAAGGTAATTGGTGCGTTCAACTGTCTCAGGAAAGCAGCGTTATCTAATCCTGATCTAATAGCCTCCATTGAGGTATACTTCATTAAAAATAATATTATAATATCCTCAGCTTATGGACTTAAATTTGTGGAGCTAGAGCTTCACCCATCTCCTATAGATGCATCTTGGATAGATAATATATCTACCAGTGACTACACGTTTATCTGGACTAGGACAGCAAAAGAAAATGTGCATCAGGATTTATCAGAAGCTGTATTCTCATTTATTAAAACGTATCCATATACGACTCCAGGCAGGGAGAGCAAAGCATACATAAGGATAAATGTAAGAGAAAGTGCCCTTCACAAAATTATAAAGCAGCCAGGATTTGATACCGTTCAAGGAATGGTATTTATAATGAATCAGAATGGTAGTGTCATCTCGCACAGTAACAATGAACGCCTGTTTGACAATGCGTATAGTAATACATATGCTTCTCGGATACTGGATCTTGGTAAAACCGAAGGCAGCTTTATTGATATCCTAAACGATACTGAATCTATGGTGACTTATACTACACTTCAACACAATGGATGGTACATTGTAAATACTACACCTCTGGTGCAATATTATGAAAAGACTGGTGACATTAGGCGAACTATGCTGCTTGTTTGTTTAGCAACACTGTTGGTAGCACTAGCTATTGCAAGCATATTCACATTTAAGATATACAATCCGCTTAAGGTAATAGTTAGCAATATAATTAGTATGTTTTCTGGGACTAGGTCTTCTGTTAGGAAGGCATGCAATGAATATGTAATAATAGACAATGCAATCAATAAGTTGTCAGGGAAGGTCATGGAATTGGAGCTATCACTTGAATCAAATAAGCCGCTTATTAAATTCAATCTGATTACCCGTTTGCTCGCTAATACCATAAGATCTCAGGAAGAATTCATTGAACGTATGAAATTATCCGGTATGAAGATGGATTTGCCGTACTTCAGGGTGTTGTACCTAGAAATGGATGCATGCTACTTTGGAAATATTAGTATTGAAAATGGACAGCTTGTCAGGTACAATCTTATTTCTAGGATTGAAAGCTTTGGAAATGTCCGGAATATATGCCATGCATCAGAAATATCTGATTCCGAGCTGGCGATTATAGTTAATACCATTATGAGAGATGCGGATTTTATTCTAATGCTTGCTGGTGACGTAATAAATTATGCTTTTTTCAACTATGCGTTGAATATAACAGCATCTATAGGCACTTGTGCAGAGAATGCTCTTTGTATTTATGATTCTTATAATGCAGCAAAGGCATACATTAAATACAGATATTTTATGCCAAACTGCAGAATATTTACAGAGATGATTGCTACCGAAAGGGATACAAACCCTCTGGAGGTTCCTTACAAGTTTATTGATGAATTCCTGACAGGTCTCAGACTGCAGAATCTTGAAAGAGTAAGGACTACTCTTGAAGCTTTTTCTGATATTGCAGAAAAAGGTAAACACTCAGCGGCAGCATGCCACCGAAGGATTACTGAAATTATATCGGCATACTCAGGTTATGTCAGAGATCTGGGATATAGTCTCCACAATATACTTAATCCTGATGTATTGGAACAGTTCCAGTATATAAACAGTATGGATGAATTTTGTACATGGATGCTGCAAGCTGCAGATATTGCGATTAAATATGTAAAGGATAAAAGAGATGATCGCAATTCAGACATAATATGCAGTATAAAATCTTATATTTCAGATAATCTCGCAGGTGATTTATCACTTAATACCGTTGCAGAAAAGGTATTCTTAAGCCCCACATATTTCAGCAAGATATTTAAGGAGGAGACTGGTATAACCTTTATTGATTACGTAAACGTGCAACGCCTTGAAAATGCCAAGTGTCTCATACTTACCACAGATTTGAATAATGAGGAGATATCCGAAAGGTCAGGGTTTACTAGTTCCTCATATTTTATAAGTAGATTCAAAAAGTACTATGGTACAACTCCAAGGAACTATAAGGCAATGACTGTATCAAGATCGCTCGATATTAGTTCCAAAGCGGTCCAGGAGGAACCGAGGCTGAATAATCATCCGTGTAAATGGCAATAATCTCCACATAAAAGAATGGAGGTTATCCTATGAAAACATCAAAAAATATCCTTAGTGAAAAGGAAATGGAGCTGGTCAGACTGCTGATGCAGGACTGCACAAGCACAGGTGACATTCAGTCGAAGTTAAAGCGTTTATTCGCCGGAACGATTGAACAAATGCTAGAAGCGGAGATGGATGTACATCTCGGGTATGAAAAGCATGACGTAGCGGGAAATAATTCAGGTAATTCCCGCAATGGCTATAATTATAAGACCATCAAGAGCGATTATGGCGAAAGCGAAATAGCCATACCACGCGATCGCAATGGAGAGTTTGAACCGAGAGTTCTTGAAAAAAGGCAGACTCGGACTGACGAAATTGAGCAGAAAATTATGGCGATGTATGCAAAAGGTATGAGCCAGCGTGACATCGAGGACAATTTACGCGAGATTTATGGAGCAGAAATCTCGCAGACATTGATTTCAAAAATAACGGACAAAATTTTGCCGGAAGTGAACGAGTGGCAGAATCGGCCGCTTGAGTCGATTTACCCAATTATCTACTTTGATGGGATTGTATTTAAAAGTCGCAAGGACAGCCAGATTATCAACAAATGCGTCTATTCGGTGCTGAGCATTGACATGAACGGGCAGAAAGATATTTTGGGCATCTGGATCAGTGAAAATGAGAGCGCAAGCTTTTATGCATCAATCTGCTCCGACCTTAAAAAGCGCGGAGTTCAGGATATATTCATCGCTTGCCATGACAACCTAAAAGGGCTTGGAGACGCAATAAATGCAATATTTCCGAAAACAAAGCAGCAGCTTTGCATAGTTCATCAGATTCGGAATTCGACCAAATTTGTGCAGTACAAGGACAGAAAGGCAATCTGCGCCGACCTAAAGAAAATCTATGGCGCAGTTAATCTTGATGATGCAGAGTATGCAAAAGAGGAATTTAGGGAAAAATGGGATAAGAAGTATCCGTCCATTCTGCGATCCTGGGATGCAAATTGGGCGGAGCTTACTACGTTTTTCAGTTACCCCGAACAAATCCGAAATCTAGTGTATACAACGAATGCAGTGGAGGCGTACCATAGAATGGTGCGGAAATTTACGAAAACAAAGTCAATTTTCCCCACCGATGATTCGATACGAAAGGTGGTTTTTCTCTCGGTGAAAGAAATCACAAAAAAGTGGACGCAACCACCAAGAGATTGGGCAATGGCATACAGCCAGATTATGATATTCTTTGCAGACAGGTTTGCGGCGTAAGACCTTGAGGGCTCTGCCCTCAAACTCCCGGGGTTTATCCGCCAAGGGCTTACCGGTAGATTGGAAAAACCGGCGAATCCGAAGACTCGCCGATCTACCGTATAAGTCGCAGCAAGCGTTGGGGCGCTCCCCAGCGTAGCCCGATTTATGCTGCAATATAAGTATTGACAATTGAATGGTAGGTTATTCCATTTACACTAAAGAATTTTCACTCCCGAGGAAAACCGGTTAGATCGTAAACTTTTTATGTGTTTTATGTGATGCGATTTCTGTAAATAATAACATAATATTTGAATACGCTTCATATATTATGCTTTAATTTCCGCCTATAAGCTTCATTATAAACTTCATCATCAGCACGTGCACCAACAATAACAATGGTCATTATTTCGTTCTGTTCTTTCAAGGCATAGATAACTCGTATACCAATATCGCGATATTTTATTTTGTATAGTCCAGATAAATCTTTTCCTTTCTGATTTCGTAGAAGCTTGCCATATCCGCCTTTATATTTTGCAACAGGATTCTGCACAACTTTATTTATTCCTTTAACAACTTGTGCCCTGACACCCCTGTCAATGCAAGCAAGATCGGATAGTGCTTCTGGCAAAAATTCTATTTTCCACATATTATTCAATCTCCAGATCTTCTGCATTTTCGATGTCTTTATGCGTAAGACACATTTGTAGCAGAGCTTCCTCATACGGTATACCATCACCGGGTTCATAATTGGCAAGACGTTGCTCCGCAAGATTCAGCAAAATACTATTCTCTTCAATTTCCAAGAGGCGCTGGTATTCGTCAGGTGAAAGAATTATAGCAGAAGGAGTATTGTTTTTTAACACAACAATGCGGTGTTCGGTTTTCAAGCGGTCAAATATTTTTGCAGCCTGCCCTTTATTGAATTGTGTAATTGGTACTAAATTTTTTAAAATATTACCAACACTCATTATAACAACTCCTCTAAAAAATAATCTACATTAATATTATACGTAAAAACATAAATAATCAATACTTTATAATGACAATTTATCAACAAATAAATAGTTTTTGTGTCTATTCAATCAGTCGATTTTCATCGGTTGATTTTTATGCAAATAACCTAAAATACTGCTATACAGCCTTGAAAAGCTCAGGGGGCATCGAGTTCCGCTCGCTTTTGGCTAGATTTGCTTCGCAAATAGCATAGTTAAGTAATTTCGTGACTTCGTGAAAGGTACGAACATTACTAAACTCTAAGGCATTTTAAACTTAGTTTTCCTAGGGCTCGCTGTAATTAGCTGTATTAGAGGTGAGTTTGCATTTAACATACTTGGGGTACTAACTGAATAGACACAACTATAGCAGATAGTTGTTTTTAGTATTAAATTTTGATTTGCACGTTTTATCACAACCTGATATAATAAGAAATGCAGTATAGGAAATATTTGTTATCATCTACTATCATTAAAACGATTTTAAGAATATAATTTTGGCATTTTTAGAAGTAAAGCAACATATCAAGTTCAAATGCTGGAACGAAAGCATATAATTTAAATGTGATAAATGCTATAAATCTGTTTGTCAGAAGGCATTGGAGTATTTAGTTGAGGGCATTGGAGAGGAGTGTGTGCTTAGTAAATGAAATATTATACCAAAACTAATGCTGTATTTTTAAAAACATTTATCTACAATGTGCTTCTTGTTGTAATAACTGCTGTGACATTTGGCTATGGGTCGTACAAGTATTTTATTACTGATTTTAACAGAGATATGCTAAAAGTTAATGATAAGCTGCTTGCGCAAATTGCAAGGGAAGTCGAAGAAAATGTTGTTGAAAAAGTTAATCGGCTTTCTATGGATCTGATAGTGCCAAATTACAATAATGATCTTCTTTTCTTTTTTAATAATAGTGTTAAAGGCAATCATTCAAAAATATACTTTATAAGAGACTACTTGGGCAACATTAGTTCCTCGTATTCAGATATTGTAGAGTCAATATATGTTTTTTACGGTGCCAGCAATATGTTAATATCGTCCAGAACGGGGGTTTGCTATTTTGAAAATGTTTCGAGTGATTTATTTTATGAAGATGATTTGAAACTGCTAGGGGTTAGTATCAACGAAAACGTCGTATGGGTTGATATGAAAAGTCCGCTGGCAAACTTGGAAAATAACAGTTTTGATTTGGATTGTCTTACCTTTGTAAGGTTTTATCCTGGCAGCAGGTCGATTCATGATAATATAGGATTCATTGCAATAAAAATTAATAAACACAAGCTAGCTAATATTATAAGGCAATATATGCCTGAAGAGCTTGGAAGTGTATTTATATTAGATGAAGGTGGAAATTTCATAGCAGGTGGTCCTAATGAAAAGCTGGAGAATGAAAATAATTATATAAATAGAGTCATATCCTCAAAAAAGGACTACGAACATTTTACAATAAGAATAAATGGTGCGCCATCGGTCATTTCTCACTTATTGCTTAACTATAATGGGTGGAGACTTGTGAACATAATTTCAGAAGTAAAATTTTATGAAAGACTATACTCTTTACGATTTATATTATTTATGATTTGCATAATTACAATTTTTACAGGCTTCTTAATTGCAAATTATTTTGCAAAGATTACATATAAACCACTGAAGATGGCAGTTAGCAAGGTAAAAAAACTTTATGATGTCCCTTATAGGATTACTCGCTCAGAGCGCAATGAATACACTTTCTTAGAAAATGCAGTTATGAATCTTTCTATAAAGGTGCAGGATCTTAAAGGAGTAATTGATGCTAACCTGCCATTAATAAAGCATAACCTAATTTTAAATTTGTTGAGTAATAGTATCAATAGTATGTCTGAGTATAATGAGAAATTGAAAATGATTGGAGTATCTTCAAATGCACCTTTTTACGGGTTGATTATTATTCAAATACCTAAGGTTTCTATGGATAAGATGAGTATAGAAAACAGCCAATATGTTAAATACACCATAATAGAGCAAATTGAGAAATATTCTGATGGTCTAAATTTTATTATTGCAGCCGAATTGCCGGACTATAAGTTAGCAGTTTTATTGAACTCACATAAGTGGGATAATAATGTCTTGGAGAACTTTTGCAGACAAATATATGAATATGCGATTGAGAGATTCCGATTCCGGTTGTTGTTTTCGATTAATGGTTTTGAAAATGACCCGCTTAAACTGTACCTGAGTTACAAAGAAACTATAGGTGCGCTTAAATATGCATACTATTTACCTAATAGTAATATTCTACATGTAGAAAAAATAAATAAAAGAGAGAATAATAATTCTATAATACCTGAGGAAATTTTAGATGAATTTTCTAGGGGATTAATATCATTAGATATTAATCTTTCACAGGAATCGCTCTTAAGACTTTTAAAAGAAGTGAAAGAAGGACTATACTCTGCGGATCATTGTAATAAAAGGATTCTTGATATTCTGTATACTTTCTCAAATTATTGTCATATAAAAAATTTAAGTAATGAGGTTTGCGCAACCGAAAACTTGTATACGGAGTTCTATAAACTAGAAAATGTCGACCTGTTTTATCAGTGGATGCTAAACAATATTTGTGTTGTAATTGAACACATGAAGGAGCGAAGTTTACACAGAGCAGGTGAGATAGTTGAAAAAGTTAAAAACTATATTAGAGATAACATAGGAAATGATCTTTCTCTTAATGTACTTTCAAAAAATGTATTTTTAAGTCCTGCCTATCTAAGCAGGATTTTTAAAGAAGAAACAGGTATAAATATAACAGAATATATAAATGAGAACAGAATGAATGAAGCAAAAGAACTAATTCTTAATACAGACTTGAATATCGAACAAATTGCAAAAAAAACAGGTTACAATAGTGTCAACTATTTTAATAATAAATTCAAGGAAACCTATGGAGAGCCTCCTAAGAAGTATAAATACAACCGTGTACTATAATCTTATAGAAAAAAACTCTAAGCAGTGACTTGTAATAGGCAAGTTCAGATTTTATGTAATATGAAAAACAAATCATTCATATAGATTTTAGCAAATTTAATATTGGGCGCTACGGATCTATAGTGATCTTCATTTAACCACCTGACTATGATGAAAGTGAATAAAAAATCTTAAGAAAGTAGAAAAAATGCAATTGCATTCTTGTGTATATAAAATGTAATATGTATCTGTGCTTAATGGTAAGTATTTGAAACTGCATAGAGGGAGTACGGCAATGAATATTATAGGGAAGCCCCTTGATAAATTATCAAATATGTTTAGAAGAGTAAAAAAGAGCAGACTTTACAAAAATTATTGGGAAAGTAGATATCTTTTTTTGATGCTGGTGCCCGCTGTAATATATTATATCGTTTTTCACTACATGCCAATCTACGGAGTACAGATTGCGTTCAAGAATTTTAGATTTAACAAAGGTATTTGGGGAAGCCCATGGATAGGATTTCAGCATTTTATAGATATATTTGCCTTGGAAAGCTTCTGGGAAGTGTTTTCAAATACTATAATAATAAGCATTTACAAACTTATATTTGGCTTTCCTGCTCAAATTTTACTTGCAATCTTGCTAAATGAAATAAGACATGAAAGATTTAAAAAGACTGTACAAACAATCAGTTATCTTCCACATTTTATTTCATGGGTAATACTGGCAGGGGTATTTACGCAGTTCCTATCTCCTTCTATAGGACCTGTGAATGTACTGCTAAGAACTATTAAGATGAAACCGATTTATTTTATGGCTGATTTGCGCTGGTTTAGAACAATTCTTGTTTCAACTGATGTATGGAAAACCGTAGGATGGAACTCCATTATATACTTGGCGGCATTAACAGGAATAAATCCAGAGCTATATGAAGCATCAATAGTTGATGGAGCAAGCCGTTTAAAAAGAATAATATATATTACTATTCCATCGCTTGCTCCTGTTATAACAATTATGCTCATTTTTGCGGTAGGTAATTTAATAAAGGATGATTTTGACCAGGTTTATAACATGTACAACGCATCTGTATATAAAGTGGCAGATGTGATAAGTACTTATACATATCGCAAAGGTCTTATTGACATGGAATATAGTTTTTCAACAGCTGTTGGGCTTTTCAAGAATGTACTTTCATTTATATTGATTATTATAGCAAATTGGACAGCAAAACATATCAATGAATATGGAATTTGGTAATTAATCTTCATTGGAGGTAAAATTCAAATGGTTATTAAGCGAAAAAAAGGCGAGGTTGTTTTTGATATTTTTAATTATTTATTTTTGAGTTTATTTTGTGCCTCCACACTCTATCCATTTATATTCCTTCTACTTGTTTCTCTTGGAGTGTCCGGCATGCATAATTCAATAAATCCATTTAAGTCAATTAACACCGCAAATTTATCTGCATACATTCACGTTATAGGAAATGAATATATTATTTATGGTTTTATTAGCACACTTAAGCGCACACTTATAGGAACCCCTCTGACATTAATTGTATCAATTTTAACTGCTTATCCATTATCGAAAAGGAACTTCCCTAATAGAGGATTTTGGACTGGATTTATGGTTTTTACCATGTTTTTTAATGGAGGAATAGTACCTAATTACCTGCTTATAAGGAGTCTTGGGTTGATAGACAAGATTTGGGCGCTTGTGTTGCCCCATCTTATAGCGACATTTACTATGATAATTATGCGCAACTATTTCATGTCTCTGCCAGATAGCCTGGAGGAAGCTGCAAAAATCGATGGAGCAAATGATTTTATTATATTGTTTATGATACTTGTACCTATTTGCGCCCCGATTATAGCGACTGTAACCTTATGGACTGTTGTATATCATTGGAATGCATGGTTTGACAGTATGATATATATTACATCATCCAAAAAACAGGTTCTCCAGGTTGCTTTAAGGCGTATTGTGTTGGAGGGGATGCAACATACGATGGAATTTCAGGCAGAGGGAGACAGTTTTATTAGTCCTGATACTATTAAGGCAGCAGTTGTTATGGTGGTATCAATCCCGATAATTATTGCTTATCCTTTTGCCCAGAAATACTTTGTAAAAGGCATAATGATGGGATCGCTAAAAGGATAAGAGTTTGTGTAGAATTTCATAAAAAGATCCGAATCTTTATAGGAAAATTAAAAAAGAAGAACGGAGAAAGGAGCATTGATGCCGATGATTTAATGTTTGTTTCGCTGTAGTGTAAGTTAAAAATTCATGAAGGGAGTTATCAAAAAATGAAAAAGGTTTATTTACAACTATGTTCTATTTTTATTGCATTATTGCTTATTATTTCAATTTCAGCATGTAACATTACCGGAACTGATGTTGATAAAAGTATTCGAAATACATCTGTTGAAAATGAAATAAGTGAGGATGGGTATGAAAAATATGCACCTATACCGGGAAAGCAATACACTATCACATGGACATCCCAGCAATCGGCACCTCTCGGGGACAACCCGGAGATATTGGATTACTGGAATGAAAAACTCGATGTAAATATTGTTATCTGGAATATTGAAAACACAAGGTACGCAGAAATATTGAACTTAAAAGTTGCATCAGGGGAAATACCTGATGAAATGCTCATTACAAGCTTTGTAAACTTTCAAAAGCTTCATGATCAAGAGATGCTAGCGAAGTTACCTGAACCTGTAATAAAAAAATACGCACCTGACCTTGTAAAGCATATTGAAAATGATTCTCTAGGCGCATTTAAATATGCTAAAATTGATGGGGAGATCCATGCCATCCCATTTATAGGATATAATGATAAATTTCGTGCAGCAGTTGTTTGGAGAGCAGATTGGCTTGAAAATGTTGGTATAAAAAAGGTGCCTGAAACTATTGATGAGTTTGAAGAAGCGTTTTATAAGTTTGCTAAAGAGGATCCCGATAAGAACAATGAGAATGATACGTTTGGATTGTCGGAATCAGCTTTTAGTGCAATTTTTGGGGCGTACGGATATATCCCTTCATATTGCAGTCCAATACATCAAGGAAAACCCATGTGGCAATTAAGAGAAGGCAAAATGGTATTTTCATCAGTTCAACCAGAGGTAAAGGAAGCACTTAGAAAATTAAACAAGTGGTATATGGATGGTGTACTGGATCCTGAATTTATTACGGGAGAAAATAAGGGCGGACCGGTAAACATAACTCATGCATTTGCTAATGGTAGAATCGGATACACTTCCCATGGGTTTTACTATAATTGGGCAGAGGAGAATGAGGAAGTCTCAAGAAACTTAGATGAGCTGTTCAAGTCTAACAAGGACGCAAAGCTTGCCTATGGGTTACCTCCAATAGGTCCGGAAGGCATAAGAGGGGTTTATAAGAGAAATGCAATTTTGGGAAGCTTCAGAGCAATAGGTAAGCATGTTGAAAGCGAGCCGGATAAAATAGGAAAAATCTTAGAGGTCATGAACGCTTTGAATGGGACATATGAATCCTGGCTTACATGTAGGTTGGGATTTGAAGGTAAGCAATGGGAATTAGTAGATGGAAAGGTGAAGGCTATAGGGAAATATGTAGACCCGAAGGAAGTGGCTAAATTAGGAGGGCATACTGTGTTGCAATTGTTGGCACCATTTGAATTTATGTCAAAATATCTTACAAAATCTACTGCTTGGGCAATAAGAAATCAATATGACAAATATGGTATTCATACCGAGCTTTGCGGAGCTCTTCCCTCTGAAGGCAAGTATTTAACGGAACTTGACAAAATTGAAAGGGAAGCATTTATTGCAATTATAACAGGTGACAAACCGATTGATTATTTTGATGAATTTGTAGAGAAATGGAAGAAGTCCGGAGGAGAACAGCTTGAAAAAGAAGCTAATGAGTGGTATGAGATAATCAATCAGCAATAAAATCATAATCCTGAACATTATAAAAATTACAGGGTGATCAACATCATGGAGAAAAAGTAACTCCACTTTTCTCCATGATGTTGCATGAACGACTAGGGCATACTTCCTGAAGGAGTTACAAAACTATAAAGTCAACCATAATCAACTACAATTGGGAAGTATAAATAAAATAATAAATTCTATTTTGAAACCTCTAAATTACTGTTTTCATTTAACAAAAAGGTGATGCGTTTAATTATATCACGGGGTGACAAAATTAGATACACACCAATGTAAAGTATAGGGATAATGGGCAGTTATAAAAAAGTGAGGAAGAAAGATCCAATATTTAAATAATGTGTTGAAACACTCGCAGTTATTTTAAGTGGGACGCATTAATAATGAAATTAATGCTGGAGTGCTATGAAAGGATTGATTATATGAATAAAAAAAGCAAACCGAATTTTCTAATTTTTATGACCGCTCAACAAAGGGGCGATATGGTTTATCCTTATGGTAGAGCTTATACGCCAAACCTTGATAGATTCGCGAAAGAAGGAATAACCTTTAGCAGAACCTACTGTCCTTCTCCTCACTGTTGCCCTTCCAGAGCCACCTTTTTTTCAGGACTATATCCTTCAGAGCATGGCGTGTGGAATAATGTGGATGTAGGAATTGCTTTATCTCATGGACTTAATAAGGGGGTTCGACTTTTTAGCGAGGATCTAAAAGAAGCGGGATACAGACTGTACTACTCAGGAAAATGGCATGTAAGCGCTATTGAAAATCCCGATGAGCGAGGATGGGAAATATCTTTACTTACTGCACCTAAATCAGAAGTTATAAAAGAAAATGGTAACTGGCATGCTTCTGATCTGGAGAAAGCTCGCTGGGACAGGTACCGGGCATTAGCCACAAGGCAGGAAAACTGTAATCGTGAGGAAGGACAGATACTTCGCCCGGGTTATTTTGATTATACACAATACGGTCAAAGCGAAAATCCATTTAGGGATAATGAAATAACAGTCGATGGTATTGATATTATTCACAATCGAAAAAAGACGAATGAGCCATGGTGCCAATATATTGGTACATTGGGACCCCATGATCCCTATTTTGTACCCAAACGGTTTCTGGATAGGTATGATATCAATGACATTGAGCTGCCACAAAGCTTTAACGACAGGATGGAGGATAAGCCATCGTTGTACAGAAGAACACGAGATAGGTTTGACCAGCTGACTGAGCGCGAACATAAAGAATCCCTGCGTCACTACCTGGCCTTTTGCACATATGAGGATTATCTATTTGGAGAGGTGTTAAAGGCTTTGGAGGAAAAAGGTGAGACGGAAAATACAGTTGTTGTCTACCTTTCAGACCATGGCGATTATGCAGGCGACCATGGTTTATGGTGCAAAGGGCTGCCATCCTTCAGTACCAATTATCACATTCCCGCAATAATAAGATGGCCGATCGGAATAAAGAACGCGGGCAGGATTGAAGAAAGCTTTGTTTCGTTGGCTGACTTTGCTCCAACTTTCTTGGAATTAGCAGGAATTTCTACTCAAAGGAAATTTACCGGTAAAAGCCTTGTTCCTTTCTTGTTGAATGAAAAACCTGATGATTGGAGAGATGCAATATTCACCCAGACCAATGGTAATGAGCTTTATGGCATCCAAAGAGCTGTGCTTACAAAGGATTGGAAGTTTGTATGGAATGGATTCGATTATGACGAATTATATGATTTGAAGAAAGATCCCCATGAAATGAATAATATTGCGAGTAGCAATGAGTTCCGGAATGTAATACGCAGTATGAGCCAAAAAATATGGCGGTTTGCCCATGAACAAAGAGACGTTAGCATAAATTGGTACATTCTGGCTGGATTAGCTTCGTTTGGACCTTCATATGCTTTTCGGGAGGATATGTAGGATAAAAAGGCAATAAATGAAACTTCTAATATAGTAAAAAAACAAGGTAGAATTAGGTATATTATCATAATTATCACAAGACAAACGCAGTATTTGAAATAGTATAAATAAATAGCAACTTTATGTTATCTATATGTTATCTATAGTTGTTTTATTTTAAACTTTTATTTGCATTTTCTAAAAAAAAGTGATATATTTAATTATATCATAAAGTGATAAAATTAGAGACACAGCAATGTAAAGGACGGGAATAATGGATAGTTTAAGATGTGAGAAAAAAAGACCGAATATTATACTGATAACAACGGATCAGCAGCGTTATGATACTATTGGGGCACATGGATATTCCTATATGCAAACACCTAATATTGATAAACTGGCTGATGAAGGAGTATCTTTTATGCAGTGTTACTGCACTGCCCCCTCATGCGTGCCATCTAGAGCCAGCTTTTTTAATGCCAAATATCCTCATGCTCTGGATGTCTACAATAACTTTTGCGAATGGGAAAGCTCTTGGGTTGAGCTGCTGCAAAAGGAAGGGTATCACACGGTCAATATAGGAAAAATGCACACAGTGCCTCATAATACTCCTTGTGGCTTCGATGAACGTTTTGTTGTTGAAAACAAGGATCGACCGCTCGAATTGGAAAACCTTCATGGTGGGTTTTATGATGAGTGGGATCGTTTTCTCGCAAATTCGGGTATAAGAAAGCCTGGGCGTAAGTCGTACAAGGCGGAGAACGAGGAATATGAAACCGCACTGGGAGCTTACAATTGGCCGCTAGATGAAAAATATCACCCGGACGAATTTGTAGGTAACATGGCAAAGTGGTTCATTGAAAAAAGAGAATCAACCGCTCCTCTTTTTTTAGAAATTGGCTTTCCGGGACCACATCCTCCCTATGATCCTCCCGAACGTTATGTGGAAATGTATAAAAACATTAATATTCCCACACCCAACGTGAGCGAAGCGGAGCTTATGCTGCAGCCTGAGTCTCACCGTATGTATAGGAATGAGATGATCAATGGGAATCACGATGCTGTAAAATGGCATGAAAATCCTGAAAAAGAACAGCTTTTAAGGCTCAGAAGATATTATGCTGCCAATGTAACGCTTATTGATGAAAAAATTGGTGAAATAATGAATGCGCTCAAAGAACGAGGATATCTGGAGGATGCCATTGTAATTTTCACATCCGATCATGGTGATTGTCTTGGAGATCATGGTCTTATCCAAAAATGGACCATGTACGATTGTATTGTGCGAGTACCAATGATAGTATATGCTCCTGCAAAAATATCCGGTGGATTAAAAACCGATGCCTTAGTTCAACACATGGACATTGCAGCATTACTTTTTGAGTTATCCGGGGTTGAGGTTCCCCACGAATGGGACACTATCCGGGTGCTGCCTGAATTAAAAAAAGGTCGTGAGCATGTGTTTGCAGAGCATTCTAGGGACAATATCTTAAAAGGTGCAGACTATGTAACAATGATAAGAAGCAAGAAATACAAGCTTGTTCATTATCTTGACAAGGAGTTTGGTGAGCTGTACGACCTTAATAAGGATCCGGGCGAAGTTGAAAACCTTTGGGATAGTACAGAATATTTTGGCATAAAGCAGGAAATGCTGAATACTCTTTTAAACTGGAGGATACGAGCTTCTGCAAAAACGATAGAGCGATACGATATTAATTAGTAAATTCATATTTTTGGTGTAGTGTTTAATGCAAAATAATATTTTCGTTACCGAGGATATTATAAATATAATTTAAATGAAAAGGGTGGTATTAAAAAATGAAAATTACCTTTGTAGGAGCAGGAAGTTACGGTTTTACGCTAAAGCTTATTGTTGATATTTTTAATTTTGAAGCACTTAAGGATGCCGAGCTTGCACTGATGGATGTAGATCAGGAGCGGCTTGACGATATGAAGCTGATACTGGATGAATACTTTAAAAGGATTAACTACAATAAAAAGGTTGTGTATACCAAAAGTTTGGAAGAAGCGGTTGATGGGACAAATTTTGTTTTCAACCTGGTGCGCATAGGCTTTCTTAAAGGCTCAGAGCAGGATATGGATATACCAAAAAAATATGGACTTTTTCAGACAGTTGGAGACACCTCGGGTGTTGGCGGAATTTTCCGAGGACTAAGAACCATGATACATACAATGGAATTGTGCAAAGCTGTTGAGAAGGTTGGGGCACCCGGTGCAGTGATATTGAATTATACAAATCCCCAGATGATGCTGGTCATGGCTGCCAATGCAGCTGCTAAAGTACCATATATAGGACTTTGCCACAGCGTTCAAGGCACTACTCGCCAGATCGCCAATTATATTGGGGTACCCTATGAGGAGTTGAACTACGATGCAGCCGGTATTAACCATATGAACTGGATTACTAGGCTTGAGCGTAACGGTGAAGATCTATATCCGCTTTTTAGAAGCCTTGTTAAAGAGCGAGGTATTTTTGAGCCATCACAGGACGACGAGGACGATATACGGGCAAAGCTTGGTCCTGTCAGATTAGATATGCTAGGTCGTGTAGGCTATATGGTATCCGAGTCCAGTCATCATTTTTCGGAGTATGTACCTTTTTATCTTCGTACTCAGGAAACAAGGGATCAATATAAGATTCCGATAGACAGATATAAATGGAATATAGCAAGAAAGCAGAAGCATCAGGAAGAGCTGTTGGAAGGTGTGCGAAAAGGACAGCTTCCGGAAATGGAAAAGAGCGTTGAATACGGATCGGGCATCGTAAATGCCATGGTTACTAATGTACCTTATAAGATCTACGGAAATGTTATGAACAAAGGGTTGGTTACAAATCTGCCTGAATCATGCGCAGTGGAGGTCGCCTGCCTTGTTGATAAAAATGGAGTAACTCCGTGTCATTACGGTAAGCTTCCGACACAGCTTGCCTCGCTGTGCAAGATGGAAATAAGCGTACACCAGCTTGCATTAGAAGCAGTACTCAAAAGAGATAGAAGGTATGTTTACTGGTCAATGATGGCAGATCCTGTAACCCATAGTGTTTTGACTCTTGATCAAATGGAAAAGTTGGCTGATGAGCTTATAGAAACACATAAAGAATATTTTGAGGGATATTTTATATGAAAAGACCTAATGTTTTATTGATAACCAGTGATCAGCAGCACTGGAATACAATCGGAGCTTTTAATAATGAAATTGTAACTCCAAACCTTGACAGGCTGGCAAAGGAAGGAACGGTTTTTAATAGGGCATATTGTCCGAACCCTACCTGTACTCCTACAAGAGCTTCAATTATTACTGGAAAATACCCCAGCCAGCACGGTGCGTGGTCCTTGGGAACAAAGCTGCCTGAAGAAGAAAACACTATAGGAGACGAGCTTTTAAAAGCGGGCTATAGTACGTGTCTGATTGGCAAAGCACATTTTCAGCCACTGGCATCGACTCCTGAATATGAGTCTTTAGAATCCTATCCGATACTGCATGACTTTGATTTCTGGCGTTCATTTAACAGTAAGTTTTATGGGTTTAAACATTGTGAGCTTGCTCGAAACCACACAAGCGAAGCTCATGTCGGTCAACATTATGCTTTGTGGATGGAGGAGAAGGGTCTTTTAAACTGGCGGGATTATTTTGTTGCGCCCACCGGCACCCTTCCTGATGATACAAGGTATAAATGGGATATACCGGAAGAATTTCACTACAACACATGGATTGCCGAAAGAACTAATGTAATGCTGGAAAAGTACAAGAAGGATGATGAAAATTTCTTTTTATGGGCTAGCTTTTTTGACCCACATCCTCCTTATCTTGTTCCAGAGCCGTGGGATACTATGTACAACCCGGATAAGCTGACTGTGCCAAGATTGGTCGAAGATGAGCATGAAGACAGCCCGGAACCTATTCGGTTAACTCAGGAGGAGGATCCTGATTTTAGCAAATATGTTGAGACAGGATATGAGATAATCGGATACCGATCCCATGTTCGGGGAGAGGGATCAAGAAAAAAGAATATGGCTACCTACTATGCAATGATAAGCTTAATGGACAAATATATTGGTGTGATTTTAGATAAGCTGGATGAGTTGGGACTAGCGGAGGATACCATCATAGTTTTTACTACTGATCACGGTCATTTGTTTGGGCAGCACGGCTTGATAGACAAGGGCTCCTTCCACTATGAGGACCTGCTTAAGATACCATTTATTGTAAGATATCCAGGAAAGGTACCCGCCGGGAGGACGTGTGCAGCTATGCAGTCCTTGGTGGATTTAACTCCTACACTACTTGATATGGTAGGTTTGACCATTCCCTGTGAGATGACTGGTATTAATCAGCAGGAAGTCTGGCTTGGAAAAAAGGAAAAGGTACGAGACCACATAATATGTGAGGATCATCAAGAACCAACAAAGGTAAATGTGCGTACTTTTGTGGACGAAAGATACAAGATTACAGTTTACAATGGGCAAACCTTTGGACAGTTGTTTGATTTGCAAGAGGATCCCGGTGAAACGGATAATTTATGGAATAAACCCCAATACAGGGATTTAAAAGAGGAAATGTTGTTTAAATATATATGGGCAGAGCTTTATAAGGAGCCCATGTGGATGCCGAAAATCAAGCATGCATAAAGGATGTGTCTTTGCAAGTTAAGTGTAGACACTTGATTTTACTGCAATAACTTGAAAATCATTTTATTATACACATAAAAAGTTTTTCTTAGGTGTTTTGTGCATGAAAAACGTGATTTTTAAAAAGTAAATATACAATTTATTCAGCAGTATGGGTTATTGCAGTAAAGTCATACTTAAAAATATGAAAATGCCATCAAAAGTAAGCCGATAAATGCGTTGCCATTACATTGGCTGATGGATAGAAGCGCAGATTAGAAGAAAGAGAAGGAGTTTGCATATGAAAGGAATCCAGCCGGAATATGTAATAGGTGTTGACCTTGGAGGGACAAAAATTGCAACAGTTATTTGTGATTTTAAATGTAACATCATAGCACAGGTGAAGGTTGATACTCGTGCAAAAGAAGGCGTTTCTAAAGTGGTGCAAAGGATCAAAGACACAGTTTATAAGGTTATTGAGATGGCAGGGGTGACCGTTGATAATCTGGCCGGTATTTGTATTAGCTCACCGGGGCCTTTGAATACTAAAAAAGGGGTTGTGCTGTCTGTTGCAACATTAGGGTGGGAGAACATACCCATCAGTAAAATAATATCCGACGAGTTTAATGTGCCGGTTTACCTCGAAAATGATGCTAATGTGGCAGCTTACGGCGAAAAGTGCTTTGGTGCCGGGATAGGCTGCAAGGATCTCATTTATATAACAGTGAGCACAGGAGTTGGCAGTGGAATTATTATCAATAATAAAATTTATCATGGGAAGCATGATTCTTCAGGAGAATTCGGACATATATGCATTGAGCGCGGAGGGAAAAAGTGTTCATGCGGTAATAATGGTTGTCTCCAGGCTTATGCATCAGGAACAGCGATTGCTGATATTGCAAAGGAGGAGGTTCGCAGGAATAGGGATTCCAAAATACTCAATTATTCCAACAACTGCATCGAACACATAAGCTGCCTTTCTGTAGAAAAAGCAGCAATTGAGAAGGATAATACAGCCCTTAAGATTTGGACTATGGCTGGTATTAATCTTGGGCATGGTATTTCAATATTGATGCAAATGTTTGATCCTGAAATGGTGATCATTGGCGGAGGTGTTTCAAATGCCTGGGATCTTTTTTACCCGGATATGATGGACACTATAAGGCTTCACACATATAAACTCATTTTTGAGGATTGTGCTGTTGTGCGGGCAAAGCTGGGGGCAAATGCGGGAGCGTTGGGTGCTGCAATGATTGCGGTTGATAATCTGCATGCAAGGTAATAATTTTAAATAATATGACTATTAAATCCACTTAACGTGATGATGTATTTTAAGTTGGTAGTTCATCTTTAATAAAGCGCACAAAACGCGCTGTTTGGCTTAATATTATGATGTGTTTTAAGTCAAGCAGTCATATGAATATGATATCGCATTTAGAACAGCAGGTGAATTATGAGCCTTTCGGATATCACAAATGAGTCAACGCGTTATTTTGAGAAAGGATAATAAATGTTTTTTCCATAATAAATAAATATATCACAATATGATGAAGACGAGGGATCAAAATGTTAAAAATTAAAGTAGGTTTACTGGGAACAAGTCAGTTAAGCTTTTGGGGAGATAAGGATGGACAGTTTAAAAGGTCGGTACAGGAAATTACCAAGCTATCTCAATCATTGGGGTTTGATCTTTATGTTTACAATGAAACAATCATTGTAGAGTCTGATGCACAAAAAGCCGTAAGAGAGATGGAGGACAAAGGTATAGACTTCCTGCTTGTACAGTGCACAAGCTTTTCAGCGGGATTTCTTGCACCTGTGCTGGCAAAAATCAAGAATGCTTATCTGGGGTTATGGGCAATTCCCGAAAGTACGAAAGAGGGAGCGGTTCCGTTTAATTCATTTTGCAGTATAAACATGTATTCAAGCATAATCGGACATTACCTCAAAGATTACAATATTCCGTTTAAATGGTTTTATGGAAATGCGGATCATGAGCTGTTCAAAAGAAGATTTGAAATTACAATAGCAGCTCTTACCGCTATCCGAAAAATCCAAAATTCCAAGGTAGCACTCATTGGCGGTATTGCTCCGGGGTTTAATGATTTGTATTTTGATGAAAGAACGCTGATTAAGAGATTTGAAGGAATAAGCATCAACAGGCTTCATGAATATTCGGAGATCAAGGATAGGGCGCTTGCATACAAATCTTCCGAATTAACTTCTATTATTGATGATATGGTTGGAGAGGCAACAGGAGTTTTTCCCGAGTCCAAACCGCTGCTTGAGACCAATGCACGAGTATACAAGGCGTATAAGGATTTTATTTCAGAATACGGCTACAACGGTTTAGCAATCAGCTGTTGGCCAAAATTCCAATCTGATTTTAAGTTCAGTGTCTGCTCTGTTGTTGCAAAGCTAAATGATGATGGAATAATTGCGGCCTGTGAAGGGGATCTCCCCAGTGCTATAAGTATGCTGATACTTAAGTATCTTGCAAAGGATGAGACTATGCTTATGGATTTTTCAGCATTTGATGAAAAGGACGAAACAGTTCTAATGTGGCATTGTGGACCGGCATCCAAACGCTTTGTAAATGAAGATGGATTTGCTCTTGGAGCTAACTATTCGGGGTTGCCTCATGAAGAAGGAAAACCGCCGATTGGTTGTGGTATTGCAAGGGACATGGTTTTTAAACCGGGACATGTGACGGTAGCAAGAATAACCGGTGAGTCGGATAAGTTCTTTCTAGCCGAAGGAGATTTTGTAGATTATGAAAAGAAGAGCTTTTGCGGAAGTAGAGGCTGGATGGGCAATTTAAAGCTCAACAGAGAAAAGATAACAGTAAGGGATTTTGTTAATACCGTTCTGGTGCAAAGGTTTCAGCATCATTACCCCATAGTTAATGGCGATTTTTCAGAGGAGATTTTGGAAATTGCAGCATGGCTCGGCATGAAAATGGTAAGCAAAGTACCCTATCAAGAATATATGCAAAACAGTGAGGAGTAAGGAAAATGGATAAAATTACAGTTTCAGAAATGATGAATGCAATATATGAGCTTGAAGAAAAAAAGGATTTAAAGTGTACTCTTTTGGGTATCGGACCAATGTCCCTGCCAGTTATTGAAGCGGCTTTTTGTCTTGCAAAGGAAAAGAATTTTCCGCTCAACTTTATTGCCAGCCGTAACCAGATTGATGCAAAGGCTCTGGGCGGAGGGTACGTTTGTAATTGGGATCAAAAAGCTTTTGTAAAAGCAATAGGCGATGTTGCCGCAAAGGTAGGTTTTAACGGCATATATCATATTTGCAGGGATCACGGCGGTCCTTGGCAAAGAGATAATGAAAGAAACAGCAAGCTTCCTGAAGAGGAGGCAATGAGAATTGCAAAGGAATCTTACCTTGCGGATCTTTTGGAGGGTTTTGACCTTTTGCATATAGATCCGACAAAGGATCCTCACTGCTCCGGTGTTATCCCCATGGATCTGGTAGTAAACCGGACAGTGGAGCTGATTTCTTACGTAGAGGGAGAAAGAACTGCAAGGGGTCTACCAGAAGTTGCATATGAGGTAGGCACTGAGGAAACAAACGGAGGACTCACCTCTCAAAACGCTTATGGTGAATTTATTAAGAATCTTACCAGCCAGCTCAAGGCTTTGAACCTTCCATTGCCAAACTTCATTGTTGGTCAGACGGGTACATTGACAAGGCTTACTGAAAATGTGGGACATTTTGACGCAGAGGCGGCAAGAAAGCTGACGCAGGAAGCCAGAAGGTATGGAGTGGGCTTAAAAGAGCACAATGCAGATTATCTATCTGAATTTATACTATATATGCACCCACTTCTTGGCATAACTGCTGCTAATGTGGCGCCTGAATTTGGGGTAATGGAAACCGGCTCATATTTACTGCTTGCTGATATTGAACGTGAAGCATACAACCGAGGAATATTGAAGGACAAATCGGATTTTACTGAGGTCATTCAAAGATCAGCAGTCAAAAGCCAGAGATGGAGAAAGTGGATGATGGGAGATGTAGGCGCACTATCGGTAGAAGAGGTTATGGGTAACAGCGCTCTAGTGGCTCAAATTACCGAGACAGCAGGTCATTACACTTTTGAAGTTCCGGAAGTTAAACATGAAATGGGAAAAATGTTTAAAAACTTGGAAAGCATAGGTATGAAACCTTATGATATCGTGATCAAAAGAATTAAAGATTCAATGAACAGGTATGTGGAATGCTTTAACTTAACTGGTCTGACTTCAAAGATTATGGAATTTAATCAAAAGGAAAAGGTAAATTAAAGAATTAATTAAGATGCAAGAGCTTAGGGAGTTACGAAGGTGTATAGTGCCTTTTCGGGAGGATATGTAGACTTAAAGAAAAATAAACCTAATTAAAGAGGGAGGAATTTATTATGCCGGGACCGGGATCATACCTTTTCGGTGAAGAAGAGAGAAAGGAAGTGCTTGATGTATTGGAATTCGGATATCTGTCGCGATATGGCGCAGAGGACAATCCGAAATTTAAGCAAAAGGTGCGAACCTTTGAAAAAGAGTTTGCACAGTTTTTAGACGTTGAATACTGTGCAGCGGTAAGCAGTGGGACGGGAGCGATTTTAGCTTCTCTTGCGGCGCTCGGGATAGGACCGGGGGATGAGGTCATAGTACCGGGATATACATTCATAGCGTCAATATCAGCAATAATTTTATCAAGGGCTATTCCTGTGCTTGCTGAGATAGATGAATCGCTTAACATAGATCCTGATGATATCAAAAGGAAGATCACTGATAAGACGAAAGCTATTTTGCCTGTCCATATGCTAGGAAATCCATGCGATATGGAAAGGATTATGGAAATAGCACTAAAGCACAATTTGCTTGTTGTGGAAGATTGCTGCCAAGCAGGTGGTGCTTCCTTTAAGGGCAAAAAACTAGGAACAATTGGCGATATCGGAGCATTTTCTCTAAATGTTTTTAAAGTTATTACATCAGGAGATGGTGGCGCAGTCATCACCAAGGATGCCAATCTATATGAAAGGGCTTTTGGCTTTCATGATCAGGGGCATAAGCCCAATAGGACGGGCGTTGAGGTAGGACAGCGAAGTATAATCGGGATGAATATGAGGATGAATGAGTTGACGGGAGCCGTAGCATTAGCGCAGGTACGGAAGATGGATATTATCTTGTCAACATTAAGAGAGAAAAAAAGAAAGCTTAAAGATGCAATTAGAGATCTTGAAGGTGATAAATTTGTTTTTAGAAAAATCAACGATGCTGAGGGTGAATGTGCCACACTGATGACACTTATTTTTAAGGATGCACAGATGGCCGAAAAATTTGCAAATGAAATTGACCAGAAGGTTATTGCAGAATCGGGATGGCATGTTTACAACAATATGGAGCAGATACTAGGTAAGAAAACTGTCGGCAGCTATGATTGCCCCTTCGGGTGTGAAGCGTACAAAAAAGAGATTGTATATGAGAAGCATATGCTGCCTCAAACTGACGAGATCTTAAAAAGGGCTGTAAACATCAGCGTAGGTGTTGTGGATAAAGGGCTTGGAGCAGGTTATGGAATCAATATTTGTTCTGATGATAATGAGATTAAGGCTGTAGCTGACAGAATTAGAGAAATATGTAATAGCTTATAAGGAAAATAAAGCTTGTATATATTAATAAATATCAAGGGAGGTCTAAAAATATGTCAATAAAAAGAAAAGCACACTTACCTAAAAGTGGCGTGAAAAAGCACAAATTGCTTTCAATGTGTTTAGCTTTTGTTTTTACATTTACAGCATTGCTTGGGGGTCTTACTTTTACAGCTATGGCTGAGCCGACGCTGGTAACTTTGGTGTTTGATCCGACAGATGATGCCGGAGTTTTAGGGAATGAAGCAAACAAAGATAAACCGCAAGGTAATCTTGCAACGGTAGCAGTTGGAACTGCTGGACCAAGAGAAGGATACCTAAAATACCTTGTAGAAGGTGTGGAAGGGCAGATAGTAAGCGCAAAGCTTGAGCTAAGTTACACTTACGGAATTGAAACATCGGCAGGCATCACCTCGATATATCTTACAGGCACAGCTTGGGATGATGGAACACTGACATACACAAACAGACCTGTTGCAATGGACGATGGAAGCGAAGAAGTACTTGTGGGGGATTTTGAAAATCCCACTGCGGTAGAATCAGGAACACCTCAATTAATTGAGGTAGACGCTGCAAGTGCAATCACAGGAAACGGCACCTATGCTTTTCATTTAGTTTCAAGCGGTACCCAGAGAACAAATTTTGCTTCAAAAGAGAATAAAACGGTACCCTGTGCAAAGCTTGTAATAACCTATGACCCAACGGCACAGATGGATCCTGGAAGCGGAGATGAGCATACACCTGATCCTACACCTGACCCAGAAGTACAGCCTACGCCTGATCTGGGAAGTGAAGTCACACCTACGCCACCGGTGCCAGGTGACCACGGTGATCCCGCAAAGACAACAACAATAAAGGTTACAGAGGATTCCTATGTGGCAAACAATTCGGGATCTGTGCTAAACTACGGTAGTGGAACAAACTTGGTGCTGCAAAAGGGAGGAAACATGTTTGAGCCTTACCTTAAGTTTAATGTTTCAGGTATTGATGAGCCTATTCGGAAGGTATATCTTAGGGTTTATGTAAACGGTATTGTAAAGGGCGAGCCTGCAACTCCTATGTCTGTATGGAGCACAAGCAATAGCTGGCAGGAAAACGGCATTACATGGAATAACAGACCGGAGCAAAAAGAAAAAATTGCACAGTTTAACTTTTTTGCTGTAGCAGGATATTGGATAGAAGCTGACGTAACTAAATATGTAAAGGAGAACGGAACATACTCCTTCTGCCTTACTTCAGATGATCATAAAGCAAAGATAATTATGGATGCAAAAGACGGCAACGCTGAAAATTGTGCAGAACTTGAAATAATATATGGAGATGGATATGTACCTCCACGTGAACCGTTACCAGCAGATTTTGGTGTTGTAAGAAGACTTGTGCAGCACTCTTCGGATGATGTGACGGTTAATGCTCATTCCTCCGATGGACAATCAAATACGCTGACACTAAACGGTTCAGAGGATAAGAAGGAAGCTTATATTGCCTTTGATATATGGAAACTAAATACCGACATTAATGAAGCAAAATTAAGACTCTATTATCAGGGAGGAGCTCCCGAAGGAAAAGTAAATATATACAGCACATACAACGGCTGGACGGAGGATACGCTCACGTGGGGAAATAAACCTGCTGCCATGCCAAGTAAGCCTATCGGGCAAATACAGCTCCCAGCTGATGCGGGCTGGTTGGAGTTTGATGTAAAGAGCTATATAACCGGAACAGGAAGATACTCTTTTGTAGTCACAACTGATGCTCCTGGCAGTGTTTTAATTAACTCAAATGAAGCAGCCGATGACAGACCCGAGATATATATTGAGTATCAGAATGGTATAACAAAAAATATCTTGAAGGATGTACTCCCATCGGGACGCCGTGTTGTAGAACGCTACTCTGATAATAAGCTTATCAGTATGGGAATACTTGATGTAACAAAAGCACCTTATTACGCAGACAATACCGGAATAACTGATTCCACACTTGCGATACAAAGAGCTATCAATGATGGCAGGGATGCAAGGTGTGTTGTTTATTTGCCTTCGGGCACTTATCTTGTTAGTGACACATTAGAATGCATTAGTCCCAATTATGATAATGGTACAGCCGTAGAAGTTGCAATGGGTAGAAATGATTTTGGAAATGTTTTAAGAGGATCATCGGATTTAAAAAACAGATCCGTTATCAAGCTGGTTGATAATGCTCCTGATTTTAACGATATTACAGAACCCAAGCCTGTAATCCATTTATGGGCTATTGAGGGCGTAGCACCCAATATATTTGAACAGAGCAATATAAACTATTCACAAGAATTGAATAGTATTGATCTGGATTTGAACGGTACTAATGGGAACCCGGGCGCAATTGGAGTAGATTTCCTTGCGTGTGAGCATTCTAGCATGGAGTGTATAAACGTTGATGCTACCGGGGCATTTGCAGGCTTTAGTGATGCCCTTGGCTCAGGAGGAGCAATACACCGTATATCTGCCACAGGTGGAATGTATGGAATGTACATTGGGATGTCCCAGCCTGAGGCTACTGTATCTTATGCGACCTTTACCGGGCAGACAGCAGCATGTATTTACAACAATTCAAGAGGTCCTCTTGTACTAGTAGGAGCCAAGCTTGCACCTGCACCAGGAGCAAATGCTATTCAACTGACCGGGGAGATTGATAAGTTCCCATTTAATGCAGGGCTTAGCATGGTAGACGGAATAATAGAAATGCCTTTACAAGAGGCGAGCGTTCCTGCAATTACCGCGAACAGATCGATGTACCTTAATAATGTGTATGTCAAAAATGCTGAAGTATTGTCAGAAATAAAAGATGCTGCGGGCAAACACACTGTTTTTAACGGAAACGCAGCCGGATGGTGCAAAATAAATGATTATGCAGGTTTGGCTTATGTCTCATATGCCGATCAGCAGGCTTATAATGGGGAAACCGTTAGACCTGATGTTGTAATTATAAACGGCAATAAGCAGTTTACCTCCAATGCTGATGTGGAGCTGACGGGTATCAATGAAAGCAGTATTCCCTCTGATCTTCAAAGCCAACATACCTGGGATGGTGTTTTCCCATGGTATGATGTTCCCGGAATACTGAATGCCTGGGATTATGGCGTTACCGCCGATGGAAACAAAGAGAATTATACCGATCAGTACCCTGCTTTGCAAAGAGCAATTGATGAGGCAAGTGCGAAAAATCTACCGTTATTTTTACCTAAAGGCATATACAGAATTTCAAAATCCTTAGAACTAAAAGCTAATACGCATCTTGTCGGAGCCTCTAGGAATGCTACCGCTATATTACCGATAACAGGACCTGATGAAAATCCCAACGGCGACTTTTTGGATTCGACTAACCCACAGCCGCTTATAAAAACTGTAGATGATGCGGATGCGACAACTATACTGGCATTTTTGCGTCTGTTTGTAAGCGCACCTCATATTGAGCGGGCCAAAGCAAGAGGTGAGACTGTTCCTAGCGAAATAATATGTACGAGTTATGCTGTTTTATGGCAGGCCGGGCGTAATTCGATTATACGCGGTGTTGTGTATAGAAGGGGTGGTAAAGGAAGCGGAGGAACGCTTTCTGACGGACCAAACTTTATTATACGTGGCAATGGCGGAGGAAAATTCTATATCATGGGTGTTGCTGCTGCAACCCATATGAAGCCAACATATACCCAGTGCCTCATAGACGGAACCACAGAGCCAATCAAAATATATCACTTCCAGCCGCAGCTAGGAAATGCACAGGCGAACAATGAGTTTGGATGTGAAATAAGAAATGCCGGCAATATTGATATATATGGTATAAAATATGAAGGAAGCAGAGTAATTTTAAATATTCATGGAAGCCGTAATATCCGTGTGTTTGGAGAAGGAGGCGGTGGAGCGCCGAATGTATTGTTTAAGGTTGAAAACTGCCGGGATATTTTGTTCAGCAGTATAAATCCTCAGCTTGGAAAGACTACTCTTGGGACAGGAAGACACATTATTCTTCAAGATAGAGTGGGTACAACCGATATTAACCAGGTACTGCTTTATAAGAGTGGAAATCCCAGCTCGGAACCAATAATTGGTGTGAAATTTAGTGATATTAAGATGGCTGATTGGTTTTATGACAGTGTCAACATGTTGGTTTCAAAGGGAATTATGGCAGGATATCAGGATGGAAGCTTTGCCCCTAATGCAGCAATACAGGTTGATCAGTTTGCTAAAATGGTAGTCAAAGCATTAGGATACAATGATATCAAGCCTAGTGATACTGATGTGGCGGATGGATATGTTGCAAAAGCAATGGAGTTAGACCTTATTTTAAGCGGAGAATTTGACACATTTACCCGTTCAATCACCCGAGGAGAAATGGTAAGGATTGTTGTGAGGGCATTGTCAGACGAGCAGTTTGAAAGCGACTTAAGCCAATATGAAAAAGCAATCAAGGATTTTTCCTCTATAAGGGAAGATTTAAAAGAAGCAGTGATCAAGGGCTACTCAAAAGGTATAGTTGCGGGATATCAGGATGGTGAATTTAAAGATAATTTGAATGCTACCAGAGCAGAAGCTGCAACAATTATAATAAGAATGCTTGAGCCTTCTATGAGGTAAGACAAAAGGTTAAAAAACAGGTAATAGCAACAAGGCATGAAAGCCTGCGGTTATATAGTAGGAGGAAAGCTGAATTTCACTAATGTTTCATAACATTGCAAAAGTTATATCTTTTTAGCTACCTGTGAACTGTAAGCGCTGCTTGGTTACAGTTCACGGGGGTCTTAGCAAAACTGATAGTGAACAATCATCTCTAATACGGCTAATTACAGCAAAGCTTAGGAAAACTAAGTTTAAAATGCCTTAGAGTTTAGTAATGTCCGTGCTGTTTGAACGCAAGTGAGTTCACGGAATTACTTAACGAAAAGGCATTTTAAACTGTGTTTTCCTTGCTGAAGCTGTATAGAAGTGTTAGAGATGATTGTTCATAGGATATAATACCCCCGAGTGAACTGTAAGTGCTGCTTGGTTACAAACGGGTGGTGTAGTGTAAAAAGTATTGCATGATTTATCACAATGTGATAATATGATTTTAAACCTATATGCTCACTTTTAGACTTACTAGGGAGAGATTATATTATTAACAAGAAGATACAACACCTAAAATAATTAACTGTGAAATGTGAGCCTACAACTTAAGTTTTGGAAAGATTACAAAAATAAAGTTATATGGTACGAAGCTAGAAAATAATGTTATAAGAGATCTATTTAAAATTAAAATAGATTTACACTAAGAAATTTAAGGGGGAAGAAAACAATGAAAGCCAGTAAAGTTATTTCTTTGATTCTTGCAGTATTAATAGTTGGAATTATGTTTAGTGCGTGTGAGGTTAATAACAAAGGTCCTGAGAATACACAGCCAGTAGAATCATCCACAGAGGGAACTGAACCGGTACCGCCTACAACAGAAAAAGTTCCAGAAACAACACCGAAGGAAACTGAGCCGTCATTAGCTTCTGAAGAAGTTAAACCTAGTGAAACCGTTACAGAGCCAGCAGGAGAGCCTCAAACCCTCACCCTTATTGCGATGGAAGACGCCATGGTTAATTTTAACAAGCAGGGCGAAACCAGCCCTACAGCACCTCAAATGGGGCTTGTGGGTTCAGAAGGAAACGAGAAATTTGGATTTTTCAAATTTGAAGTATCTGGGGTAACGGGGGAGATTGATTCGGCAATTTTCAATGTATATTGCGCTAGTACAAAAGCAGGCGTAGATGGAAATACTGAGGTCTGGTCTGTTGGTAACAGTTGGACCGAACAAGCGTTATCATGGGAGACTATGCCTGAGAAAGATGAAAAAATAGGTGAGTTTAAAACACCAAATGACGGAGAATGGGCTGAGGTTGATCTTACTGATTATATAAAAGGTGATGGCACATATTCATTCATACTTATACCAACAGGCGAAGGTCGTGGATTCCTAGCCACAAAAGATACAGATAAAGGAGCGGAACTTAGGCCTAATTTGGTTATTAATACAAAGTAGGAGCTTTTCCAAGAAGGAAGCAAGGGGCATCTCTCTTGCTTCCTTAATATTAACCGTTTTTTTATCTAACATGTCAATTAATTCCCTTTCGTGTTTGCGGAGTTATTTATACAATGGTACTTATTGATGAGAATGGGCTATCTTTAGGATTTGGTCACGCAAAAACAACTGAGACTTCTATAATTTCATTTGTACAACAGGATAGTGTCGATACTTTCAGCTAAAGATTAACCTTTAAAAAACACACGATGGGCTGTTATTGATGGAGATACATTCAAGGGTAAACCTAATTATGGTTCTACGGTAAAAGAAGATCCAAGAGACGCTTTACATGGAGCGGGAAAAAAAGTAGTAGGTGTTGACCTTGCTGGGACAAAAATTGCAGCAGTTATTTGTGATTTTAATGGCAGCATCACAGCACAAGCATCTTTTATGGTGCTTAAAGTACAAAAATTTATAGAAAGTAAATATATTGAGATTGTAATAAGTATCTGAGCGAAGTAAAATGTAGAAGAGCACTATCGGATATGAGGAGGTTTTATAATGAATGACAATAAAAAGCTGAAGATGTTTGAAGATATGTATCGTATAAGATTGTTTGAGGAAAAGGTAAGTGAAATGTTTTCTAAAGGCGAACTCAAAGGATCTTTTCATCTTTACCTAGGAGAAGAGGCTATTGCTGTGGGAACATGTGCAGCCCTTGAGGAGAGCGATTATATTACAAGCACTCACAGGGGACATGGTCATGTTTTGGCAAAGGGTGCAAGGTCTGATCTTATGATGGCGGAGATGTACGCAAAAAGCACCGGTTACTGTAAGGGTAAAGGCGGTTCAATGCATATTGCTGTACCGGAGCTGGGAATATTAGGAGCAAACGGAATTGTTGGAGCAGGGATTCCCATAGCAACTGGGGCAGGCTTGAGCTCAAAGCTTCAAAAAAATGGTAAAGTGGTTATAAGCTTTTTTGGAGAAGGGGCGAGCAATCAGGGAACATTTCATGAATCCATAAACATAGCTTCAGCGTTTAAGCTTCCTGTGGTGTTTGTATGTGAAAACAATCTCTATGGGGTAGGAACAAAACAGAGAAACGTCAGAAACATTGAGGACATCAAAGATCGTGCGTTAGCGTATGGAATTGAAGGTTTGGCTGTAGATGGGAACGATGTGGAAGCCGTGTTTGAGTCTGCAAGAAAAGCAGTGAAAAAAGCACGGTCAGGAGAAGGACCTACACTTATTGAATACAAAACCTACCGTTGGCACACACATTTTGAGGGTGAGCCAGACACATACAGACCCAAGGAAGAGGTTAGAGAATGGCGTGAAAAGGATCCGATAGTAAGGTATCGGAAAGTATTGAGTCGAACTATAGACGAAAATGTATTGGCAGAAATTGAAAAGAAAGTAAGAGATGAAATTGATACCGCTGTCAGATTTGCGAAGGAAAGTCCTGTTCCGTCTGTTGAATCTGCACTGGAAGGTGTTTATGCATAAAATTACTGATACGAGGTGATAAAAAATGAGTATAAAATCATATTCTGAAAGCATAAGGGATGCGATGGCTGAAGAAATGCGAAGAGATAAAAATGTTGTACTTTGGGGATTGGATGTAGGACCCTACGGTGGAGCTTTTGGCTGCAGTCGTGGGTTGCACAAGGAATTTGGACCTGAAAGAGTAATTGACATGCCTATTTCAGAAGCTGGTTATGTGGGTGCAGCCGTAGGTGCTGCTGCAACCGGACTTCGCCCGATTGCAGAGCTGCAATTCTCTGATTGGATTACCATTGCATCTGACCAGTTGGTAAACCAAGCAGCAAATATGAGATATATGTTCGGAGGTACACTTAGTATTCCAATGGTTCTTCGTGCGCCTGTCGGAGGTTATGTATCAGCCGCTGCACAGCATTCGCACATGTTTGAATCGTGGTTTGCATTTGTTCCGGGACTAAAAGTAGTACTGCCATCCACACCAAAAGACGCTAAGGGATTGCTAAAAGCTGCAATACGTGATAACAATCCGGTTATCTTTTTTGAGCATAAGAACATTTACGAAATTAAAGGTGAGGTTCCCGAGGATGAGGATTTTATCGTTCCCTTAGGAAAAGCGGATTTAAAAAGAGAGGGTACTGATGTAACCATAGTAACTTATTCATATATGGTACATAAAGCGCAAGAGGCGGCTGAAATCCTTGAAAAGGAAGGTATCAGCGTAGAAATCGTCGACCTTAGAACTATAAAACCTCTCGATGAGGAAACTATTATTAATTCGGTAAAAAAGACAAACCGAGTAATTGCATTACAGGAAACATGGTTAACCTGTGGTGTTATGTCTGAGGTAGCTGCAATTATTGCAGAAAAAGCCTTTGATTATCTGGATGCTCCAATATACAGGATTGGGAGTAAGGATGTTCCGGTACCTTATGCCCAGGATCTGGAAAACTATGTTTTACCTCAGGTAAGCGATATTGTAGAAGCGGTAAGAAAAATGTTCTAATTGAAGGGAGGGCTGGTTATGGCAGTTATAACATTGCCCAGACTTGGGCTTACCATGACAAAGGGTACAATTTTAAAGTGGCATAAAAATGTAGGGGACAAGGTGTCAAAGGGTGAATTGCTGGTAGAATTTGAAACTGATAAGATTTCTATGGAAATAGAGAGCACAGAAGACGGAACACTTTTAGATATCTTAGTAGCCGAAGGAAATGATGCAGCCGTGGCTGAACCAATTTGTGTAATTGGAAGCGGAGATGAAGCTGATGGATGGTTGCATGACAAAAAAGAAACTTTGGCAGAGGTTTTGCCGGAAGTTCAGATTGAAAAAGAGGTCTTAATTGAATCAAAGGCTGAACAGGCTCAAAATTCTGTTTCTAGAATATTTATTTCTCCCTTGGCTAAAAAAATTGCAAAAGAGAACGATATTGATTACACAAAAATTAAAGGGAGCCGTCCTAACGGTAGAATAGTAAAAAAAGATATAGAAAAAGCTATTTCTGAGAGAAATAAAAAGCTTGATGAACAAAATAGTCGCAAGGAACTTGCCATGGAGGATAAGCAGGTAGGCAGGCAGGAAGTTAAGCAAGAAGGTAAGAGAGTACCAATGACTAATATGAGGAAAACTATTGCAAACAGATTATCTATGAGCAAAAGGGAGATACCTCATGTATATTTCAAAGCTCAGGTGGATATGAGCAACCTGCTCAAGCTAAAAGGAGAGGCAGGAGGTGTGCTTTCCAGTACAAAAGGACTCAAGCTCAGTGTGACTCATATGTTGATAAAAGCTTGCGCCCATGCAATTTCTCAAAATCTAGGGGTTAATACTTCCTTTGATAATGACTCAATTTTATGGCATGAAAAAATTAATATCGGAGTTGCAGTTGATGTTGAAGATGGTCTTATTGTTCCAGTAATAAAGGATGCCGGTTCAAAATCTCTGGCACAGCTTTGCTCAGAGCTTGGAGAGCTTGCGAATAAGGCACATAGCAAGAGTCTTTCTATGGAAGAAATTACTGGTGGCACGTTTACCTTAAGCAACCTTGGCATGCATGGTATAGATGAATTTTCGGCTATAATAAATCCACCGGAATCAGCGATTCTTGCAGTAGGGGCGATTAAAGAATGTCCGGTAGCAGAAAATGGTGAGGTTTTGATAAGACCGGTTATGAATCTGGTGTTATCTGTCGATCATAGAGTCATTGACGGAGCGCTTGCGGCAAAATTCATGGCTGATATAAAGAAGCTGCTTGAAAATCCATTGTCAATACTGGTTTTCTAGTATGAGCAGTATAGAATTTTAAGGAGTAGTACGATATGGATTATAATATTATAATTGTCGGGGGCGGACCAGGAGGATATGTGGCTGCCATCCGCGGCGCACAGATGGGAGCAAAGGTGGCTTTGGTTGAAGAGAAGGCTTTAGGAGGGGTGTGTCTTAATTGTGGATGTATCCCTACAAAAGCATTACTCAAAAGCGCAATGGTGCTTCAGGAAATAAAAGACGCCGCCCGATTTGGAATAAATATTGGTTCTGTTTCTGTTGACTTTAACCGCATAATGAAGCGTAAGAATGAGGTTGTCAGCACACTTTCTTCAGGTATCAAAGGATTGATGTCAGCAAACGGTATTGATGTTATAAAGGGCAGAGCTGAGCTTGAAGCTTATGATACTGTAAATATTCAAGGAAAAAGGTTAAAAGGCTCAAGCATTATAATTGCAACCGGTTCAGTACCATTTAAGCCGCCAATTCCTGGAATAGACAGGTCTTGTGTCATCACAAGCGATGAGGCATTGGAGCTTACCAAGCTTCCAAAATCCATGGTGGTTATAGGTGGCGGGGTTATAGGAGTGGAGATGGCAACACTTTTTGGTTTGCTGGGTTGCGAAGTAACTATCATTGAAATGATGGATCGGATTGTTCCTATGATGGAAAGTGAAATATCGGAGGAGCTTTGCAGCATTTTGAAAAAGAGCAGCATTTCTGTTATCACGAGTGCAAGAGTGAAGGAAATTCATGACGGGAGTGTAACATATTCAAAAGGTAATGCCACACAAAATGTAAAGGCAGAGAAGGTTTTGCTTGCATCCGGGCGATTATCAAGCGGCGAAAAGCTTTCGCTGGATAAGCTTGGTATAAGGCATAAAAAAGGGGTAATTGAAACGGATGAAAAAATGCGTACCAATATAGAAAATATCTACGCCATTGGTGATGTAAATGGGAAATACATGTTGGCACATACAGCATCCGAGGAGGGCATCGTTGCGGTGGAAAACATCATGGGGTTAACAAAAACCATGGATTACAACTCAATACCCCAGTGCATTTATACATCTCCAGAAATTGCTTCTGTAGGCATAACCGAAGAGCAAGCAAGGTCAAAGGGCTATAAAGTAAGGGTGAGCAAATTTCCTTTGATGGCAAATGGTAAGGCTTTGACAGAAGGTTATACAGATGGTTTTATAAAAATGATAGCAGACGAGGCTTACGGTCAGATTCTTGGAGTGCATATAATGGCTTCACATGCCACAGAAATTATTTCGCAATGCGCAATAGCAATGCACAATGAGCTGACTGTTTATGAGCTTGCAAATACTATCTTTCCCCACCCTACTCAAAGTGAAATAATCCCGGAAGCTTCACGGGGGTTTTCACATGGTGCGGTACACATAAGCACAAAAAAGCGGTAGCGGTTTAAAAAAATCTACTTAAAGAAAGGAAGGCTTGTGCAATAACTAGCTGTATAAAAGATGCTGTTCATAAAATAAAGCTCTCATGAATAGTCCTCCATGAAGTTCATCTACACCCGATGAACGAAACTGAGCAGGTTTAAGTTTCGACGCAGATATGGCAGTATGGTTTCATAGGAGTAACAGTTAAAGATATTGTATATAGCATTAGCCTGAGTGAAAAAAGAATGAATGAAAAATATTGTGATATTAATAAAGCTGTATCGGCGGAGAATGAGGAATCTATTGACTTGATTTCGATTGTTGAGGAAGAACGTGTGTATCCAGCTTGTGGAAGTGTAAAAGAATACCGTGCGGCATGCTTTAAAATAACAACACCGTCGGCAGTTTATTTCTATGATAAGAGCGGAGGAGGCTTTGCAAGCATAATAGACAGTGAAGGAAAAGACTGGATATCCTTTAGCAACCGTCCCGGTTCGGAAGGAATGTTCAGGGGCATACCGAACTCTGTGCATCCCGAGGATGTATTTCATCCCGGAAGAGAAACGGTCAAAAGCCGTATTGCAAGTCAAGAGCCTTTAAAGGTTACTATCCTCTCCGAATCAAAAGACGAAAAATGGTCGTGCATGTGGGAAATTTATCCTGATCACGCAACCATGACAATGCTGAAGATGGATCATCCCTATTGGTTCTTATATGAAGGCACTCCCTATGGCAAGCTTGACATTAATACAGGATATTTTGCTCTGGCAGATGGTCGGAAAATAATGATAAACGAGTATATGGATAAAAACAAGTGGAGCAATGAGGATGGTGCTTCAAATTGGGTGGCTTTTGGTGATACTGACACTGATAGGGTGCTTTACCTTATTCGGCATGGGGATAATATGACAGTCAATTCATACTATACTATGGAAGAAAACATGACCGTTTTTGGCTTTGGCAGGCTGGGAATAAAAAAATTTATAGATACTGTCCCGGCACGTTTTACCATCGGTTTTGCAAAAGGGGAGAAGTTTTCCGATATAAAGAACATAATTGATTCTAAGTTATCATTGTAAAAAAATACAACAGTGCCCTTTGGGATGCATTCCCATAAGGGCACAAAATTTTTATTGAGAAAAATATTAAAAGGCATTGAAAAATTTAACTGCCATACCTGATGAATTAAAAAGCGAGGGGAGAAAGTGATAACTAGTAAAAAAGAAAGATTTAGAAACATAATGAACACAACAATTAGGTACAAGGGTACATCAATTCTTATGATCGTTGTGGCAGGCATTATTTTTTTAGGGAGCTTAATGGGTTGTGTAAACGGCGATAATGCTGGAATAGATTTTTTTAACCGTAGCACATTCACAACTGAAAAATGGCTTAATGATTTCGAAAATAGAGGATATATCCTAAACGATTTTTTAACTAATTATGAACTTGTTGGGATGGCTAAAAGTTCTGTTATTGAATTACTCGGAGAAGCTGATAAAACTGATGAAAACACAATGATTTTTTTTGTTGGGACAAAGAGACATTTTATAACCTTTGATGATGAATGGCTGTATGTTAAATATAATCAAGATGAAATTGTAATTGATACAGAAATTCGTGAAGATTAAAATTGTTTCACAAAAAGAAGAAATAAAGTCAAAACAAGAAGTACTATACATCTACAAACAAGCGGGGTACAGATAATGATCCACTAAGCTTGAATTTGTATACTTACTGTGCCAATAACCCGGTGTTATGTTTTTTGCGAGGTGCAAGCGAAAACATTGTAAACAGCAACAAATCGGTATAGAAAGGCCACAACCTAATTAAAGTCCTTATTTGTAGATGTCATAACCTTTAAAATTGTCAATGTTTGTTGACTGGATATGAATAAACGAATAAAATAGTAATTGGAAAAGTTTACTACCGCTTATGGAGTAGAGATGTGATATATTTGATTATATGGGGAAAGTTATGGATTTTAAAGAGTTGCGTGAAAGGTATCAGGCACTACTCACTGAGAACAATAACTTATAAAGAAGAAATAAAAAGCTTGAAAGCTCAACTTGGTATTGCAGAATCCCAAGTTATTTCTGATGAAGTTTCTGAGCATAACGCTGAACCAGAAATATTTGTTCAGGAATCAATCAGTCAAGTTTTACATTCAGAAATAAACAACAAGTCAGATTCTATGGAGAAGATCAAGCTGTTTATACCGAAAGCATGTATTTCTCAAAAGGCATTGAATCATTTAAAGCGTTTAGCAGCCTTTAAAAACCCTGAATTTTATAAGGCGCGGCCCATGCGCATGCCAACCTTTGAAAAACCCAGACATACACCAGAAATTTGCAATTACGGATCAGAAGCTTGTATGGTATGGAAGTATAAATCTATTAAGCTTTGGTAGCGCAGAAGAAAGTATTATGAGACTTGAAAGCCCTAATATTGCGAATGAACTGATAAAAAGTATAGAGAGATGTTGAATAGTATTAATACCAAAAGAAGGAAAAAATTATGGGTGCAAAAGTAATACAATTACATGTGACGGTCGGACGAAATGATCCATGCCCTTGCGGCAGTGGAAAAAAATATAAAAAGTGCTGCCTTCCTATACACGAGGGAGAAGAACAATTAAGGGCGAGGCTAGAGGAGCCAGAAACTGTATCAGACAAATATTTTACTGTACAGGAGTATATTTCTGAGGCGGGATTTCCGGTGACAAACCTTGATTTTTTCCTGTTTGAGCTGCTGAATATTACTGGAGGTATCCTCCACAAATATAGAAAGCCATGTCAGGAGAAGGTAAAGGAAGTTTTAAAGAAGCTCATGACTGAGGGCAAGAAGTTTTTTACCGATTGCCAGAAATGTGATGTTGGCTGCTTGAAGGATCCACTGAAAAAAATAAGCCTGCAATCATTAAGAGATAAGGGCTGGAAATTGGATGAATACCCGTATGCCCTTCAGACCCCTGCAAGTATTAATTTATTCTATTTTGAATTCTTGAATGTAATTATTGGGACACTTGCAAAGGAACTTGAATCATTGCTCTCGGAAGAAGAAGCAGATGATATTATTTCTACAGTATATACCTCTATTTTTGACTTTGTGGCAGACAATTGCTGGGGAAGCTGCAATAACAAATGTGTGAAAGAGTATGAAAAAAATTCTTACTGCAGCTTTTGTTCCTTTGGTGGAAACAAACTGCCATGTCCTAAAGAGGGAGACATATCTTATGAGAAAATATTTGCATCAAAAGAAGATATGATGCACTAACTTTTTACTGGTAATGCTCTTCGAGAAATTTTTGAATGTGAAACTCTGGAGCTTAAATACAACTGCAAGGCATATGATTTTGCCATTGAGCTTCTAAATAAAGAACTGTTTGCCTTTAATGAACTGGCAGCCGGGTATTCTTCATTTTAAAGTATCGTGATGGAAATTATGATGCGTATGGAGAAAAAATTCGGACATAAATATGATGCTGAAGGACTAGTTCTAATAGACGAAATTGAAACACACCTGCATTTGTCATTGCAGAAAAAGATCATGGATTTCTTGTGCAAAATGTTTCCTAATATACAGTTTGTTGTTACCACACATTCGCCGTTTATCAGGTGGACCCGGAAGAATGTTTTTTGCTCGGAATCCTTCCGGAGATTATTCAGGAAGTATCAGTTAAAGGGAAAAAGGGTTTTAGGTTTTTAAAATTCATTGTAGGAGATTACTTTTGTGGTAAAGCTATCAGTCGCTTCATCCCAGTAACCTAAAAGTTCTGAAACCCTTCCTTTGGCCCATTTACTTGTTTGTCTGCCGTCAAACCATGAACAGTTATTGTCATTGTATAATTCTTCATGAATAAAGCCTGCATACAGCTGACAGTCCGGATATATTTTAGAATAGGCATGTAATTTTTTAACGTCGATATAGAAATCATCTACCACATCGGCAGATTTGAATTTAAGCTCTATGATGGCAATAACTTTTTCTACACAATTTGATAAGTGTTTGCCTATTCTTTGTGGTGACGGAAATAGCTGAACTATGGCTATATCCGCCCGTTTTCCCTGTTGTAAATTGAATTCCGGAAAAATTCTTATCCTATGTCTCTTGAGCCAGCTATCGTTTAAACAAGTTCTTAGGTGGTAATACAATAGACATTTTAAGGAATCCTCTTTTAAAAGATTGTCGTTATTATATTCCTCCGGTAAATAATTCTTCCAAAAATCTTTTAACGCTTTATCTATTTTAAATTGAATATTATCCATGACCATCTTGATACCTCCCAGATATTTGTTTATATTATATCATTGTTGGTAATTGATTTGTCCTATTAAGTATAACCTATCCATTGTTTTGGGAAAGTCAAAACAAATTTTCCTCATTAGGTCCGATATCATCCAATAAAAAGCTTGTTTGTTTAAGGAATAGGTAAAAATATTGATATAAAGTATAAATATTATGATTGTATCGGCACATATAAAATAATAGCATAAGAATTAGGAGCACCTCTTTCACGATTCATCGAAAGAGAACTCAAAAAGATTATTTCAAACAGGTCAGGCATAATATTATGCATAATGCCAAGGTATCATATCAAAGAATTTACAAAAATACATAGTGTGAGGAGCGGATTTAATGACAGACAAGTAATTTTCTTGACCATCTATAGGAGAGAAAACTCAAACATCGTCAGCAAAATGTTAAAAATTCCAACGAAATAAAATCGGTATGGGCTATGTTTGCATTACAGACTTATTCAATCGGCAAGATGCAGAACAAAAAAATGATCCCCATGAAATGAAAATCTTGCGTTTTATAAAGGATATTAGGATGTAATACAAAACATAAGTGCAAGAATGTGAAGGCTTGCTTATGAGCATAGGGATGAAGAAATGAATTTGGTTTGGGCATTATCATTGAAAGGCGGATTAATACCGATGGCTTGATGTTTGTTTCGTTATAGTAATAATTACTTTGTAGTATTAGGGGGCTAGTATGACAAATTTATTGTTGGGATTAGACTTTGGAACCGGGGGGGCGAAGGCTTGCATTATCAATGACCAAGCAGATGTGCTGAGCTATTCCTTCAGAGAATACCCGATTTATACCGAAAAGCCCGGCTGGTCGGAGCACGATGCGAGGCTATACTGGGAAACTGCATGTGAACTGATCCGTGAGTGTATTTTAAAATCCGGGATTGATCCAAAGGATATTAAAGGAATAGGAACCTCCTCAGCTCTCCCTTCATTGGTTCTGACGGATAAAAACCATGAACCGGTTAACCGTGCATACAATTTGATGGATCGTAGGGCTACAGAAGAGGTGCAGTGGATAAAGGACAACATTGGGGAAGAACAAATATTTAATATTACCGCTAACAGGCTGGATGATCATCCGATTATGGTCAATCTGATGTGGGAGAGGAACAATAGACCTGGAGATTTTACAAGAGTTGAAAAAGCTCTGACAATTGATGGCTTTATCCGGCTCAAATTAACCGGTAAAGCAGCAATGAGTTATTCTGCGGCAGCTTTTTATGGGGTTGCCTATAACATTCGTACCAGGGAATTTGATAAAAAGATTTTGGAAAAGGTTGATATTGATGAGTCCCTTATTCCTCGCATTTATGCCTGTGAAGAAATTATCGGGGAAGTGACCAAAGAAGCTGCAAAACAAACGGGATTGGTTCCGGGAATTCCGGTGGCTGCAGGACAGGTGGACTGCAATGCTGGATGGATTGGAGCAGGGGCGATTGAAGAGGGGGATATTCAGATGAACCTGGGTACCTGCGGAAATTTTGGAATTATACATAAAGATCCCGTATTTCTTGACAGCATGATTGCCTTTGCTTATACCACTGACTCAAAAAATACCTATATCACTGTACCTACTACTACCACTGGCGGTCAGCTTCTAAGGTATATGAGAGACAATTTCTCCCCCGTAGAATTAGAGATGGAGAAGCTTGTTAATATTAGTGCCTATCAATTACTGGATATGGAGGCGGAAAAAATCAAGCCCGGCAGTGATGGGCTGGTGGTCTTGCCCTATTTAATGGGAGAAAGGACTCCTATCTGGGATGTATATGCAAGAGGGGTAATCTTTGGTCTGTCTTTGTCGCACACGAAGGCTCACCTTGTCAGAGCAATGATGGAATCGGTAGCCTATGCACTTTATGATTCCTTCAGACTAATCCGGGATACAGGAAGAGCTGTAAAGGTTCCTATCATTCTAAATGAGGGTGGTGCAAAGAGTAAAATATGGAGACGCATCATAACTGATGTTTTTAATGTTCCTACAGCGCTTGTTAAAAACAGGGTTGGAGCTCCATATGGCGATGCAATCCTTGCCGGTGTGTCTACAGGGATATTCAAGGATTTCTCTATTGCAAAAAAGAAAGCAGAATATGTGGATGAAATGGAGCCTGATGAGGATAATCATGCATTATATATGGATTATTTCAATGTTTATAAAAACCTGTATGAACATGTAAGATCAGATTTTATGGATCTTGCCAAGCTGAGAAATAAATATTACTAATTTGAAGGAGCAGCCAAATGGAGCTTTATAGACATTTGCAAAAAAGAGAAGCAGAAGGGAATCCAATACGCAGCGGACTTGTGGGCTGTGGACAGATGGGATCGGGTCTTGTACATGTAACACGCAGGATGAAAGGTTTAGAAACATATGCCATTTCCGACATTGATGTGGAACGTCCGAAAAAGGTTTTGCAGGATCTTGGAATTTCCGCAGATAGAATATGTATCACTAACCACAAGTCGGAAGCAGAGGATATTATAAGATCCGGCAAATATTTGGTTACTGAAGATGCACTGCTCCTGCCGCAGTTGGAAAGCCTAGATGGGGTCATTGAGGCAACCGGGGTTACCGAAATTGGTGCCAGTGTGGCTTGGACCGGGGTTACCAATGGAAAGAATGTAGTTATGCTGAATGTTGAAACCGATGTAACAGTAGGTGTAATTTTAGATAGGCTTGCACGAAAATCAGGAAGTGTTTATACGGTGGCTGCAGGTGATGAGCCGGCGGTATGTAAAATGTTGTATGACTTTTCGCGCACACTGGGGTTTGAAGTTGTGTGCCTGGGAAAGGGAAAAAACAATCCCATCAATTATGAAATTACTCCTGAAGAATGCTGGAATGAAGCGGAGAGTAAGGGAATGAATCCCAAAATGCTGGCGTCATTTATTGATGGAACCAAAACGATGGTAGAGATGGCTGCAGTGTCCAACGCCACCGGGCTGCTTCCGGATGTGCCGGGAATGCATGGTCCTAAAGTGGAGCTGGAGGATTTAACCAAGGTGTTTATTCCCGTTAAGGATGGCGGCCTTCTAAGCAAGAAGGGATGCGTGGAGTATTCTACCGGGAAAATTGCACCTGGTGTATTTGCAGTTGTTGCCACTGATGAGCCGAGAATCATCAGTGATATGCGCTTTGTATCTATGGGATCCGGACCCTATTTCCTGTTTTTTAGACCGTATCATCTTTGCAATATAGAAACACCGATTGCGCTTGCTGAAGCCGTGATTTACGGTGAAACAACGGTAACCGCCAAAAATATGTACTCAGAAGTAGTTTCTATGGCGAAAAGAGATCTTAAGATCGGAGAAAAGGTGGGAAGCATTGGCAGCGCAGATATTTTTAACCGGATCTATACCTACGAGGAGGCATGCGCCCAAAAGGCTATCCCTATGGGAATCACTCCCGGGGGTGTTGTGTTGAAGGATATGAAAAAGGGAGATATGCTGACAGAGGACAACTTTGCGCCGGATACTAGCTTGTTTGTGTACAAGCTTAGGAAAATGCAGGATGCCATGTTAAAGCTTTAAAGGCAAAGGGATAGAGAAGTATGCAGATCTGATGAAAGCGTTGGCGTTCAATATACTCAAAGTGGGCTGCGCCCACAACCCAAATAGCGGATCCTTATATTTGCAAAACTTAAATTCTTGTTTTTTGTTGATGTTTTGCAAATGTAAGCTACTAATGAATATGGAACTTAAAGGGGATTTAAGAAAATGAAAGATAGAAAAATATTTCAAAATGCATGTGATATGTGGAAAATAAATGCTGATGTGCTGCTGTCTCTATCACAAAAGTTGGATGCTGATGCGTATGAGGCAGTATTTCAAGCAATACTTCAATGCAAGGGCAGGGTTGCCACCATGGGAATGGGGACATCTTCGGTAGCAGCCAGAAAAATTGCACATATGCTTTGTGTTGCCAACATACCATCATTTTTTGTATCCGCCGGGGATGCAGCCCATGGTGCATTCGGAGCAGTACAGGAAGGTGATGTGCTGATTGTGCTGTCAAAAGGCGGAAATACCGAAGAATTGGTAAACCTGATAGAACCTATTCAAGGGAAAGGTGTCAAGCTGATTACAGTTACACAAAATTCTGCCTCGAAGCTTGCAAAGGCTTCCGATATTGTGCTTAAACTTGAGACCAAAGAGTCTGATCACAGGCATATGCTGCCTACAGCAAGCATTATTGCAATTATTTCAATTTTTGATGCAATGGCTGATGAATTAACAAGATATCCGCAGTTTACAGAGAAAGCGTTTTATTACAATCACAATCATGGCGCTGTAGGTGCTTTTTTAAAAGGTGAGCTTCAAAAGGAGTCTTGATCATGTTAAATGTATCTTAGCGCTTATTCAGTCGGCAAAGCGGTTACTATTCAGAGCGAACATTATTAAATGAACAGCTACCTGTTTACGCCTAACCATCTTTATTATAAGATGTCAAGGGATGCGTTAAATGCCCGAAAGCACGTAATCTGTGAGAAGCCTTTGGTCATGATTTCGGATGAAGCATTTGAGCTTGTTCAACTGGCACAAAAGTATAGCTTAGTAAACGCAGTTGGTTTTAACCTTAGTAAAAAAAGATTTAAAAATATAATGAACACAATAATGAGGTGTGAAGGCAAACCAACTCTAATATGAGTATAACATAGACATTTCTTGTCACTTTAAAAACAAGCATACATTAAGATTGCAGCTTTTAAATCCTGCATAGTTTACAATAAGCTAAAAGGCGCAGTAAGTGCGCTAATTACTGCGTTTTAGTTATAAACGTCTACTCCAAAATTTGACGGTTGAATTTAAAAACGACATATTTACGTAAAAAACTGACCGACTTATAATAGGATTATCACCGATTAATGCTATGAATATTACTTAATATTAATTCCATTAACCAAAAAGTAAGTAGGGTTAAGTAGGATTGAGTTTTTCATAATAATCTTCGCTGCAGTAATAATTACTGTATAAAATTAACTAAAGTAACAACTTAGAAAGAAAGGAAAAATATTATGCACAATGCTTTTGGTAATAATCTTGGTGAAAATAAGGCGGTGTATCCAAAAAGGTTAATACCTTTACGTTTTATTAAATCCTTATCAAAGGATTACCAGTTATACCTTTTACTGTTACCTGCAGTTTTATATATTGTAATATTTAAGTATGTTCCAATGTATGGGGTGCAGCTTGCGTTTAAAAAGTATTATGCTTCAAGGGGAATATGGGGAAGCCCATGGATTGGATTTGAAAATTTTGAACGGTTTTTTACGTCGTATGCTTTTTGGAGAGTAATTAAAAATACAGTGGGTATTAATTTATATGAATTACTTGTATCCTTTCCCGCACCTATTATGCTGGCGCTACTATTAAACCATGTTAAAAGCAATAAATTCAAACGCATTGTCCAGACTGTTACATATGCGCCGCATTTTATATCTACTGTTGTAATGGTTGGTATGCTGTACATATTTTTATCTCCGAGAAACGGAATAATAAACCAAATAGTATTATTATTTACTGACAAACCTATTTTCTTTTTAGGAAGCTCAGAATGGTTCAAAACAATTTATGTATTTTCCGGAATATGGCAGCATGCAGGCTGGTCTGCCATTGTATACCTTGCGGCATTAACATCAATAGATACAGGGCTGTATGATGCAGCATATATAGATGGGTGCAACAGATTTCAGGTTGTCAGGCATGTAGATTTACCTGGCATTACCCCTGTAGTTGTAATTATGCTCATTTTGGATTTAGGTAAAATGATGCAAGTCGGCTTCCAAAAGATTTTTCTTATGCAGAATGATTTAAACTTGCAAGCATCAGAGGTTATATCTACTTATGTTTACAAGATAGGCCTCATTAGCGGTCAATTCAGTTACTCTACCGCTGTGAATTTGTTTAACACAATTGTAAATATTCTTTTATTGGTTACTGCAAATAATTTGGCAAAAAGGGTAACTGATAATAGTTTATGGTAGGAAGGAGATATTAGGATGAATAATCTTAAGAGCAAAATAAAGTATAAGGGTATTGATTCTGCATTTGATATTTTAGTAAATATACTGCTTTTTGCAGCACTCCTTATTGTGTTATATCCCTTGTATCTTGTTGTCATTGCTTCTTTCAGCGATCCGGATGCGTTGATAAATGGTGAAGTCAGGTTTTGGCCAGTAGAAATAACCTTATTAGGTTATCAGAAGATATTTCGTGATGCAAAAATATGGATCGGGTACAAAAATACAGTTATATATACAGTTCTGGGAACAGCCATCAATGTGGTAATTACTCTTATGGCAGCATACCCGCTATCAAGAAAATCATTCAGATACAGAAGCCACTTTATGGTGTTTTTTATGATTACAATGTATTTTGGCGGCGGACTTATACCGACATATCTTGTGTCATTGAAGCTGGGATTAGTTGATAACTGGTTGGTTATGGTAGTTTCGGGAGCAGTTACGGTATGGAATTTAATTGTTACGCGCACCTACTATCAGACTACCATACCAGAGGAGCTGTTTGAAGCAGCTTCAATTGATGGGAGTAGTCATCTGTATTTTTTCACAAGAGTTGTTATTCCTCTATCAAGCGCCATAATAGCAGTGAACACATTGTATTATGGTGTAGGGCATTGGAATGAGTTTTTTACAGCTTTAATCTATTTAAGAAGAAAAGAGCTGTTTCCGCTTCAACTGGTATTAAGAGAGATCCTTATTCAAAACAGAATTGAAGCAGATGCTATGGAAGGTCTATTTCATACTGAAGATTTCCAAAAGACTGTTGAGCTTATGAAATATTCTACTATTATAGTATCAAGTTTGCCTGTTATGATCCTTTATCCGTTTTTACAGAAATATTTTGTAAGAGGAGTTGTTGTTGGGGCGCTCAAGGGCTAGTACTACAACGAAGGCTATTGTAATATATCAACTTTATGTGCTTTTAAGAAATATCGCAAACACTTAAATAATTATTTCTTAAAGGATAATTTAAAAAGCTCTGTTGTAGCGTTAGCAGAAGTTCTGTTTTATTGAGTACAACAAAGAGTATAAAAAAGTTTTTTCATCTATTTAATTTATAAAAAACTAATAATATCTAGGAGGGTTAAGGTATGAAAAGGAAAAAAAGTTTACTAATTACTATGGCACTGCTGATGGTGGCTGCAATACTATTATCAGGGTGTGTCAAGACAGGGGACGTGCCGGGAGGTACTGGGGATGGTGGTGCCACGAGAGGTTCTACCGGAACAAAGGTTGACACTGCCTTTCCACTTATGGAGGCAGCTAGAATCAAGGTTATTACCCCATTGCGAAATGGTGTGGTGGATCACAGCGAAATGAGATTTTTTCAGGAACTGGAGCAAAAAACCAATGTTCTAGTTGAATGGGAGCACTATCTGACCAGTGCATGGCCTGAAAACAAAAGTCTTATCTTTGCAAGCAACATGCTGCCTGATGCTTTTGCAGGACAAAACTGCTTTTCTGCCGCAGAAATTGTTAACTATGGAGCGCAGGGTTATTTTGTTCCACTGGAGGATATGATTGATGATTATGCGCCAAATGTAGCAAAAATCTTCAATGAAAGACCTGATTTTGCAAAAGAGCTGACAACACCGGATGGGCATATTTATAGTTTGTTTATATTTAATGAAAATAAACATATTGCTCCTGACACATTATGTATTAATAATGAGTGGCTGACAAAATTGGGACTTAGCATTCCTACAACAACCGATGAATTTTATAATGTACTCAAAGCATTTAAAGATGGTGATCCTAATGAAAATGGCAAACCTGATGAGCTGCCGTTTGTATTTCGGCATAATGTTACTGTTGGCGGATTGTTCTCTATGTTTGGGTCCTTTGGAATACTTGACAGCGGAAGCCACCTGACTGTCAGAGACGGTAAGGTGCTGTATGCGGCGATTGAACCTGAATACAGACAAGGAATTACTTATTTTTCTAAGCTGTTTCAAGAGGGGCTCGCCGATCCTGAAAGCCTAACACACTCAAGTAACGTATACAGTTCGAAAACAAGGATTAACGACAAATCAAAAAGAGTTGCAGGCGCCTTTTTGAATTACAACCTGCTTAATGCTTTTAATGGGGATCCGGATAACGGATACGTTGTAGTGCCGCCTCTAGCCGGACCTGACGGAACTAGGCTATGGAGGATAATACCGCCTGAGATAGAAAGAGCAGCCGCTTTTGCCATAAGTAGTTCAACTGCAAATAAGGAAATAATTCTTGCATGGATCGATCAGACCTATGATGAAAAAACAAGCTTTGAAATAAAGCAAGGCTTTATAGATACAAGGATGACAGTCAATGCGGATGGAAAATATGAATACCTAAAGGCTCCTGAAGGCTTGGATGAGCTTACATGGAGATACGAGGGTATAAACAGCCAATTTACTTATTGTTTGTGGAAACGCTGGACAGATAAGCTTGTAAAAGATGATCTAGCAACGTTCCAGGATTATCAGGATGAAACATATCTTCCCTTTAAAGGAAATTTTGTAAACTTTTCTCCTTTGTTTACCACTGAGGAAGAATCTGATGAAATTGCTATGATTGATACCGATCTTAAAAACTATGTAAATGACACCATTGCTAGCTGGCTTCTAAAAGGTGGTGCAGAAGACGATAGCCAATGGAACGCATATATTAAAAAGTGTGAAGAGATGGGTGTAAGAAGGCTCATTGAGCTACAGCAAAAGGTTTATGACCGTTTAAAATAAAATCTTGTTATTGCAGTTAACAAAAAACAACTAAGAGTATAAATTAAACCTGCTTGAAATTCAAGCAATAGTTATTGTCAGAATTTCAAGCAGGTGCTCTAGTCGTTTTCTATTTGCCCACTAGAGAACTGATTCCGATATTCCTTAGGTGTCATTCCAAAATTCTTCCGAAATTTGCGTATGAAACTGGATGTATCGTAATATCCGATTTCTTTTATGACCTCCTTAAGGGATTTATTACTGGAGGACAGAAGCTCTTTTGCCTTAATTAGCTTTAAGTCGGTAATATACTGTGAAATTGTGATGCCGGTATGCTCCCGAAAATACTGACTTAAGGATGCAAGGCTCATATCAAAACTATCTGCAATTGCTTTTACTGAAAAATCAAAATTTGTGTATTCATTCTTTATGTAGGCTGTCACTTCACTGATTAACTGATTACTAACGGGTTTTTCTTTATAATGAGTAACAAGCTGCTCAAATTTATTGCTGATATAGTTTTTTAATGACTCAATTGTATGTAGTTCTGTTAATACTAATGCATCCAATAACACATCTTCAGTATCCAGTGGTGCGTATCTTTTAAGTTCTCTTTGCTGAATTAAGGTCAGTTTATATGCTAATAATTTGCCCAGATATGCTTTTTTTAACTGTTTGTCTGTATATTCTGTTATTTTTAACACGTTGCAAAGCACGATGTCTGAGTTGTCAAACTCAATTGACTGCTCCAAATTATGCAGTAGACTAAAAAAATCGTAGTCGGTCTGTTCAATGGAGTTACACACGCAAAGGTATCTAAAGATATGATGATTACCTGTTGCTAAACAATAATCAAGCGTAATATAGGCCTCATACCAAGAATTATTAACTTTGGCAATATTATCATAAATGTTTCCGATACAAAAGACTAAGTTTTTAGTATACTTTTGCTTAAGGGATTGCATAAGCTCCGAAAAATTATCAAGAATGTCATCAGGGTTGTTGTGTGATGTAAGCAGGATAAGGGAAACCTGATCCTTTTGCATATTGTTGCATGCAAATCCTACGGTATTATTATTAAGAAAGCCTTCGATGTTTTGAAGAATTTCATAGGATTTGGTATCCGGAAGGTCTGAATACCCGGGTATATGCAAAACAGCCGCAAGACAATAAGGATAGGGTTTGGCTAATCCAAAGTTTGATCCTATTTTATGGAACATGACCGCATTATGAATTTCTCCTTTTAGGAGCGCTTTTAGCAATAGTTCTTTTATAATTAATTTGTTTTTAAATAATTGGTTATCAAGGTGACTGTTATCTTCCGAAAGACGCTCAAGTGTCAAATAAATTGTGTCAATTTCGTTCAAACTGCTTTTGCCTCTTAACTTTTCTTCTGAAAAGAGCTTTAAAAGCTTAATTGGGTTATAGTTAATTTTCATAAAGTAGCTTATAATAATAAATCCGAGAATTAGTATTATGGCTATTCCAAACATTAAGCTTTTCTTCAAAGCGTTGACACTGTTCATGGCTTGGAGTGAAGGTGTCAGGGTTATATATTTAAAACCGCTTTTAGGTGATACGACCTTTGAGACTAAAAAATCTGTATTATTCACGCTTATTGAATCTGAAAAGCTACCTGGCTTATCTAAGACTATTTTTAGCATTTCGCTATTATCACTAAGGCCTGTAGTTCCAACCTGAGACAATACATTATTTTGACGGTCTACAATTATTGTCATCATATTGTATGTTTTAGCAGTTTCACTTATCAAATCCTGAATACTCTTTTCGGGTATAAGAAAAAGAATTGTAGCAATTGGCCTTGTGAAATTTGAGGGTAACGGGTAAACGTATGTTATAAATTTACCCGCAGCTTGGGAAGTTGGATATTTATATATCATAATTTCCTCTGATGGTCTGAAAAAAGGCTGCTTTGATTCTTTAAGACTGTTTTCAAAATCAGTAGTGTCCCAGATGCAATATTTATACATACTGTTGAAGAAAATATCCAGGGACATAGAGCCAGCGGATGCATAAATAAAGTTGTCCCCACGAAAATACAAGAATATTTCATCAACAAACTGGTTTACTACATTGTACCTTAACAATTCTTTACTTACCTTCAGAGCTTTTTCGGGCTCCTCTTCAAACATAAAGGCTCTGATTTCTGAATTATGATATAACTGATACGCAGTAGTATCAAGCTGCAATATTTGCGTGTCAATTGCTTTTTGAATTCTGTAGAGAACATTGGTATTATTTAGTAAAACCGCCTGCTCAGATGATTTTATGAATTTACTGAATATGATGGTTGAAAAAATGATAATCGGAATTAACAATATGGACAAATATGAAAAAAGATATCTCTTAAAAATATTGTCAGAAAATCTACTTATCATCTTGGAAACCTCACTTTGGAATAATAAAAATTTCTTTAGAACATTACTTCTTAAGGAATATGCTTATAATATCCTCGGCAACGAGGACATTATATCATGAATTTCGAAGAAATTGCATGATATAATTGCGTATGTGCGTTTTTTGCTTTAGCAAAAATAATCGCACGCGCATAAATTCCGCCGGAGGCAATATAATATCCTCGGTAACGAGGATATTATATCATGAAAGCACTTCAAAATAAAGGGATGAAAACTCATCCAATCTGCTTAAGTTCACTTTGATACAGAGTAAATTACTTTTTTGAGAAGCAATTGTCACATCAATGCTTGATTCCTGCCTCAGTATTAGGTGTTTTATAAGTTTGCTTCCTGATAACAAAAGTTCAACAGTGAAATTATTTACAGGTACCAATTTGCGGATTGGTCGGCTTGGGGCAGATGTCAGGTTAACAACTGATAAAACATATTGATTACAATCCCCTTTATTTTGAGTGAGAATGACCCGAACGCTCGGAGGCGCATCCGTTATAACCGAAAACTCTGATTGCTTTACCCATTGAATAGCATTATGGAACAAATTGAAAAAATCATCCAGACCAAGGGTATGGCATAACCGATCCATTTGATTGGCAAAATACACTACTTTTCCTTTTCCATAATATCCTGCCGTAACTGTTGAAAACTCAGTTTTAATCTCATTGAACCACGCCGCTTCCGGATGTTTTGCAGGTATTTCGGGAACATAGCTGCATAAGCAGGTATATGTGATATTATCATTTAATGTACAGAGCAAGGTATCTTCACTGCTCATAAGCAAATCCGTATCATCTATTCCATTAAGCACCGGGTGATCCTTAAAGCAGATCATTTGATATGAATCACCTTCTCTGTATTCACCTTTTCTGCCCGAATAACTGCATCCAAAAAGCTCTGCAAGTCCGAAGTCAGGTCTTTTGATACCGTTTTCATCGTACAAGGATGTCTTGTAGGAAGCAATCAGACCGCCACCTTCTTTGACATAGTCTTTTATTACTGCAATATGTTCATTAGAAAGGCACATGACATTTGGAAGTATTAACACTTTTATGTGTTTGATTTTGTCAATACTAAAATCAGCATCAGGGCAAAATGCGTAGGGAATATGATTATCTATTATTACACTCTCAGCGCCTTTTATAAACTCACTGTAATTTTTGTTACTGTTGTCTTTTTCTTTATGTGCTTTATTGTTGCCATCGCTAGTCATACGAAAAGTTTGCGTAGGCTTTGAATAGAAAATACCAACATCGGCAACGGGTAATTGTGTTTGTAAAATGTTCTGATAGTACGAAAGATAATGGAACGCATCTTGTGCAATTTTGGCGTTTCTATTATCATGCATAGCACCAGGGTATTGTCCGTTCATGATTGCATCCCACAGGCTTGCACCGGCGGCAACAGCTTGCCAAATCCATAATTTAGTTTCTATTTGCGGGTCGCTTACATACCGCCAGGTTCCGCCGTTATTTCCGAAAAGAACAACAGACTGTTTATCTTTGGCAATTGATTTCATAAAAACTGTATGGGAAATTGGAAGTGTTAAACTATTCAAACCACCTCTTCTTAAATTAAAGGTATTGTTAACAAGAAAATCAAAATATTGTCTTGCGCAGTACATATCAATGCAGGTATCTTTTACGCGTTGCATATTATATACTCCGAAAATCTCGCCGGTATATGCCTTATCTTCTCCAAAGCTTTTAACGGCATTACGCAAAAGCTTTAAGTGTTTTTCGGTATGGTCAGCTTTCCAAACTCTATACTCATCAAATTCACTTGAATCATAGTTTTCCCCTTCAGGTATGGGTTTGTTCAAATCTTGAAAATAAGATTCCTGACAGCTTTTGCAGTAACAAACCTTTGCAAGAACGCCTATAGAATTCTCCCAAATACCGTCAATGTCATATGAGCTTAGAATGTGCTTTATAAAGCTGGCGGCATATTCATTCCAATATACTCCTGTGGGACATGGCGTATATAATCCTATTGTGCTTATGATGGGTGTTTCGTCTTTATTCACAGCAAACCATTCAGGGTGGCGGTCATATACATGCGGCTCAACTCCACGAAAATCAACTCTGCCTATAACCTTAATTCCTCTTTTATGACATTCTTTAGGCAAGTCAGTAAGAAGCATATCATGTGTCATAAATTTGTTGGGATTTGCCAGCTCTAACGTGTTGTTAAAAAAGTCAACGATACCTCCTGCGTTTATCACAACGCAGTTAGCCTCGACTTCTTCAAGAAAGTGAACAACTTTATGGACATCATAACAGATAATATCGGGCTCTGTAAGTAAGGTCTGAAAAATTCTTAGTTGCTTGTTATACCACATATTTTTAAACCACCTTTTACATTAGATTTATTTAGTCACATATCTGCAGCATGCAGCAATTAACAGATTTTTTATGCGCAGTACCTATTATATGTTACAATTATTCGAGGTAAAAATTCAATAGCAAAAATCCAACTTTTTATTAATAAACTGTTACAGTTCACATGGTGCATTATACAAAATGAAAAACATATCTAATACTGCTATACAGCTTCAGCAAGGAAAACTACAAGTTTAAAATGCCTTCTCATTAAGTAATTTCGTGAACTCACTTACGTTCAAACAGCACGAGCATTTCTAAATTCTAAGGCATTTAAAACTTAGTTTTCCTAAGCCTTGCTGTAATTAGCTGTATTAGAGATGGTTGTTCATTTATTAGTTTGCTAAGACCCTCAGTTACCGTAACTGAACTATAAGAGCATTGCATAACATATGAAATTTGCTATACTATACATATGAAATTGCAGATAGAATACAGAAATTTTATATCAGAGAATTTTAGAATCTTTCAAACCTATTGTGTTAGACTGGATGTTGAAAAGAATGATAATGAAGTAAAAAATGTGAGGTAAAAATCGTGGCAAGAATAATAAAAACAATTAACTCAATGTGGAAGTTTCAATACTTTCCGGAGGGTGAAGAAAAAAATGACCTATCAGATCTGACGTATAACGATTCTTCTTGGTGTGTTGTAGGAATTCCTCATACCTGGAATACATATGAGACCACAGGAGAGATCCATCCATTTATTATGAGCCCATCTGAAAGAGATGATACTTATTGGTGGTATGGCTGGGGATGTTATCGTAAGAAGTTTGTAATTGACTCTATGTATAATGATAAGAAAATTTTTGTAGAATTCGACGGTGTACAGAAGCTATCAAAAGTATGGTTAAATGGAAAGTTTGTTGGCTTGCATTGTGGAGGATATACATCCTTCTATTTTGATATTACTGATTATGTTAATTTTAATCAGGAAAACGTCCTTGCTGTTCATGTAAGTAACAGAAGAGATGATGAATTTGGTGGGATACCTCCTATGGTGGCCGGAAACTTCAATGTTTACGGTGGAATTTATCGTGATGTGAGGATTGTTGTAAAAGACAAACTTCATATTCCATTTCAAGGCTCATCGGAACATGATGGAGGCACATATATAACAACGCCTATTGTAACAAAAGATAAAGGATCTGTGAAAATAAAAACCTTTGTAAAGAATGATTACAACGAAGATAAGAAATGCACTGTCAAAGCTTTGATTTTTGATGCAAAAGATAATATTATCAATCAGATGGAAAGTACAATGCTGATTAAAGCAGGGCATCCCGCAGAATATGAACAGCAAAGCGAGGAAATAGAAAAGCCGGATCTTTGGTTTCCCGAAAATCCGAATCTCTACAGAGTAAAAATTTATTTGAACAACGAAGAGCAAGTATGTGATGAGATTGAATCCAGCTTTGGTTTCAGGTGGTTCGAGTGGAATTATCAAGAAAAAAGGCTATATCTAAACGGAAAACTAATTCATATACATGGTACGAACAGACATCAAGAATATCCCTGGCTTGGAGATGCCATCCCAAAATGGATGCATAAAATGGACCTTGAGGATATCAGGTTTAAACTAGGACACAATTTTATAAGAACATGTCATTACACACAAGATCCTCTAGTATATGACTTGTGCGATAAATATGGGATTATTGCCTGTGAGGAAGTACCTGTAATAAAGCATCAAAGATTTTCAGAAGAGGTTCAGAAGCAAATGGTTAAAGAAATGATAAGAAGAGATAAAAATCATCCTTCAATCTTAATGTGGAGCATGGGGAATGAAACCTATGATGCTGCAGATGCCGAATGGGCAAAAAAAGAAGATGCAACCAGGATAATACATGTACGAAAGGCTGTAAGAAGAGGGTCTGATGAAAAACATAATCATGAGCAGTTGGAAATGGAAAATCTGTTAAGATGTACTGTCAGAGGTTGGTATAACAAAGATGTAAAAAATCTTGAGCCACTCAACGGTCAGCATTCAGGTCATGAAGAATGGCAACATCAAAATGCACTTATTGAAGGTGCCAGTCAAAGAGGTCGTATTGATATGAACGGAGTAATGTGGCTTTATGCAGATCACGGTGCAGACAGAGAGTATATAGGTACTCCACTTAAACATATAAATCCGAAAGGCTGGGTGGATTCTTACAGGATACCCAAATATATGTATTATCTTTGGCAGGCCAATTGGTCAAGCAAGCCAATGATATTTATACATCCCTATGAATGGACAGAAAGGTACTTAGGAGAGCGTAGAGACATTATTATAAACAGCAACTGTGACTATGTCGAATTAGCAGTAAACAATAAAATCATTGGACAAAAGTATCCATGTAAACAAAATGATTTTACAGTAGTTTTCGAAAACGTACCGGTCGTTAAAGGTAAATTAACAGCAAAAGGAAAGAAAGATGAAAAAGAGGTTATTAGTGAGCTGAAATTACCAGGAAAACCTCATAAAATTGTCCTTAAAAAATCACATGAGTGTATAGAAGCTGATATTTCTAATATTATACTTATCACTGTTGATATCGTTGATAAAAATGGGGTTCATGTATATGGTGCAAATAATAAAATAGAATTTGAAGTTGATGGTTGTGCTTCTCTTGTAGCACCTGATGTTTTTGTTTCCGATATCAACAAAAATAATTCCTATGAGGGTACAATGTATATAGATGTACCATTTAACATACCTTTAAGATCCAATGGCAAATGCGGAAAGATAACAGTAAGAGCACTTTCCGAAGGATTGGCTGATGGAAAAATAGAGCTTGAAGCAGTACCTGTATTGAATAACGTAGTTGAAGGTATTATTGAACCTCAACTTAAGAACATTAACCTAAACAGGAGATTTAAAAGTACCCGTATTAAGGATGTTGCAGATAAAGACAATGCATCTGCACTTAACGATATTGTACAGGATATTGTGCTTCAAAAGCTTCCGGAAAGTGATTGGGAAGTAAACCTAGATATGCAAATAAGAAATGCATATCGGGGTAAAGCGATAGATGAAAGCATTTTTTGTGTTTTCAAAAAGGTATTAATGAAATACTTGAATAGAAATAAAGGGATACTGGTTGCCGATGATTTTAATTTTGTAGTAAACCTTTATAATGATTGTGTAAAATTTTGCAGTTTTTTAAATGAAGCAAAATACAGCGAAGCCTTTAAGAATGAAATCAGAAAATATTTTGCTGAAATCATAATTGAAAAAATGCATATTCCATTAAGTACAGTGGTTTATAATTATATAAATTTACCCGAGAATTCAATTTCTGTTGTATTTTCTAAAAGCAGAGATTTGTCAGATGTGGTATATGTAAACTCCGATGACCTTAATGAAGTTTTAACCAGATATATTAAAGGTTTTGAAAGCATGGATGCAAGCAAGAAAATTGAAATATTCCGTGTACTTCAAGAAATAAACCCTTATATTGAAAAGATAGACCAAGGTGGAAAAATGAAGTACAGGTTATCAAAAAACAGAGTTATTTTGCTGCCACCTATTGATTACTGGAACTGACAGTATAGTATATCAATCGCAGTTCCTGAATTGTGTAGGTGTTTTACCTGTAATTCTTTTAAAAACTGTAGAAAAATAATTTCCGGATGAAAAGCCAAGATCATATGCAATGTCGGTAATGCTTCTGTCTGTTTCTATTAACAAATTGCCTGCATACTCGACTTTCTGCCTTATTATATATTCTCGTGGCGGTATTCCCAGCTCATTTCTGAATCTTTGCTTAAAGCGTGAAAGGGAAAGCTCTGCCTTATGTGCCAAATAATCCAAGTTAATATCCTTATCAATGTTATCGCTAATATTTTTTAAAGCAGCTTGAATCTTTTCGGTAATAAACCTTTCTGATTTACTTTCATATTCAATAATTTTAATAATAAATTCAGTTATATAGTTTCTTATAAGAAGTCTTTTAAAATCCGAATCAGAATAATAGACAGATATAATATTGTCAAGATAAATTTTCAAACACTCATTTCCCTGGAATTTTCTCTGATTAAGGGACATGAGCTTCTCTATAAGCCGCTTTCCTTCATATAAGCCCGAATTTAAGAAATCCTCTGCTTCATTAATACTAATAATCACCCAGTACAGAACTGATTTTTCTTCGGGATTACCACCTGAACCATGAACTTCATTTGGGTAAGTCAAAAACACATCATCACCCTTAAGATCATATGTTTCCCCATTAACCTCATATTTTTGCCGCCCCCTTGCAAGATAACAAATTTCAAATGCATTTTTGTGCAAATGATGCCTAAGAGGCGGATGAGCATTAGTGTAATTCAATCTTCCCAGTTTTTGAAGGTTAAATAAACCCAGCTTATCGAAATTGATTATTATTCTTTTTTGATTTAGTGATTTTTCAAAATCTGTTTTATCCATGTATGAAATTGTATTACAATACTAAATTGAATGCAATACAATTTCATAAATATTATAATCTATTTAATTCATGCCAAAGGGGGCTTAATTAAATGCAAACTCCGTATGAAGTAGTGAAAAATTCTATACACTTCAATGATCCGGATAGGCTACCTGTTGAGTTTCGTATATTTAATGATTGTGATACACATATGGCAAAATGGAATCAAACTGGTACGGGAAATAAAAAAATGAAAGAAACTTATGATGAATGGGGATGCAGATGGCAAAGATCAGGCGTTAAAAACATGGGTCAAGTTACAGGTCACCCTCTATTGGAATGGAACAATATTGATTTGTTTCGTTGGCCAGATCCTGACAATAAAGCTTATTATGAAGGAATGGAGCAACGGTTTGAAAATAGCAGTGGAAAATACATTAAAACTGATATTTTTATGCTCCTCTTTGAAAGAATGCATGCGCTAAGAGGATTTGAAAATGTATTAACGGATCTATATCTCGAAAGGGAAAATATCGAGATGCTTGCTGATAAAATTGTAGAATATGATGTAAGAATTATAGAGAACATTTCTAAAGCCTTCCCTGGAATAATACACGGTCTTTCCTTCACTGATGACTGGGGAACCGAGCAGGCTACATTTATAAGCGTAAAGCTCTTTGATGAGTTTTTTAAACCTCGATATAAAAAGATATTTGATGCTGCAAAAAAGGCCGGATGGGATCTTTGGATGCATTCGTGTGGCAAAATAAATGAAATTATTCCGTCACTTATTGATGTTGGAGTTGATGTACTTAATATGCAGCAGCCAATAACTAATGGGATAGCTGAAATTGGAAACAGGTTTGCCGGCAAAGTATGCTTTTCCACTGTATGTGATATACAAAAAACACTACCTTTTAAGTCAAATGAGGAAATTGAAAACGAGGCACTTGATCTTGTGCAGCAATGGGGAACTGATAAAGGTGGTTTAATAATCAGTGATTACGGCGATGGAGCCGCAATTGGTGTAACTTTAGAAAAGAAAAGAATTATGTACGATAAATTCAAAACCTGTGACCGTTGGAAAAAATGATTGTATAAAAAAGTGTAGATCATTTTGAGGAGCAGATATCTTCTGAAATTTCATGAATCCAATAAAAGTGAAGCAACATTTTATTTTGATGAGACGCAATTGAACTTAAATAAGGAAAAATACTTGATGTATACAAGGTAGCTATCAATCAAATCTAGAATATGCTAAATGGCAGATGGAAAGAAGGTTTATATTGTGAAAACTGCTAGAAAAATTGTTATTATTATGACTGATACCCAGAGGACAGACATGCTGGGGTGTTATGGGAATAAGGATATGAAGACACCCAACATTGACAGGTTGGCTAAGGAGGGCTGCCGATTTGACAGGGCTTACACATGTCAGCCTGTATGCGGACCGGCAAGGTCAGCCATATTTAGCGGTACCTATCCCCATTCCAATGGAAGCTGGGGAAATCATATGGCTTTGGGTGACAATGTAAAAACAATAGGGCAGAGGTTAAGGGATGAGGGGATTCATACAGCATATATAGGGAAATGGCATCTTGACGGCGGAGACTATTTCGGAATGGGGAGGTGTCCAGACGGATGGGATCCTAATTACTGGTATGATATGCGCTGTTACCTTGAAGAATTACCGGAAGAAGACAGGAGATGGTCAAGAAGAAAGGACATTGTGGAAAAAAGAGAAGTAAAGGAAGATTTTACTTATGGTCACAGGTGCTCCAATCGTGCCATCGACTTTTTGTCATGCCATGGTGCGGATGATTTTCTCCTAGTAGTATCATATGATGAACCGCACGGTCCGTTTGTATGCCCCGAGCCTTATTCATCAATGTACAAAGGGTATGAGTTTCCTAAAAGCCCAAATGTTTATGATATTCTTGAAGGTAAACCGGAGCACCAGAAAGTGTGGGCAGGAAAAAGGCTTCTAGAGGACAAGGAAAAGCTGAAAATTAAAAGGCATCAGTTTTTTGGCTGCAATTCTTTTGTTGATTATGAAATTGGCAGGGTGATGGAAGCCATTGAGCAATATGCGCCTGATGCTATGGTGATATACACCAGTGACCATGGGGATGCACTGTGTTCTCATTCGTTGGATTCTAAGGGTGCTGCCATGTATGACGAAATAATACGTGTTCCATTTATAATAAAGTGGCCTTTAGTAATCCGACCGGATACTGTGTATAAAGATCCCGTGTCGCATATTGATATTGCTCCTACCATAATGGAAGCAAAAGGTATGAAGATTCCCAAGCTTTTGGAAGGGAGAAGTCTTATGCCCGCAATGGAAGATCTTGATACAAGAGTAAATGAGTATGTTTTCACTGAATTTACAAGGTTTGAGATAGATCATGATTCACATGGGGGATTTCAGCCAATACGAGCGGTGTTCGACGGCAGACATAAGTTAGTCATCAATCTTATGACCTCAGATGAGCTTTATGACTTGGAAGAAGACCCTTGGGAGATGGAAAATCTTATAGAATGTGAAAAATATACAAAAATCCGGGATAAGCTTCATGATAAAATACTTGAGTGGATGAATGATACAAGGGATCCATTCCGTGGCTATTACTGGGAATTGCGTCGGTGGCGAAAGGATGCAAAGCCAGCAAGCTGGAAATACACCGGCTTTACAAGGCAACGTGAGCATGAAGAGTACGAGCCCCGCGAACTGGATTATAATACCGGAGTAGAAATAGTTGAGGCAGCAAGGAAATCGCATCCTTATACTTTGTAATGACTATATATTTGTGATAACATATTTATAAAATTCAAAGGACAATGGAATACATTGGTATCAGTATTAAAGACATTTTTAATATTTGAATATTCCCCAATGAGTTGTTTTGCGACTTAATTGGGTGCAGTCCTTATTTGTTTTAAAGTATATTTACTGAAAGAAGGCGAAAAAATTGAAACCAAATGTAGTATTGATAATGGTTGATCAAATGAGAGGAGATTGTTTGGGTGCAGCCGGGCATCCAGTAGTAGAAACCCCATACCTTGATACAATGGTCAGGAAAGGGTACATGTTTAGCAATGCTTATAGTGCAGCTCCCAGTTGTATTGCCGCAAGGGCTTCACTGCTTACAGGTCTGACCCCTGCCTCCCATGGAAGGGTAGGTTACAAGGATGGAGTTCCCTGGAGGTATGAGCATACCTTGCCAGGAGAGCTTTCAAAGGCGGGATACCATACCCAATGTGTGGGAAAAATGCATGTGCATCCGGCAAGAAGTCTTCAGGGATTTCACAATGTAATATTGCATGATGGTTATATGCACTACAGCAGGAATAGTGAAAAAGCTTACAGTGAACACTGGAACCAGTGCGATGATTATATCCACTGGCTCAAGAAGGAGCTTGGAAGTACAGCTGATATTATTGATTCCGGACTGGAATGCAACTCATGGGTAGCAAGACCATGGCCTTATGAAGAGCGCTTGCATCCAACAAACTGGGTAGTTAATGAATCCATTGACTTTTTACGTCGGAAGGATCCTACAAAACCATTTTTTCTTATGATGTCCTTTGTCCGTCCTCACTCACCTTTAGATCCTCCACAAGTATATTATGATCAATATATAAATCAGGATATTCCCGCACCGCCGATAGGTAATTGGGCTGATACAAAGGATGAAAGTAAAAATGGTCGCATATTTAATTGCAGTTCTGGAATAGTTAGTGAAAGAGCTCTTAAGAGGGCCAGAGCGGCATACTATGCCCTTATTACTCATATAGACCACCAAATAGGACGCTTTTTGCAAGCCATGGGCGAGTTCAATGAGCTAAATAACACAATTTTTATCTTTTCATCTGACCATGGAGATTTGCTTGGAGATCATAATATGTTTAGAAAAAGCCTTCCATATAATGGTTGTGCGTCTATACCCTTCATAGTCTATGATCCCGGGAATTTGCTGGGCGGTAAAAAAGGAACAGTTATAGACAAGCCATGTGAAATTATGGATATAATGCCTACACTGCTTGATGCCGCAGGAGCTGATATACCTGACATTGTGGAAGGTAAAAGTCTGCTGCCCATAATAAAGGATCAAAACCATAAATGGAGAGAATACATTCATGGTGAGCATTTTAGGGGCGATCCCATGCATTATGTTACCAATGGCAAGGAAAAGTTTATTTGGTTCTCACAGTCCGGAACAGAGCAGTTTTTTGATCTTACAAATGATCCGTTGGAACTTGAGGATCTTTCAAAAATCCCTAAGTATTCCGAAAGAATAACTCACTGGAGAAATATTTTGATCAAAGAACTCCTAGGCAGAGAAGAGGGATATACTGATGGCAAGCAGTTGTTTGCAGGAAGAAACAGTTATCCAACCCTTTCTCATTTAAACCGGTAAAATCAAAATCTTACAATTCCAAATGGGGGGGCTTGGAGCTCCTGGAGAGGTCTTTGGGGCATTAGGAAGACCTTAGAGCTTTGAGAGGGCTTTGAGGTCTCTTCCTTGGGTCTTCCCCTAATAAATCCTATCAACAACTCGTAAGAACTCTCCTGTGTTTGCATCAAAGAGCATATAAAATTCATTACTATATTTTTTAACATTGATATACTCCCCAAGCCTAAAGGCAGGGGGAGTATGTCAATGAATTTGGTTCTCGTGCATGCAAGGAATGTTATTCATAGCACAATATTGAATTTTCAAGGTGCGGTTTTACATTATTTTATTGCGAAGTTTGAGATAGTAATTATTTTTCTCTGCCATCATAAATGCATTTATGGTGATATTTAATAGTCACATTCAATAAAAAAGCATACGGCATGATAAAGGTGTAAGTGTTGCAAAGGCAAGGGATACAGTATATATTAGAGGTACGACTGATTGGAAAAGATGTAACTTATAAAAAACAGATTGCGGATTAAAAACTTATCTGTTTTCGTCCTATTGGTTTAGCAGATATAATTGTTATGAAGGTAAAGATATTAATATTAAGTAAGAATATTGATATTGAATTAATAAGCAATTTATCTATATAATTTATTATACATGTAAAGAAAGGAAGAGCATAATGACTCAAAATGACAGACCGAACTTGCTGATTTTTATGACAGATCAACAAAGAGGAGACACTGTATATCCGTATCGTAGGGCATATACGCCAAATCTTGATAAGTTTGCAAAGGAAGGGTTGGTTTTTAGCAGGACTTACTGTCCATCACCCCATTGCTGTCCCTCAAGGGCTACCTTTTTTTCAGGGCTTTATCCCTCGGAACATGGTGTGTGGAATAATGTGAGGGTTGGAAATGCTCTGTCACGCGGACTAAAAAAGGGTGTACGGCTTTTTAGCGAAGACTTGAAGGAAGCAGGCTATAGAATGTACTTCTCAGGAAAGTGGCATGTAAGTGCTACCGAAAACCCCGATGAACGCGGTTGGGACGTTTCTTTGCTTACAACTCCAAAATCGGACATAATAAAAGAAGATGGCGACTGGCATGAATTTGATTTAGCCAAGAACAGCTGGGACAAATTCCGTGAATTAGCACAAAATCCTGTTAATACAATACGAGGAGAAGGACAGATTTTAAGGCCCGGTTATTCTGATTTTAACCAATATGGTCTGAATGAGGAACCATTTAGAGATATTGAAGTAGTAGAAGATGCTATTAATATAATACATAACCGTGAAAATTCAGATGAACCCTGGTGCCAATATATAGGAACATTAGGTCCCCATGACCCCTATTTTGTGCCAAAACGCTTTCTTGATATGTACGATATTAATGACATTGAGCTTCCAATAAGCTTTGAGGATGATATGAGTGACAAGCCGGCATTGTACAGGAGGACGCGGGACAGGTTTGATCAATTGACTGAACGGGAGCACAAAGAATCGCTGCGGCACTATCTTGCTTTTTGCTCCTATGAGGATTATCTTTTCGGGGAGGTATTAAAAGCATTAGAAGAAAAAGGAGAAGCTTCTAATACTGTTGTTATATATACCTCGGATCATGGTGACTATGCAGGAGATCACGGTCTTTGGTGCAAGGGGCTTCCATCCTTTAGTACCAATTACCATATTCCGGCACTAATGCGCTGGCCAAAGGGTATAAAAAACCCAGGCAGATGCGAAGAAAGCTTTGTGTCTCTTGCCGATTTTGCCCCGACGTTTTTGGAGTTAGCAGGCGTACCTATACAAAGAAAATATGCCGGCGAGAGTCTTGTTCCTTTTATGATGGACGAAAAGCCAAAAAAGTGGAGAGATGAAATTTATACTCAAACAAATGGTAATGAGCTTTATGGGATCCAAAGGTCTGTGCTTACTAACGAATGGAAATTTGTGTGGAACGGGTTTGATTATGACGAATTGTATGATTTGAAAAATGATCCCCATGAAATGAAAAATCTTGCATTTTATAAGGAATATCAGGATGTAATACAAGACATGAGTGCAAAAATGTGGAGGTTTGCTTATGAACAGAGGGATGTCTGCTTAAACCATTACATTATGACCGCACTGGCGGCATATGGACCTTCATATGCATTCAGGGACGAAATGTAGGCATATATAAAGGAATTACGACGATATTTTATTATATGCAACATAATAATTCTAAGCAATACGGCTTTTGATATCCACTAGAACTGTTGTGTATTTTAAAAACCATGTTGTGAGAGTTAAAAAAATTGCATATAGAAGCTCAAAAAGCATAGGGATGAAGAAATGAATTTGGTTCGGGTATTATTATTGAGTAATTGACGACGGCATACACTGCCGCCTAAAAAATGGAGGGATTCAAAGTGCGAGCATTTAACAAGGACTTTACAAGAATTGAGACTTACCGGGAGATGGACATGAAACCGGATTTTAACAATCTTTTAATGACTCTTGAAAAAAAGACACCGGCAAAACCTGTTTTATTTGAGTTTATTCTGAATAAACAGCTTTTTCAAATTATGCTAAACGACATTGAGTATGATGAGAGCGATATAGCAATAACAAAACATAAAAAAGTTATTGACACTTATAGAAAATTCGGATATGACTATGCTTTTGTCCGGGATCCAAGCTTGAAATTCGATAGGGGCTTACAGCAAATAAACGCTAAAAAGACTCGATCATTAAATCAAGGTGCGCTGATAACCGACAGGGAAAGCTTCGAAGCTTTTAAATGGAAGGAGCCGGAGGACGCTGATTTGACATGGCTTGATGTGTTATCAGACTATTTATGTGAAGGAATGAAGCTGATTACCGCTGCCCCCGACGGAATCTTTGAAACTGTTATGAAAATGGTAGGATATGATAATATGTGTTTTATGTCGGCGGATGATCCTGAGCTATTAATGGAAATTTTTGATGCGGTAGGCTCAAGATATCTTGAATATTACAAGATATTTGCAAAGCACGATGCTGTAGGTGCATTAATGCAGGATGATGATTGGGGTTTTAATACACAGACTTTTTTCCCGTCAAAGGATATGAGAAAATATTTTTTATGCTGGCATAAGAAATTTGCCGAAGCATCACATGAAGCCGGAAAACCCATTCTTTTGCATTCGTGCGGCAATATTGAAGGTGTTATGGAGGATGTCATTTATGATATTAAATATGATGGATTGCATTCTTTTGAAGATAATATTATGCCGGTTGAAGAAATATATGAAAAATATAAGAATAAAATTGCTATACTTGGCGGGATAGATGTAAACTTTTTGTGTTATTCTACACCTTTGGAGATTTATAACCGTTCCTTAAAAATGCTGGAGCGCTGTCAGGAAAGCGGAGGCTATGCATTAGGTTCGGGAAACAGTATTCCGGAATACGTACCCCTTGAAAACTATCTTGCTATGATTTCTGCCGCTATTATGAATCCTGAAGGGTGACTAAACTCCTATGCTGTTTTTTGTTATTTTTTAGTCATGATAGTATGATTATTCCCCAAAAAGTAAGCTGAACACGACTTCGCATAAAATATATAATGACGATTAAATCGTTGGGACACTATATATTGTATGTGAAGTTCAACTAATATAATTTTTGGGTATTAATCATTTTATAACAAATTTAAAAATTTTAAAGGTCAAAGATTTATTGAGCTAATAATAAGGGGGGTAATCATGAAAAGAAAAATTAGGATACTATGTACAATTCTTACAGTAGTTTTTTCTGTTGCGTTTATGAGTGGCTGCACAAGCGGTGACGTTGAAGAAGTTCTTACTGATGTTTCCACAGAGGAGGCTACCGAACCGCAGAACAGCTGGGAAATTGACCAATCACCCTTTGATGTGGAATGGTATGTTGGGCTATCTTTATTCCAATGGAAATGGGATAGTGAAAAAACCGATGTTCATATGGTTCACAAGGAAAACACAGGGCTTAACAATGTTATCTTTCATGTTCCGATAAGTGATGCAAACGAAGAACTCAACACCATGATTGCCTCCGGTACACTACCTGACGTTATCACGCTTGTTGATAGCGCCGGTATGGGAGCGGAGCAAATTGATTCAATTAAAAAGGGAGAACTGGTTTATGATCTTAAGGAGTTGAGCGAAAAATATGCGCCCGATTTTATTAAAAACATTGCTCCTTCATTTCTTAACTGGCATGGAGATGAGAGCGGTAAATTTTATGCTTTTGTAAATCTGGTACAGCCTCCGGAATCAATGACGACCGAAATAGGAGAGTTGTTTAACGTAGATTATATGATGCTGATGCGACAGGATATGGCAGACCAATTGAATATCAAAGGTGAGGACTTTAATACACAGGATAAAATGGTTGAATCGCTTAAAAAGGTAAAAGCTGCAAACCTAAAGAAAAACGGGGTCAACGTAGAACTTATCACATATTCAGGAGCTGTTGTATACGAGTCCATTGCAGGTATTGCCCAATTCTTTGGATTATCTGATGAAGATGAAGAAGGAAATTATGTTATACCTATCAAAAACCCTAAATACCTCGAAATGTTGATGTTTTTAAACAGATTATATCGCGAAGGTATATTAACACAGAAGAACCTTTTAGCAAAAACAGATGATATAAACCAGCTTATCAGAACGGGAAATGTATTTATGATGTTTGGAGAGGCATCGCCAGACTTATTTGCAAACTCAATGAAAAAGAGTTATGCCGAAACAGAGGACAAAGAGAGGTATGTAGCGGTAGAACCAGTAAGATCAAGCGATGGCTCTATGCCTTGGCAAGCAATTGATACCATGAAGGGATATACTCATACCTTTATTTCCAAAAGTACTAAAATACCCGACAGGCTAATTCGCTTGTTTGATTATTTGCATAACGAAGAGACTATGATTATGGATCAATATGGAATAGACGGTGTGCATTATGATATGGACAATGGCAAAGTTAAATTTAGGGATGAGGTTATATCCCTTATGCAAGAGGATAGACGCCTTACAAATTACTATTATGGATTCCCGGACATCATGTTTTTTTTCAGAGATTCTTATATGAACAAATATAAGACAAAGAGCATAAAACTGGAAGATATCATGCTGAATGATTTTAAAAAAGTATATAACAAATATCTTTATACAGCAGATCCTTTGAGTGAGGTTGGAGCTAAGGCAGGAACTCCTTATGCAGTAACTGCATCAAAAATCAGAATTGAAGTAAATAGTAAACTCATAAACTTAATCACGGCAGACAGTGAAGAAAAATGCGTGCAGCTTTATAATGAAATACTGAAAAAGATAGAGGAACTGGATTATAACGATTTGTACGAGCACTTAAACACCCAATTTAAGGCAGCTAAACAAAAGATGGGGGTCAATGTGATTTACCCGCAAAGCAAAAACTAAAATTTTGAGGGAATCTATACATTTTAAATTTTTGTGAAATGTTCATAAAATATAGTGGCAAAAAAAGCGGGCTGGGCGCTAGAACTTGAATAAGTCTGATTAGGGGGAGAACTATGAGAAAAGGAAAATATTTAACTATTACCAGGTTATTGATGCTTTTGGCAATAATCCTAATAATTATTTCTAGCATATCAAACATAGTGGTTGCTGAAAACACAATAACTTCTCCAAAGAATGTAATATTATTGATTGGTGATGGCATGGGTCCAAATCAAGTTTTGATGGCACATGACATTAAGGGTTCAAATCTTTATATGGAAGATATGCCTTATAAAGGAATGCTTTCGACGGTTAATGCTGTAGGCGGAGTAACTGATTCTGCGGCTGCAGGTACTGCATTGGCAACCGGTGCAAAAACAAGAAACTCATATTTAGGGATGAATGAAGATGAAGTATTTGTATCTAATATAAGAGAATTTTGTGTGCGACACGATAAAATGACCGGTATAATATCCACTGTAAAAATTACTGACGCTACTCCTGCAGCCTTTTACGCACATAATGTAGTGCGTACTGAAGAGGCGTTAATCAAAAAACAATTAATTGAGAGTAATATTGATGTAATTATTGGACCTGGTGCACAAAATTATTCAACTCCAAATAATTTAGTAACAGGAGAGATGGAATCGCTTGAGAAGGCCACCATATTAGCCATTGAATTTTTAGATAAAGGTGAAAATGGATTCTTCTTAATGGTCGAAGGGGGAAAAATAGATCATGCGGGGCACTCAAATTCAATTGAGCAGTGTAATTATGAGGTCTTAGAATTTGATAAAGCAGTCAAGGCAGCTCTGGAGTTTGCGGAAAAGGATGGGAGTACTCTGGTGATAGTAACAGCAGATCATGAAACCGGAGGATTGCAAAAAAGCAACACATCCTATAAGTTTACTTCTCCCAATCATACAGGAGTTGATGTTCCTGTTTTTGCTTTTGGTGTTGGGGCATCATACTTTACAGGTCGTATATGCAACACTGAAATTAGCTTAAAAATCAAACGATTGATTTTAGGAGATTCCTTAAATTTGCTGCCGACAAAAGCAGTGCCTGTGGCTGCGGGTATTGCTCCCGAGACAGTTGTACCCGAGGCACAGGAAAGTAACAATCATGCTTTATGGATTGGCTCCTTTAGTCTATTGCTCTTGTGCGCTGGTGGCATAGGTTTTTATATATTAAGGAAAAAAATGGAGGGAAAACTGTGATTTCTGCTAAGGCTTATGTAAAGGAGATATATTCCTTAGAATTTATTTGCTCATCTTCGTATGACAATCCCTATACTGATGTAAGTATTTATGTAACATTTGAATCGGCTAATGGTAAAAAGATAAAGATTCCTGGGTTCTGGTACCAGGAAAATGTGTGGATGATACGCTTTGCACCCCCAAAAGAGGGTGCGTGGCAATGGACAAGTTATGCCTCAAACACACAGGACAGCGGACTTCATGGACTAACGGGGAGACTTGAGGTTGTTAGTTCAAGTAGGAAGGATGCCATACGCAAGCATGGGTTTATTAAAGTGTCCGAAAATAAAAGGGGATTTGTGCATGAGGATGGCAATCCGTTTTTCTGGCTTGGCGATACAGTCTGGGCTGCTCCTATGAAATCAACATATGAAGAATGGACTAAATATTTATCTTATAGGGTAGGTCAAGGCTTCAATGTATTTCAGGTGAATTCGCTTTATCAGCATGATGCGGATAGTTCCATACGGTGTGCTCCCTTTAGCAATACTAATGATGGATGGGATCTTACAAGGCCATCTTCAGAATACTTTAAATATATTGATGAGATGATGTATACCGCTAACCATTATGGTGTGTACATAGCGCTTGTCGTGCTTTGGTGTAATTTTGTTCCCGGCGCTAACCCGGGGTGGAAGGATATGGTAAGACCTGCCGGGTTTACTCCATCGCTTGCAGCAAGGTATGGGAAGTATCTTGCCGCTAGGTATGCAGCCTTTGGTACCATATGGATAGTTTCGGGAGATACCGATTATGAGGACAGCTATGTGGAGTCTGTATATGATGCTGCAGCAGAGGCAATAAAAAATAGCAGTCCTTATGCTACACTTATGTCTGCCCATTTGTCCGCCCGTTTTTTTACACCTCCTGTTCTAAACGAAAAGGATTGGCTGGATTTTCATATGTTTCAGTCGGGGCATCACAATAGTACTCAGGAAAGAGCCGTTTACTATTCGCAAAAAAATAGGGAGCATAGTCCACCAAGACCTGTAATAAATTCAGAGCCATGCTATGAAAATATATGCTTTTTCAGCTTGCCTGAAAGAGTTGAACGCAGCCTTGTACGAAAGGTGGCGTGGTACAGCCTGTTGTCGGGAGCTAATGCCGGAATCACCTATGGAGCTCATGGACTGTGGCAATGGCATCATAGAACCGATGGGTTTAGAGAAGAACATAAATGGGGTATGCCGCTTGATTGGAATGATGCACTCAGTCTTAAGGGCGCCGATGATTATGCATTTCTGAAGGAATTTTTTAAGGATATGAATTGGTGGGAGCTGGAACCGGCGGATAATATTTTTTTGGCAGATGACGACTGCAGCATGCTGATTGCTGCTGACAAAAATTTAAATGATATAGTTGTATATTTAAGCTGTGCATCAGATCTTCACTATATGGAAGGGAATAAAGACGTAACGCTATATGATATAGTTTGGTTCAATCCCGAGGATTATACGACATATAAAGCTGATGAAATTATCAATAGCGATGGCGTAGTATTAATTAGGCGAGCACCATGGGATGGGGATGCGGTGCTGCATATGAAGTTGGTGTTATCAGGTATTGGTAATAAAATAAAATAAACTATAGAAGAGGTGGATATTATGAAGTTTAATACTGCAAAAGAATGCATTACACCCGATTGGCCTGTGAAAATGGCAGGCTATTTAAACAGAACAGGATATAATGAAGGTGTTCTGCATGATATGTTTGCAAAAGCATTGCTTATACATGACGGTGAAAACAGGGTGTTGATTATTTCCCTTGATTTGTGCGCAATAGACCGGGGATTTGCTGATGAAATAAAACTCTGGGCAAATAACAAGTATGGGTTTTTAGAAAAAGATATTGTGATACATGCAATCCACACCCACTCCGGTCCCCTAACTGCCCATATGTCAAGGTATGCTCCTCCTGAGAGAATTGAAGAAATCAGAAGGTATATGGATTTTCTTAAAGGACGCATAACTGCATGTATTGACAAGTGTATGGAAGAGCCCATGCAAAATGGAGTCATGGAGGTTGGCATGGGAGAAACATGGATTGCGGTAAATCGCAGACAAAAGACTGAAAAAGGTATAGTATTAGGTATAAATCCTTCAGGAAAGGCAGATCGTAGCCTATTTGCAGCAAAGATCACAAATGATAATAATGAGGTAAAAGCCGTGCTTTTTTGTGGCTCATGTCATCCTATTGCAATGAATGGACAGGTTCTTTATTTGTCACCGGATTATCCCGGAGTTGCATGCACTGAAATTGAGAGAAGTTATCCGGGTTGTATGGCGATGTTTTTACAGGGAGCTTGTGGAAATTTGAATGTTGCAGTTAATACACGAGGCAAAAATTTGGACGAAATTGAGAGTTCTAATCAAAATGTTCATTTTGTAGGAAGAGTTCTTGCCAATGATGTTAAAAATATTTTAAAGTGCGAGATGCAAAAAATTGAGATTTCTCTTGATACTAAGCTGGATAAGATTATTCTTCCGCTTGGAGAAGTTAAAACTGATGAGCTTAGTGAGCTTAGCAAATCCCAACAAAAGGTATTCAGTGATTATGCACTGTGGATGCTGGATAAGATAGAAAAGGGCACTGCTCCCAAAGATTGCGAGTTCTTATTGGGGGTTCTTTGCTTTAACGATACTATAAGGCTGGTGCTTGCCGAAGGAGAGATGATGACCGAAACAGCAGAATCAATACGCGAGAAGTTTTCTGGCGGATTGACAATGCTGGTAGGTTACTCAAACGGATGCGTCGGGTATATACCCACCAGCGAAATGCTGCGTGACGGCGGTTATGAACCAGAGAGCTTTTGGAAAAAAGCTGGCTATCCAGCTCCCCTTGCCCATAATGCTGAACAAATGATAATTGATTATTTTTTTGCAAAATAAGTTTAGAAAAAAGTTGCTTTGCGTTTTTCTCTGGATTGGCCTTTTTTCTACAATTTCAATCCGGAGATAAAAAATTAGCTTTTCTTGAAGACAAAAGGAGAGAAGAACAATGTTTAGTTTAAAACCAGATTTTATTGAAGCACAAAAAAGGTTTGAGGCTTTTTGGGCTTGTGATGTAACTGACAGGCCGCTTGTTACAAATATAACATTTCCTGTAGATAATCCTGTGCCTGTTCCACAAAAAAGATATGACACGTTGAAAGACAAATGGCTTGACATTGACTTTCGTGTCAAGGAAATCTCAACTAATTTGCATAATAAAATGTTTTATGCAGATACCCTGCCTATTGCCAAAACAAACTTTGGACCTGAGATATTCAGTGCCTGGTGCGGGTGTTCTTACAATTTTGGAGAAACCACAGCATGGTCTGACCCTTGTGTTCATGACTGGGAAAAGGATTATGATAAAGCGGTGCTAAATATGGATCACCCGTTATTTCGTTTACTTGAGGATTTTACGAATAAATTGCTTGTGGAAGGGAAGGGGCATTTTATCACAGCGATGACAGACTTTCATGTAGGCGGAGATCACTTAGCGGCATTAAGGGATCCGTCCAATTTGGCCATGGATATGATTGAAAATCCGGATTATGTAAAGAGGAAATTGGAAGACTCGCAGCAAGAATACTTTAAGGTCTACGACCACTTTTATAATATCATAAGAAGCCATAATGTACCCATTACAACATGGATGCCGCTTGTTTCAAACGAAAAGTATTATGTAGTTTCAAATGATTTTTCATGTATGGTAAGCAATAAAATGTTTGAGGAGTTTTTCCTCGACGGCATAATTAATGAATGCAGATTTCTTGATAAATCAATGTATCATCTGGATGGGCAGAGTGCATTGAGGCATCTTGACATGCTTTTGTCCATAAAAGAGCTGAATGGGGTACAATGGGTACCCGGTGCCGGAAATGAAGGCTTTGAAAGATGGATTCCGGTATATCAGAAAATTCAGCGTGCAGGTAAGTCAATATTTATTGATGGGATCGACCTTAGTAATATACATCTGCTGTTTGAGAATCTAAGGCCTGAGGGTGTTTGGATAAGCGGGTTAAAATCAATAAGTTCAAAAGAAGAAGCGGACTATGCTCTAAAAAGAATTACTAACTGGAAATAATAAATTTTTTAGGTATAATTATATATGAGTGTTACATTCACAATAAGCAGGGGCAAATATTTGGGGTAACTGAAGTAGCGCTATAATTTTATGCAATATACCTTTTTTAAACGAGCAATTGTGTATTTCAAAGGTTATATTACAAGAATTTAAAACAGTGCATGTAGTTATTACACACAAAAAATGAAAGGATTGAAAAACATGAGTAATTTACTACCTACAAGAATAGTAAACTTTTTAGAATATGGATGGAAATTTACAAAAGAGGACATAGAAAACGCCACAAGCGACAAGTTAAATGATGCCAGTTGGGAGGATGTAAGGGTTCCCCACGATTGGGCAATTGATGGACCTTTTTCACCTGAAAATGATAAGCAGATAAGGGAAGTCATTGCAGACGGTATTTTGGCACCAATTATTCACACAGGTCGCACGGGTGGGCTTCCAGTTTTTGGCGTCGGCTGGTACCGAAAATGGATACATATACCCGCAGAATATGAAGGAAAGCGCATTTATATTGAGTTTGACGGTATTATGAGCAACAGTAGTATATATATAAACGGAATACAAGCAGGTGGGTGGCCTTGCGGCTATACATCCTTCAGTATTGACCTTACCGATCACATCACTTTTGGAGATAAAAACCTTTTGGCTGTCAGGGTTGAGCCAAAACCGGGGGCATCCCGATGGTATACAGGTGCAGGAATCTACAGGAATGCAAGACTTTTAGTTAAATCCAATATAAATGTGAAGTATTGCGGAACCTATATTACAACAACCGACATTTCACAAAAGTGCGCAACAGTTAATATTAGGACAGAGCTACTTAATCAGAGTAATGCAAATGGGCATGTTACTCTTGCGACATGTATCTATGATCCTTTGGAACAATTAGTTGCCGAGGAAAAGATAAACCTTACAATAGAAAATGAGGAAACGGCAGTGCAGCAGCTGCAAATCAAAGAACCGCAGTTTTGGGACATAAAATCGCCTTTTTTATATAAAGCTGTATCTTCCATTTTTATTGATGGTGAGCTGGTTGATTCGTATGAATCCACCTTTGGAATCAGAGAAATAACCTTTGATGCTAAAAAAGGATTTTTCTTAAACGGATCATACCTTAAATTGAACGGTGTTTGCATGCACCATGATCTTGGCGCACTGGGGGCTGCCATAAATGTAAGGGCAATGGAAAGACAGCTTGAAGTTCTGAAAGAGTTTGGATGCAATTCCATCCGAACCTCCCATAACCCTCCGGCACCTGAGCTGCTTTTCTTATGTGACCGAATGGGATTTCTTGTAATCGACGAAGCTTTTGATGAATGGCGCGTTGCTAAAGTTAAAAATGGTTATTCGCAATTATTTGATGAATGGGCTGAAAAAGACCTTACGGCTTTCATAAAGCGTGACAGAAATCATCCGTGTGTTATTATGTGGAGTATCGGTAATGAAATACTTGATCAGAACACTCCGGAGGGAGCTAAAACAGCAGCATGGCTGACGGGTATTTGCCACGCATTAGATGCTACAAGACCTGTTACAGCTGGATTTAACACGCCTGATAATGCTATAAAAAATGGGTTAGCAGAAGCTGTTGACATACCTGGATGGAATTACAAGCCGCATTTATATAAGCAGTATCACTTAGAACACCCATCATGGGTAATGTATGGTAGTGAAACATCTTCTTGCGTCAGCTCTCGTGGAGAATACTACCTTCCTGCAGTAGAAGAGAAGCCTCCTGTTATGCGTGACAATCTGCATGTGACCTCCTATGACCTAGCCGGCCCAAGATGGGCTTACCCGCCTGAATATGAATTCATGGCTCAGGATGAATGCCCATTTATTTTGGGAGAGTATGTCTGGACAGGGTTTGATTATCTGGGTGAGCCAACACCATATAATACCGAGTGGCCAAGCCGCAGCTCATATTTTGGCATTGTTGATTTGTGTGGAATACCTAAAGATAGGTATTATTCATATCAAAGTCAATGGACTGACAAAGAAGTGCTTCATATATTCCCTCACTGGAACTGGGAGGGAATGGAGGGTGAATTTGTCCCGGTACACTGCTATACAAGCTTTGAAGAAGCGGAGTTGTTTTTAAACGGTCGCTCAATGGGAAAACGAAAAAAGGATCCTTCAAATACTTTTACACGCTACAGATTGATATGGGAAGAGGTTCCCTATGAACCCGGAATATTAGAGGTTGTCGCATACAATCCCGACGGTACGGCAGCAAAAACCGCAAAACGACAGACTGCAGGCAAGCCATATAAAGTGGTATTGATTCCTGACAGGCAAGAGATTAAAGCCGATGGCGATGATTTATGCTATATAACGGTTAGAATTGAAGACGAAAATGGAATTCTATGCCCAAAAGCAAATAATGAAATATCCTTTGATGTAAGCGGAGCCGGTGAATTTTTGGCTGCCGACAACGGCGATCAGACCAGTCTGGTGTTGTTTCAGTCACCTGCAAGGCCTGCTTTTAACGGCATGTGTATGCTGACAGTACGTTCTTTAAAGGATGCGCAGGGGGAAATAAGTATTAAGGCCTCCGGTGCTGGACTAATTGAAGCCGGTATAAAGGTAAAATCCCTTTAATGTGTACTTTAATTAGCTTGTTCTAAAGAGTTATGATGGTATAGTGTAGCATAAAGAACGATTGGCCTTTGCTTTCTCAGTGAAAAGCTTGGGGGCATCGAGTCCCACTCGCTTTTGAGTATAGACTTCGTCTAGTTCTCTTAATAATTAGCCTGTTCTATTGCTGCACTATATATCATCCATAACAATGAAGCAACAGTAAAAAGTATAGGCTGATAAATAAAATTAACATTGCAGCAATAGAAAGGAAGAATTATAGAAAATATGAACAGAATAGATATAAACATATGGTATGGAGAAGAACAACATTTTGGGAAGCAGAGCGATCCACAAAGGTGGGTTAATATTCTTGGAAATATTACTAACCATCAAAACTTATACAATTTGGTCTATTCATTAAACGGCAAACATAGAATTCCATTGCCTATAGGACCGTCTGCCTACCGCCTGCTGGCACCTGGTGATTTTAACATTGAGATAGACAAAAATCTGCTTAAAGATGGAATAAACACGGTTATAGTATTGGCAAAGGATATATTTGGGAATACCACCGAGAAGGAAGTAGTAGTTAATTATGAACGTGGGAATATGTGCTCTTTGCCATATCACATTAATTGGAACAACATATCCTCTATACAGGATGTGGCAAGCGTGGTAGATGGGAAGTGGATATTACAGAAAAATGGCGTAAGACCCGCACAGATTGGCTATGATAGATTGATTGCAATAGGAGACATGTCCTGGAAGGATTATGAGGCCACTGTAGAGATTACAATTAATAATTTCAGCGAGGATCCGCTTTGCTTTGACCTTCCCTCGGTAGGACCCGGTGTTGGAGTAATGCTAAGATGGAAAGGACATTATAGTGCGAACGACATAATGCCAAGAAGAGGGTATAAGCCTTTTGGAGCTATAGGCTGGTATAAGCATGGAAAATCAGAAAAAGACGGACCGTGTGATTATAGTCTGGAAATTCTATTTGGCACAGAAAAGGCACATAAAAAATATCGTGATAAAAATGATAAAAAGCTTGAAGAAGGTAAAACGTATATATTCAAATTCAGGGTTGAATCAAGAAAAGAGAAAACCAGCCTTTACAGCCTAAAGGTTTGGGAAAAGGGTGAAAAGGAACAGGATAAATGGGATTTGCAGGCAGAGGGGATAGAAGGCGAGCTTGACAACGGAAGTATGCTTTTTGTAGCCCATCACTGTGATGCAGTTTTTGGGGAGACTTATATACACCCAATTGAGTAGAACTATGGAAAACTTCATTCAATTAAGAATGGCAGAATTTGGCATGAGAAAAGTTATGTTTGCATCTAAATACAATACCGTGTTATAATAAATCAAGGATTTTTATTCATCCTTTTTTTTTTGCATTTTCTGCAGGCAGCATCATATTGCTGTTGAGTGGCAGGCTATAATTTCCAATGAGGTGGGCTTCCAAGATCTGTTTTTATGAAACTTTGCAAAAGAGCTTTCTAAAAAAAGAGCATAAACGGGGGGAGTTTTTTGAAGTTAGAATTCAAAAACATGTGGATGTCTATTTTTGCACAAATATTAGTTGTGTTTATAATTGTCTTCCTTTCTTTATATGTAATGAATATGCTTACCAATATCATGGCAACAAGAAGCATTGATGATGAGATTCAAAAATCAATCGAATATCAGGCAAATCATCAGTTGGAAATTTTGGAATCAGAAATAAGAAGAATAATGAGTATGCAAAGTAACTGTGTATCACAAAAAGAATTCATGACCTTGGGGCTTTATGGAGAAGATATGATTTTTTCTACAAAGCATGAATACCAGAAAATGATCCTAGATAAAATTGAGTTTTTAAAAAATATTAGTGCCAATGTAGAAGGAGTAACCGTAATACTGCCGATGGAAGGTATCGTATTGGATACATATACAAAAGGATATTCGAGGCAACCGGAGGTGTTTTCAAGAACGGATAATGGTCATGAGGCTGGAGTTATTTTCTACAGACTGGGAGAATTACCTCTGAGAAGCAGTCTGCAAAACGTTGAGCTGCTTTATATAGAAATTCATTCAGCAGAGAATATTATTGGAAGTGGAGAATATCATTCGAAAGAGTTAATTCCGGCAGTTACCATAAGGGTTGACCTATCATTGGATAAGATCAGGAAAAACTTATTAAGCAGTGTAGACTATTTAGAGGGTATTTCATTTCTGATCAATGAAAATCAAGGTTGGTTTGCATCAAATAAGCAAGTATCAGAAATCTTCAAGGACAAGGTTATTCAAACGGTCAAAGCCTCAGAGTCAACTAAAGGTATACAAGAAACTCCTTTTGAATATATGGGAGAAATTTTTAAATTGACTTACAAAAACTCCGAATTTTTGGATACAACGCTTGTGCTTTGTATACCCGAAAAAATAATAAGAGTTCCCCTTTATAAATATGGGTCTTGGCTCTGGATAGTTACATTGTATGCTTTGGGAATTATGGTGCTCTTTTCAATATGGCTCAACAAGCGTGTTAACAAACCTATGAACACATTGATAAATGCATTTCAAAAGGTTGCAGCAGGCAGCTTCAATGTATATATCATGCACAATGCGAATGATGAATTCAGAAAATTGTATATGCACTTTAACAGGATGACAAAGGAAATAAAAAACCTTATTACAGAGAACTATGAGCAAAGAATACGTTTGCAGAACGCACAGCTTCGGCAGCTGCAGTATCAAATCAATCCACATTTTTTATATAATTCCTTTATGATGGTTTCCAATTTGATTTCTTTATGTGATTATGACGAGGCAAAGCACATAACAAAATTATTATCTAGGTATTATCAAAAGGTAACACAAAATATTAAGGATGAGCATACTTTAGAATCTGAAATTGATATTGTAAGGGACTATATGGAAATCCAAGCTATTCGGTTTATAGGCAGGGTTTCTTATGTTATAGAGGAACTGCCCAAAATAGCTAAAGAACTCCTCATACCTTGCTTCTCAATTCAACCAATTGTAGAAAACTCCTATAAGCACGGATTGACAAATAAAATGAAAAATGGAATGATTAAAATAAGCTTTTTAGAAGGGTCTGAATATTTAAGTGTTTTTATTGAGGATAATGGCGATGAAGTAGATGAAGAAAAATTGAACGAGATTAGGAAAATCTTAAGTGACAAGGATTCTGACATGAGAAATTCCGGTCTTATCAATGTAGGCCGACGTCTTTTAATTAAATTTGGTAAAGCTAGCGGATTATATGTTCATAGGGGTACAGCAGGAGGAACATGCTTTGAATTAAAAATTTTTATTGGAGGTAGAACAGATGTATAACCTTTTGATTGTAGATGATGAAAAAATTACTGCGGATTTTATGCAGAAGTTTTTTGAAGATGATTCGGGTATGGATTTGCATGTAAACAAGTCGTACTCGGCAATAGATGCAATTGACATCATGAGCATAGAAAAGGTTGACATTGTAGTATCGGACATACGGATGCCTGAAATGAATGGACTTGAGTTTTTGGACAGGATAAGAATACAGTGGCCAGACTGCCTTGTAATTTTTTTAACTGGACATAATGAGTTTAAGTATATACAAGCCGCTATGAGAAAAGACAGCACAGACTTCGTATTGAAGTCTGAGGGTGAGGAAGCAGTGTTGGAAGCTGTGAAAAAAGCAGTAAGAGAGCTTGACTCGAGAAAAAATGATCGTCAGTTTATAGAAAAGACTAAAGAACAAGTTAAGGCAGTGATGCCTATACTGCAAGAAAAATATCTGATTGAAATTGTAGAAGGACTCATATGTAAAGAAGAAGAGAGGATCAGACAATTTTATGAGTTGAATATCCAGTTAGACGCTAAATCTCCGGTATACATGCTTCTGGGGAGAATTGATACTTTTCCCGAGCATATTACATTTACCAAAAAGCAGAGGTTATTTTATGAAATTAAAGACCTCGTGGCGGAGGAAACAAAAAAGATGGCGATTTCTATCTCTGTTACTTATGAAAGGGACAATCTGGTTTGGTTCTTTCAACCTTTTATTTCTGGCAAAAATGATAAAAAAGCTAAATATATGTGGAGCAGAATGATTTCGTTCATTCAAGGCTCTCTTTCTTCTATACAATCCCGGGTAAATAATATAACAGGAGCTAAAATTTCTTTTTCTTCACTGGACTATAAAGTAATGTGGGAGAACACACATAAAAACTTGGTATCTTTAATGATGCTTCTGGACAAAACAGCCGGTGTGGATACAGAGGTAATAGTGACAGAAAAAAGTGATGTGATTTTTCAAGGAGAAGAAGGAGAGCTGTTGGAAGAAAATTATCTGATGCAGAGAAATATTGAGAGCATAAACTTACTTGATGCTTACTTGAAGAGTGGTCAAAAGGATCAATTTAGAACGCAGCTCAAGAAAATTACTTCATCCATAAGCAATATCCCAAAACAGTCCTATAATTCAATAAAAGAAGGATATTACAGGATTGCGATTATCCTTTTTTCATATATTAACCGTAATAATCTTGAAGTGGAACTTGTCAACAAGTATAAAATATTTGTTGACGATATATTAAAGATAGAAAATCACGCTTCATGGAATGAAGCGGTAGAATACTTCAAAAAGCTGACAGAATACATTTTCGAACTAAAGATTGAAAAATTCAGTCAGTCCTCCAGCCAATTAATTGACCGAGTTAAAGAATATATTATTAACAATCTGGACAAAGATATTTCTCTTACACGTTTGGCTGATATTTTTTCGGTTAATTCTTCCTATCTTTCGCGAATATTTAAGCAAAATGCCGGGCAGGGTGTCATGGAATTTATTTCGGAGGTAAGGTTGAATAAAGCAGTAGAGCTGTTAAAAAACATGGATAAAAAGATTTCAGATATTTCACAGGAATTAGGGTTTAGTAATCCTTCATACTTTGGCTGGTTTTTTAAAAAGCACACAAATATGAGTCCAAAAGAATATAGGGAAGTATATCGCAGTTGATTTTATGGTTGTGTTGCCAACTGATATTATGATTAAAAATGAAATAGATGTATAAAGACCGCGATGCGATCTAGCTTTTTCATTGCCTAGGACCCTCAAATAGGTAAAGAAATTGATAGAATGTAAAGATATCAAGATTTTGATTGTTCCCAATATGGTTTATAATTTTGACTATGGGAACAAGGGGGGATTATCAATGAATAAAAAAAGAATTGCATTACTGATGGTGTTTCTTTTGCTATTCAGCTTTTCTTTTTTGGGGTGCGGAAACAAAGCTAAAAGCATAGATACCGGGGGCGAGGAAGCGGTCACAACAAAGGAAGCGCTCACAACAAAGGAAGCAGAGGTAACAGAGAATACAGAAGGAACAGAGATAGCAGCAGAGAAAAGTGCCATATATGTTTCGACCACCGGTGATGACGGCAATTCTGGCACATTAGAGAAACCCTTTAAGACAATTCAAAAAGGTGTGAGTATGGCAAAGCCCGGAGAGACTGTATATATAAGAGGGGGCACCTATCATGAGGTAGTATCTGTAGATAATTCAGGCACCTCCGAAAAAATTATTACAATCTCAGGCTATCCGGGAGAGAAAGTAATATTAGATGGGAAAAACATCCTTCCGACCGGCGAGAATCCGAGGACACAGCAATGGAAGCCTTTACTTGTTGTAAAAGGCAGTCATATACTTCTAAAAGACATGACGATTCAAAACAGCACATCAAGAGGTATTCAATCAGGAGGAGAATATGTAACTCTCAGAAATCTGGTGATAGATCACATATTCGAATATGGAATTGGTATACACAATCAATATAATATTGTAGAAGACTGCGAAGTATCTGATACCTGCAGAGTCTTTCTCATAAAAGATGGTCCTCCGGCTGTGGTTATAGTGGACACCGCAAACGCAATAATACGGAGAAATAATATTCACGATAATCATAATCAAGGCATCGGATTACTGCGTTCGTATTATGTGACTATAGAGGATAATTTTGTTAAAAATTCCGGCAATGGCTCAATTTACTGTGACAATGCTGCTTATCCTCTGGTTCAAAGGAATATTGTATACTATGATGACGATTACAAAAAGCCCACCGCCGGAATAATGCTTGCGGATGAGGATTATACTCAAATAAGCAAGTCCATGTTATACGCACCTGTTATAATCAACAATATTGTATATAATGCTTCAACCGGCTTTAACTATTGGCAGGGTGAGCGTGATGACAGCGCCCTGATTGATGGAGTGTTCTGCAACAACACCTTCATTAATATTAATGGCAGCGGAATATCCATTGATCCTCATAAGACTGAGGATAAGAATACCATCATTGCAAATAATATCGTGCATGTGAAACCGGGAGCAAATCTGGCAAAAGGTCTTAGTGCAGACAATCCGGGTATTACTGTAAAGAACAACCTTTGGTCGGGTAATCCTGGCGGACGGTGGGTTGATAATGGGGATGTTTATGGAAACCCTGAGCTTCTAATGAAGGGAGATCCTAGCAAACCGGAATATTATCAACTGTCGGATTTATCTCCATGTATTGATATGGGTATAGACATATCCGACATTATTGAGGACTTTTTTGGCAACAAAAGAAGTGAAAAGCTTGATATAGGGGCATGTGAGTTCTCTGGAGTAGCATCTTTACCAGGAGCACTTCCATCACCTGCCTCCGACCTAAAGGATGTTGAAGAAACCGATTCGTTTTTTGATGCAGTCAATATACTGCTCGAAAACAATATCATCAGCCCTTATTCCGATAATACCTTCAGACCTCAAGAACCGGTTACAGCAGATGACTTTATCAGAATGACTGTCGAGGCGCTGAGGGTATCATGCGACATACAGGGTAAATCAAGTGCTACCGAGGATCATATATCAAAAGCAAAGCAATTGAGGATAATTATGGGTAATGAGTTTACAGACTACTCTATTCCGATAACACGCGGTGAAATTGCACCTATACTGGCAAAGACGTCTATAGTAAGGGGAGAAGGAAATCCGCTCAATATGACAGAGCTTAAACAAAATATTAAGGACTACAGTAATATGAAGTCAGCATGGGCAACCTTTGCACTACAACTTTATTCAAAAGGAATAATTGATTTAGACTCTTCCGGCGAATATAATGATGCTTTAATTGTTACACGCGCAGAAGCTGCGAAAATTATAGCAAGATTTTTCGAACCTGCACTTAGATTAAAACCAGGGGCTATAAGGTAAAGAAATTGATAAGATGTAAAAATATTTAGATTTTGATTGTTCCCAACATAGTTTATTATTTTAATTATATAAGACAAAAGATTGGCTGTACTAAATGTAACGTTATAATTTTATGTAATATACCCTTTTAAAATTCTTTTTAAAGCTAATGTGAATTTAAAAGGTAATATTACTAAATTAAAGATGTTACATATAGAATATAAAAAAATTAATAAGGGGATGAAGATTTATGTTCAACAAAAAAGCAGTGGTTTCTATTATTGCAGTTCTTCTTCTTACAATGTGTTTTGGCGGAGCAGTGTTTGCCGATGATACTCCTTCGGCAGAAGCTATTAAGGGTACTCCGGTTATTGATGGGGAGATGGATGATATCTGGGAAAGCGCAAATGCGATTGTTCCAGACATCTACAAGGAAGGTAATGCAGATATTAACGCAAAGGCGAAGGTTTATACTATGTGGGATGAAGACAACCTTTATATTTTCGCCGATGTGCAGGATGAGATTGTAGTAAACTTAAGCTCTGGTGGTACCGTATGGCAAGGCGACTGTTTGGAATTTTTTGTTGACGAATTGTATCTGCGGACCGGTCAATGGGCTAACAGTACCAGTGAAGGTCAGTGGCTGGTCAATGTAAACAATGAGCAGGATGTCAGCAGAAGAGGGGACGGAAGTATAAAAGGCGGCGGATATGAAGGAAGGACAATAACTTCAGCAGTAAAGAAAAGAGACGATGGATATTCCATCGAAGTTGCATTTCCTTGGGTAGAGATCAAAGGCAAAGTGGATATTGGAACCAAGATCGGTTTCCAGCTGCAGATTGATGACGACTCCACCGCTATGGGTGTCCGTGATGGAGTACTTAGATGGGCAGCAGATAATGCGCAGTCTTCAAATTGGGGAACTGTAACTATGGTAGCAGGTCCTGCTCCAGCTGAGGAAACAAAGACCGAAACACAGACTCCTGCGGCAACAACACCTATTCCAAAAACCGGAGACAGCACTGCAATTATATTTGCAGCAGCTGCATTATCAGGTTCTGTCGCTCTGTATAGCGTAAGAAAGAAACTTAAAAAATAACACCCCAATCAACATTTACTTAACAAAGACCAGGGATTTCCTGGTCTTTGTTGCTAGAAGCAATTAATATTTATTATGTTTTGGTCATGGGTGCAAATAGGAGAGATTATAAGTGAATAAAAAAATTCTTATAATACTAATGGTGTTTCTTTTGCTATTCAGCTTTTCTTTTTCGGGGTGCGGGAACAAAGGTAAAAGCATAGATTCCGGGGGCGAGCAAGCAGAGATAACAAAGGAAGCAGAGGTAACAAATAGGACAGATATATCAGAAGAGGTAGGGATATCTGAAGAAACACCGATAGTGGTGGAGGAAAACGCCATATATGTTGCAACCACCGGTGATGACAGCAATTCGGGGACATTGGAAAAGCCTTTTAAGACTATTCATAAGGGTGTGAACACAGCAAAACCCGGAGATACGGTGTATATAAGAGGTGGCATATATCATGAGGAAATATCTATGGAGACCTCAGGTACACCTAACAAAATTATTACAGTCTCGGGCTATCCGGGTGAAGAAGCAATACTGGACGGAAAAAATGTCCTTCCTTCAGGGGAGCAACCGGCAGAAAAGCGCTGGAAGCCGCTATTTATGGTGAGGGGAGATTACGTACTGGTTAAGGATTTGACAGTCCGGAACAGCGTTTCAAGAGGTCTCCAATCAGTTGGGCAATATGTAACTTTCAAAAATCTTTTTGTATATCATATTGATGAATACGCAATTGGTATAGTCGGTGAATATAACATCATTGAAGATTGTGAAGTAACAGATTCCAGCAGGATATTTCTCAAAAAGGATGGACCTCCAGCGGTGCTAATAGTGGATACCTCATATGGAATCGTCCGAAGGAATAATATTCACGATAATCATAATCAAGGTATAGGTGTGTTACGCTCATATTATGGGATTATAGAGGATAATTTTGTGAAAAATTCTGGCAATGGTTCAATTTACTTAGACAATGCTGCATATCCACTGGTTCAAAGAAACAATGTATATTTTGATGATGATTTTACAGGCCCTTCTGCCGGAATAATGGTTGCTGATGAGGATTATACAAAAATCAACAAATCCATGGGTATGGCTCCTGTCATCATCAATAATATCGTTTACGGTGCGAAAACTGGCTTTAACTATTGGCAGGGTGAGCGTAATGATAGCGGTCTTTTTGATGGGTTGATCTGTAACAATACCTTCATTAATATTAATAGCAGCGGGATAGCAATTGATCCTCATAAGACTGAGGATAAGAATACCATCATTGCAAATAACATAGTGCATGTGAAACCGGGAGCAAATCTGGCGAAAGGTCTTAGTGCAGACAATCCGGGTATTACTGTAAAGAACAATCTTTGGTCGGGTAATCCTGGCGGACGGTGGGTGGATAACGGGGATGTTTATGGTAATCCTGAACTTCTAATGAAGGGAGATCCTAGTCAGCCAGAATATTATCAATTGTCAGATTTCTCTCCATGTATTGATAGTGGTATAGATATGTCTGGCATTATTGAGGACTTTTTTGGCAACAAAAGAGGTGAAAAGCTTGATATAGGGGCATGTGAATTTGTGGGAACTGTATCATCACCTAATACGCTACCATCACCGGCTGCAGACCTAAAAGATGTTAAAGCAACCGATTCGTTCTTTGATGCAGTCAATATACTGCTTGTAAACGATATCATCAGCCCTTATTCCGATAACACCTTCAGACCTCAAGAACCAGTTACAGCAGATGACTTTATTAGAATGACCATCGAGGCACTGAGGGTATCATGCGACATACAGGGTAAATCAAGCGCTGCCGATGATCATATATCGAAGGCAAAGCAATTGAGGATAATTACGGGTACTGAATTTACAGGCTACTCAATTTCGATAAAACGTGGTGAGATAGCCCCTATCCTAGGAAAAGCTTCTATAGCAAGAGGTGAAGGAAACCCGCTCAATATGACGGAGCTTAGACAAAATATTAAGGACTACAGTAAAATGCATCCTGTATCGGCGACCTTCGCGCTTCAGCTTTATTCAAAAGGAATAATTGATTTAAACTCTTCCGGTGAATTTAATGATACCTTAGTTGTTACACGTGCAGAAGCTGCACAAATCATTGCAAGATTTTTTGAACCTGCACTTAGACTAAAACCAGAGGTATAAGGTAAAGAAATTGATAAGATGTAAAAATATTTAGATTTTGATTGTTACCAGCATAGTTTATACTATTAAATATAGTAACATATGCAACATAATAATTCTTAAGCAGTGGGCTTTTAAAACCCACTAGAGCTTTTGAAGATTTTAAAAACCATATTACAAGAATTAAGGTAGCTGCATATAGTAGTACAATGGCAATTAGCGATTTTATCCTTACAGAATTAACGCATTGAAGCGTTTACACTAATTCTGTAAGGCGCATAAATTCGGATATTATAGTGAAATTGTCGTTGTAGTAAAATAGTTACTAATAGGATAAATGACTAACGCTGTAGTATTAACAGCTTATTTGGAGGTATTGGCATTGAGCACTATTCTAAAGGGAACCGAAATAAGAGTAAAAAAATTTAATAAAAAGTTTCCAAGGTTTGAAAAAAGGCAATTAGAAGCGCAGTCTATGATTTTGCCAGGTTTTATACTAATGCTTGTTTTCAGTTATTTTCCCATGTATGGTTTAATTATAGCCTTTAAAGACTACAACATTGTCAGTGGGTTTATGGGAGCCCCATGGGTTGGGCTTGACAACTTCAAGGAGTTTCTTTCATACGATCGGTTTTACCTTGTATTGCGAAACTCATTGGCAATTAATATCCTGCAATTGTTATTTTCATTTCCTGTCCCCATTATTTTTGCACTGTTGTTGAATGAAATGAAAAATGCTGGGTTTAAGAAGATTGTACAGACCATATCTTATTTGCCTCATTTTGTGTCCTGGGTTATATATGCTGGATTGATTCATGTATTACTTGACCCAAGGGGCATATTTAACAGTATTTTGATGTTGTTAAATATAACTGAAAAACCTATTCTGTTTTTAGGTGAACCTAGCTATTTTTGGATGATAGCTGTAGTCAGTGGGGTACTAAAGGGCTTTGGATGGAGCTCGATTATTTACCTTGCGGCTATATCAGGAGTAGATCAACAGCTATATGATGCTGCGACGGTGGATGGCGCCGGACGTCTTCAGAAAATGTGGCACATAACTCTTCCGTCAATCAAAGGGACAGTAGCAATACTGCTGATATTTAATATTAGTGGATTGGTAAAGACAGGGTTTGATCAAATCTGGATGATGCATAACCCGCTTAACATGAGTATGAGTGAGACGATAGAAATCTATGTTTATAAAATGGGTCTTGAAAGCTTTCGGTTTTCGTATTCCACAGCTGTAGGATTGTCACAGTCTGTCGTTTCGGTGATACTTCTTACAGTGTCTAACTTTTTAATTAAAAAGGTAACAGAAGAGAGCTTATTCTAACTTAAGGGGGTAAAATGCGTGAAAATTAAAATAACAGGATTAAGAAAAAAAATAGAATTGTTTGATATATTTAATAATCTATTTATGATTGTTGTAATACTTATTACACTGTATCCATTCTGGTACTGCCTTGTTGGGTCTTTGAACCAAGGTTTTGACTATTTGAAGGGGGGCGTATATTTTTTCCCCAGGGTGTTTTCATTAGAGAACTATATAATTGTATTAAGGGAAAAAGTATTGCTTAAGGCATACAGGGTTACAATTTCAAGGACACTTATAGGAACAGCCACACATGTATTTATAACAGCTCTGTTTGCTTATGGGTTTTCTAGGAGATACCTGTTTGGCAAAAGTTTTTACTCTAAATTTGGACTGGTTACGATGTACTTTAGTGGTGGTTTAATCCCACAGTATATTTTATACAATCAATTGGGATTACTGGACAGTTTCTGGGTGTATATAATACCGGGAATGATTTCCTTCTACCATGTAATAATTATGCAGGCATTTTTCAAAACAATTCCCGAAGAGCTTAATGAATCTGCAGTCATGGATGGAGCAGGAGAATACAGAATTTTCTTCAGTATCATTATACCTATTTCCAAACCTGTACTGGCTGCAATAGCGTTATATACAAGCGTGGGCCATTGGAATTCGTTCTTTGATTCTATGGTGTTTACTACTTCAACATCCTTGCAAACGGTGCAGGTATATCTTATGAGGATTATTCGCTCAATAGAGCATGCGACTGCAATGGCGCGGGAAGCCTCAGATTTGATGCCCGGTCTGCAAAGGGCCAACACAGAAACAATTAAGCTTGCTACTATGATGGTCGCGACTATTCCAATCCTAGTGGCATATCCTTTCTTCCAGAAATATTTTGTAAAGGGAATTATGTTGGGATCAATCAAGGGCTGAGTGCAATACGAAACCGCATAGTAAAATTTGAATATTAACCGGAGAAAAAAATCCGGTTTATATAAATTAAAAATCAGAAGGCGTCAAAAATTAGAGGGAGGATGAAAATGAAGAAACTTATTAGAAGTATAAGCATTATTCTTGTATTGATGTTATCTATTTCAGTGCTTTCGGGTTGCGGAAAAAAGGAAAAGGATCCTCAGGTAACGCAGTCACCCACATCTTTAGTGACTGGGACAGATGAGCCAAAGAATGTTTGGGAGATAGACAAATCTGCTTTTGATCTTGACTGGTATATTGGATTGGCTTCGTATTCTTGGGTATGGAACAGTGAGGAGTGTGCTGTTCACAAGGCACATAAGGAAAATACCGGACTCAATCATATTACCTTTCATGCTCCGGCAAGTGATTCAAACGAAAAACTTGGTGCAATGATTGCTACCCAAACCGTTCCTGATCTTATTACTCTTGTTGATCAACCAGGCAGAGGAAGAGAACAGATTTCCTTAATTACTAGCAGCGATCTTGTATATGACTTGAGGGAGCTTAGCGAACAATATGCACCTGACTTTTTTAAGAGGATTCCGCCATCTATTCTGAATTGGCACACCTATCCTGACGGAAACTTTTATGGTTATGTAAGCTTAATCAAGGCTCCTGAAATAGTTAAAGAGATAAATTCGAATACAAATCTTTCGTTGATTACCCGTCAGGATATTATGGATCAGTTGGGAATAAAATCAGAAGACTTTTCCACTCAAGACGGAATGATTGAAGCATTGAAAAAAGTAAGAAATGCCAAGCTGCAGCAGAATGGCATCGATATAGTTCCCTTTTTATACTCAGGAGCATTTACATTTGATGCAATTGAATGGCATGCTCAATATTTTGGTTTAACCTATGAAGATAAAGATGGCAATTATATTATGCCACTTAAGAATCCAAAGTTTCTTGAGATGTTGAAGTTTACCAACAGGCTGTACCGCGAGGAGCTTTTAACGCAGGAAAACATAATAATGAAAATGGATGCAATTAAGCCCTATGTTGGTAATGGAACGGTCTTTATGCTATTTGGAAACACAGCCCTAGGACAGTATGGACCCCAAATGACAGTTCTTTATGAAGATACAGGAGGCAAGGCAACTTATACAGCAGTCGAGCCTGTATTGTCAAGTGATGGTTCATATCCGTGGCAGAAAACTAATACTTTGAAAGGGTACACTCATACTTTTATTTCTAAGAGCACTAAGATACCTGAGAGAGTAATTCGGTTGTTTGATTACTTTAACACACCAGAAGTACAACTTATGGATGCATATGGCATAGATGGCTTGCACTATGAGATGGTAGATGGAAAGGTTAAATATATTGATGAAATAGAGGAAATACGTAGCACACATACAACACAAACCAATGCTAAGTACGGATTTCCCGATATTATGTATTTTCTAAGAGATGGCAGTTATATGGATTATTATCCTCTGCCGACAGCACCATCGCAATTGATGCTTGAAGACATAAAAGAAGCATATAGAAAATACCTGTATGTAGCAGATCCGCTGACTCTTGTTGGTCCGGTACCAGGAGATCCTCTGACAACAACTAACGCAAAGATCATGCTGTACTTCAATAATGAACTCATTAATATGATAACGGCTGACAGTGAAGAAGCTTGTGTGCAGAAATATAATGAAGCGATGAAAAAGGTCGAGGAAATGGGTTACAACAATCTGGAAGAATTATTCAACCAACAGTTCCAGGAAGGTAAGAGCAAAATGGGGATTGATATGCTCTATCCTGAGAACAAAAGGTAGTTATAGCTGCTTAAAAATTAATTATAGTAAAAAAGAGTATTTTAAGTGGGATCAATATTTTAAAAATAGAGGCCAGGGATTCCTGGTCTTTATTTTTAAAGCAGCAATATCTCCTAGTCAAAACAAAAATAATTAAGAATTTTGTTCATGGAGGAAATAAATATGTTTATTCTACAAAAAAACAGAATGGGTGCATATAGACTTTTTGTTATATCAATAGCCATTATTTGCCTGTTTACAGCCTGCAACTTTGGAAAGGGCAAAGTAAATGAAAGCAGCAATACACTAAAGAGCAGCGGCACCGTAGAAACTAATAAAAGTGAGTTACCCATAACCCGTGAGGAGAAGCTGGAGCTTTTAGAAGGATTGGTAGCAGGGGACATCTTCAGAGATTATCTCTGGAAGGGACCTTTTAGAAATGAATCCAAGTATCAAAGGGTTACAGGTCCTACCGCAACTGATCCAGGGGCCAAAAGATTTCTCCCAAATCCAATAAACAATATTGTTATTGAAGATCTGGAGCATGCAGTAAAGGCTGAAATGATTATAGAAACGTGGGGAGGACATGCTGGAACAACTGGGAAAAGTGTACGCTTAAACGATAATGAGTGGCTGCCTGTACCAGAATCACCGGTGATAGGTACAACTGACCCGGAAAATTATTACCAGTTCAGGTATCCCAGGATTTCGTTACCACTAGAGCAATTAAATGAAGGCGACAACAAACTGGAGTTTACAACAACGGGACAATTACCAGAAGGTGAGCCCGATTGGTGGCCTCAATGGGGAGTATATTCGGTTGTTTTCAGAATTTATTATGATGAGGAAAAAAGTCATGTTGCAGGAGAATTATCCCATAACAGCAAAGACAATGTTATCACAGACGGTCATACTTTTGCGGTAAAAATAGATACGGATGCCCAAGAGGTAGAGCGAGTGGACTATGTTGGTTATTACTATGACTATGATTATAATGGCGATGGTATTTATGAAGGATGGCAATGTACTTATAATTATGGAGAGATAAAAAACCATATAGGTTTTAGTAATAGTGCTCCTTTTGATGTAACCTGGGATTCAGATTGGGTGCCCGATCAAAAGGATCCCATGACGGTAACTGCAATTATTACCAATGCTCAGGGGATCAGCTATGTGACAGCTCCATGGAGTGGCATACAGCTGGAGAGGGATAAAAAGACAGTGGTTATGTATAATTGCTCTGATATACCGGAAAAGTATGGAGTTAACGCAGAAAAAAGCAATATGGTGCGCTTGGATATTCCCGATGAGCTTGATAAGGCCGAGGAAGCCAGGATGACTGTGATTACTTGGAACGGTGCAGGAACTGCTGCATTTGAACTGAATCGGCATCCAATAGCGAGCACGCTAGGCAAAGATCATGATTATGCAATTGACGAGCTTTTGGTACCGCTTGAGTATATCCAAAAGGGAACGAATTATATAATCACTAGGGCTGTACCCTATAACCCAAATCCTCATGGTGTGGAAATAATGTGGCCGGGTGCAGCGCTCAAGGTTAGGTATCCAAAATAATAAAAAATGTGCAGCCAGCAACAAAAATAAATACAGCTTAAAAAAAAGAAAAGAGGTAATTTTATGATAGCACTACAATTATACACAGTTCGTGATCACCTGAACACACCTTTAGACGTTGAGAAAACGCTTAGAAGAGTTAGGGAGATTGGATATGATGCTGTGCAGTTTGGGAGCACCAGTTTTTTAGAGCCTAATAGGTTGAGGGAACTTCTTGATGAAAACAAGTTTTTTGTTTATGGTTCTACTACAAGATTGTATGAAAAATTTGCTGATGACCTTGAAGAATTCATAAAACTGCATAAAATTCTTGGCACGAAAGACATCTGCTTAAATATGCCGCCTGAGCAAAGATCAAGCAAAGAAGGCTATCTTAAGTTTATTTCTGAGGTTAATGATTATTCGAAGATATTTGCGGAGCACGGTATCCGTCTTTTTTATCACAACCATAACTTTGAATTTGTTAAATTTGATGGTGTTTTGGGTATGGATCTTTTGATTGAAGGACTTAACCCTGAACGAGTGGATATTGAAATTGATACCTATTGGGTGCAGGCTGGGGGAGCTGACCCTGCTCAATGGATCAGAAAAGTCAAAGGAAGAATTCACTCAGTGCATTTTAAGGATATGGCCATTGACCTTGACCGCAAACAGTATTTTGCTGAAGTAGGAGAAGGAAATATGAATTGGACCGAAATCATCAAAGCCTGCCGAGAGTCAGGAGTGGAAATATATTGTGTAGAACAGGATTTTTGTAGGAGAGATTCGCTTGAAAGTGTTGAAATAAGCTTTAAGAATATGAAAATAATGGGACTTTAATGGAGGATATATAATGCAAACTAGAAAAAACTACTGGGAATACAAGATAATTGATGCGTTGCCACCAGTTGTTGATTTACACAGCTATGCAATAGGCGATATGTATGGAGATGGGAAAAATATTATCATTACAGGCGGAAGGTCGGCTCTGTTTTGGTACAAGGCAGATACAGGAGAAAGAGGAACTATTGATAACAATTTCTTTCATGTTGGTCTTGCACTGGAGGATATTGACGGAGACGGAATCTTGGAAGTGGTTGTTTCGGAACAGCAGCATAATCCAAAAAGGTTTTTGATTGTATGGTTTAAGCCGCCTAAGGATATACATGGAGTATGGGAAAAGCATATAATCGATTCGGAATGCACTGGTAATCCTCATGATATTTTATTTGCAGATATCGATGGCGACGGTGAAAGAGAAATGCTTGCGGTAGCTTCTTATACAAAAACACCGGGAATATTTATTTACAAGCATTCTGGAGACATAAAGAGTAAATGGAAAAAACACCAGGTTATGTCCGGTTTCCATACTGAGGGTCTGGCAGTGGGAGATGTGAATGGAGACGGTAAGCTTGAGATAGTATCAAGTGCAGACTGGTATACATGTCCTGAAGGTGGTCCTTATTCAGGCTTGTGGGAGCGAGGAGTTTATGCTCCTAACTTCCGAGATATGTGCAGAGTTGCCTTATTAGATATCACAGGGAATGGAAGACCGGATATAGTTACTGTTGAGTCGGAGTATAAGGAAGGTCAGTTTTCATGGTTCGAAAACCGAATACTTGAAGATCCCAAAAATCCATGGTTAGAACACAAAATAGATGATGATTTAAATTTTGCTCATTCACTGCAGGCATGGAATGACAGTGATGGAAATAGTCATATTTTCATCGGGGAGATGGCAAAAGGAGGCTGGCAAAAGCTATATAACTGGGATGCAAGGCTGATTGAATATACAACTGAAGATAAGGGTAAAAATTGGCATAGCGAGATTTTGTATAAAGGCGCAGGTACTCACCAGACCATACGGTATGACATAGATAATGATGGACAGAAGGAAATTATAGGAAAATCGTGGAAGTTTCCAGTGGTACAAATATGGAAGAAGAGAGATACCCCTTCTGTTTTTACAAATTTTCAGCATAGCTTTATTGACCGTGATAAAAAAGAGACATGTACTGACATTTTTGCTGTGGATATTAATGGGGACGGATTAGAGGATGTAATATGCGGACGCTGGTGGTATAAAGCTCCAAACTGGGAGAGGTTTGAAATACCGGGCATTTTCCAGGTGGTAGCAGTTTACGATATTGATGGAGATGGAAAGCAGGAGCTGATTGCTTCAAAAATGGGAGGAGAAGAATCAGATAAAATAATACAAAAGCTTACCAGTGAGTTTTGTTGGTTAAAGCCAATCAACCCGGAAATGGGAATTTGGGAAGAGCATAGCATTGGTAAAGGCATTGGTGATTGGGCTCACGGAGCGGCAGCTGGCAAGCTTTTGCCCGGCGGGAAAGATGCCTTTGTGGCGGCTTATCATAGCGGAAAGAAAAAGGATGATCATCATCCCGAATTATTTATAATACCTGAGAACCCGAAGGATTCACCTTGGGAGAAGCGAGTTCTTGCAGAGATACCTTATGGCGAGGAAATAAAGATTTTTGATCTAAACAATGACGGCTTACCTGACATAATTATGGCTGGGTATTGGCTGGAGAACATGGGAGACGGAACCTTTAAAACCCATAAGTATGCAGAGAGCTTTGAAGGATCAAGACTTGCTTTGTTTGATGTAAATGGAGATGGACTAACTGATATTGTGGTTGGTGAGGAAGTATATTGCTCAGAGAACGACACCATGGTTTTTGCTCGACTGGCTTGGTTTGAAAACCCCGGGAACAACACCGAAGAATATTGGAAGATGCACATTATTGATTCTTTGCGTTCGCCACATTCTTTATCTGTGTTTGATCTTGATGGTGATGGTGAGCTTGAAATAATATGTGCCGAGCATGACCCGTTTCAACCTGAAAGGAGCCGTTCAAGGCTGTTTGTTTACAAAAAGGGAGACAAGAATGGAAAGACATGGATTCGATACCTTGTAGACGACAGGTTTGAGCACCATAATGGATGCAAAATTATAAAACTGGCATCAGGAAACATTGGTATTATCAGCCATGGGTGGGCAGATAGACAATATCTGAGCCTTTGGGAACTGAAGCTTTAGGAAAAAATCACTGTAGTTAAAATAATCGGCGTAGGGCATATTTCTACGTGAATCGGAGGTGAGAAGCATGTATATAGATACCGGCTAAATTAAAGCTAGCAGAGCAACAGTGGAGTTTAATGTTGCTAGTGTAAAATTGCTTGTTTAAAATTAGAACCGACTCTATTGCGAAAAAATCGTACCTTGAAATGAAAGGGTATACTAATTTTTGCATGAATGTTAATGTCAAAAAAACTCTTAAAAATAATGATTTTAAGGAGGTATTTGTATGTTAAGGTCGTTCAAAATTTTTAGTGCGATGATGGTATTTATTCTTGTTGCTCAGCTTTTTATGCCGATATCCACGCAAACCGTTTCTGCAGCGGGCAATGCCTATTATGTATCTACTACAGGCAATGACAGCAACCCTGGAACACAAAGTAAACCCTTTAAAACTATCCAAAAGGGTGTAAACGCAGCACAAGCAGGCGACACCGTATATATTAGGGGAGGCACTTATCACGAGATGGTAGAAGTTACCAGTTCGGGAACGGTAAACAATCCTATAACCATATCCGGGTATGATGGGGCTGCTGTTATCGACGGTCAGAATACTCTCCCGCAGGGTGAATATCAAAGCGTACAGTTTACACCGCTTTTAAAGCTCTCGGGAAAATATCTGATTGTAGAAAACCTGCAGGTCAAAAACTCAAGGGGAAGAGGTATGGTATCAGGTGGGGATTACAATATATTAAGAAACCTACTGATTAAAACGACGAATGGGCATGGTGTATGCTTATTTGGAGACTATACATTAATTGAAAATTGTGAAATTGATGACTGTTCTAGGGATTTTATAATAGGTCCCCACCCTTGGCCTGCCACCTTAGTATCTATAGACAATACAGGAACAATTATCAGAAACTGTTATGTACACGACAGCTATGGAGAGGGTATCTGCATTTTAAGATCCTCCCATAACATAGTTGAAGACAGTATTTCTCATAACAATAAGCATGGAATCTATTTGGATCATGCACCTTATGTACTGGTTCAGAGAAATGTTGTATATTATGACGATAATTACTGGAGGGCTAATCCTGGCGGTGGTATAGCTATTAATAATGAGTTCTATGCTGGGCTTAATTATTCAATGGGAACAGACCAAATTATCGTCAACAACATTGTTAATCATGCTAACGAAGGCTTTGGTGTTTGGCGTAAAAGACCTGACAGTGCCATACACAATTCTGTAGTTGCCAACAATACTTTTATAAATATTGTCAGCAACGGGATAAGAATTGCGGCGCCACAAGACGTTTCAGATACTAATTCATATATTGAAAACAATATAGTTTCTGTTTTACCGGGGGGCACCTTAGCTGCTACATCCGGGGCACCTCATGCGGGCATCACATTTAGAAACAATAATTGGGCCAGTAATGTTGCTGCATGGTTTTCAAATCCCAATGATGTAATCGGAGATGCGAAGCTTGCAAAAACAGGCTCCGCTTTAAGTGGAGATTACTACAAGCTGACAAGCACATCCCCTGGTATAAATAAGGGGAGAGTAGTGTCGCAGGTGACAGAGGACTTTTTGGGCACACCACGGGGAAGCAGTCCCGATATTGGAGCGCTTGAGTATGAGTCAGATACACCTCCTGTTTCCTCTTCTTTTGGCTTTTGGTCGTTAGATGAGACAAGTGGTACGACAGCATTTGATTCATCGGGCAACGGAAACAACGGTACTGTCAATGGAGCCTCATGGGTTCCCGATGGTAAATCGGATGGTGCTCTTGAATTTGATGGTACGGATGATTATGTAGCGCTGCCTTTTATACTAAACCCTGCAAATACTGATTTTACAGCGGCATGTTGGATAAAAACCGATTCTTCCGCGCTTCAGCTTATCCTTCAACAGTTGGATTTAAATGGGACAGGAAGAGCATGGCTGCAGTGTAATAATCAAAAGCTTGAGACATGCATCGGAGGCGGAGCTGTCGCTTCATCAACCACACTGCAAAACAACACATGGTATCATGTGGGAGTAGTCAAAAGCGGTACTTCGGTAAAGCTATATATTGATGGAGAGCCGGACAGCGATGCCGTAAAGACTGCCGAATCCAGTCAGGGCACAATGGCGATCGGAGCTCACAAAACATTAAAGCATTGGTTTGACGGTCTGATTGACGAGGTAAGGATTTATAATTCTGCACTGTCAGATACTCAAATGTTGGAGCTTTTTGAATCCTATTCTGAAGCTACTCCTATTATCAAAACTAAGACCTTCAGCCCAGCAGAGGATACATTTGCAACAGAGAATAACCCGGCAAACCCTATGGGATCAGAACCTACAATTATTGTCCACAGTGCTGCCGGCTATAAAAAAGAAGGGTTTATTAAATTTGATATTACCGGCATCACCGAAGCGGTGCAAAGTGTCAAGCTAAAAATGAACTATGTGTTTACCAACGGAACGCCAGCGGGAAAAACACAGGTATGGAGTAATGCTGATACAACATGGACAGAGGACACCTTAACATGGGACGATCGACCGGTAAAAACAGCACTGATTACGGAATTCGATAATCCAACAGAACTAGGAACATGGCTAGAAGTCGATTTAACCGGATATGTAACAGGTAATGGCACCTATTCTCTGACAATGGTTACCGAAAGCTGCAGGCAGGATTATGCGAGCAAGGAAAACAGTGACAGCAGCACATGGCCCTATCTGGAAATTGTATATCTGGAATAACACTGTAGTGGTAATATGAGTTTTAGGGTTAGGACTTTACTGGTCTTAAAATGAAGCTATAGGGTGGGAAGGAAGACTTGTTTGAAAAGGAACAGTCTTCCTTTTTATTTGACATTCATGGTAAGACTACAGTTCACACCTCAACGGATCGAGAAGATAAAAATTTTTATCTTCTCATGTAAAGAAATTAATAGAATGTAAAAATATCAAGATTTTGATTAGCCTGAGCATAGTGTATATTATATAAAAAAGGAAAAGAATCCTGTCCAAACTAATGGAATATAATAACTCTGTATAAATGTTGTCTTAAAAGTACTGTCATCGTTTTTTGCAAACATTATAAATGTCGCTTACCAAATGCAGCGCTCGTCGCAGCCCTAATAAAAAGATATTGAGATTTTAATTTACATATAACAAAAAAATAAAAGGAGATGAAAATTAATGTTTAAGAAAAAGGTATTGGTTTTGATTACAGCAGTACTTCTTGTTGCGTTGTGTTTTGCCGGATGTAAAGACAAAGAGGAAAACATAGACACTGAGGCAGAGCAACCAGAAATAATTGTGGATGAAGATGCCATATATGTCGCAACTACCGGTGAGGATAGCAACCCGGGGACATTCAAACAGCCTTTTTTGACGATTCAAAAAGGGGCGAGCGTAGCAAAGCCCGGAGAAACAGTGTATATAAGAGGGGGAACCTACCATGAGGAAGTGTCGGTGGATTCTTCAGGCACAGCCGAAGCAATTATTACAATCTCAGGATACCCTGGTGAGGAAGCAATACTGGATGGAAAAAACATTCTTCCCACTGTTGAAGATCCGCGGACACAGAACCGAACCCCTATATTTATTGTACAAGGAAGCCATGTGCTTGTAAAGGATTTAACAGTTCAGAACTGTACGTCAAGAGGCATCCAATCGGTTGGTGAATATGTAACTTTCAGGAACCTTCTGGTGCAGCAAACTTTTGAAGATGGAATTCATATAAGCAATCAATACAACGTTATTGAAGATTGTGAAGTAATAAATGCCAGCAGGGTGTTCCTTATAGCTAATGACGGTCCTCCGGCATTAACTATGGAGGATACATCAAATGGAATTATCCGAAGAAATTATATACACGATAACAAAAATATCGGCATAGGTGTAGTGTGTTCATATTATGCCACGGTAGAAGACAACATTCTTCGCAATAATCACAATACTCAAATATTCTTAGACAATGCGGCTTATCCTCTGGTTCAAAGAAACCTTATGTTCTACGATGAAGATTATTTTGGTATACCTTCCAGTGGAATAATGATCACAAATAAGGATCATCCTCAACTAGAAGAGTCTATGGGAGTCGGATATATTATAATCAACAATATCATTAACAAAGTGAAAGAGGGTTTGACTTTTTGGCCAGGGACTCGTAGCGATAGCGCCTTGATTGATGCACTAATCTGCAATAACACCATAATAAATGTTAGAGGAATAGGGATAGTGTTGAACGATCAAACGGAAAAGCATAAGAATAACATTATATCAAATAATATTGTGCATGTGCGGGCACATACGGGAGCTAGACTTGCGTATGGACTCAACTTACATAATCCGGGCATTACCGTTGAAAACAACTGCTGGTCTGGAAATCCCGGTGGATGGTGGGCAGATAGCGGCGATGTATACGGCAACCCCGAGCTTTTAGCTGAGGGAGATTTTAGTCAACTCGATTTCTATAAATTGACAAGCAGTTCTCCCTGTATAGATAAGGGTATCGCCTTCTCCGATGTAACGGTTGATTTATTTGGCAAAGCAAGAGATGGAAAGCCAGACATTGGTGCCAGTGAATTCCAGGGAATTGTATTGCCATCCGAATTGCTACCTTCACCGGCTGCCGACCTGAAAGATATTAAAGAGACAGATAAGTTCTTTAGTTCAGTCAACATGCTGCTTATAAAAAATGTTATCAGCCCGTATTCTGATAATACCTTCAGACCTGAAGATCCTGTTACAGCAGGCGACTTCGTTAAAATGATAGTCGATGCGTTGAGAGTATCAAACGATTTGCGTAAAAATTCAAGCCCTACAGAAGATTATATGAAAGAAGCAAAGGAAATGAATATAATTACAGGCACTGAGTTTAATGATTACTCTAATGATATAAAGCATGGAGATATTATACCTATTCTGGCAAAGGCATCTATTATTAGCGGGGAAGGAAATCCACTCAACATGACAGAATGCAAAGAAAACATTAAAAATTATAGCAGTTTAAATCCGGCTTTGGCAAATTTCGTTCTTCAGCTTTATTCAAAGGGAATTATAGGTTTAAACTCTTCGGGAGAATTTAATGATGCTTTAATTGTGACACGTGGAGACGCAGCAGAAGTTATAGCAAAATTTTTAGACCATGCATTGAGGATTATGCCGGAGGTTAAGTAATATATGGATGCGTTGCAGTTGAAACTGGTAACCTGCCACTTCTATTGAAGGTGAAGCAAAAGGTTAGGTAATACAGCTTTTGTTGCGGCTTAAATGAAGATGTTGAAGTTTTTAATTTGTATAGAACAAAAATAGATGAGGAGATGTGGTTTATGTATAGCAAAAAATTAATGGTTTTTATTTTGGTAGTTCTTCTTCTTGCGTTGTGCTTTGGCGGGACTGTGTTTGCGGAGGAACCCCCCTCTAACGAAGCAATTAGGGGCACACCGGTTATCGACGGAGAAATGGATGAGATTTGGAAGAGTGCAAATATGATAGTTCCTTTGATATACAAGCAAGGCAATGCAGATATTAATGCTAAAGCCACCATTTATACCATGTGGGATGAAAACAACTTTTACGTATTCGCTGATGTGCAGGATCAAATTGTGGTAAATTTGAATGTGGAGCATCTATTTCAGGGAGACTGTGTAGAAATCTTCATTGATGAATTGTATGAAAGATATGACGGATGGGACGATAACGACGGCCAGTGGCTGGTCAGTGTAAACAATGATGTGGAGACGAGTAAAAGAGTGAATGGCACATCCAAAGGCGGTATATATGAAGGAAGGACACTGGATACAGCAGTAATAAAAAGAGAGGATGGATATTGCATTGAAATTGCGTGGCCTTGGATAGCACTGAAAGGGAAGGTGGATGTCGGAACCAAAATTGGTTTACAGGTGCAGATAGATGATGACTGTACCGCTATAGGTGCTCGTGAAGGTGTTCTAAGATGGGCGGATGACAACAGCCGAGCCGCCAATTGGGGAACTGCAACAATGGTAGAAGTGGCATCTCCAAAAGAAGTAACACAGACAGATACGAAATCTCCTGACGAATCATCACAAACTGTTGTACCGGCTTCGGCGGAGGCAGCACCGGTTGAAACAACAGGATACAGCACAATAATTATATATGCCGCAGCCGCATTATTAGGTATTATAGTACTGTTTTATGTGGGAAAGAAACTCATTAAGAAATAACATTTTATTTTTACTAACACAATAAAGGTCAGGGGTTCCCTGGTCTTTATTGTGTTTTGAGCTTGATAAAAATTGGCTTTACTTGGTTAATTGAAAAGTTAAAGTCTGGTTGACAAAGTAAAGTCTATTTGCAAAAGTAATGTCTATAAAAAGTGCGAATATAACGAAGTTATTTTGCTTGAATATATACAAAAAGGTGCGTTTTCTGCTATAATTAAAGACATACCATATAACAAAAATTCCTATTGCGCGGAAATAACGTGGTCTGGTGCTGTGTTGAAGGGGATAGAAATACCAAAAGGATTTTTGAAAAAATTAGAGCAATACAGTCTTGCAAGAAGGATAGTGTAAAGCAGCGTATGAAAAGCGCAGCAGGGTATTATGTAAAATAAAATGATAGTGTAAAGTAGTTTATGAAAAAACAGTAAAACCAGTGATAACAACAAAATTTTAGAGGTGATTAGTGTGATAGGACTGCAGTTATATACAGTTCGCGACCATCTGAATACTCCTGAGGAAGCTGAGAAGACCTTTCAAAGAATACGGGAGATTGGATATGATACGGTTCAGTTTGGCAACACCGGTTTTGCAGAACCGGAAAGGATAAAGGAGCTTCTTAACGAAAACAGCTTTTCTGTTTATGGCTCCGGTATAAGATTGTACGAGAAATTTGCCGATGATGTTGAAGAATTCATAAAACTTCAAAAAATTATTGGTATTAAGGACGTCTGCTTTAATATGCCGCCTGAGATGAGAATAAGCAAGGAAGGTTACCTTAAGTTTATTTCTGAGGCAAATAATTACTCGCGTATATTTGGAGAGCATGGTATCCGTATTTTTTACCACAACCACAACTTTGAGTTTGTTAAATTTGACGGTACTTTAGGTATGGATTATCTGATTGATGGGCTTGACCCTGAAAAAGTGGATTTTGAGATCGATACATATTGGGTGCAAGCCGGAGGAGCAGATCCCGCTCAATGGATCAGGAAGCTTAAAGGAAGAATGAAGGCGGTGCATTTTAAGGATATGTCTATCGACCTTGAACGTAAACAGCATTTTGCCGAAGTGGGAGAAGGAAACATGAATTGGAACGAAATTATTAAAGCTTGTCAGGAGTCGGGGATAGAAATATATTGTGTCGAACAGGACTTTTGTCAGAGGGATTCTCTTGAAAGCGCTGAAATAAGTTATAAAAACATGAAAAAGATGGGGCTCTAGATAGTAAAATGAATAAACATATAATGGAAATGGTGATATTATGAAGATAAAATTTGATGCTGATTGGCTGTTTCATTTGGGAGATATTAATGGAGCGCAAAAAGAAGATTTTGATGATAGTGCTTTTCGAAAACTAAAAATCCCGCATGACTGGAGTATCGAGGGTGAATTCTCCAGAAAGCAGTCTGCAGGGAGACGGTGTGGATTTCTTCCAACCGGAATCGGATGGTACCGGAAGAAATTTGATGTTCTGGAAGAATGGATGGAAAGGGATGTTAGCATACTGTTTGACGGTATCTATATGAATAGCGAAATTTGGCTTAACGGCATCTGTTTGGGTTTTAGGCCTTACGGTTATATGCCTGTACAATATGATATTACAAAATACTTAAAAAAAGGTCAAAATGTTATTGCAGTGAAAGTGGACAATACGCAAAACCCAAGCAGCCGATGGTATAATGGGTCTGGAATATACCGGCATGCATGGCTGATTGTGAAGGAAAATATACATCTTGATGAAGAAAAAGCTTTTATATATGCAACAGGGATATCTGAACACAGTGCAAATTTACACGTGGAATACGTAGCTGCGAACAATGCAGGAAAAGAATGCCAATGCACCGCTGTAACCCGTGTTTATGATAAATGTGGCACTATAATGATTAGTGAAGAAATACCCCTGCGTGTACCAGAAGCATCTTTTGAGGAGGTAAAAAGATCCTTTGCTATAGAAAATCCGATGCTGTGGTCACCTGAAGATCCGTATCTTTATAAGGTGGAAATAAGCCTGCAAAAAAACGGGACTGTCATTGATGTCTATACCTGTAATACAGGGATCAGGAATATTGAATTTCATCCCCAGCAAGGAATGTTCTTAAACGGTAAAAGCATAAAGCTGAAGGGTGTGTGTTTGCATCATGATGCAGGAGCACTTGGGGCAGCGGTGCCGGACAAAGTTTTAAAGTCACGGCTAACGCTGCTTAAGGAAATGGGATGTAATTCCATACGTACCTCCCATAACCCTTTTGCGCCTGAGTTTTATGATTTTTGTGATGAGCTTGGAATCATGGTTATGAATGAAATATTTGATGGTTGGCACAGAAAGGCTGAGTTCGATTATGGTGGTCTGTATTTTGACACATGGTGGAGACAGGATGTCACCGATTTTGTGAACAGGGACAAGAATCATCCCTGTGTAATCCTGTGGAGCATCGGGAATGAAACAGGGAAAGATGATATTCATGGTATAACCGAGCTTTTTCACCAACTGGATCCTACCCGAAAGGTGACAGGGGGAGAGGTCTATTTTGGAGTCGATATTGCAGGATTCAATGGGGTATCAGAAGTACCTGGTAACCTTGAGAAATTTAAGCTGGAGCATCCTGATAAATGTATTGTCCTTACAGAGGTTCCTCATACCTACCAGACTCGGGGCTTTTACAGGACAAAAAAATGGTTCAGGGATCACAACCGACCTGTACATGATGTAAAGGATGCCTATTATGAAGAAATATTCGATGATTATTCAGCGACCTTCTCACATGCCGCAACCTATAACAGTTCTTATGATACAGATACAGTGAGGATTACCAACCGGGACTGCTGGGCAAGAACACAGAACACAGACTATATTATAGGACAATTTATGTGGACTGGGATCGACTATCTGGGAGAATCCTTTGGGTGGCCTTATCGTTCGGGAAACAATGGTACAATTGATCTTGCAGGTTTCCCCAAAGATATTTACTATTTTTACCAGAGCGTTTGGACGGATAAACCTATGGTTCATATCCTTCCGCATTGGACTCACTCCTTTGAAAAAGGAAAGATTGTTCCGGTATGGGTATATACAAACTGTGACAGTGTCGAACTGTTTTTAAACGGTGCTTCCTTAGGAACAAAGCGCATGAAGGGAGTTATGAACCTGGAATGGCTTGTGCCGTATATAGAAGGTGAAATAAAAGCTGTGGGACGTAAAGGCGATATTGAAGTTATTGAAAAAATTTATACTTCGGGAGAGCCATGCAGCTTTAAAACTGTTACCGATTCGGAGCAGTTAAAAAATGACTCGGTGGATATAACAAGCGTGACCGTATCTGTTACGGATACAGAGGGTAACTTTGTTCCTTACGCAGACAACAATCTATTTTTCTTTATTGAAGGAGCCGCAAGATTGAGGGGGGCAGAAAACGGAGATCCTACGGATCTGGAACCCGCTGTTTCAAATCGGCGCAAGGCTTTTAACGGTCTGTGCAAGGCTTATGTGGAATCTATGGAATCACAGCATGAAGGAGCTGTAGCAGTGATCTGTGGAATCATGGGAAGAACCTATTTTAAGGAATTGACAACAGTTGAAATTGAAGCAAAACAAGTAATGCTACAACAAGGCTTATATCCGCAGAGCTACGACATTTATTATACACTGGATGGAACAGAGCCTACAACCGCTTCGGAAAAATACTGTGGGTCTTTTATAATCGACAAAGATACAGTTGTTCGTGCTCTTGTTACAAGCGAAAATTATGACTACTTAATAAGTCAGGAGTTCCATAAAGGCATAAAGGGTGAACATGAAAAGGCAAAAAGCGCTATGCCTCTGAGTAAGAAAATCATTGGAAAGTGGATGGATGAAGATGGAGAGGTTTATGATTTTACCCAAAATGGTGTACTTAATGTTTATGACAAGGAGCAATTAAAAGGTGAGTTTACATGGTGGTATGAAGACCCCATTGACGAGTTTGAGAACGAGCAAGCTGATATTGATAATGGTGAAGTCAACTTTACATTTAAAACCTCCAAACTCAGGTTGCAAATGAATAATTTGTTGAGAGTTAAGGATATAAAGAAGCCTTTTTATTTAACAAGAATTTAACCTCCCTAATTTCTTCCTTTTCCTACCCACGTTATTGAGAAAACTTAATGCTGCGTGGATGAAAGGATAGTAAGAGGGAAAATGCGAAATATATAGGATTGGGATGAGGGCTTTACTTTTCTTAGAATAAAGCATGAAGTGAAAAGGAAGACTCCTTTAAAAAGGAAGGGTCTTCCTTTTCAAAGCTTTAAGGTAGAATAGGAGAACTCATATGAAAGCAACGCTGAAGCTGTGAAAATATTGATATTTTTGGTAGGCTTGAGTATAAGAGTAATTTCGAAAACTAACTCCCAGTAAAAATATGGGAACATTTTCTGGATA
>CAYPLH010000001.1:0-184577 GCA_964411505.1 uncultured Clostridiaceae bacterium | reverse complement strand
TTTGCGACAACGAAAATTCAAAGTCAACCCGTAAACCCCATTTCGATAGCCAACCTGATATGCAATAGCATACGGCCTGTCACTTTCCATATAAAGAAAGTAACACGCAGTAGACGCGTGAGAATGCATACAGTTAACAAACACGTACTCTGGGTTGTGTTGTGGGTAAAATGCCGTCTTGTTAATCATACGACACATGTTTTCGTAGTCTTTAACTTTTTCCACGTAAGGCAACAGCGTTTCGTCAGTAGAATTTTTAATTTCAGAGTCAACGTATTGAATCAACGCTAAACAGAATTCGTCTTGAGTAAGGCGTTCCTGTTTGTTTTGTACAAACTTATTACGAAGATCGACAACGTATGACGTAAACGCGTTACTGACAACTTTGTCTTCGTAAGAAATACCGTCCGCCGTATCCAAAAACAAATCACGAATAGACGCCCAATAAAAATATTTACGAATATCTTCATTAACGATCATATTTTCGTTAACGAAGTAATCGTAAGTAAGAAGAGCACCTGATTTGTCGTAACTCATATAAGTGTCAAAGGGAACTGCGTCATGCTCAGAAAATTTGCCCGCCTTTACCATTTCAATAAAGAAATCAGAAATATGTTCAAAGCCGGTAGCATGGTGGTCAATAACAACAACGTTAGAGAGAAGATCATTCTCATAGAACCATTTGAGCATAGACACGGAAGGACAGTAGTCCACAAAATAAATCTTGCGGAATTTATCAGTAACCAAAACAGAAGTTTCAGTTTCGTCAAAATTGTTACCACAAATAGCTTGCTTAACTACTTTTTCTTCAACGTTGTAGTCAACGCCGTAGTAAATAGCAGTTGTACCCAAAGCTTGATAGGCAGCAACCGCTGCCATCAAACCGTCATTGCATGGGTAATGGAAAAATACATAGTTCATAAATACTCCGGCAATAAGAAGTGTTTAATACACTTTACAGTTTTGCTTTTATACCTTCTAGCACAGAAATTTCCTCACGTACCTGAGTAAGCTGCGCTTTCAAATTATTTTCTTTTTCCAGTAACTCATTTACTTTTTTAGCGTGGTCTTCTACCGTAAACTCTTTAATGTTTAATTGTGAGTCCATATCTTTGTATACGTGTTCAACAAACAAAACAAAATCGAGAATTGCTTTGTTTATTAATTCATTAGTATTCTTATTGAATTCATCCACTAAAGTAAGAAGGTAGTTTATTTCTTCAATAGTTGGGTCAGTGTTATACCCCCTTACAATATCAAGTACTTCTGCATATATAGAAGAAGAATCAGTCAAAAATAAAGCTATTTCAGTCTTAATAGATTTCTTCTTAGTAAAGATGGAAGAAATACTATCAATTTCGTGTATACCTTGTGAGTCTACGCAAGTAAACAATAGAAAACTATCAGAATTCAGATAGGGATTTAATTTTTTAGAAAGTATTGAATATACAGAGGTAGAAATTGAAGTCTTAATTCTGTTTTTACTTACTAGAAGTGCGAAATAAGTAAATTCACTAAGAGCTTCGCCGACCATACCAATCACGTCAAGGTAAGTAAATTTTTTATTTTTACTACTCAAGGTATCGAAAAAATCAGCTTGTATATTACTTTTAATGCCTGAGAACATAACGTAATAAAGGAAATTCAGCTTTGATTCAAATTCAAGAAGTCTAGGCACTAGTGACGACGGTACTTTGCGTTTCAAACTAGCATTGAATTTTTTAAGACCACGAGTTGCGTGAGTAAGCAGTTTGCGGTCTGCTTTTAGTTTCTCAGTGTAAATATCAACAAGGGATTCGTTAGGGGTAATCTTTTTAGTAGGCATCTTATTTTATCCTATTCAATCAAATCAAGGAAACGGGAGAACACGGAAGAGAAATTGAAGAAGCTATAAACTTTATGCTCGGTGTTAACAGCTACATAAAAATATAGAACCATGTATAGCAAACCTAAACCAAACACACTTACAATAAAAAAGACTAAAGTTAAAGACATGTTAGTTCCTCACCAATCGCAGGAATCAAGTTCGTTGCTAAGTCTCTCGTCTTCTTTACGACGACAGTCTAAACAAACCCGGTAAACAGGACCATTACTACCTTCTTCATAGTCACGACGGTTTGCGCAGTCATGTTTAACTATTTTACAGTAGTCACAAGTTTCTCCGGCTTTTTTAGATTCTTGTTCTTGTTTCTTTATTTCTTCGTGACATTCTTTGCAGTAGTCATAAACTTCTGCAACTCCCATAGAAACGTCACCGACAATACGAACAAACGCGTGACGGTCTTCGTGATTATAGCACTTAGCATTTTCAGGTGTTGCAATACGTTGACCTGTAACAATATTGACTGCGCTGATAACATCACAACCCATTTTATTTCTCCTTAAATCCGCGTTCAACGAAGTGTAGGTAGTTATTCAAATACCTTTGCATGTTTTCTTTACCTACAGGATTTTGAGTATGGAAAACTATCATAGGTAATTTCATTTTTCTTTCGTGGTAGTATTGAATAATACGTTTAAGAACGTCGTACCCAGTAATTTCGTTACCGTTTCCATCTTCACACGCTATATCATGGTCCAATGAAATTACGTCGAAATAGTTATTAAGTTCTTCAATTTCTATAACAACGTCCCAGTTAGTTCTACAAAGTTTCCAGTTAACGTTTGAGGGATAATCAATCCAGTTAACGTCTTGCGGAAATCTTATATCGTCAAGAAAAAGACCTATCATTAGTTCTTACCTTTAAGTTTTAGATATTGGAATTTCACGCCACTGAGACTGCGCAGAAATAGAACTGCATAAGAAACTATGGCCGGGAAAAGAATAAACATCCATGTAACAATCAACGTCGCCTGTTTTATCGTTAAAATATACCGAGTATTCTACGGTACATTCCGTCAAAAGAACTTTTTTCTGCGCGAACGTAGTAGGGGAGCCTTCACGTTTTTCCACTGTCATATTGTCAAACATAATCAATCTTCCCATCCGTCAGTTTTCATTTTGTACACCGGGTCAACGAACGTTTTTTGAAAATACGTTTTCTTTTCAGTAACACGTTTACTGTTATCCGACTTAACAATTGACATAGGTACTACGTTTGCTTTTTCTTTCATACGTTTTTTCAACCACTTCCCCTTACCCCATTCAATTCTCTGCCAAAGTTTTTCATGCATAAATTGCATCATAGTCTTCAACACAAAATTTATTGAGGCTAACTGACCAGCAATCATAAGGCTGCCAGTCAGTAAGTAAGTTAAAAGAAAGGTAGTTGCTGTAGAAATAATTCGCCAGCTAATAGCCTTAACTAAAATTCTACGATTTGTCGCTGCCATATTTTTCCCCTAATTACATGCGAGATTGTTTGCTTGCCTTATCAATCGCTTTATCAGTCACGATTTCGCTGAGTTGGCGACGCAACGAGTCAAAAGCTTCTTCCGCGTTATCATAACCACAGGATTCCCAATATTCCTGTTCTTCTTCCATAAGTTGTCTTGTAGCTTCTGCGTTCAAAAACTTTGCAGTACTTTGAAAGCGGTTAAAGTTTTGCTCAAACCAGCGAATCAAAACTTTTTCTTTAACACGAAAGTCGTATTTAGCGAGGCCGCTTTGATCGTGAAGAGCAAACATTTTAATAAACGCGTTACACGCTTTCTTGTGAGAAATAGGGTAGTCCCTGAATTTGCTTTTGTCATGCGCAAGTCCAATAAGGCTAATAGGACTCCCTACCAGTTTTTTCTGCACCCGAGACACACAGTGAAACTGATAAATAGTAAATTTGTTCCCGTTACCCAAACAGTTGTATTCATAGTACTTCTTCTTTACGTGACGAATATGAACAAAGTTTTTAGGCTTGTACACTTTTGTCACATAAGACGCATCAAATGATTTGGTTTCACCGTTCTGCAACTTAACAGTTACCAGAGGCTGAACGGTGTCACGTCCACTGTTTTGTTTACCGTAACGGCGGTCTACCTTAATTACAGTAGCCCCGACAACGTTACGTTTTTCGTCACCGATGTCATAGTGATTGAAAACTGCGTCAACCATGTAACCAAGCGGAGTGTGAAGGCTTTTCATATTTTCATCCTCAGTAGTTTAAAATTTTTGATTTGGAACGTTCGAGTTCATAAAGATTCAGAACGGTAATAATATCGTTGTCTTTCATACCTGCTTTTCTATAGTTAGATACCATAGTACTTAGTACAGGATATGAAGTATATTGCAACTCACGAGCAAATGCGTTACGCAATTTTCTTCTAGTTGCTTTTATTTGGTTTCTACGTGTTCTATGTGCCACAGTATAACCTCCTAAAAATAAATGGATTAACTACATCTAGTTCTTTTGAAAAAGTGTTCCACCAAATTTCTGGTTGATACCAATATGGGGTTTTTGAATATTTCCATTCGGCAAAAATAAATTTATCGAAGTGGTAGAACATTCGATAAGACTGCACAGGATTTTTACTTTTGAGAAAATCCGGCATAGCCATAGAAAAGTCTGACAGTTCACCAGCAGGTAAGCGGTTAATAAACTTGTCACGCAAAAAAGGACGCAGTTCGGTAAGTGCTTTGTGTTCTCTACCGTAACGACGTTTGTATTCTTCACTTGTGTAAAAAAGCAGGTCACATAAAAAATTGAAATTTTCTTGAGACTGCCTAGCCCAAATTGTACTTGGATGATTAACGTGAGTAGACTTATACGGAATCTTTTTAACTCCCGTCATTCTAAGATTGGTACAAATCATCTGCGCGTATTCAAGCGGCATCTTTACAACGTGTTTATCGCAATGATAACGCGCAGCCCGTTTGGGAGAATTTGAAAGCATAAAAATATTCATTAAATACTAGCCGCCTTTTATAATTTTCAAGTTTACTCCTTTCTTATCTGCAAGTTCCTGCAATACTTCCCATGCAGCGTCTTTACCATTATTAAGATCATACAACCGAGTGTCGAGTTCATCCGTATTTAAATCAATTTTTAATGGGCGAGCATCAACGTAATCGAAATACAAATTACGCTGTCCCTCAATCTTACGGATTGAAGTTATAAGCTTCTTTGCTTTTTGAACGGTAAACGGTTCCAGTTTAAAAACCTTTAAGAAAAAACCAATCTCAGGAACATTTTTGGCATTTGCACCATTCACAAGCGCCGCCAATACTTCTTCTTTTTCAAACTTGCTAATGTCAAGAATCATGGTATCCACTTCCCTGCTTCAAAATGTTTATTTATAGCAACAAAGAAACCCAAGTCAATTTCTTTTCCGTAAGTAACAGCTTTCAAAATAATGTATTCAACCACTTTTGGAAGACGGTCATCAAAAATATAGTTTACAGGGTCGCCAGTGTGATCTGGGTTTAACTCCAGTAACGCTTTGTTGCAATGATCTTTAACTTGCTCCCAAGTAACCTCAGTAGTTTGTTCTTTTGAAGATACTTTTACTTTCATTTTTCTGTGATGAATTTTGGTTATGTGCATTTTATTCACCAACAACATAGAAGCCAGTGAAACCACATTCCACGGCACGATTACCTTCGTCGTCCTGAATATCGTAGCCGCGTGGGCCAACATCAATTATTTTTACTTTTGAACCTACCGTAAATCTACCACCGCAGGTTTTTACTTCTTTATTAAGAATAACAGTTTTACCTACAAGACTTTCAGAGTTTTTAATAAAAGGCATTGGAGTTCTCCTGTTAACAAGGGTACTTGGTTGCTTCGTTTACAACCGACATAAGTTCTTTAACGTCTTCGAGAAAAGACTTATACAACTCGTTTTCTTTTTTCTTACTTGTAAAGAAGTTCTACCAGTGAGTTTCTGTTTTCTGCTTTTAGGCATAGTTACAAAACCTCATTGATATTGGTGTTAGCTACCTTGGTAGACAGCAAACGATGATTCTTGTACAGGTCCATATAACTCATAACAGTACCTGTGTGTTTATTGAAAACCGCACCGTATTCAATATTACAGTTATCGAAATATTCATTGCATATTGCTACGGTAGTTTTCAGTCCTTTATTACATTGAACGTTATCAAACATGTTTCATCCCTCACTGTTTACAGGAAGTGGCAACAAATCCGTTGCGAGTTGCGTTAATAAACATTTCTTCGGACGCGATAACGTCCAACCAATTATCTACTGGAACTGTTTGGTCATTATTTTTCTGTTTCTTCCACAGTTCACTCAAAAATTCTTTTGAATACTCAGGTACACTGTAACTGTGAGTATTCAACAGTGTCTCTACTGTGTACAAAGGTTTAACACCGTTTATTTCTTCGGCGTCTTGCAAATGTCGGTATGCCGTAATAAACATAACGATATGAGCCGGGTTGTCACAAAAACAAATAACACCCATCAAGAAATACGGAGAACAATGCAGTCCAATTGACTTTGCACGTTTCTCTGCTATCTGATAGTAAACAGAAGATTCTATTTCAGCAGTCAACGGTTTACAGGAAGCTTCCGCAATTTTCAATGCGAAAAAGATTTCGTTGATCTCTTTATCTTCGGTAGCCTTGTCTACTGAGAAAAATTCATCTACCCATTCAGTAATATTAAAGTTTTCCATCTTATCTACCCTCAAATAAATAGTCGCAAATACTGTTAATGTTTTCTACTGCGTGTGCACCATGACTGTTTTCTGAATTTACAAAAACAGCCCACACATACCAGCCTGCATACCAATGTAAGTAAAAGCTTTCGTAAACAAAACCTTCTTTGCCCGGAACAGCTTTTCCGACTAACTCAGGTTTTTTAATTTCTTTAGGTTGGTGTTCTTCGTTTCTCGCAGAATAGATACGCTGGTATAAACTGACGTTCCATCGTATCGTTCCCGTGGAAGTTTTCTTCTGAATCATCACGTCCATTTTTTTCTTCCTTTTCTTTTCGTTCTTCACGGCGGTCTTTAATATCCATGAAAGCCAAAACAGAAAAAACTAACAGTATGCATAAAAAGTCCATTAGCTACCTCGCAGTGTACAAAAGAACGTCCCAGCGGTTAACTCCGGTCAGGCTGTCTTTCATTTTATTCATAGCTTCATCGTAAACCTTCTCGTCTACGCGAAGCTTACCGTCTTCATGCATCATACCATTAACCAAGGTGTACCGAGTTTGGTTGGTACGCACATGAGTAATACCAAGCATAACTTTTTTAGGGTAAGGAAATTTTTTGTTAACCATGACTATTTACCACAGTGTTTGCATTTATTACTTTTAAATTCCTTTTGTTTTTCTTCAATCCAAATCTGAAACTCGCCCGGAATTTCAAGTTCATCAGTCGGAACGTCAGAAAACGACTTGAGGATAGACAACGAGTAACGAAGGTCATTCAAGTAAGCTTGCATATTGCTAGCTTCACAATGTTCTTCGATACGCTGTAAAAAAGCACGACCCGTAATAATTTCACCGTCTTTCAAAAGGTGGTTGAAAAAACTCAGAAGGTTACGGATAACGTCTTTATCCTGAGACGTTGCCATTTGAGCGATAAAATCTTTTTTAGTAATCAGAAGCATGGTATTTCTCCAGTTAAGTAATTAAATTTTCACCAGCGTAGCAACTCAAAAGAATTGCTACTAGTTGAAAACTTATTTCTCTGGGAAAAAAATAAGTTGCCACGGCCCAAAAACAATGTCCGTATGCAGTTCTATCTTTTCCAGTTTGTTTTCTACACTCCAGTAAACACACACCAGAGTAGCTTCACAGGGAAAAGAGATTTCGTCGATTCCATTGGATTTAATGTATTGCGTTGCATAGTACTCGTCAGAATCGAGAGAATCTATAAGTAATTCATCATCAGTAATGTTGTTATTATTTTTATCGAAGTAAAGGGTACGGTGTTTTACGTCTTTAATTCGTTCAACCGTAAAATTTACTCCGTTCAGCGGGGAATTCTCCCCATGAACAGTAAAAGCATGACCCGGCCACAGTTTCTCAAAACGTTCATCCAGAACAAGTTTAAGGTACTGCGCGTGAGGTTTAGATATTTTGTTTATGAAACCTTTTATCATTTTACTAATACCTGTTCAGTATGATTAATGGTTACTTCCACAACAGAAAGATTCTGGAAGTGTTTCTTGTAACTGGTAGCTTCTTGAACGGAACTGAAAATGTTTGCCCGCATAATATTGTCAGCGTCATACGGGTAACCGCTATTTTTGTCGATAGCGATAAAGCAACCGCTGTTTTTGTTTTTCATCATAATCAATTTCATTACGCAGACTCCTTTATAACCAGTAGGAAAAAGTGAACCAATTAACAATTTTTGTGTGCTTTTTCAAAAGCTGAAAAAGTTTTCGCAAGTTTCAACATGTCGATAGGAAATTCTATTTTCTTTTCAGACTCGCAAACCAAACAGATCAGTCTCTGCTCGTTTGCATTGTAATACTGTTTACCGTTTTTGCTTTGAATAATCATTTTTCGCCCCGTTACAAAATTACGTTGTGAGTGGCTTTCAATTCTTTTGCGTTCGCCACTGCCGCGTCTTCATCAATAGCGTCGTTCAATTGCAACAACGTTTTTTCGGTGGCACGGAGTTTTCCGTGGTCTTTATTCAACGTAGTACCATGATTAAAAACTTTTTCAATCATGTTTGAATTGGCTTTGACAGGCTTCCATACACCTACGTCAGTAACCAAATTACCCAAGCCGCTTTTGAAGGTTTTAATAATCAAAACCCAACCGTCACCCAAGTCCAGTTGTTTCACTGCTTGTTTTCCGTGGAAAGTAGTAGCAATTTTTGAAGTAGTCATTTTGTTTCTCCAGAAGGTTAAATAATTTTCACAAGTGCAGTAACTCCTAAGAATTACTGCTAGGTGAAAACTAGATAAGAGTATAAGAAATTACCTTATCGAATACCGTGCGAATGTGAAATTCCGTTTCCGAAATAACTTCAATGTCTTTCATCGGAATAAACGAAGTGATAGGTGCGTGAGTCTTGAGTCCGTAAGTAAAAACCGCGTCTCTACTACGGAAGTTAAGTTTACCTTCACGAATTTCAGGCATAACAGGCTTTCTGTAATACTGGCCAGTAGGATACCCGGTTTTTTCTTGCACAATTTCAAAGAGGCTACCTGTTTCTTTGAGTTTCACTTTGAACTCAGGCTTTTTTTCGTTGTGAACAGCAATGGATTCTTCCAGTTGCTGCTTCAACTGCTCTTCACTTACATAGTCAAGAGCAGTTGCACGAACCATTTTACCATCCATATTACGAATAAGGGCAGCGCGTGAAACTTTTTTCATAATGTTTTCCTCATTTAATTTCAAGAAGACTTGCGTCGTAGCCAAGCAGGTAGCCAAAATTTTCAGTACTCATAATAACCGTTTTGGGCCAGCCCGCAGAAAGATTACGAATTTCACTTGGTAACAGTTTAATAATACCCGATTCATTCAGTTCAGTAACTGATTGAAAAAATGCAGAGCCTTCATGGTCAGGCACAAATTGCTGCATGTGTTTTTCATATTGTTTATGAACCTTTTCAGAAACAGGGGTAGCTTCTACATAACCAAGACGGTCCATAACCAATAGAACTTTAATCTTTCTCATAAGACTCTCCAAATAATTTTTACCAGTGTAGGAACTCCTAAGAATTCCTACTAGCTGAAAATTAGTTAACCATTTTCAATTCTGCTACAAACAGGGTAGCAAGCATCTTGAAAGCTTCTCCAAGATTTTCTGAATCCAAACACTTGCGAATACCTTTGTTTGTCAGAATTTCTTCAATCTGCTTTTCAGTTGCACCAGATTCCAAAAGGTTTTCTACAACATAGTGCCAAAACAAACTACCCGGCCTATCGTATTGAAGAAACTTGATAGGTTTACCAACGCAAAGTTTTTCATTGCGTTGGTACAAAGGAAACATCCTGCACGTAAGGTTATCTGCAAGAGTGAAAAGATCGTCGTCAGTTTCTATTTTTGAATTACTCATTTTACCACCCCATAATTTTTTCAATGTACTTATCCACTTCCTCGATGTAAGAAGAAAGTGAATTGTGATAGTCACAAATAACGTCCCAGCCATCGTTACCATAAACCAGAAAAACAGAACCGATACACTTACCGTTTTTGTAAACGCGAAGCTTCTCTTCGTCGCAAGCCATAATCTGACCACGAAAGTCAGAAAACTTTGTAGACTTAACAACAGCGTATTCTTCGTCGTATTCCAAAGTCACCTGACAACCGTCTTTCAAAAAGGTTTTGATAAGACGGTTAACGATTCTTTTCTCCAAAGCGATACGAGCGCGAATTTTGCGACGACGAATTTCTTTTTGCTCAAGTTCGTAACGGTCAGCGGCAGAAAGAGTTTGAACGTTCATATTATTTACTCCGTTTAAATTTTGTTAGGGTAAGAAGTTTTGAGCGTATCTAAAAATTCATTAGCTTCGTCTTTCCACTGTTCAAGTGTTAAAGCGTTTAATTGAACAGTATAAACTGAGTGGGTTGCGTAAATGTTGTTTTCTTTATCGCTATAGATGAAGTACCAATAACCTTCACCTTTAGCTAAATCCAGTTTGTTGCAATCCGCTTCTTTAAGAATTCGGCGCGTGGTCAATTTCATAGTGACGCCCTCTTATATAGTAGGCTGTCCGTGGTAGGGAGTCTCAGGTACTTTCCCCCAGTATAGTATCGCCCGGTAGGCAAGGGTAGTCAAGTGATTTAGACATATAAATATAGCCCTTTAAAATCAAGCACTTACGAAAGGGTATGTTAAAAAGGGCTGGAAAATACGGGGTTTTTAATACCCTTGGTATTCAAGACTACTAGCAAACAAAGGCAGTCCATAGGGAAACAAAAAAGGCCACCTAAAAGGCAGCCTTTTCAGTACTTCTAATTTTTTGGACTGTCTTTTATTTACCAGTCACCAAAATCCAGAGTCTTTTTAGAATACGCAGAATCCGTATTCTCAAAAAAGTTTTTCTCTTTTGCGTTAGGGTCTTGAACAATATCAAAAACCCAAGGGTAAGGTGACTGAACATTAAATAACTGTTTCATATTTGGCAGTCGAATTAAATAGTAATCCGCCAAGCTACGAATATGGTCAGTAATTTTCGGAACAGATAATCCCGGCACACCTTCTTCAATAATATGTGCGCCCCATTTAATTTCAATGGCAGCACCCATTTCAAATAACTCGGTAGTACGTTTAATTACTTCGGGACGATTTAAAATATGTCCGTATTCATTCACCAACGCTTTAGCAATATTCAAGAACAACCATGTGTGTGCGTTTTCGTCGCGGTGAATATATTCAATCTGCTCAGAGCAATTAGTCATTTGGTTCTGGAATTTAGAGAATACGTAAAACAACAGGAAGCCACTGTTGAAGTAAACACCTTCCAAAATAATATTGGAGATAACAGCGTAGTAAAACTTCTCTACGAAATCTCCTGCACCATTAATCGCTTGTGCTTGTGCTAATACGAATTCGTTTTTCTCTTTCAGTACCAAGTCAGTTTCATGCAAAGAGAAAACTTCATTAGGGTCTTTCCAGAAAGTATCAATCATGATTCCGTAAGCTTGCACGTGCAAAGCTTCTTCAAAAATCTGACGATACAAACATTGCTGAACACCATAGTCAGTAATATGTTCAACAATATTGAAAGTTAAGTTTTCTAATTGCAGTCCATCTAGGTTAGTCAAAAATGCTACTGCACGTTTCAATGCAAGCTGACAACCGGGAGACATTTTACTTGGGTCGTCTTTTGAAACGGGAACGGTGGTTGCTTTCCACTCGTTATTCAACATCTGTTCAAAAGTAGAAATCGCCCAAGGGTATTTTGATAGAGTCGCGCTTTTAATTCTATCCTTTGGGCCAAGTATAATTTTACGTTCGTTAATGATAGATTCTACTGAACGGTTAGTTAGTTCTGACATTTAATTCTCCGTTGATTAAAACGGGAGACTGCTTTATTTCAGTCTCCCGTAGTTTTAGTTACTGACAGGAAAGACAACCTTCATCGTCGATGCTACAGAATGAAGCGTCTTCAACAACTGGTGGCGTTTCAACAGGTGTTTCGTCTTGCGCTACAAAAGAGTCCATATTGTTTTTAATATCTGGCGCTTGTGACCGCAGATAATAAGTAGTCTTCAAATGGTATGACCAAGCTGCAAGATAAATAGATGCGAGGTCTTTACCTTTAACAGTTTCGTACACAAATATATTCGTAGATTGTGCTTGGTCAATCCAACGTTGACGCACAGCAGCCGAACGAATAGTAGAAATTTGAGACACAGAATAAGCAGTTTTAACTAAGTCTTCACGACCGTCTTGACGAAGCTTAACAAACAGCTCAGGGATAATATTATATTTACCTGAATTGTTATCTTTAGAGTAAACCAATTTATTTGGCAACTCAGTACAGTTAGTGCAGCCTGCAATGTTAGCAATAGAAGCAGTAGGCGCGATAGCTAACAAAGTTGCGTTGCGCATACCTTGTTTTACTTTGTTTCGCAAAGCATCACGATCAAAAGAACGGTAAACTTCAAGATAGGGTTTCAAAACTTCCGGAGTATGGTTATCCAAGTAATAATCAATGTTCTTAAAGAATTCATCGTCAACGTCAGCAGCAGTATCTACAATCAATTCGCCTTTAGCCCACGATGATTTATGGAAGTTTTTATACGCACCCTTTTCTTGCGCCAGATCAGCACTTGTATCCATAGCTGTCATGGAAATAATGCCCATGATAATTTCGTTGGCTACCAGATACTCAATACTTTCATAGTCAATATGAAAATCACCTACTAGTTTTCTAGTTAGCCCCATCAAGCCTAAACCTAAAGGACGTTCCAAATCATTAAACCGCTGCCCTTTAACATTAGGTACGTATCCATTAGTGATGGCGTTATCAATTGCACGTACACCAGTTTTTACTACGCTAACGAGTTCTTCCGGTGAATTGATATTTGCAATGTTAATAGAACCTAAGTTACATACAGAAGACATCTCTGAATTATTAATCAACATAATCTCAGTACAGAGATTAGAAGAATGTATGCGCCCGTATGCGCGCGAAGGGTTACGTCGGTTTGCTTCATCTTTAAAACAAATCCAACCTTTACCCTTACGGTTGAACAGAGTTTCCAGCATTTTCTTAAACAAGGTTTTTGCTGGAATTACTTTACGTTCAATGTCTGGATTATTTTCATACGCTTCATAAGCTACTTTAAAATCTTCACCGTATAAATCGTGCAAATCTGGAACGTCTTTAGGATTAAACAAACTCCAGTCTTTTTCTTCCTGAACACGTTGCATAAGAAGATCAGGAACCCAATTAGCAATATGCGCGTCACGCAAGGAAGTACGTTCATCACCTTTCGGGTCAACACTTTCTAAGAAGGTAACAATATCTTGGTGCCACGATTCAAGATACATACAAATGACACCGGGCCTATTTCCACCTTGGTCAAATGCTCGCATACATGCTTCATAGATTTTTGCAAAAGCAATTACGCCGCTAGAACGTCCACCTGTTCCTGCAATCTTAGAACCCTTAGAACGCAACGGAGTTAAATCAGTTGCCGTACCACCAGAAAATTTAGAATACTGTGAAAGTTCTTGACCAGTGCTATGAATACCCTCAAGGGAATCACTTTCTACCGTAGTGATAAAACAAGAAGACAACTGAGGGTGAACAGTACAAGAATTAAAGTTTGTTGGGGTTGAAGAAAGGAAAGCTAAACTGGAATACTGATTATAAAGGTCGATAGCTACTTCGTGTCTTTTTTCTTCCGGTTCAGAATGCGCTAATCCCATTGCTACACGCATAAAGAAATGTTGCGGGCCTTCAATTAAAGAGTTATCCCTTGTGTCACGCAACAAGTAAGAAGTAAACAGAGTAGAAATACCCATGTAACGAAAATTTAGATCGCGGTCTTTATCAATAGCCGCATTCAAAATTTCAAGATCAAATTTTTCTACAAGGTTTTTGTCAATGCGTCGTGAGCCATATTTTTCTGCGCGGTGCAGAGTATCTTTAAGATGGGGATAACCCGTATAACCATGATTAAAAGGGTCATTAATTTCTTTTCTTACTACCTGCAAAAGAAGACGGGCTGCAATAATATCCGCTTCTGGGTATTTATAGCTTACGGATTCCGCCATGTGTGCAAGCAGCAATTGAAGTTGAGTAGTTGGTATACCATCGTAGACAATAGAGTTAATTAGTTCTTCATCAAAAATTTTATTAATATCGAAGTCTAAGTCTTGGCTTGCCCAACTAATAGCACGAAACGTTTTTGAAAAGTCCCAAGGTGCTCTTGTCCCGTCACGCTTTACTACAAATACTTCGTTCACGTTTGTCATTGTTAAACCTCAGATTGAGAAAGAATATAACGGATGTCAAATTCCGCTATACCATATTTAGAAGCGGCTTTTTCTACAGTTCTTTTTTTAGCGACCACCTCTTTGGTAGCCTTCATAGTGTTAATCAAAATTTTGTTATCTACACTCTGAATAAGCTTCCTTACTAAACGTTTAGAGTGCGACAATGAAATTAGTGTACTGGTCAGGTCATCTATGTTTTCTGCGGTAACAAGAGACTGGAAAAAAGATACACGAAGGCTATCACGCTGAGACTTATCAGGCACTTTATAAAGCAAAGTTAGGATGTCTTTAATGATAGAGGGTTTTGTTCTATCTAATAAAGTCAACGCTAAGTTAAGGGGTGTAAACGTAAGGTTTGGAGAGGAACCTTTGTACTTTAAAAGTTTCTTCAAAAAAGCAGGTGTTACTTTTTCTTGAAAAGGTATGTTTAAATGTTGGTAAACTATTTTAGGTCCGAATAGAAGACAAGGTACTGGGTTATTTTTTAACTGGCGGAAGTTCCGACGAAAAGACTTATGACTAAAAAAGAAAGCAATTTTAGCTTTTGGTTTAACTTCATCAATACTAATGTATTTAGCCTTTATTTTTAAGTCTTCTGTAAGTAGTGTATACACATAGAAAGGATCATAGTTTTCTACTCCATATATCATAGTCTCCCCTTACTCTTTAACTGCTGGTATACAATAACTTTACCTTCTTTTATATCGAAGTCTTTAACTGGGAGAATTTCATCGTCCTTTATGACGACAATACTAGCAGTATAAGACGCGTAGTTAAGACATAAGTGTAAATGTGCGTCTGCCCAAGTTATAGGTTTTGAATTAAGAAGGGTAGAATCTGTGAAAAGATAAACGACAAGTCTTTTACACGAGATAGAATCTGAGTCAGGTACAGTAGCTACCGCATAAGAAGACACCGGGTATAGATAGTCGTAGTTGTTAAAAAATACAGGTCGTATTTTTGAAAGCACGTGTAAGTATGAAAAGTTCAAGTTAACTTCTGCAAAATTAAGTAAGTCTTGTTTCTTATACTTGTCAATCTGTTCTATAAAGTTACTACTACCATATAAAAAATTTGTGGCTCTTTCAAAGTTATTTGTCGTAATCACTTTTTACTCCCAAGTTTTTTCAACGAGGACACCGAGTTTTCTTTTACGACGTAATACACATCACTATTCTTATAATTCTCTTCTTCCGTAGAGAGAATAATTATATGCGGAATAATTGAGTTTAATTTTGGTATGAAATCGTTAATAAACAAGTCACGTCTGGCTTCACCTACGTTTTGCAAAGGTTCGTCAAGTACCATGACGTTCAAGCGACGGCTGGCAGGTATCAAAGGTAAGATTGCTAATGGTAATAGAAAACTAAAAGCACGACTTTCAGCACCTGATAAAGTACGAACGTCAGTACACACAAGAGTGCCGTTAACTTTCCTTTCCGCTTTAATATCAAAAGCATTTCCACCAGTAACTAAAAAATGAAACTTAATAGGTTCTGCAAAAATCAAGTTCGCAAACCTATTCATGTTCTGCTCAATTTTAGCAGCTAGGAAACTAATCATTTCCAGTTTCATTCCTTTATTAGAAAAGGCTTCAATCAACGTTTCAATAATGGGAACGTCATCTACGTATTCCCGTAGTTCATCCATTTCCTTACTAATACGTTTAGCCTGTTTCAATTTAAATTCAATAGTAGATACTTCGTTAGACAACGCTTGATAGTTGTCATCTACTGTCTGAGCATTCATGTTTTTAAGGTTCTTTTTTGCTTGCTTGATCTTGCTAGGAATTTCTTCAATATTTATTGATGAAAAAGATTCTATATTTGGGTACACAGTAGGTAGCTCATTAAGCACGTCAGTAAACAAAGATAAATCTTTGCTACTCTGCATAACAACACTTGGCTTATCTACAGGCTTAGGTTTTCTCATATTAGCTATAGATAAGAATACAGAGTGTTGATGTTTCAATTCTTTTTTCTTGGCGGTAAGTTTGTCAAACTTCTTTTTCAACTTTGCTTTAGCAGCTTTTGCTGTCTTCTCTTTTTTAACAGCCTCTTTATATTCAGCGTATTCTTTCTTTAAGCCTTCGTAGTCTGAGATCATAGATAACTGTTTTTCTAGACTCGCTATTTTGGATTTTGAAGCATCAATACGTTTTTGAATTTCTTTTTCTGAAATCTCAGTAAGCGGGCCTTTGCATACAGGACAGCTTTTGTCATGTTTATGCTCACGAAGCTGACCTAAAATTTTAGTCATAATAACTTCGTCTATATTAACGTAAGAGCGTAACTGAGCAATGTCATCTTTAAGTTGATCGGCAGTTTTCTTTGGAAGTTTCTCTTTTAACTTAGTAAATCTTTTTTCATTAAATTCCGGAACTCGTATTTTTAATTCAGAGTATTCATTACGAACCTTACTAAGGTCTTTGTCTATTTCCTTTAAATTCTTCGATACCTGCTTTTCATCAAGACCGTTAACTTGGTTCAACAATTGTTTACGTTGCTTTTCGTATTCCTTATTCAGTGTAGTAAACTTAGAGTACGCGTCGTTTTGTTCTTGATATTTTTTAGCATCATTTAAGATAGACCGTAGTTTACTTTCAACTTTTGTGTACTTGGAGTATTCGATACCAAGCATATCGCAAACAGTAGTGTATTTCTTATACGCTGTTAAACATGCTTGTAACGTTAAGTAAGTATCCAACTGCTTAGATGCAGAGTCGATTTTCTCTACTACTTTCTTTCGTGCTTTCTTTTGCTCGCTAAGTGTGGCCTTTAATTTAGCCAGTTCTTTTGAAGACGGTAGTTTACCAAGTTCTTTTAATTCTTTTTTAAGCGTATCGTATTTGGCGATATGATTCTTTGCTTCACGTAACATAGAATTAAAGACACGGCGCATAGCATCCATGTCTTCGAGGCGAAACATATTAGTGAAAAATTCAAAACGTTTTGCAGCAGTACCGAATTGCAACGGAGAATTTTTACGACTGTCGATAAACCAAAGAGTATAAAATTCATCTTCTGTGTAACCGAACATAGAACGAATTTTCTTTTCCGTATAATCCTTGCGACGAATATTAGTGTTACCGTCGTTTTGAATTACTTCGTATTCGTAGCTTTTTCCTTTAGCCTTTTTAATAATGTCGAACCGCTCACCTTCGTGTTCCAAGGATAACGTTAAAGCGGAGTCTTTTTGAGTGAACAAATCGGCTCGCGCTTTCGTCTTAATATCTTTTGTGAGCGGAGCAGAAGCGAAAATAATGTCAGTAATAGGACGAAGTAAAACCGATTTACCCGTTGCGTTTGGGTCTTTCAGGTTACCGCCAAGTTTCGAGTCTTTATTGTTACCTCGAATTTGAGTAATACCTTTTTTGTTAAGCGGTAAATACGCGTCCTTAAATACAACTGAATTACTATGACGCAAGCCGATTAGTTCTGTCATTTTTTATCTCTGAAATACTGAGCTAATTCATACGCCTTTGTCGGCAATAGAACACCTACCGGAACAGCAGCAGATGCAAAGTGCTGACGAAGGATAACAAGACTTTTTTGAACGTGAATGACATCATCTAAATTTTGTTTACCAACAGCATTAGACAACGTTTTATTCATACCCCAGTGTGCGGTTTTCGGATGCTTAGGAACAACTACCCTATCTATAAGATATTTGTTCTGATAAAGCATCTGCAATACGCTAGAAAGTTCAGACGTATTTACATTACATGCGTGTTCATAAGCGTCGTTTGGCTCGCCTTTATAAATAGCCGCAAGAATATTTGCGCATACTTTATCATTACTATCACTGGAGTGGTCAATAATTTTGCTTATGTACTTATCAATCTTTTCTGCTTTTTTGCTATTTATATTCTCATTAAGAGAAAGTTCTTCGAGAATAGTAACAGCACGACGAATACTTTTACCGGAAGCTAACGCAATTTTTTTAGCTACTTTTGAATTGACCCATTCTATTTTTTCTTTCTTCGCAATTTTTTGCAGACGTTCAGATACTTGGTCTTCATCTGGTAGCTCTAATTGAAAATTCATGCAGCGCGTTTTTAACGCTTTATGAATTGCGTCGCCTTCCATAGAACACAGAATAAATATAGTGTGAGCAGGCGGTTCTTCCAATACTTTCAACAAAGCGTTTCTAGCTTGAGTTGATAAGGCTTGAACTTCGTCAAGAACGAAAATACGATACGGGGAAACACTAGGACGAAACCTTGTGTTTTCTGCAAGTTCACGAATGAAGTCTACGCCAGAATTATCACCAACGTTAATTTCGTTATAATCAGGGCAAGTTTTTACGTTGACAGGTTTTTTGTCTTTAGATAATAGATAAGAAGAAAACAATCTAGCTATCGTAGTTTTCCCTATACCTGTTTCACCAGTAAACAAGTAAGCTTGTTTTTTACTATCTCTGTTTAGTTCACCCTTTAGCGAAGCAATCACCGCTTCGTTACCTACCAAGTCATCCCATTTTTTAGGGCGATACAGAGAGTCAAATCCACTCATTACGTTCTCCTAGAATCCGTTATTTACTTTACAGATATGTTACTTTTTGTTTTGAAGAAAGCTAAGTTCCACCATATCAAGTTGGCGATTGCTTTTAACTTGATCTGCCGGTAAAGAACTATACAACTTCATATATTTTAACCTAACGTCTATATTAGAGTTTGCCGGTTGTGAAAGGTACAAGAAAAAATTGTTAGCAAAATAAACATACGGGTAAGTAGTTTTTGTTTTGTGTTTGGCATGAAGGTAAGCGTAGTTACTTACAATGCAACGATCATTTTGAACCAAGTATTGTAAATTTTTATCTACGGTGTCGTAACCGTATTTTTCCAAGTAATACTTATACGTGTCTAATAACAAATTTCGTAAGCACTCAGTATCAAACTTTAAAGCGTATTCATCCGATAGCTTAACGCGACGATGAATACAATATAAAAGATAAACAAATTTATCCTCAGTAAGAGTAGATAGTAATTCTTTCAATAACACAGACGGTATGCATTTTGAAGTTATCGTTACGATACACGTTTTATCACTATAGTCCTGAATGTTCGTTAACATTTTAACGACTCCTTCGCTTTACTCACTAGTTCAAGACCCCTAGAATACTGAGTCTTAGATAAGCCTTTTTTCTTGAAAGTTAGTTTGAGAAGTTTCTTTTCCGAAGGCAACTCACCATTATCATCAATAAGAGATACTTTGTTTTCATCAGCAATAATAGCTTCAAAGTCTTTCTTATTTTTGACGCCCACAATTTTGAAAATGTTTGGGTATTTAGTCATCAAGTTATCAGGTAATTCAAATGATGATTTAACCACTAGACGGTACAGGTACAAAGGATTCTTTTCAATTTGTTTTAAATCAGACTTACTTTCAATAGCTAGGTTAATCAGTTTAAACGCAGGGTCAGTCTGAATAAATTCGCGTTTGAATTTAAGTCTGCCAGATTTGTTTGAGGCAGTAATAACTCCAAACCCCTTTGGTAGTCTCTCAGGAAATCCTAACTGATACAGCGTACCGTTAAAGTTTCCGTGTGGGGTATGTAAATGACCAAGCACCCATTTGTGGCGCTTACGAATTTTTGTTCCTTCTTTTTCTTTATAACCATTATCTAAAGTAGCGCCGGGAGTAGAGAAATGCCCCATGTTAACATGCTCGTCTTCGCCTTGCGAATAAGGGTACGGACACAAATTAAATTTCGCGCCTTGTATTTTTAACTTTGTTTTCTTCTCGTATATATGAACGTTCTTTAACAAACCACAATTAACCATAGTAACAAACGGAGTCATGCAATGAACTCCGTTTTCTGCAAAGTCATGGTTGCCTAACAAAAAATGAAATACAAACTTATCTTGGTATTCAGAAAGAAATTTAATAAAAGCTGAAATAGCAGCATAGCTAAGTTCTGTGTTTTCGCCAATGTCTCCTAAAAAGAAGACATGGCGAATACCGTGACTAATAGCGTAGTTAAGAGGCTTTCTTATTTCAGCAAACTGTAGTTCAAGATGATTAGACGGGAAGTATTTCGCCAACCCGTCAAGATGCAAATCGCCTATAGTTATTGCTTTCATTAATCTTCATCACTATCGCTGTCGCTGTCAGAACCTTTACTGCCGCCAGAGATTTGGTCAATATAACAATCATAAGCTGTTTTGGTAGAACAAAACGCTTTCAGTTTTTTATGCAGATTGAAAGGCTTGCCTTTGTATTTGAGAGATTTAAAAGTATCTGCAACAGTAGACTTATCACCAAGAACAAGTTTCTTAATGTCCATCCACTTAACTTCAACTTTTTCATCCCAATCTTTGATTCCAATCAAATGCATATTTTTGAATTTAATTTTCTTACGATTTTCTGTAGAAGTAAGAAGCCCAGTTTGCTTCATAAAATAGTAGCAGTCAAATACTGGGTCGTAACCCCACGCTTGACCTTTAGGGTCAGTAATCCACAAACGCGCCCAAGTTTCTTGGTGCGGAACTGACAACTTGTTTTTAATCTGTTTAATGTGCAGGTAGCGGTATTTATCGTTGCCTTTATGCAGAACAGATTTTTCTTCTTCAACCTGACCTTTAATACCGAATACAGAAGAACGGGATGTTGAACGTAAACGAACGTCAGAATAGAATTTCAAAGCATTACCGCCCGGTTCTTCTTCTTTAGGTCCATACATAGCCATCGGAACAGCGCGTAATTGGTTAATACCAAGTACTTCAATTTTCTTATCGGCAAAATAGCCTTTAACACGGCGCAACTGCGCTGAGAATGTACGTGCTTGTGCAGCCAATGCTTCATCTGTGTTGTCTTTATCATCACCGTGTTTTGGTGACATAGCAGGATAAGAGTCAACTAAGAACAAAGCTTGTGGTGCGTCGTCAGACTCAATCCAGTATTTTCCAGTCTTCTTATAAAGTTTTTCATGACAAGCCGCTCTACGTTTTGCATCAAGCGGGTCTTTTTTATCTGGCGTAAATACAAGATACCATTTACCTTTGCGTTCCATTTTATCTGGCAACGCTTTAGCAATCTTTTTAAGGTTATCAAAAAACTTTTCGAGAACAGTACCTTGGTATTTTTTAACAAGGCCACGTTTAATTACTTCACCAGTTTCCGGGTCTTCAATACCGAACATATCTTCAAGAGTACCTTTGAACCCTTGCTTACGTGCGATATTTAAGAAGTAATCAAGTGACGCGTTAAACGAACCTTCATAATCCCATACTTGAATAATAGGGATGCTACCATCAATAGCCGCTTGTGCAGTAGCTTCAAGTGCCAGAGTTGTTTTAGCAGACTGTTCAGCACCTGAGAACGTATACCACGCACCACCAACTAAACCACCGTAAAGAGTAATATCAATAGACATTACACCAGTAGATTGACGGCGGCCTAGTGCGCCAGAGCCAGAAATTAAATCAAACGTTTTTTCTGAGTCAGAGACAATGGAGTCATAGTTAACAAGGTCATTGTTAACGCGAGCCATTTCAGCTTTAATTTTTTGCTTCTCAGTAACTTTACTTTGTACTTTAGGCCCGCGTTTAGCTGGCGCTTTTTTCGCAGCGGCTTTAGCTTTCGGCTTTACAGACTTTGAGGTCTTACCTTTATTTTGTTTTTCTTTCGGCGGGCGACCACGTTTCTTAGGCGCTGAATCCTTTTTCTTACCTGCTTTTTTAGCCATTGTTGTTTGCTCCAAATTTAGACATAAAAAAGGCGGCTTAAATAAAATAAATAAGCCGCCTCTTATTTCAAGTTTCCAATCAGGTATTAATCGTCATCGGATTCTGACAGTTCCGATTCAGATTCACTTTCAGCCTTTTTCTTTTTACCTTTAGCTTTCTTGTCCTTTCCTTTCTTAGACTTTTTATCGTCGTCAGACTCACTTTCGGACAAGTCTGATTCCGATTCACTTTCTTCGGATTCAGATTCACTTTCATCTTTCTTACCTTTTTTCTTTTTACCCTTTGACTTTTTATCATCATCAGAGTCGCCAGAGTCAAGGTCGTTATCTGATTCAGATTCTGATTCAGATTCACTTTCGTCAGATTCAGAATCGTCTTTTTTCTTTTTGGACGATTTCTTATCTTTACCTTTCTTAGACTTTTTATCATCATCAGACTCACTTTCCGATTCTGATTCAGATTCACTCTCAGACATTTCGCTTTCCGATTCTGAGGCGTCTTTCTTTTTACCTTTTTTCTTTTTCGACTTACTGTCATCAGACTCATAGGAACCGTCGTCATCACCGTCACCGTTAACCGCCAGTGATTTCAGTTCTTTAGCGTCTTTCTTAATGTCGTCTTCTTTTGCTTCAATAGCTGCTTTAATCATCGACTCAAGATCAAACACAAGGAATTCTTTTTCCTTACCTTCAAGCTTGGAAGCGTCCCCTTTTTGAACAGTCCACTTCTTAGGGCCAGCAGCGTCCGGGTCAAAAGAGATTTCAAGATCACGACCATATTTTTCATGAGTAACCGAGAAAGCTTTTTTCTCACCTGATTTTTTATCAAGGTGTTTATTAGACTTGGAAATTTTCTTAATGGTATCAACTACAGAGGGTGGAACAGATACTACACGCACCGGAGTCCAAGATTTCGACTTGGTATTTTTAAAGCCGCTTTTCTTTTCTTCTTTGGTGATGTTAAGTTTCTTAGGCTCGTCTTCCTGATAATCACGTACAATAGCGTTAAAGAAATAACGCGGTACTGCTTCTTTTTCTGCGAGTTTGCAATAAGGACAATCAATAGAAGAATCAAAATCTTCTTCGTCTGAATTATATCGCAAACAAGGACGTGGAATTTCTACAACCCGAGACGGCTTGTCTTTTGAACCTTTAGTCTTAATCTTGATGAAGTGAGTAGCAAGACTATAAAGTTTTCCAAGAGGGCGGATGTTCGCCATTTCATCTTTATAGTCTTCATACGTCATCAATTGAACTAAATCAGACGGGTTGGTGAAGAGACGTTTGTTATTTCCGTATTTCGGATTAGAATCCAAAAAGTCTTTTGCCATTTTAACTTTCTCCTAGATTGAGTCTTAAATATTCTCGGCTGGTGAAATTACAACAATCGCGTAGTAGTTGTTACCTACTTTACAGTTTTACTATTTCCTTTGTTTTTAAGTTTTTCTGCCTCTTGTAGTAATAAAGATAGTTCCTCTTTATTCAGAGTCTCTTGTATATCAAGAGACAGTCTTCCCAAACCAGTAGGGTCTACCATTTTAGCTAGCACCCGTACTCTGGAAACTTCAAGCTGTGTTTCAATTTGATTATCATCGCTTTCATTAGACAATTCTTCATAGTAGTCATCTAAAGATTCTAAATGTACGTAGGATTTATCTTTAGAAGAAGAGTCAACTGTTAATTCTTGAGACATCGCGTGTCCGCGCGCGTGTTGAAGCCAATTTGAAATATACGAAGTTAAAGTTCCATTAGCACTGTCATATTTATCTACGGCATAAGAAGCAAACTGATACATGGTTTGTACAATAGTATCTAAGTCTACTTTTAAATTGCAGAACTTATAATGACGTTGTGCTTCCATAATAATGTTTCTAGTATGCTTCTCCATTATCTTTGTTTTAAATGAGGAAGCTTCTTTGTTATAAAAGTCTACTTCCTGTTTTATAGTAAGCAGAGGTTTAGAGTCTTTACTTTTTACCAGCTTTACGTAGTCTTCCAGTTCTCGGGATTTTAAATTGTTGTTAACAAGGCGGTCTTTAAGTAAAGGCTGATAGTTTTCTAGGGAATTCAAAAAGGTTTTAATTATGTATTTAGTTATAGTTCTCTCTAAACGCATTTGCTTATATACGTCTATTCTTTGATCGCGGCTAACGGTGTGGAACAAAAATAAACCGTAGACTAAGTGTTCCTTAGACACAGTTGAAATTTTTCTTTTGAAATTGTTAATAGTATGGTGGAAAATTTCGGAAAGTAATTCGTTAGCGTAATTAGTATACAAGAAAATAGGTTCAATAGCTTTGTAAAGAAGTTCGTCCCAAACTTCAATATACTGAGACGAACTATAGTTATCTAACAAAGCCTCTCGTTGATGCTTTAGTAGCTCGAAAGACTTTGAATGTTTGTAGTTTGCATTTTTGTTTCCACTTGACGGATACCCACGGGCGGACTGTTTCTTCATAAACAACCTTTTCTAAAGCCAAACCAACATAGTATTTCCATAATTAATGCCATGATAAGGTTTCTGATATTAGCTACTACAAATTTTACCAACAACATATCTGTGTTCCTTACATAAGGATTTACTATATGTAGGTACTAAATGACGGGTTGTTTATAAACGCTTTGAGCGAATTTCTTTCAGTACTGCTATTAAGTGTTTACAAATTTGTGGTCGCATTTTTGGATTTTTTATAACAGGGTCTTCACCATTAGAAAAATAAATATCTGCGTTGCCTCTTTTATGCAAAGCAACTTCATCGGTGAATAGGAAGTCTTCACAGGAACAAGATACTTTACATTTATTAGTCCACAGTCTGTCTTTTAACTGAGTTGAATAGCCAACAATAATTTGGTAGTGCAAAGTAGCTTTAGTTTTTGGGTTCCCATTATGATCGTGCGTAGTATAAGTTTCTGCCAAAATAACCCTACGTCCGGTATCTCCTTTAGGAATATTACCGGACATATCACGGCGGGCATGAAAGGTTTGAATATGCGCAAACTTAGCGCGCTCTTTATAAACTTGCGGAGTTACCTCGTAAACGTCTCTCAAAATAAGAGTACGCGCAGAAGACGCAGCCGGTTTTACCGCAGGAACCAGTTCTACTTTTCTAGGTTTAACAAACTTCGATTTAGTAGTTTTGGTTTTAGTAGTAGCCTTTTTCTTTTGCGTCTTTCCTTTGTATGTATCTAAAACTGCTTTTTTAACAGAGCTAGTTTTAGTTGCTTTACTACGCGTTGCTCTTTTAGCAACCTTGGCTTTTGGAGCCTTGCGTACTTTTCTCTTTACTGTTTTTGCCGCCATAATTAATCATCCTCAGTTTCCTCTAGTACACGACGTTTTGAAGTGGCGGATTCTTGCAAAGTTTTTTCAACCAGTTTACGTACACGTTTCGGCAAAGTGTGTTTGGTTAAATAAAGCCGTACACACTCACAGAAATATTCCACCGTTTCTTTTTGCGCGTACTGAGAAATGTTATTTTCAGCAATACGTACTAAAATTAGGGGAAATGGTGGCCATAGGTCTTTTAATGTTTGTGCTTCCGGCGAAGTGTTAATAAGGTTAATTTCGGAAGTACGCAAATTATTAAGACTACACAGTTGTCTAATAGTCTTTTTAAATATGTCACGTTTATCTTCGTCTTCAATAGATTTTGAAAAAGAAGCTACAGTCTGTGCGCTAGATAGAAAGTCATCGCGCATTTTCTTGTACTCTTTTTTATCGAATACTTCTACTTTAATGTGTGACAGGTAAAGTTGAACCCATTTAATCTTGGTGGAATTCTTGGTAATCAGTCGTTCCCAAATAGCGTGTCCTATTTCATGGCAAAAAGTAGCCAACAAGTCAGCGTGGAAAACGTTGAACCATATTTTGTCGTAGTCATCTTTATTCTTGTAATACATACCCGCCGTTTTGGATTTCGGCAAGTTATCAAATTCAAAGTTCATTGGAAATACGCCTTCAAACCCGTGGCGTTTTATCAACTTCTCAAATTTAGGTAATACCTTCTCTACTTCTTTTTTAACTACCTTTGGAACATCAGCAACAAAATGAAGAGTACCGCCGAAAAACTCGTAGTTAATTGAACCAGCGTAATGCTTAGTATCAACCCCTAAAACCTTACCATTACTACGCGCAGGCTTTTGCCCGAAGTTTGCAGTAATGTCTTCGGGGAAAATAGTTAAGCAACTACGGTCACTTTTTTGGATAGCCGGTACAATGTCGTAAGACTTACCATTATTTTTTACCACACGGGCAAACATAGGTTTGCCACCAAAAGAAGTTACAACGTGATCTTTTGGATTAGCATGAATATGTAATACCTTTGATTTCTTTTCTTTTCGGCTTTTTGACTTAGACATTTTTTACCTCAAGCTAAATTTGTTATGTAAGCGTTTAGTTGGCTTTGAGATATATTTTTAATAGTCAAAGGACTAAGACCAACAAATATCTCATTATGAAGTTTGTCATCGTAAACTACACCTATCCCACCATAAGAAAATGACGGGGTGTATTCTGGTTGGTGTTGTTCAACAAGGTCACCATAGTAACAAAATTTTTTATTTAGAAAAATGTAATCAGAATCATACGAAAAATTGGGACGTATAAAACTAGAGTACACGGACGCGAATTTTTCCTTACTACTATCAGACACTACTTTACATAGAGCCTTCTTTTTGAAAGGAAGCATAGTCACCTCACAATTTATTAACCACTTTTATTTTGCGGTTCAAATTCTTTACTGCGTTCTGCAAACGCTTTTTATTAAAGCATGTACCGTCTTTTGCAAGTTCGCACATATCGTATTCATGCATCTTTTCCTTGTACTCAGCATTCGTTGCACAAGGTTTGTATTTAATAAGTTTAGACCAACGCTCCCAGTCGTAACCTTTGCGAAGTTTCAACACAATACCAAAAAGTTTGTCATCGCGGGTATACTTTTTAAGTAATTCTGCTTTACGTTTTTCAGAAACCGTATCGCCGACAATAACGTAGTCTTTGAAGTTGTTGTCACGCGAAACGTAAATAAGCATCCAGCCAGAAATTTTAATGTCGTATTCCTGTTCAACGTAAACAGTGTATGACTCAATCTGCGCTTTATTTTTCTTGTAGGGGTAAACGTTTTTAAACTTACGATGTTTCTCATTCTTAGCTGGGGACGTAGTGTTATGGGTAGGAATAAAATTTTCAGTACACAAGTAAGTTTTGTCTTTTGAATCTACAGCTATACATTGGGTTTTTACCGCAGGTACTTCTTCTACAGATACAATTACCCTTTGAGTAGTCGTATTCCAAGTACGGTCAATAACCAAGTTAGCTTTTCTAGAAAGCTTAAATGGATTGATACCATTTATACAAGTAAACTCCACAAAGTAGGCTTGAACTTCTTTACCAAAACCTTTTGCAATGTAAGGTGAAATAGTAGGACGCAAACCTAAAGTTAATGCCAACTCTTTTACTTGCTCTGCAAAAGTCTTATCAACAGTATTCATAACAGCACGTTTACGCGCTTTATTCCAAGAGCCGTCCGTATCCATAATACCGCGAAGTAATTCAAGACGTTGCTCAAAAGAACCACGCATATATTTTTGCGGTATATGTTTATTATTGAGCAAACCTTCTTTTTTTAACTGTTCACGTAAGCCTTCGATATTATGTTGCGGGCAGAAACCAGCACGGTCTTCAAAATTATCTTCGACGTTATAACCGCAACACTCAATGTTAAAAAATAGTTCTTTATCTGGTTTAGTAATACTGCCACGATCAACAGTACCATCACCCAACCAACAACCTAATACGTAAGGGTCAATAACAAATTTCTTTTCTTTTAAATCAATAGGCTTAGGTAGCTCAATGCGGTGAGCTTTTTGTCCATATTGAATTAACGTTTCTTTTATTTGTTCCGTATTAAGGACAAGTTTTTTACGCTCTCTTCCGTATACAGTAGACCACAAGTGTTCGTCATCACAGGTAACAGTCGAACCGTCATCAAAAATAACTTTATAACATTTACGCTTATGTACTTTTGATTTGTGTTTTACCTTACAAACTTTACCGTCGGAACCAAAAATTTTGTCACCTACTTTTAACTCGCCCATAGTAGTCCACCCACTAGGCGTAGGTATTTTTGTATCTAACGGTAGTCCTTTATAGTCGATAACGAAATATTTTCCGTCAATCTCAATAATACCGTCCATGTGCCCGCGTGTGTACTTGCGGAAGGAAATACCTAATTCTTCGTAATCGAATACGGTGTGCTTACACTTCTTACACTTCTTAGGTGCAACAATAGGCTTGCGGTTTTTCTTATGAATAGTTTTACACTTAACGCATTTCCACTCACCGATAATTTTCCCACGGTAGCCTAAATATTTCTGCATCAATTCGTGGGTAATAGTACCTACAGAAGTATAAAAATCTCCGTAGTAGTCTAACTGCTTTTCTTCAATACCATTAGCTTCATACCACGCTTGTTTCAAAGCACAGAAAGGATAAGAAGACGGGTGCAGTTCTTTATTACGCGGGTGATCTTTATCTCGTGGCGGAACTAAAACAATTTTTGTTTTCTCTGTAATATACGCCCGCATCTTTTTTTCATAATGCGAGAAAGGCTTTGCTTTTGTTGCAGAATATTCCGGCATTATAAAAACCTTAGAAGATGATAGTTGGGAGGTCTATACGCTTAATACCAAATTTCTCTAGAATCGAAATATAATTGTAGCCCGTAAACCCTAAGTGACAATCTACTTTTTCCCAGCGCGGTTGCAAATTAACAACGTCATAGGAAGCCGCACATGGGTAATCGTCAATAATAGCAACGTCTTCTATATTTAGCTTGTTCTCCAAAATGTAGTCGGCAATTCGTTCGTTTCTTGAACCACCGTCAGTAAACGCGCTGATATTAAAAGGGAATACTGCGTTCAATTCTCCCAGAGAAAAATCAGTACGCCACGTAGAATGCAAAATAATATCTGCGTTGCAGTTAACTTGAAGTTTTTGAATCAGCTTAACAGCAACAGGACTAAACTCAGATACTGTTAATTCTTGTTTTTTATTTTCACCGGAATAAAGTCTAGCTAATGGTACGTAACCAAGAATTAAACAGTGGTCAGTGCTAGTTAATACACCATCAATGTCCAAAAACAAATATCGCTTTTTAGATAAAATAAAATCATCTATTTCTTTTTTACCAGAGTCGTCTAAATCGGCAGGATACCATTTGGCGTCGTTTAAGTTTCTCATTCGGTCGTCCCCTGTTTCTTTATAAGAATCCAATTAAAAATTTTCAATGCAGTATCCGAAGGTTTTTCGTCAGCACCAATTTCAATACGCAACACGTTTCTTGCTTCGGTAACCCTATTATCAAATTCAATACCTTTATTAACGTCGGCCAAATTAACAAAGTATCTTGAATCTTTTTTCTTATTACCTTCGTTGTCGAAGTAGTAGAAATGTTCATCATCGTACATACGTTCACCGTTAATATCACGGCTGAACTTAACGATATGAATTTTATTGGGGTCGTCAATAGCTTTAACTACCGGGTTTAACTCAAATGAAAAACCACTGTCACTAAATACTACAAAGTCCGCGTAGTCAAAAAGGCCAGCTTTAATTTTATTAGCGATAACATCGCCGAAATAACTTTGACCGTAAGCGGGCTTTAATACTGACTCAGATGTGTGTATTTTTGCTTCACGCCATGTGCGCCCCATAAGACGGTCTGCGTATTTATGATTAGGGTTATTCTTGTTTTTTTCTAGATATTCTATTCCTTGCGTACCCAAGTCATGCAAACTATAAATAGCTTTAATAATATGCGTTAACGGGTCAGCAAATTTTTCATGGCGAACAGTAGGGCGAATACTTAAACGCATTTGGTCAGAAAGAGTTTTGGGTTTAAATTTCCAATGCAGGAACTCGTTAGCCAAAGTATCTTTGCCCGCTAAAGGATGGCCGTTAAGAAAAATATAGTCAGTCATAATCCCTCTGTATAAATGTCAAATGGATACTTCACTTTACAGGATTTACTTTTCAATAATACTTAATCTGTAAAGTGGTTGACTAGATTAACAAGGAAATAGGCTGTGACAAAAGTTAAAGGCACACGTCTTAATTTCATACTGAATGAAATACAAAAGATTAGCCATAAAGAAAAGAACGGACGTGTATATGTTACATGCCCGTATCACGATGACAGCGACCCTAGTTTTACAATTAACGTTGACCCAACAAAAAAAGTACCTGTAGGTTGGGGAAGTTGCTGGTCATGTAAAGCAAGTAAACCTTGGAACGATCATGCACCACGTTTAGGAATGCGCAAGTATTCCAAAAAAGATAGTGTATTTGAAGTTGGTTACACAGTAAGAAAGAAAAAGAATACAGAATTGTTGGGTAAGTCTGACCACGCAATGACTTTGGAAATGCTTATTGAGGCAACTAATTGTTCACTGGCCGAACCTGTAAATGAAAAATGGCGCGGGTACTCACCAGAGTTTTTGCAGAACTTTAATTGTCAGATAGCAATGGATAAATATGAAAACCAAGTACTGTTAATACCTGTTTATTTTGAAGGCGATATTATAGGTGGCACGGTAGCAAGGTGGAAAAAAGATAAGAGGAAAAAATATCCAAGCTACTTGCACATGGAAGGAAGCTGGGTAAAAGACAAAGGGTTATTTCCGTATGACTATGTTAGTAACATGCTTGAAGAAAAGGACTTGGATTACGTTGTTATTGTTGAAGGTGTACGCGACGCACTTAGACTTATCTCAGAAGGAATTCCGGCGTTATGTATTTTTGGAACACAAACGTGGACGCCAGCTAAGTTAAAAAATGTTTTGGGGCTTGGCGTACAAACAGTGTTTGTGGGAATGGACGCAGGTAGAGCAGGTATTGAATGTGCGAATACTATTTTGAGGTCGCTTAAAAATAAAGTAACTCGCGTAAATATACCCATGAAGAAACTGCAAAAGTGGGCAGTTAAAAAAGGAGAATGGTCAGATAAAAAAGAAATGGATATGAACAACGCACCAGATATAGTAATACGAAAAATAAAGAGCATAATCAAAAAAAGCCTGTGAGGGAAACCCACAGGCTTTTTTATTTTAACCAAACGCAATAACAACTTGGGCAGGTTTATCAACGCCTTCTGTGACAGTGCCAGTAACAGTAATTCGGAACGCAGAGATAGGGCCATATAATTCTTTAAATAATGCTGCATCAGCCTGAGTAGCTAAAGAAACCCAAACAACACGACTATCACCGTCTTCATCTTGTTTGGCAACGTCATAATTAAAAATCGTATATTCCACAGTTATAGTAGTAGCGTCATTTACTTGCATACCTATTCTATGAAACGCAGAATTGAATTCTTTTAAACCGTCTGCCGGTCGAATAACAATAGTGTCGGTAGCTACTCCGAATTCTTGGGTAAGCGTGATAACTTCGGTAGTACTTGAATTACCATTCTCCCAACCATTTTTGATTTTCATTTGTCTCTCCGAAAGTTAAAAGGCTACCAGCCAAAAACTGGTAGCCTTTTTTGTTTACGCCACTTTGTTTTGCGGGCCTTTCATAATTTCCGTACCGGAAATCATATCAGCAACAAAGTCTTGAGTAGTCTGCGCAAAAATAGCAGCATCCGGAGCAACCTCACCATCAAAAGAAATAACATCAATAGTAAATTCATCAGCCGCTACAAACGGAGTAGCACCAGCAGTAATGACAAACGAAATAATACCGTTGTCGTAAACAGTGCCGACAGTGGCATCAGCTTGAGCGCCACTAACAGAACCAGTAACAGTAAAGTTAGTTGCAGTGGTTGCGGTAATAGTCCACGTTTCTGCTACAGCAGTAGACTGGTTAGCGTAAAAACCTGACAGAGTACCGTCACCAGTACCCGTAAACGCCAAGCTATCACCCATTAAAAAATCAGTAACATCTACGGTTACTGCAACCATGTTGTTAGCAACTAACGAATTAATCGCGTCAGTTAAAACAGATACATGAGTATAACCCATTGCCTGAACAGAAGTTTGGTCAATAGACAAAAGGTTGTTAGTTAAATTTGTGATCTTGTACAATTTTTTCATTTGAACACTCCTTTACCAGTAATTAATTACTGGTTGTTGATAGTGTTGAACGGAGCTTCAACTGCCAAGTTAACGGAAATAGCAGCTACTGCATCGCCAGCTACTTCTACATCCGTTGCACCGGACGTATTAGTTACAGACAGAGTACCATTAGCTTGTGCTTCACGAACAGCGTCGCTCAGAAACAGAAGGTCTTTAGACTCACCTGCTTGCCAAAATACACCGCCGATTTCCACGTTACCACTGGTCAGATTAGATACTTTATAGTTCATAACAATTTCCTCAAGAAAGATTTTTTAGCCTTGCTATAGTTTATTGACGGCTAGAACTTTTTTAATCATCAAGTTCGATTTTAATTTGTGGTATATCATTGCGAAAAATAATATTCATAGAAAAATTAATACGGCGCTGGTAAGAAAACTTGGCCAAATCTTTGTAGAAGTCCTCTGGTAATTCCATAGAAAAACCAGAACGAGGACGAAGTGATAAGTATTGAGTGTTGTTTGCACGATGCACAAGTATCAAACGTACCGGCATATCGTTCTTAGTTATCAACTGATTTAACTGATTTCTAAGCACACTCAAATTCTGACTAGAGGCTAGCGTTAAACTAGCCTCTACTTTTTTCTTCAAGAGTTCCGCACTCATAAAGATACCTTACAAGTTAGCAAACGGGTTTTCCGTTTGTTTAACGATAGACTTAGGCTTTAACTTTTTCTTCGGTTTAGCCGGAGCTTTCTTCTTGAGTTCCTGTTTAATAGCATCTTTCTCTTTCGAGTCGTCTACTACGGGAGCAGGTTTTTTAGCTGCCGGTTTTTTAGCTGGGGTTTTTTCTTTTACTTTCTTGACCACCTCTTTCTTTTTGGTAGTCTTTTTAGCTGCCGGTTTAGCATCCCCAGAAGCTTGTTTCTTTTTAAGAGCAGCCATGCGTTTCTTGACGATTTCCTCAATCTTAGGAATACGTTTTTCAACTTCACGAACACGCAGCTTGTTACGCTTGATACGTTCTTTAAGTTTAGGAGCCTGTTCTTTCAAACGTTCACGACGTTTTTCAGAAACCAGCGGTCGAATCGCAGTGTAGTACTTAGCACGAAGTTCATTAAGTTCTTTAGCTGCGTTAGCAAGAACTAAAGCGTCTTTGCCTTTTTGAATACGTGCCTTAGCTTCATCCGCAGTAAGAGATTCGACTTTACTTAAATTCTTTTGAATTTCTCTAATACGGCTGTTAGCTTTTTGAGACGTAATTTTATGACGGTCCATGCGTTCTTTAATTTTTTCAACACGGGCCGTAATACGGTCTTTTACTTCTGGGGTTTTTACTTTGCTTGAAACACTTCGCCAAATACCAAGCTGGTCTTTAATAAATTGGCCGGTAAGTTCCAAATACTTTTTGCGATTCTCTGCTTTCTTTAAGCGGTCATTAAGTTTTGACTTGCGTTTACGAATAACTGCTTTATCAACAGGTTTTTTCTCAGCGACTTTCTTTTTCTTAGCTACAGGTTTTGGAGTAGGCTTTTTAACAGCTTTAGGTTTTTTCTCTACCGTTTTCTTTTCTGCTTTTTTAGCAGCAGGTTTAGCAGCAGGTTTAGCCGCCGGGCGACCACGTTTTTTTCCACCTGCCGGGGCGAGTAGCGCGTCTTTACCGCCAGCTTTCTTAGCAGCCGGTTTTTTCTCAGCGGCTTTTTTGGTTTTGCTTGTACCAGTACCCATACCAATTTTTGCATATTTGGAATTAGGGTGTTTTTTGATATAGGATTTTTTCTGAGAGTCAGAAAGGTTGTTCCACCATTCCAACGAGTTCTGAGCGAGGACTACTTTTTTCATGATTGATTAATCTCTATGGCTGATTAAAGGAAGGTGGACGGTTATTTGTGATAGCGTTCAATTGTGCGTTCAATCTTTACAATAACTTTTTTATCACGCATTAGCTTTGCAAAATTAGGATGCATTGGCGTAGGCATTTCATCCAAGCTAACCCATTTGTATTTAGTATGTTCTTTATTTAGTTTAACGTTAAATGGAGCAGTGATAACAAACAAGTAAGTGTAAAAAGTAAAATCAGTATTTAAATCTTTCGACATAGAAAGCAAGAAAGACTGTTTAGGAAAACCTTTAAACCCAGTTTCTTCCTGTAATTCCCTGAAAGCCGTAAGCCTAGGATTTTCACCGTCTTCAATATGACCACCAAAAACAGACCACGTGTTTGGCTTGCTTGAGCTGTGCGAACGTAAACCCACTAAAAATTTATTTTGGGATGCATCATAAACTAAAGCGCCCGCACCAGAGTTTTCGTAAGACTGTGTAGTAACTGCTAATTCAATAGCATTTTTCTTAGGTATACCTAAATCAATAATGCGCTTAGTCATTAGCTTGGCCTGTAGTTGTTTGTTCAGGAACTAATGGGCGCAACCCATCAATAACCTTATCACGCGTTTCAATTTCTTTTTCGTAAATCTTTATTGACTGAACAATGGCTTCTGCAATGTCTTTGTCACTAGCGTCCTTGGTTAAATGTTTGTACGGAATATGCAAAGGTGGAAATTCAGGTAAAGGTGGCATGTCAACTACGACAGGAACTTTTACCTCAGTGTATTTGTATTCAACAGTTGGTTTACAGAAAATAGAACAGCCACTAAGAAAAATAAATGAAATTAAAATAAGTAATAGTCTCATTGGGCGGCTCCTTCTGTTTCAACAGAGTCAACGGATTGTAGTTCATCAACCACCCAATTAAGTGCCGCTGAACATTCACTCGGAGCATTATTGTATTTAGTTAGTATTTCCTGAGTTTCCAGTCTGGCTTTTTGTACGTCTCTATTTAACTTAACTATACGGTCGCGCAATTCATTAGTTTTCTTTTCGTATTCTTCAACCGCTGAATTTTGAATTTCTATTTTTGCATTTTGCTCAATAATACTAGCTTCAAGACTAGCATTTTTTTGTTCGAGGCTAGAAACGTCTACCTTTAAATTAGTAATTTTCAGGGATTTGTAATGTCCGGAAATTACCAAGTAAGTGATTATAGCTATAAGCACAATAGACAGTAAAACTTTCGGGTCGGAGAAAAAACCTTTTAGTTTACTGCCTATTTTTTTAGCGCGCCACACCATTGCAATAGTTGCTAAAACAGACATATTAGTCTCCCGGCTGTTTGGTTATTTTCTTTTTGCTATTGGGATAGTCTTTAAGGTACTTCTTCTGTTCTGTATAACTCATAGTAGCCCACCAGTCTTTTTTAACTGAAGGCTTTGATTTTTCTTTTACCTTCGGTTTAGAAACAGACTTTTTATTTTTTGTAGAACTAGAGCTGTCTTTTTTAACTATTGACCGATAAACTACTTTACCAGAATACCCAACTTGGTTAGCAACTTTTTCTGGTACTTCAAAAGGCTTTAAATTTACTTTAAAACTCGCAGCCATTCCGTTAGACGCTCTAAAAGGCTGTGGTATATGAGTAAACGCTTTCCTAGTTTCAAAAAGCCTTTGAAGTTTTTCTGGCGAAATATTAGCGTACTTATTTTTGTAGTCTTCAAGGGTTCCTGAGAATTTAAATAAGTTTGAATTAACAGCTACCATTTCTGTTTTATGATGAATAGGTGTTCCTACGAATACTTCACCCTTTTCATTCAATAAGACACGTTGTTTAGAATTAAATAATTCAGGTACTGGGTAAAAAGTACCTTCGCTAGTCGGCATAGACAGCAAACCTTTACTCGCTAACGATTTGTACAATTTAAAAGATTGCGCAGATAAAACGTTATCTGAAAATACTGAATGCTTATGGGTATTAGCTGTTTTGAATAATTGTTTGTACATAGTAGAACCTAAACCCTTACCCATGAATTCATCGTTTAACGAAGACATGGATACTACATAGGCTTTTCTACTAGAGTCTATCCAAAAGTCTATTACACCGGCTTCTGTTTCATACGGGTAAACAACGTAAGTTTGTGATTCGATTTTTTTAAGCTTTGGTCTAGCTGTAAATAGAAAAACTCGACAGTCACCTTCACTAGCTTTTGTATTAGCCACAAAAGTAAAATAGGTTTTTCCGTCTTTTTTAATTTCCTGTATTGGATTTAAAATGCGGTCAACCCTAACTTGACGCAACATGTTAGTCGCCTTTTAGTTGAGACATAACCCTTTGACGTGTCGAGGCTAACACCGAATCAATAAAATCAAGCGAAGACGTTACGGTGTTCTCTTCATCTTCGGATTCAAAGCCCTCGGCGTCAGCCGCCATAAGATTAAGCTTATCCAGAATAGCATCCATTTCGGGTGTAGCCACAATTTTGTCTGCCGCAGTTTCACGATAAGAATTTAATTCCTTGAGAATATACGGCATGTTTTTATTTAACTCATGTCGAGCATCATCAAGGTGTGCTTTAATCATATCGTTAAATACTTTCGTAACTGTTTGACGGTCGAACTTAGGATACCCAGCTTGAACAGAAATAATCAAACGCTCATATTCAATACCAGACAACAGAAAGTCTTTTGGATGAAAGCGAGCCGTCTCCGCGTTTTTCTTTTTCATTTTCTTTCCTCTAACTCTGTTATTTACAATACCCATAGCATACGCAAAAAAAGAATCTCCACTTAAACCTTTTTCTTCGGCGGCTTTTTTCGCGTCTTCCCAATATTCTTCAACCTTGGAAAGCTTTTTACCAGATTTTCTAGCCATAGATTTTAATTGTGGGACAGGCATCAGTCTTCTCCCGGTTCAAATTTCTTTTTTAGATTCAAGAATTTTTGAATCTTTACTACACGAGTGTCGATGTATTCTTTTAACTCACGGAAGCTACTAATACCATTGTATCTACAAAAGTTTTCCAAATCTTGTTTCTGACTAGCTATGGTAGAGTCATTAATTTCTTTTAAGGGTTCCAAAATACTTACAAGGGTGTCGCCAAGTAACCAAGTCTTAATACTATGCTCAGGTATCTTAGTTTGGCGCATAATATAACTTGGTACAGTGTCTTCAATCTTTACGTTAGTACGGTAGTCTTTTAATGCCCGCAAAAAGGCGTTAAGTTGTTTTAATTGTTTGTAATAGTCTTCAAGTGGGTTTATCTTTTCAGATGGTTTTTTCTCTGAACGTGTTTGGTAAATAAAGTCAGTACCTAAAATCATATCGAATCTGGATTCGTAATAACGAATAGGTAAGCTGAATTTTTCTGCGTAGTCTTTAACTGCATTAATAGTAGATACGTCTGCTTGCATCAAAACGTCAATAGCTAAAATATATTTATGAATATCAGAAAGGAAAGGGCCGTGACTATAGATACGTATAGCACGTTGTTGACCTTTTTTAGTCGGTAATTTCTTAGACTCTCTAACTAAGTAGGCTTGCTTTAGTTTAACTGTATCCAACACTAGGGTAACAGTAACCGTGTCTGAAATAGCAGTGCTTCTATCTTGAAAAACGTCACAATAAAAAGGTGCTAAGTCTTTATCTTCTACGGAGTGAAACTTAAATTGATTAGGTAAATAGTCATGTTCAAAAACAGACTTAACTAATATACGTAGTTTTTCACTATCTGAATTGTGTACGGGGTAAAATAATGTTGGCGACGCAACATAAATGTCGCCGTCTTTTTTGCTTTTTAGTTGCGTGGCCATACCTATTCTCTATTCAGTTATTGAAGGATAATGTCACTAATAGCCATTGCGTATGCAGGAACTGCTACTGAACTACACTCGAAGAAGGTCAGACCGTGTACGTTTTTAAACACCAGCAGACCGTCTTTTTCGTAGAAGTCCAAACGGTTTTTCTTAATGTGATTGCACTGACCTAGTTTAGCAGAACAATATGAACATGAATATTCATCAACATAAGCACCCATTGAATAAGTGTTATGTTCACTATTTAAAATGCGGTTTGCGTATTCAGTATCTTTGGTACGGTCAATTGCTAGCAACTGATTGTATTTCAGCAAACCACCTTGGAAACCATTTAAGCTACGCAAAAATGCATCTGCAATAGTACCGCGTGATTGAGTAATATCGTCATTTTTGTGTTCGTAGAAAACGCATTTACCTTTTGCCGTTTTATACGCTTGCACACCAAAGTCAGGACGGAACTCAATCAAGCTTTTTCTTGGAAAGCCAATACCATTACGGTTAGGCAAATCTGAGATAACAATAAATACCGGGACAAAAATATAATCCATAATGTCCGCAGAAATATTGTAGTGCTTGGAAGCAAACGGAAGCCACGTATTAATATCAAGCTTCTGTTGAACAAGTTGGCTGTCACCGTAGTTTGCTTTGACTTGAAAAGGACGTTTCTTTTTCAAGTCGATAGCATCAAGGTTCTTTGCTTTAACCTGTTTGTGCACATCAATAACGTGAGGCGTTCTAGCAGTCGAAGCAGCTAACGTAATGATTTCTTTTTTCGGGCGATACTGCGCTAATTGAATCATGGTTTACTTCCCGCTGATTTAGTGATTTTCTTTTTGCTGTTCGGGTATGCTTTAAGGTAATTCTTTTGTTCTGCGTAAGACATAAAGTCCCACCAATCTTTTTTACCGGCAGACTTCTTAGTTTCTTTCGGAGCGCGTTTAGCTGCGTCACGTAACGTAGATTGTTTTACATGTCCGGTAGGTTTAATACCTGCCTTCTTTTTGGAATCGTTAATATACTGAATAGTTTTTGGCGAAACCTTCTTTATTCTCTCAGGGTCAGGTTTTTTATTGAATTTAAATTTTACGTCCGTTTCAGCAAGAGAAATAACTTCACCGTCAGAATCTATTATTTTAATGCTACGGTTTAACAAATTGTTTGACCCTGTATACTCAAAAACTTCTCCTTTCTTTAATCGTTCTCCGTTAACGTATAAATCAACATACCCCTTAGCAGCACCTGATAAATAAACATTCATAGCCTTTTTACTTATTGATTCATCAGAGTAAAAAGAGCCGAATTTATCCAGAAGGGTTTTATAAACACGTGAACCTACTCCTTTATTTCTATATTCTTTTTTCAAAGGAAACGTATTTGTTACTACTGGTTTTCCCTTAGTATACATGTCGTCAGCATCAAGGGAACCGGCTTGCATTGCTGTACCATTAGACGCAACAGTATGAATAAAATAATTATCGCTACCAATAGTCTCAGTAGCGCCTAGTTGACCGTAACTACTATCAGAGAGTACCCCGTAGTGGTCAAGAAGAGTTGATAAGTGTTCGTAGTTTAAAGGTTTAGAATTTTTCTTTTGCTTGTCTTTAACTTTACTTTTACTAATATCAATAGCGTAAGTAACAAAATCGTCTTCGTTCTTAGCTATAAATATTGCTATACCATCTTTAATAGTTAAAGATAACTTTTTGTATTTGTTTTCTAACTTAGTTATTTCTTGCGCAGTCAATGACATAATTAATTACCTTTTGACTAGGTTTTGATTAAAGCGTGTCGTGTTCTTTTGGTTCTGTTTATTTACTCGATGCGGTAGTATTGAAAATTTTTCATACTTTTGAACAAGACGTGCATTAACTTCCCAACCGTGAATATTAACATTGCGATCTTTAAAATCGGTAATGCTAGTTATACGCCAGATACGTTGATTGATTAAATCAACAATCATGTCATTAACATCAACATGCAATACTTTCGGACTGATAACAATGTTTACATCACCGACGGCATCCAGTACGTTAGGGTCGCCGGTTTTTGTGAAACGTGGGTATTCCAAATAAGTAACGTCTTTTGATAAATTAATTTGAATTTCAATGTGAGTGAAAGATATTGGACCTTTCACGCGCACGTACACGGGCGCACCTGTGCAGAAAACAGAAAGGTTATTTTCATTAACTGCAACAAGGCTACCTACTGTAGCACCTGCAAGAATTTCTACGTTAAAAACTTGGCGAGAATTATCCCAAACACGTAACGCGTCGATACCTTCAATAAATTTTGGAAGGGGGATAATAAAGTCTACGTGAGCATCTAAATTCTCACCACCTTTACGGAAGGTGTTGGGCGTAGTTTGTTTGTCTACATAATACCCGTCAGTAGCCAACTGCTTATACTGAGTATCAAAAACCAAACGGTTACCTAATAAAACACTGTAGCCACCTACGAAACCACTACCGTAGCAAATTCCGCAATTTACGTTAGTTACACCGACAATGTTATTAACAATACTGGAGCCTTCATCAATAGTATCATCGTCGCCTAATAACTCAGGGTCAATGAATGAAGAGTCTGGGGCATATTCATTTGTTTCATTGTCTTCTGGTACAGAATCAATATGTGGGGTTAAATTAATTGAGTAACCCCCGTCTTCTGTAGAAGTACTAGGCTCAGAAGAATAATCGTCAACCGAAAAAAGAGAGTTAGAATTTCCTTCTACTTTTTCGTCAAACAACAAACTATTCAAGGTGTCTTCTGTAGCGTTGCCATTTTCATCGAAGGTGATATTTGTAGCAGGTTTAAATTCAACGTGACCGCCACCGCAAGTACAACGTAAACCTTGGCGAAGTCTGGAATAAACTAAGCAAGGAAAACCGTTAACGATAAAAGCATTATCGTATTTCTCTTGTTGTACTGCGGCCACGTTATTAACTACGTCAGCCGCTACTTTAGCTACTCTACTGTTTTGTGGATGCAGAGTTTTTTTACTTTGACGACGACGTAAGGACATAACATGATACCTTTTTATTTCATAGTCATTTTAATCAAGTCTTGAGCAGAAGTATTTCCGTCTTTAAATAAATCAATATTTACTTTCGGAAATTCCTTCTTAACCATTTTTAAAATGTCGCCAAGTTTTTTATCCAGTTCTTTCCATTTCTTTTGTTTTTTATCAGAACCGTCATTTTCCATGTTAGCTTGATGTTCTAACTTGGAAATACGTTCATACATGCCAAGCAATGAACTTAATCGCTTAACATTAGGCATAGTAACTTTCTTGGACGCAGGTTTTATAGACAGGTCAGTTATTTTTTTACTAGCGCCTGAGCCTAAACCAAGTTTAGCGTATTTACTGTTAGGGTGTTTCTTAATGTAGTCTTTCTGTTGTTGTTTAGTTAGCGAGTCCCACCATTTGTCAGCAGCCGCTAATACTTTAGTTGCGTTTTCTTTTTTCATTTCGTTTAGCCTCAGTCTGGTTTAACCCATTTACCGTTTTTCTGAACAAGGTGGTCAGTAATGGTAGATTTTTTATGTTCACGTAAATAAGCTTTTTGTGCAGGTACACTTAAAGAAGTAAACCAGTCATATTTGGTTTTTTCTTTTAATCTGTTTACATATTCTTTTGAAGAGCGTAAGTCATCTTCATGGTAGCGTTTGTAATCAGGATTAGTTTCCTCTTTAAGTTGCTTTTCAAAATAAGGTATACGGCGTTCAGTTTCTAACTTACTTGAATGAGAATACGCTTTTCCAACTAAGTCACTTAAATAGTCTGTGGGGTCATCATAACCAAAACTTTTTACCGTCCTTTTGAATTTGTCTAAAGCGGTAATTACTTCTTCACTCTTTTCACGGTTTAAATTATGGAGCGCCGTTTTAACCTGTGATAAAAAATCAGAACCCCAAGGTGTATACCGCGCCCATCTTTTAGGAACACCATTTTTTATGGCGAAGGTTTCCCAGCCATGTTCAAGCTTTTTCTGCTTTGCATATTTCTGTAAAGCTTTTGTGTATTTAATTATTGCAAAAATATCGGAGGCTCCATAACCCTTGCGGCTTGACTTTGCACTTGGGGCTTTTGGTTGTATACCCGGTAATTTTTGAATAGGGGTAGCTTTCTTCCTAGCGTTACGTGTTTCATGATTTTCATAAGTCAGAACAGGTATCTTATATTTCTTGGAAAAGAATGCGAGTGCAGGTAATTGACGTTGAGTGTGCTCACGGTCAGATAAAACAAGGTGGATAGCTTTAATGTATTTCTTAGCATCTTTAATAACGGGCTTCTTAGCTACTACACGGTCTTCTTGTTCGTAGTCACGTGTTTTATTGGATGGTGTGTTTCGTAGGTCTTCACCCCAATAATCAATAGACTTACCCTTAAAATTCTGCGCAAGTTTTTTACCATCAAGTTCTATAACAACGTCATTGTCACGAATATAACGAGATTCCATGTTGCGAGCAGTAGATAAGTAGTAACGACGGTTTTTATCGCCATAATTCTTTTCAGATTCTTTCGCATCTGTAGAAGACAAACGGAATTCATTATTTTTTAAAATGTCTATGACGTTAGGCGTAGTGTGAAATACCGTATCAGAAATACCTGCTGTGATTATTTTTAATTCCAACATATTTAAACTGCCAAGTCGCGGTCATAAGGGTCACGAATTTCCGGCATCTGGTCCATGACTTCATTCCAGCGGTCAAATTCAACGCGCTCCCACGGGTCTTCATGCAGGAAATTAACATAAGCGTTGTCGTTAATAACGCCGCGCTTTTTAAAGTCACGAACAGTTTTAATAGGGTCGAAGGTGATACGAACGTCATCTGGTTTAGATTTTGAATAAAGAAAATCAATAAACTCTTCACCATCGAAAAAGTAGTCTTCTTCTTTTTTGTATTTAATTACAAAAGTAACGTCACAGTTTTTTGCCATCCATTCGTCAGGGTCAACATCCACAATATCACCAGTGGTGATCGCTTCCTCTGCACCAACGAAGTGAACAGTGAAATGCAACGTCTTTTTCAGCGACATAATAAATTTAACTACGTCAGGGGCCGTGGAACTGTTCAAATAAAAATAAACAGGTACACGGTAAGAGTTACAGTACTTAATTATCTGTTGAATTTTTGCGAGGACGCTAGGTAACACTTTTCGGTAATTACCGTCCTCGAAAAATATTCCAGTCACCCCAACTCGATAAACAGCCGGTGCGGCGACTTCTTTTTTGCTGGACTTAACTTTAAGATCAATCATGGCAGGCACCGTAATTCTGTAAAGTGGAGTAACGAATAATAATTTTAATTATGGTTGGTTGACGTAATTAAAATTAGTGAATTAGGTGGAAGGTCAAATGAAGAAAAAAAGAAGTAAATACACACCTAAAAGAGTGCCAAGTTTAAGAAAAAGACAAAAAATACACGATAACAAAGTAATTAAGAAATTTGGATTTACTACTAGAATCGACCCGTATATTAACCTTGATACAAAAATAAAATATGGGTGTGGGAAGTCTGGTTGTAATAACACTTTTATGTGTACTCCAGCTACTATGCAGAGAAAAGTAAATAACTTTTGCGTAGAATGTTCATTTAGACAAATGGGGGAAAGGAACAGATTAAAGAAAGAAGATTTTTTTGCTAAATTAGAAGATGCGTTTAATGGGGATGTTGTGTGTACCCATTACGAGGCTAGCGACCGCAAGGCTAGTTTTTTATGTAATCGTTGCGGGCATACTTATGAAAGCCGCGCTAATCAAGTTATTACAAGTATGTTTGGTTGCAAACAATGTGCTGTTGACTACACGCAGAAGAATAAAAAATTACGCCGTAAAAAGTTAGTGCGGCGAGAAGACGGTAGCCTTATGTATGTAGAAGGCTACGAAAAAGAAGTTTACTTATATTTAAAAACACTGAAAGGGGTAAAGGAAAAAGATATATTTGCAACAAAATCTGGTAAGGTTCCTGTAATTCAATATAAAGAGAAAAGAAAGAACCGTAGTTATTATCCAGATTTTTTTATTAAAAGCACAAATACTATAGTGGAAGTAAAATCTAAATGGACAGCCGGGATGGCTTTAGATAATTTAAAGTATAAAGCCAAAGCTGTTATTAAAGCGGGCTTTAAGTTTCAGCTAATTATTGTAGACAACAAAATAGTGATACCTATCAGCAATAAATTTTTAGAGCACGACACAGATTATATATACGAAAAAATCCAAAGAAAAAAATGTGGTAAGCGCATAGTATACTTAGGGTTAGACCCCGGAACACAAAATTTTGCATGGTCAGTATTATCCAAAAGCGGTAGGGTAAAAAACACAGGTATGTTAAGTTCTACAATAAAGGATTTAAAAGGCGGTGTAAAAGAAAGTATGGAAACTTTCGTACACGACATTCAATTCCTGTGTGACCATTATAAAGTCACACATATAGGTATTGAAAGATTTATGACGCGAGGTAATAAAGGTGTAACCATTGAGTTGATTAATCAAATGATCGGCGGACTAATTCATTATGTTACCAGTAATCGTAAAGGTACACATATTAAGTTAATTACAGCGGCTCAATGGAAAAACAACGTTAATAAAAATCAAAGTTTAGAAGCTATATACAAGTTAGCGAATAAAACACTTACAGTCCATCAGATAGATTCCATTGGAATAGCCTCTTATATAGCAGACTTATATACGGACGAAAATCTAACAAGTAAGTTGGAAAAGGCTGTTAAAAAATTCCTAGCTAATAAAGGCGATATATAATGGAATGCCCGTTAACCAAATTGGAAATAGAGAAGTGCCCGGTTACTACTTGTATGTGGCATTGCAAGAAAGCGAAAGGTAATTGCCTTCTGAACAAAAGTGAAATTCACGAAATTGATTTAGCGAAAAGTAAAAATTTAACAGTAAGCCAAGGTTACCGAGAAACCGCTAGAGCTAAGTCAGCTATTATTTCTATTATATTTCTTGATAAATATTATAACGTTGCAGTTAAAATAAAACACAAAAAATACAAGTCTACTACTTTAAGAAAAGTAGCAAAGGCTGCTATGAAAGAATCTTTATTGAGTAAACCTTGTTTCTCATTACGTCTGTCAGATTTTATTTGGATGCTTAAACAGCAAAATTACGATAGGTTCTGTGAGGAACTAGAGGACTCTATAAAAATCCCTGCCCTGCATACGCTATTAGGGCTTAATAAAAAGACTGTAGAAAACCTACAGCATGTAATAAGCAAGAAAGAAAAAAGGAAACGGAAATAATAATTTAATTCCAGTTCCACCACAAACCAAACCCGCCAAACGAGAAGGTGATTAAATGAGTAATTCTATGGTAATTGAAAACACTGCAATCAAACTTGCTAAAGACTACGGGGATGCAACTTACCCGTATAACAGCAAGAGCCAATATTTTTACGTGATTAATACGACAAAACGTCGTGACGACTTGCGTATTACACGTGGTCGAATTTGCGTACCTGTAATGAGTGACGACGGTAGAACAGAAGTGATGGTGAATATTCCCAACACCTTTATTCCAATTAATATCGCGCAAAATGTAAGTGCTAAAGAATTGCGTCGTAACCCGCAAATTCGTAACCTGATTGCACGTGGTTTAATTACACCTATTCCTGACGACCTTGCTATTACTATCCTTAGTTCGTCAGGTGGATTAAAAGAACAGGACAGAATTTCTGCTATTGAAGACGAATTGATTCGTTCGCAAGTAGAAGCAACGCAAGCTGGTGATGATGCTACTCGAACAGAAGGGGAGCAAATTACCCGAAACGATATTAATCAAGATAGTGAGCAAGAAGAGTCTATTTCTTTCGGTGAACTTGGTTTGAAAGGAACTAAGGGAGCCAAAATTCAAGTTGAAAAGGCTAAGAAGAAAAGCAGCACGTCTAAAAAGATTAATCAACTTATGCTGCAATTGAATGAAGAGAGAAATGAAAAAGAAGTTTTGAAAACTCTCGATAGTATGAAACTTAAAGAGCGACACTACATGAGCATCCTTAAACAAGCAGATAAAAAGTTCAAGGCAGTACGTCAATACGCACTTAGTCAGTTAGCCTAATAAATTTCAGGCACAAAAAAAGGCCAGTCGGGTTTTCCCGCTGGCCTTTTTTATTGTCGTGAGTTTACGCTGTTACCAACGTCTGTAGCTTTTCTTGAAAACGCTGCGTTTTCTTTTTAGACACTCCAATAAATTCAGCGATCACTTGGAACTTATACTGAATATCATCAGGTTGCCAACAGTCATTGGTCTTCGTAGTTATTCGATTGCGCCGCAAATACGAAGTAAATTCTTCGTTAGGCAAACCAAGTACTAAGTCCAAAAACAATTTGTATTTATCCTTAATACGACTCCTGAATTTAAACACAGACAAGAACGTTAAAAGGTTATCGTTCGTATAAGACCGTGTATCACTTATGTTGTTTTCCCCACCGTTAAAGTCCAAGGAGAGGGTTTTAATCAAGTGATTAAACTCCGGGGACTTCTCACTTTCAGTTACCAGTACTGTATTTTTCTGCGTAGCGTTAGACTCAATAAAATTGTGTCCCATGTTTCGTATGATTTGGTTTGCAAAGTTTTTTGCGTGAAGTTCGGATTTTAAATTATGGAAGTCAAACAATAGCTTTTCCATCATCTGAACTTTCAGCAAGTGGCAAATGTCTTCGACAGTATGATGTGTATAAGTAAAAATAAACCGCATCTTGCGATAAACAAATTTCCGTGTTCTGACCTCTGTTATTTTCCAACAATAAACAATAAGGTCATCCAGTTCTTTATTGGTGTACACACAGTGTTGGCACCACTTAGCAAGCTGGTCTTGTTTGTACTTTGCCATTTTTGAAAAAATTCTACGATCAGTAGGTGAAATATCAAGACCACATTTACCTTTGTAGTCAATTGACCTTTGAAGCAAATACAACTTCAAGTCTCTCATTATTTTTCCATTAGAGAGAATTTCTTTTTTCAACTTAGTAATCACTTTTGTATCACAACCCAGAAGTTTGCGAACTTCTTGAGAAAACGTAGTAGTCTTAATAATACGAAAAGTGTAGTCAGTAGTTAGAAGACGTATTTTCCATTTAACGGAATCAGGTACGCTTCCATAAGAGTCCAAGCATTTTTCAAAAACAGCGTCAATGACACTCGACATAAATCCCCACTCCTTGTTTGCTTAAATCAAGACAGCTTAATGATGTAGCCTTCTGAGTTGTACGCCTCGTTAAGTTTGGGAACTCTCTTCTTACTTTTCTTTTCCCGAAGGACAGTAACTTTTTTCTTACCTTTTTTGACTTTCACTTCTTCCATTTCTTTAGGCGCTTTATCAATCGTCGGTGCGTCTATCGAATCCAAGAATCGTTGCATTTCTTCGTCTTCAACGTCTATATGCACACGACCCTTTTCGTCCATTCTCTCAGGCAGAGAAATGGAACGCCAATAATGCAAATCAAGTTTGTCTTCGTAAATTTTTCCTTTTTCGATTAGCAGTTCTGCTTTCTCACGAAAAGCATCTTTAGTTAAAACAAAATCAATAGGGAGTGAAATATAGGTCAGGTTTTTCGATTTCTGTTTTAGTTGCGACGAAATATGTGCGTAACCGTCACGAACAGTAAGAATAAAACCTTTGAAGTAATGTGTAAGAAAATCCCTGCCAAGAGACACATATACTTCTTGACCAAATCGGAAGGACGGAGCCGCCTCTTTAATACGCGATGCTTCTTTCATCAACTGAGAGACGAGCCGTAGTTGTGAAGGTGACATATCTTTTACTAAGTCACCTAGCTGTTGAACTGGTATTCTTTTGGAAACAAGTTTTTTTGCATCCGGGGAAAAACATGATGGGGCAGAAACGTTTTTATTAACGCCTAGAGTTTTGCACTTACCTTCAAACCCTTCTTTCTTTCGTCTTGAGTAGTGCTCGCAATCACCACAACGTACTGGGTTAGATGTTTTGTGTTTTACTTTTTTTGCTACGGCGGTTTTTTGCTTTGCCATGTTATTTTCCTTATGAATCCTTGTTGGTAGTTATCCGCATTGAATGGGCTAATTCAATGGCGTACTGCACTGCTTTATCTTGCGAGAAGCCTAACGACTTTGCAAGTTGCTTCAACTTTTTATTAATCCTTGGGTTAAGCGTTATTTGCAGTTTGGTTTTCTTGAATTCATGTAGTCTCCCGGTAGCTTCTAGGGATTTGTATACTTTGAAAATTATAGACGCTAATTCTACGCATCGTTCTTGCTGTAGTTGAAGTTCATAAATAAATAAAGGTTCTCCTTTCTTTATTAAAGAGGTGGCGCAACTGTGAACGTTTGTATGACAGTCTGCGCAAAGCAAAACAAGAGGGCCGTTTTCTCCACCCAAATGTCTAGGAATTATATGATGGTCTTCAAAAGATACGCTGGGATTATCAGATGGTTTGTCGCATAGCCAGCAACATTCTTTATGACCTAAACGATTTTCAACAATGAAAATATTTTTCGATACTCTTCCGTTTAGTGCCATATAAGGAACTCCCCGTGAAGGAAAGAAATGCAAAAAGGGCAATAAATTTAATTATTGCCCTACAGTCTTGCTAGTTACTTCTTTTTAGCAGGGCGACCGCGCTTTTTAGCAGACTCTGCTTTTTTCGACTTAGCTGCTTTCTCTTTCACCGGCTTTGCTTTCGCTTTTTTAGCAGGTGCTTTTTCCTTAGCCTTTTTCGTAGCTTTCGGTTTAGCAGCTTTCTTTTCTACTTTGTCTTCTGCTTTTTTAGCAGGGCGACCGCGCTTTTTCGGAGCAGTAGTTTCAGCCTTTTCTTTAGCAGGACGGCCACGCTTTTTAGGTGCGGCAGTGTCTGCTTTTGATTTCTTGGTTTTCTCTTTAATTGCCTTAGCAATTTTTTCTACCTTTTTGGTAGCTTTCTTTTCAGCCTTTTTCTTTTCGGCTTTTTTCACTTCCGCTGTTTTGGAAGTTTTCTTTTTAGTAGTTTCTTTTACTTCTTTATTTTTTGCTGGGCGTCCACGTTTTTTTGCTTCGGCTTTTTTTGCTGCTTTTGCCATTTTGGTTTTTCCTTCCGGTTAAGTGCGATCTGCCAGAGAGCGTATGCATTTCTAGCGGGAAACAGGCGGCTTGGGTATCGTCTGCTTCCCGCTAGAAACGGGGCAGACAGGGGATAGCCGCAGTGTACTACGCCCTGTCTCACGCCGTCAATAGGGTCAAAACTGATTGCTCAAATTTTGAACAGTGTTATTTAGTAACCGCAGAAACATAAGGCTCAATAAGTTCTGGTGCGTCTTCACGATAATCAGAAATTTTATAACCCGCAGGATATTTTACGGTATCGGTAATTAATTCTTCGCCGACTAAAGTAATTTTGACATTATGCCAAATACCTACAGTAGACGAAAATTTATCAATCAAGTTATTAAACCACCATCGGTTTCTTTCTGAATGTGGCGGAACACCCTGAACCAAAGTAATGTGCGGCTTATATTTATTTACTTCATCCAACTTATAAAAGTTAGGATACTTTTTATCTAATTCCGCGTTACGTTCTTCAAGGTCTGGTGAATCCAACAAAAGAATAATTGAATTCAAACCAGTAACCGGGTTTTTCCAATGTTGGGCCGTGCGAATTACCGCTTCAAAAGAATTATTCTTTTCCGGAACCAAATCTTCCATAGGTTCCTTACTACGGAAAATACTTACGTGAAGTTCTTCCGGTCGAAGTACGCTAGGAAAAGGACAGTCCAAAACAATTGCTTTCAAGAATAAATCCAAGTCACGTTTAGTAGGCTTACAAATAAGCATACCCTTCGGAACTGTTTTAACGGTAACGCCGCTACTCGGTGTGGTGCTCATAAATACCTCACTTGAAAATATCCCAAGTTCTTACATGCAACGGGGTATTGTTATTTACGCGGCTGAAATTATTAATGTCTTTTTGTGGCATAACCCAAATGACAGAATAATTAGCACCATCCATTACGATGTGCGCAATTTTCTGATTTACCATAGAGATTTTTTCATTCGGGTTAGCTTTATTAAACGAATTAATAAAGCTGGTGTTATCGTCAGTCAAAGTACTAGACGAATGTTTTCTATCCATATCTGCTTTCTTCGCATTGTAATGGATAATCACCAATTGGTCTTCCAACACAAGAGAGTTAGCAGCACGTTTTACTGGGATACCCGCGTCTTTAAAATGCTTTGGTACAAGACCGCTACCAATAACAATAATAGGGGCGCGAGCAAAAGCCATACCACTTGCAGACTTCTTGGCCTTTTTCACAGCCTTATAAAGAGGCTGTGATTTTTCTCGGAAAGCGGAAAACATATCCGCGTTCTTTTCGTTTTCCAATTCTTGTTTTAGGATTTTATCAATTTCAAGAAAATCCATAGACGCTGCTGTAACTTTTTCAGTTACTTTAGCTTGAATTGAATTTTCTTTATCTGAGTTAGCTTTGTCTTCTTTCAAGATTTCCACATAAGCTTTAATGGCTTTCTTCACTTTGCTACGAACTTTTTTATTCGCTTTTCTCAAAGTAGCCATTTCCAAGTCACCGGCAGACTGCATATTATGCAATTTTTCCAGCGAACCTAATTCATTGGTAAGGCGAGTAAAAATAGCGCGTGATTGACCTTTTGTTTTTGACGCCAGTTCATCGGCCAGAACCGAAGCTTTTACCGTAGATGTATAGGAAGAGTCAAAGTCTTTTGATTTTCGGATTTGACGACTGTGCTTATCCAGAGACTTTACTTTCTTCAAAATCTTGTTAGCCATTTAATAGTCCTCAATTAAGTTCTTAATAAAGTCTGTATTACTGATAACACTTTACAGTTTTGGTTACAACGAAGGTGTTATTAAAATTAGCGAAAATAAATACAGTTATCTATTTTCATATTTCCTTCCATCATTGGGGTCGTATTTTCTTTTGGGAATTTGCCGTGCCATTTACCTGTAAATTTCTCGAAGCGTTTCCCGCCTTTAAAATGTAAGGGTGCACATTCAGAGCAAAGAGCCTTACCTAAGATTTCAGGTGGCCATAAGTCTTTATTATTTCTCGACCAGTATAAACCTAGCGCAGTATTTTCTATACAGTCGCAATTATCACAAACGAATAAACCAATAATTAGTTAACCCCTTTGGCCAATACGCTATAGCCCATAAGCTGTAAATAAAAATGACGAATTAAAAAACGCCAGCTTCGAGAGTCACCAAAATTAACTATCATCTGTACATAAGTGTGCTCAGTAGTACGCAAAGAAATTTGCATACTTATTTCTTGAACGTGATGTTTGGTATCGTTAACTACAACGTATTTAGTTACCGGGTCTACAGGTATACTTTGTATTTCATTTAACACTTCGTGTAACGATTTAGGGGAGTCATTTTTATTTACATCAATTCTTAGAAGATCAGCAAAATAATGTTTGTGATAGTAGACTTGAATTACTAAAGCTTCAAAGTCTTGCATAAAAATCCCTTTTGATTAGGTTCCCGGTAGACGTAGTACAGTAGCGAATCCTAGTTTAACGTCTTTAAGTTTCGGACGGACGCTAGTGCTTGTAACGAGTTGCCTCTCCTACATTTTCTATACCGGGCGGATTGAACTCTAGATTTTTTTGTACTTGATAAAGGTGTTTTTGTTGCACTTTGTACAAACCATGTAGGTAAGAGTAGCAGCAAAGGAATCTTTATCGCCATTAATCCTATGTACAGTTACCGTACCTTCCCATTCTTTCTCTTCATAATTATGACTACAAGAAATTTCTTTAAACTTATCTTTGCAAAAAAACCTTTTTATAAAGCACATAAGTTTACCACTTGTCGCAAATTGGATTTGAACTGTAGTAGTTATTAAAATCTCGGATATTAAACCTCATAGACCTTCGCCTATTACGCATTGACTCTTCTATATTCAAACGCTCAAGCAATAAAAATTTAGGTTCTTCTTTAGTACGCAAAGCGTATTTGAACGGAACACAGTAATTATTTTTCCGGTTAGAACGGATTTGCCGCAACACAAATTTATATGCCCAAGTATTTACATGCTTAAAAGCAATTTGAGAATTAAGCGGCCAACTACGTTCACAAAGTTTACAGTCAGCCATTTCATTTTCCTAAGTTTGTTTTGTCTACTTCATCCAAGTCTTTGAAATAGTCTTCGTGGTTTTTTGATTTGGCTTTTCTTTCTTTACGAAACTTACCTTCAAAATTTCGGCTGTTCAATTCAAAATTTAATTCAGCTTCTGTATTATTATCACGCTTATTTTTTCTTGCTTGACGACGATACGAAGTTTTTGACGACATAAGTCACCTAAGAGTTATCCTGTTTATCTTTGTATTCTTGAATAATTTCTTCAACAGTACTACTAGGAGACACTTCAATATCTATACCGCGTAAAGTAAAAGATACTTTCCTAGTGTTATCTTTGGCAAAAGATAATGATGCTCTCGCAATATACTCAATAGAGTCATGCGGGTTAGTAAAAAATTTCAAAGGCCGTTTCATTACTTCTTCCTGTTTTGATTATTTAATTAGAACGAGGGTGAGGTTTTACCCTCACCCTTTTGTTAAAACGCTTGCCATACCAAGCTACGCGTTTCAGCTTCACAGTACTCAGGAATTGCATCAAAACAAAAGTGCTTCGCTTTAGCACAGAAATTGCGGTCGTGTGCACGAACTCGCTTCTTTTCATTCCACTTGAGAACAAAAGAAACTCCGTGAACTTTTCCGCCGTCCCTGTAAAAACGAGCACGTTCTTTTTTGATACGCTTCTTTTCCTGCTGTTCAGTTTCTCCTACATACCGAAGGTAAACATCATCCCACCAGTGAGCCGCGAATGCACGACGACCTTTGTGTGAAAAATGATAATTTACATAATCGGATTCAAAGACACTGTAACTCTTTCGAGTGTACTTTTTCTTTCTGTAAGTGCGTGACATTTTTGAGGCTCCCGTGTGAGTGACACAAATGCCTCAAACCAAAATGAAAATATTTATCCAGATACATAGTTAACCCTAGTTATTTGTTTACTAGTTTAGTAAACGTTTCTTTGTTAAAGAATTTGGCGCGCCCGGCAGGACTCGAACCTGCAACCCTACGGCTACGGATTCCATTTTCTACCAGAACCACAGATTAAACCCCATTTACCATTACACCGTCTACTACATTTTGGGACAGTATTTTTCTTTATTTGGTTTGTGTACCTTTGAAATTCTTTGTGACATATAGGACAAATAAGAATAGAAATTTTCCTTTTAGGTCGCTCCTTCAAAGTTTTTTCTAAATGCTTCTTACGACTAAGAACTTGAAGGTTACGACTTGAATCATCTGTTTTATCCCCATTCTTATGATCTACTTCGTATCTTGAACTCAATATTACACCGCGTTTAACGCTAACTTTGTAGCGGGCGTAACTTATAGTTGTTCTATCTGTATTCGAGTTAAATAAATCAACTCTTTTTCTGCCATCTTTACTTTTACGTAGGTAACCAAATTTCCATTTTTCTTTAAACGGACTTTTTAGTTTTATTTTCACAAGATACCTCCGTAGAAAATAAGAATGGTGGGAGTGGTGGGACTCGAACCCACATTGATCCTATTACGGGACTACAGCTTAGAAGGCTGTTCCGATACACCCCCTTGTTCTATCCGGTTGAACTACGGGCGCAAAACTTGTTAATAAGGGGAAACTACACAACTTGCATTTTGAATGAGTACACGTTTAAGAGTAGACTTATCTGTAAACTCAATCATAGTTCCCCTGCTTAATAGTACACCGCCGACAGGTTTTCCAGAAAATATAACAGTACCGCCAGAATAACAAGTTATCTCAGTAGGCGAGTTTTCAACTTGCGTGTAATCTGCACAAGCGGAAAGTAGAAAAGAAAAGGCGAGAAGAAAAAACCTATACGTAGTCAGTAATCCTCACGTAAGTAATTTAGTAAAAAATGGGGCTTGCGCCCCTTGTTAGATTTTCAGTGCGTTCAAATGTTCCAGAATAAAGCCTTCTGGTTTTTTCTCGCGCTTCTGCAACTCTTTCAATTGAGCCGAAAGTTTCTTGTGTTGCTCTTTCAGTTGGTTTTCTTCCAAACCAGACAGTTGATACAGCTTACGCTCAATAATGATCTGCGCTTGCTTTTCGTTGATCTTCAAAAGCTTTGCAACTTCGTCACGCAGTTCGGTAAGAGACGCATGTTTCTTTCGGATTACTTTAATCAACGCGTCCAAATGTTTGAAAGCCAACTGCATCAACTCATTGGTGTTGATTTTTTCTTGCGTCTTACCTTGCCAGTAAACAGCGGCTTTCTGTTCCAGTTCGATACGATACTTTTTCCACGCTTCCAAAATCTGCAACACGGAAACAGATTCAAGCGCAACTTCAACAACGTTACCAGAAGACTTTTTCTTCAATCGTCTATGGGTAATATTAATATTGAAGGTTTTCGGTTTATTCAGCAGCTTCAAGAAATAATCGTAGGCGTCTGTAAGTTGTTCCGCTTTCAAACCGGGCTTCAACTCAATAATCAACGTACCTGTTTTGTCCGTTTTCTTGGACGCATCATAAGCACGTTTCATATATTGCTGAATTGCTTTCGATTTAGTCTTAGCAGAATTACGCTGTGCTGCCGTAGTCATGTTTTTAGATTCTGGATAAAGGGTTTCCAAAACCTGTTCCATGTTGTCATGCGGAAAACCAACCACAGTAATATTTTTTGCTTTCGCGTTAAGTTTCATAACCACGTCGAAAACAATACGACCGCCGCCAGTTTTAATAATCTGAGCAGATTGCTCTTTGTTTGCTTTCTTGTCATACGTCGCGCCCCACGCAGTAACGTATTCCAAGGTTTTTACGCAGAACTTAGCGTCTACTGTTTCTCCGTTGAACATAGCTCTAACTACTTTCAAAATAGAATCAGCAGAGTATGCAGGAATAACAGAGTTCAAACCTACGCCGATACCTTGTGTACCGTTAAGCAAAAGATTCGGCAACAAAGCAGGCAAAAGAACAGGTTCAACTTCTTCCCCATCGTAGTTCGGAACCGTTTCAATAATTGGTGTATAGAACGGGTCGAAAAATACTTTCATTGCATAACGGGAAATTTTCGCGTTGGTATAACGTTGCGCAGCAGCACGTGTGTCACTAAATGAACCGAAGTTACCCTCACCTTCAAAAGTTGGCATCGGTTTATTAATTGCAGTAACCATTGCTTCATACGCAGCACTATCACCGTGCGGGTGATATTTACCGATAGTGTCACCAACAATACGCGCAGACTTTTTAGTCTTCGTTGTAATTCCAGCTACATGTGCAGCCCACAACAAACGACGTTCAACAGGTTTCATACCATCTAAGATAGACGGAATAGCACGGTCTTCATTAACAGCAACACCGTAATCGTAGTATTGCCCTTCTGCAAAACCCAAAAACTTTTTGGGAATAACAGTACCATCTTGTTCAGTTAACACCAACGGTTTTACTACGGCTTCTTTTTTGGAACGTTTCTTTTTCACAGTAGAATCTTTTTTCTTACTCGACATTTTCAGTGTCTCCGGTTGATACACCTAAAAGCTTTTTACGATAAGCAGGCTTTTTACCCATAAGGGCTTCAAAGTTACTTATTTCTTTTTTACCCATTGGCTGCAACTGATACAAAGTACGCGTTGATTCCATACCAGCAATAGCCAAGTCTTCTGGGTTCATTTCACCCCATCCTTTAATGTGGCGAATTTCAGCGCGCTTTTTATCTTCTGATTTCAGACCAAGTTTTTTCAGCACAGACTTTTTACTTGAACCGAAAACAGTCTTGCCTTTGTATCGCGCCAAATATTCTGGACCACGCAAAACAAAAATACGCCCTTGTTCAATCAATTCCGGCGCAAACTTATAAAACACAGTTTGCAGCAGAGTGTTAATGTGTTTTCCATCAACGTCTGCGTCAGCCATGATAATGATTTTACCGTAAGGCATATTACTTGTCGGAACTTCCAAAGATAAATCAACACCAATAGCGGCAAGGATTGTTTGCACTTCTACGTTGTTAATAATCTTTTCCGGTTGTGCATCCATTACGTTAAGCGGTTTACCTTTCAACGGAAAAACAGCTTGTCTATGGATGTCGCGGGCTTTCTTAGCAGAACCACCAGCAGAATCACCTTCCACCAAATACAGTTCACAGTGTTCAGGGGCAATCTTGCCAGTAACGTCAGCAAGTTTTTTACTGAGTACTGCTTTTTGATTTTTAATACCGGCGGCAAGTTTTTTGTCTTTCAACAAACCTTGGTGGCGCTGGTGAATTTCAGTTGCGCGCTTCAACCAGTTTTTAGTGAAAGAACGATTCTGCATAAAGAATTCACGGAACGCTTCATACAACGTATCATAACAAGCTTGAGCAACACGCGTATCAACAAGCTTTTCTTTTGTTTGCGAATCGAATTCAGGTTCCTGAATATTGTAGTTCAGAATACCTACGATACCATCAAACAAATCTTTGTCGGAATATTTCATCCGTGAATTGCCATACGTTTTAATGGCTTCCTTAAAAGCTTTTACGCAAGCTTTCTGGTGCTCACCACCTTCAATGTTTGCAATTGAATTGGTGTAGTACTCAATGTTATCTCCGTTAGCGTCGGTAAACGCAATAGAAATTTCTACGTTATCGGAATAAAGCGTAAACACTTTTTTGTGGAAGTATTCAGCCTCAAATTCTTTTACCTTTTTGTCTACATACTCAGGCAGACCTTCTTTGGAGTGATATATTTTTTCTTCTGAACCATCAATACTTACGCCGATTTTAATTCCTCGGTTAAGATACGAGGACAATTCAGCCCAACGATGAATCTGGTTAACGTCCAATTTCTCTTTCTTGAAGAAAGAAGAATTCGGAACCATACGAACAATAGTACCCGATTTTCTTTTGAACGGGAGTTTACTTGAACTAACTTTTTTAACTGGCGATTTTTCTTTACCTTCAACAAACTTGGTATGATGCCAGCCACCTTCTTTTTTACGGAATGTCCACACTTCAAACTCGGAACACAGCGCGTTTGCCGCAGTAATACCTACACCGTGAGTACCACCAGAGTTTTTATACGCATCCGATTTAATTTTACCGGAAGACTGCAAAGCGGTAACAATGTGAGTGAGTGTAGAGATTTTTGCTTTGGGGTGTTTTTCAACAGGAATACCAACACCTTCATCAATAATAAAGGCTTCCTGTTTTTTCGAGTCAAAAACAAAACCGATATATGGGTTACGACCAGCACGGGATTCGTCAAGCGAGTTATCTAACGCCTCGCGCACTATGTTAAACAAACCTTGTTTATTCAAAGGTCCAATATACATAGTAGGTTTAGCTTGAATTTTTGCAATGTCGTTAGCAAAATAGCTTACGTCCTTTGCAGAATAATTTTTACGTGGTTTTGTATTATCTTTGCTTTTTACCTTAGTCATTTTTACACACTCTCCTAAATAGTATATGACCAGCATCGTAACTTTTTACATAACCAGCTTGTTTCATATTTTCAGACTCGCTTTTTTGTTTGTCATACTTTGAACCTAAAACTTTTGGTAGATTTTTATGCCTTGTTTGATACTTCGTGTAAACAACACCTGCTTTTGACCAAAGGTAAGAGGGTTTGCTTCTTCTTACCTCATTAAAACCTAGAACTTTGTACACAGCACCAGTAGTGTACCTACAGTCTGCGTAAGTCTTTATAGAAGTTGGCGTATATTCACGCTCGAACATTTTTAATAATTTACTAGGCCCACCTTGTATTGAGTAGCCTTTTCGTGAACACAACCGAGTTAGTTCCCACTCTGAAGAAAACCGTTTGGAAAAAGACATGAGAGAAATCAATTTGCCTTTATAATAAAGTCCGTAGTAAACAGACGTTCCTGCGTCTCTTCCAACTAAATGATAATTATCTAAGAATTTTTGGGCTTTACTCGTTTCTACTTTTTTTACTTCACAGTTCCTAGCGCCTACTTTTTTTACATTCAACTGCAACTTGGATTGAAGTAAAGAGAACACAGCGTTAGGTCTATTTATTACTTCGTGCCGCCAGAATTGAAATAAAAAAATACCTTTGTCTTGGCAGGCTTCAAACTTGGCGCGTGGTTTATACTTATTTTTACTACTTATCTTTGTAGAATGCCAGTATTCACCATGAAGTTCTATACCTAGTTTCTGTTTTGGCAAATACAAATCAATTTCTAGTCGAGGTTCATCTAATAAGCCTCTAACATTTTGTTTGACTTTAAGATTAAATCTTTTCAAGAATTTATAAACTTTCTTTTCAAGTTTGTTGTTCTTGATAATGTTACAGCAAGGACAAGAAGTACGTTGGTTTATATGATGGTCCCAAGTAAAGTAGAAAGTCTTCCCAGTTTTCTTGCATACAGCTTTCGTTATTGTTTTACACCCAAGATACTCAGACAGTGAGTAATCGTATGCGTTTTTATGAATTCTGTTGGCTTCACTTATAGCTTGAGCTAAAGACTTTAGTTGCTTAGTGCTACTATTTGAGTACCCACATTCCTTACAACCTTTTTTGTGCCAGTAAAAATTTATAGGTAAAGTTTCCCAGTTACCGTGTTCTGGACAAATCACAGTAATTTTTTCTTTTGGTCCTTTGTATTGAATTAAAGAATAGTCGTAGTTGTCCCCGTGGATTTCTCTACATTTTTTAACGAATTCCTTTGTAGACATTTTGGTTCTGTTTTCTGCTGCACACTGTTTGCACCCTTTGCCCCGTAAATGATTATCCGGAGTTATGTCCCAGTTACCGTGACGAGGGCATGTGACTGTAACAGGTATGCGTACACCAGAAAAAATTACCTTGGAATAATCGTAAGTGTTGCCATGTACAAATCTGAAAGCCCGTAAAAGAGATTCTTTATCCCATTTCCCATTTTGTTTGAACTTGGAATACGAAGTTTCTTTAATTGTCATGGCAACAACCTACGACTTAATTTAGTCTGAATTCTCATTGAGCATTTCATTAACCAAGCGCAGAATTTCTTTCTGTTCTTGGGGTTCTTTTCTTTTCAGCCTGTTCATTTTACGAGTTACAGAAGCCAAGTCATTCTTGCGCATAGACTCGACAATTTTGGTGGCGATACTTTTATAGTCGCCGCCAATACGAATTGAAACTTGTTTTGCAGGGCAGTATTCATTGCCTTTTGAAAAGTGACACTTCGTATAAGCTTTTGCATCTGCATGACTGCACAAGGAATAACAATTGAGGCAGTCCGTAGAATACAGAAAAATTTTGTGCCGGTTATCTACTTCAGGAAGCTTTTCATCTTTGCTTCTTTTTTTGGAAGCGGTTGACGACTTAGACGTTTTAGATTTTTCAGTTGCCATAATTAGTTACCTGCATAAACACAAATATGGCTTGTGCCTAAAACAAGCGCACAAGCCGTATCAAGGTTTTCAACAAACGGGGACCAGCGTAAGAAAATAACCACGCTGACTTTTTGCAAAACGACGACGGCGCTGTGAACTATGCGCAATAGTATAGTCATTAGAATCGCCGAAAAGACGTTTTGCAGTTTCGAGGTTAGCTTGCATCGAAACTTGAGAACGCAAAATAATTACAGGTTTTTTTGTTTTCTTTTTTTCGAGGCTGTAAAGATTTTTGGTTTTCATGTAGTGCTCCCGATTATTGTTATGAATTTTCAACAGAAACACAGAAAGGCGGAATTTCCGCCTTTCTGCTTACTTCTGTTTATTCCATTTCAGATTCAGATTCGCTTTCGCTTTCTGATTCTTCTTCACTTTCGCTTTCGCTACCAGACTCAGAACCGGATTCGCTTTCGCTACCAGACTCAGAACCGGATTCGCTTTCGCTTTCACTTTCGCTACCAGACTCAGAACCGGATTCAGAACCAGATTCAGATTCGCTTTCACTTTCTGATTCTTCTTCACTTTCGCTTTCGCTTTCACTAGCAGCTTTTTTACCAGCTTTTTTAGCGGCAGCTTTTTTCGGCGGTGCTTTCTTTGCAGTACCACCACCAACAGCGGCGGCCAGCGTATCAATACTTTCCTGCATTGACTGAATAGCTACCAGCAATTCATTCAGAGATACTTCTTTGGATTTCTTTTGTTTTGCCACGGCAGTGCTACCTTTTTTGGATGATGTTTTTGTTTGCTCTTTCGGCGGACGACCACGGCGAGCAGCCGGTTTTTTCTCTGCTACTTTCTTAGCGTCTTTCGGCGGACGACCGCGACGACCAGTAGTAGCTTTAGCAGCTTTCGTAGTCTTTTCTGCTTTAGCAGGACGACCACGCTTTTTAGCTGCCGGTTTTTTAGCGGCAGCTTTTTTCGCTGCGGCAGCTTTCGGCGGACGACCGCGCTTCTTAGCCGGTTCTGCTTTCTTGCTGCTTTTCTTTGCGGTTTTCTTTGAAGCCATTTTTAAAATCCTCATTGTTTGCAAACAGTGCGATTAAGCACAAGGAACTTTACAGTTTATAAAATAAGACTACTAACGGTAACGGTACTTGGGGAAATTCAAATTTTAATACGGGGTCATAAATTATCCTCTGGTATTTTATCTAGGTTAATTATTTGCACTACACTTTACAGGTTAGGGTATTTTTCTCCGGGCGTAATTCTGCCCATTGTCCGTTCCCATAGTTGCCTATAAAGGTAGCCGGTAGCGGTAGGTCTATTTACAGGGTGTCCGGGTGGCAGGCCGAAATACCCCCAGCCTTAATAGTACAGGGCATTTCCAGTAAATACAATACCCCTTATTTACGGGGAATTAATGGGTATTTTTATCCTTTTTTAAATATGCCCGGAAATACCCCGGAAATTGACTGGTCAAAAAATGACCAATTTCCGGGGTCTGGGCCGGGTGCCAAATACCCCTTAATTCAGGCAATAAAAGGATAGTCAATTATTCCTGTTCCCAGCCAAATAAATCTTTTGGTTTATCCGTAGAATTTTCTGGCTTTGAATTTTCTTTTTCATTTACCTGTGATTCAGAAAATTCTTTATCTGAAATAACACAATTAAGCCGTATGTGTCGTACAGGAATTTCTGGGGTAAAAAACAAGTGCACAGTTCTGACACAATCCTGCAAGAAGTCGTGCAGTATACTTAGCTTTTTATTTGGTGTTTCATTCTCACGTTGGCTTGTGTGAAGAAGATGGTTAAAAAGAGCAGCTTCAAATACTTCCCTGTCTATATAGACACGACTTGTTTTAGGGTCATATTTAAATTGAAAGGTAGTAGCGTCTTCACCTTCGGAAGGTTCTGGAAACCGAAATACAACGAAGTGCTGTAAGTTACGTGTATCTTCCCGGCGCTCAAGTTTAGCACTTAATTCAGCTTCCGTTGGAACAAAGGTATGAGAAGGCGTTTTGAAATTAGGGTAGTTCGCAGGAAACATTACATCGTACAAATAAAAGAATACTTCTTTATGTAAATTTTTGGGGCCAAGATCAAGCACTTCTGACATTTTATTTACCTCCTTTGGATTAAGTACACTTTACAGGTTATTTAGTACCAATATATTTTTTGGCGAATTTAGGGTCGCTTTCTTTAATAGATTTAATGAAGCGTAACTGTGGTTGATAATCGTAGCCCTCTTCGTAGGCAATTTTTATCTTGCACTTTATTTTCTCTAGGGCTAACTCGGCATTTAACTGAGTTAATACGTCTAGGTCTTTTTGCAATTTAACATTAGTCTGTTCTTTGGTAATTAATTTTTTCAAACGTCGTATTTTATTCGCATTAGAATTAAGATTACTGACTACTTTAGTATATTCATCATGAGTTCTGAATACCTCGTCCGTAGTTTGCTTTTTATCTTTGTAGTCTCTTTTCTTTTTGCTCTTCTCATAGTAAATCTCTTTTAATTCATCATCACTATATTCAGTTATACAGTTTAAGGACGAATTAAAAGTAGTATACTTATAGTTATGATTGCATTTTTTTAACTTTATTTCATAACCAATATAAGGGAGCAGTAATTCAATAAGTACGTCAGCCACTTTCGAGGAATACACTATTAAGTGGCAAGGTTCCTTGGAATTAATGTCTCGAATAGAAAGACGAGCAACACTCTGCGCGATGTTCGCAGCAATCCACTGTTTACGATAATCGAATTCAGGAATGAAAGCAGTCAAAAAAGAAGCTAGCCTTGGTTGTGGATTAAGGGAAGCCAAGAAGATCATAATATGAATGTGTGAATAATTATTCATACCATGACTTTTAACGCTCATAAAGTCCATACCCGAGTTTACATCTGGGTAATTATACTCGATATAACTAGCAACTGTACTTTTAGTAACGTTGTTAGTGACTATTAAAGTATCAGTTGTATTTGAAGAAGTTAAATTAGTTTTTCTAAACTTATTTACTAATTCTTCTGCGTGTTTGAAATAAGGAATAATTGGTGGAGAAAAAAGTTCATCGAAACGCATACCTGTTACGGCAGTAATTTTTGCTTGAACTTTTTTAGTTACTTTTTTACCTGAACCCGGAGTGCGACCACGGTTGTGTAATTCTTTTATATAATATCTGTACAACGTATTAACAGAATACGTTTTAGTAGAATTACTTTCTACTGCTTTCCTGTATTTATCAAAACCCCGTGCCAAAATTTTAATAATTTTTGCGCGGCAGCTTTCAGGTAGTTCCGGATCAAGAATTTGAGAACCTAGTAAACGTAGCTTAGACAAATAACTATTGTCTTCACACAGACTGTGAATTTGAAGACGTTTATACTGCTTGATTACTTTACTTTTTCTTTTCGGGTTGAACAAATGAGATTGGTTTATTAACTCATAGTTCTTTTGCAGAATATGGAATAACTCACTGTGTTCAAAAAAAGCAGACATCAAATATACTTCGTGGAAACCATCAAACGCGTATTCAGGGCTAACGAAGTTAAAGAAATTAAACTGGGAACCATTCTCCATCATGTACACAGAGTAACGAGAGTCACACATCCTTTTCAACAACTCATAAAAATTAGAGTTGAAAAGAGTATCACCCATTGCTCTGTATTCAGTTAGAATTTTTTTGTTAGCAGTAAGTCGCATATAAGGAAGAATGTCTTTAGGCTTTAGAACGGGATGCTTGAAGCCTATTTCTTTTTGCTTTCTCAAAAATAGTTCACCGGACACGTAGTCCTTCATGAAGGCTTCATTATTTTTATCTACTTTCAAATTGTACTGAGAAATATTAAGTTCGCTAGCTTCATCAAAAATAAGCATACAGCGAGATTTAGTTTCTTCAAAAATGTCAGATGACTCTATATAAAGTTTATGTGTAATAAGGTAGACAGAACCCAAGTCTTTAGATTCATTAATCTCTTGAGTAAATTGTTCGCTTAGGCTGAAAGATAAAATAGAAGACTCTTCCGTAGAATGAGTATCCGCAGACATTATTAGATGTACCTTTGAACGAGGCATACCTTTTTTTATCAGGTCTTTATATACTTGCTGCAAAAGTTTTTTGGTGGGTGCACAGAAAATAGTAATTAACTTCTTCTCAGAATAGTTATTCAAAATAGTTTCAATTGCCCACTTTGTTTTACCAACAGAAGGTAGCGTAGAAATATAATTCAAGGCGGGTTTAAAAATTAACTCTGGGTCAGTATAAGGAGCACAAATATATCTGGACAATGGAGACTCAGTTTCTCTATGAAAAAAGAAAACAGAATCTCTTGCGTAGTAACGAGAACTCGACGGCTGTTTAATGTCATAAAGACGATACATTTTATTTCTCCGAAGTCGGATTTATTTTTGAATTAAATGCAATTTTGAATTAATTATTTACTGTACGTTTGGTCAGTGAAAACAAGCAAAATTACTGTACATGCGTACAGGAAAAGGTAGGCAAGTTGAAGGGTAGGCAAGTTGCGTTTGAAAACGAAAAAACCTTTCTAAAACACTATGACGTATGAAAATTTGAAAAACGACCTTCATATCAGACTATAACGGGTCGAATTTTGGACGAAAGCCGCGATATTGATCTAAAACGGGTGGTAGAACTGAAAAAAAGGTAGGCAAGTGACTTTTGACCTCTCTAGAATAAGGCTTTTTATAGAGCACTTTTGAAAAAACGCGATATTGCACTATGGCCCGTGTTCATGAAAGTGTACAAAGTTTTCGACCCTACATAGTATAAAAAAATCCACGCGTTACTTTACAGGAAACGCTATAACGTATGAAACTAGTGAAAAAACAGGCGTGGATTTTAATGAATCAACGCCGCGTGTATTTTTTACGGGTTTTAATTAATATAACAGATAAAAAATACACTCTTACCCATACTTGTTAAAATCTAACCCATTGGACAATAATCCATATACGAATTAAAACCCATTACTGGATAAATGTCCTAACTGGTTAAAACCCAAATAGTAAAACTTCAAATTTAAAAAATCATAATCAGAAAAGAAATAAACACAAACTAAAACAATCACAACTACTCGAAGCGAAGCGAGAGTAGTTGTTGAGTTACAAGCGAACGAAGTGAGCGCAGTAACCACAAGTCCAATTACTTGACGTTGGAACAGTATGGGAGTTTCGCTTCGCTCACTCCCGAACTGAATTTATTCGCTTCGCTCATAAATATCAGTTCTTGTTTTAATCATGTATGTTTCTTTTTCTTTGATTATGTTTTCGTTCCTGAATCTGTTTCCTGATACCCATGATAAATAATTACAGTCTGAATAATTACCCAGTGCGCAGAGCGCACTATTTAATTTCGTTGTGTACATGGATTTATTTATTCCCGAATTCTATTTATTTACTGTCTGTTAATTAACGTATTTATTCGTGCGCTGTGTGCACTATTTAATCCTCGAATTAAACCCTATTTAAATCCCTTCCCGGTTTCCTGCAATTCCCGCCGTTTTGCCCATATCTGTGTTATGCCTAACAACCCTTCCTGAAACCACTTGTTTTATAGTATGTTATTTGGCGCTTTCGCGCCCGCAACCCCATTTATTTGTGCATCCTAATTTCAATCTCGACAGCAATTAAAATGTTGTTGTTAAGCATTGCTTAAAAGTCCTAATTAGGAGTAACACAATATGAAAAAAGGTCACTTGGTTAAGGCCAGCCTTATTAACGGGCAGTCCAAAAACCAAGGGTCGCTTTTTTACGTTGTAGCTTCCGCAATTAAAGAAAGCCCGTCACAAGAAATTCTGGCAGGTTTTAAATGCAATAGCTGTAAGGCTACTTTTGCTTCTGCAAAAGATTTTGAGCCGCACTGTGTTGTATGCGCAAGTGAAGACGTTGAATTAGATGACACCTTGGATACTCCCGTTGAAAATGTGGAAGATACAGAAACTGCATCTATCCAATGTACTAAATGTAACTCTTTTAATATGGTAAGCCTTGCAGGTGCAGTAGCATTTGACAACCATATTAATTGTGCTGCATGTGCTAATGCACTTTCTTATGAATTACCGGAAAGTGTTATTGCAGAAATTAAAGAAGATTCAGAAGCATTTCCGGAAGCGGAAGAATCTGAATCTGATATGGAAGCAGAAGAAGCTGCCACCGAAGATACCGAATCCGAAATGGAAGAGGAAAATGAAGGTGACGAAGAAACTGCTGCTACCGAAGACGACGAGGATTTTGATTTAGACGAAATTCTTGACGACACTGACGACGACGAAATTGACGACTCGATGGAAGAAGAGTCGGAAGAAGTCGAAGACATTGACGAAGAAACTGCTGCTACCGAAGAATCTGAAACCGAATCTGAAATGGAAGAGGAAGAAGAAACTGCTGGTGCAGATGAAGAAGAAGTTACCGTTGACGACACTACAGAAGATGAAGTTGAGGACGAAGAAACTGCGGACACAATTAATTCGCAAGGTTCTCAATTTAATTCTGCTGTTCCGGAAGGTGAAACTTCTGAATGTGAAACTAAAGAAGTTGTTACGACTACCGAAGGTGGTGGTAACGGTTCTGTAGATAATGCTACGGAATTTAATTATGACGACGTTCCTGTAATGGACGTTGCACCGGCTGACGAAAATCTGGAATTCCAGTATTCAGATGACGGTGACACTATTACCGCATACAAAGGCGACTTCCCGGTTGCTGATCTGAAACGTGAACATGCTGGTGAAAATCAAAAGGTTTTTGCTAACGCTGCTTTCGTTCCTAGTGTTATTAAGTATGCAAAACAAAATTCGGAAACTGCTGCACTTAATGCTTTCGGATTTAAAATGCGTACAATTAAAGTACCTGTTGACAATCTTGTGCAGGCGCGTGTCGAAAAAGAATTGGCTAAACAAACTGCTGAACTCGCGTCCAGCAAAGAATCTTACAATGACCGTTTAACTCAGTCTCTGCAAATTGCTTTGGCTGGTGTAAACAAAAACTTTTTCCGTGGTACGTCTAATCCTTTAGTGGATGAACTGGTAGCAGAATTAGCCGCTTCTAGTTCGCTGCAATCTCCACGTGCTTTTGTTAACCGCGTATTCGCATCCTGTGGTGAAGACTTCGCAAAAGTAATTATGACAAAAGCTATGGAACTTTGCGGTAAATCAGACGAAGTGCGCAACGAACTTGCTGCTGCACTTGGTGACGTTAATATGGTTGATGACGACGAAGAACAAGATGATGACAGTGTAACTGCTCGTCTTGCTAGCGGCGGCAAAACCGTAAAAGCGAAATCTACTACTACCGTAGCTTCTAGCCATAAAGTTACTCAAATCTCGCAAATTAATGAGCGCGCTAAAGAACTTGGCGGCTTGTTTAACAAAATTTAAGTGGAGAAAAATCATGCTTGATTTCACCTTAACCAGATATTCCGATTCTCGCCAATTTCCTGTTGCAACGGGTTCTTTGATTACTGCCGAAGGTCAATGTCTTGTTAATGACCTGACTGATGGTGTACGCAAAGTTAAACCTTCTACTGGTACTGCTGCTGATGTATTTGCTGGCGTTTCTGTTGGCCAACAAATTACCATCACTGCTTTTCCGGGTTTTGAAAGTGCAGTAATTGGTGCAACCTATACTCTGAAACGCACTCCTATCAGCGGCCAAATTTTGGTAACTGCTAACGGTGTTGCTCTTACTGCTACTGCTGGTGCTCCGGCTAGCGGCGAGTATTCTATTACTGATGCAACAATTACTTTTAACGTTGCGCAAGCTGGTGAAGCACTGCAAGTTGTTTATCGTTATGTTCCTACCACTGTAGAAGCAAAACAAATTCAGGGTGACGAACCTGCTGGTGGTGCTGCTTGTTTGGCTATTGACCAAATCGGCGTTATTACTCGCGGCGTAGTTGCTACTACTGAATTTAATGCTGCTGACGCGTGGACCGCATCGTCTGCTGTTAAGACTGGTGCAAATGGTTTGTTCTCTGTTTCTGGTAACGGTACTGCTGTTCCGGGCACTATTGAACAACTGCCGGACGGTGATTCTCCGTTCTTGGTAATTTCCATTAACGCTAATCCGTAATTTAATTACGATTAACTTTCCTAAAATTCTGGAGAAGTCACCATGAAAAGAAAGCAACCTATTTTAGCTTCCGAGTTTCGTTTGGGTAAAGGCCGTAGTCTGGCCATTGCTTCTAACGGCGAATATAACGCTAACGACAAGAAAGACCTGTGGAATGTAGTTAACCAAGTTCTTTCGCACCTGCAACAAGGTGGTGCTGAAATTGTTAACGAAGAAACCGCTGCAAAACGCGAACAAGCTACTAAGCTTCGTCGTGAAGCAGTTATCGCTTCTTTCGATAACCGTGAAGCCCACGTTGAACTTGGCGCAACTATTACCAACGAACTTTATCAAGCTGCAAACCGCGAAGGTATTTGCCGTCGTTTCCTTGGTTATCAGGAACTGGCACAAGGCAATATTCCGCGTGTTAAACTGCGTAGCAAAAACGTAACGGCAGTAACCGCTGGTTCGCCGACGAAAGTTGAAACGCAAATTGTACGTGATAAAGTTTTCTTCCCGTCTGAAATGGATATTATCGCTCGTCCGTTTATCGAAGAGCGTGAAATTCAACAGTCTATTGATGACGTACTGGAAGAGAAATTTATTGAAGCACAAGAAGCAATGATGGTTGCCGAAGACCGCCTGTGGCGTCTGATGGCAGAAGCCACTATTGGTTCTTTCAACGGCAACGATCTTACTTTGGTAACTGGTGCATTTACTCTTGCATCTATTACTTCTGTAGCTTCACAAGTTTCGCGCTGGAACCTGAACACTCAAAACCTGTTCATGTCTTCTGACCTGCGTGAAGAATTTGCAAGCAGCCAGCAAGTTGCTAACGTAATTGACCCGGTATCTCAGCACGAATTGCTGATGACTGGTAAACTCGGTGTAATTTACGGCATGTCCGTAATGTCCGATGCTTATCGTCACCCGCAACATAAAGTTCTGAGCCGTGGTGAATTCTACGTAATTTCCGATCCGGTTACTCACGGTGTTTATACTGACCGTGGTGGTATTACTTCTGCTCCGATTGATATTTCTATCGAACAGAAAAATGGCCGTGGTTGGGTACTGTCTGAACTCTTCTCTGCTGTTATCGGTAACAGCCGCTCTGTTGCAAAAGGTCGCCGCGTTTAATTACACGGTTACTGTAAAGTGGGGAGACAACTTTTAGTTGTCTCCTTATTTTTCAACAGAGAGGAGAAACAGAATGTCTAAAAGAAAATCGCGGCTTTCATCCCTCGATTTTATCATTATGGCATCCTGTTATTCCGCTAAGGGTGATAAGAAAAAAGCCCTTACCGCTTTAACGGCTGCTAGTGAATGTGAAGATTTCGATACTGCAATTGCTACTTTAGCAATGGCTAACGATGCGTCAATGGACGTTGAATTTGAAGACTTCGACGAAGAAACCGCTGACGATAATGTTGGTTTATCTCAAACTGCTATCGACGAAATTGAAGAATTGGATTTTGAATCTGATGGTGAAGAAACTGCCGCAGAAGAAGAATCCGAGGAATTTGAGTCGGAAAGTGACCAGCAATTTGAGATTAGTAAAAAAACCCGCGATAAAATTAAAGCGGCTACTGATGAAGATTCCGAAGAATCTGAAATGGAAACTGAAAATTCAGATGATTTGGAAACGGCAGGTTTCGGAGATAAATACTCTGAAATTCTTGCTCAATTAGAAACTGAGTCAGAAAGCGAAGAGGAACAGGAAAGTGAGGAAGAGCAGGAAACTGCTGCCCCTAAACTTTCTCGTGCTGAACGTAATATGCTCAGGCTGAAAAAAGGCTGATTTAATCAGTATATAAAAAAGCCCAGTTGGAGAAATCCGCTGGGCTTTTTTGTTTTTCCAGCTTCACTAATTTTGACTAATTTTAAGTAGAATTATCCAACAGCGAGTGTATTTATGACTGGCTCGACGACTCACCAATACGCGCCATTACAAAGGCTAACTGATATTATTTCTGCTGCGTTATTAAAAAAAGTGCAGAAATATTTTTCTCAGTTAGAGAAATTCAAGCCGGGTGTTAAGTTAAAGACCGCAATTATTTGGTCTAACGACTTTATGAAAGACAACGCTTTTCAAGAATTATGCGGGTCAGACGGTATTACTTATCCATATCTATTTTTAAAATACGAAGAAGCTGACGATTGGGATGCAGGTTATTCTGGTTCCACTTTATCTAGACAGTTATTTACTATCACTCAGACCGACTCTGTAAATATTAAAATGAAAGTGTTACCAGAAATGTGCAGGGTAACAATGACTTTTTATTCTGACGATTTGAATCAAGTAAAAGACTTTGTGTCTTTAGTAAGGGAAGCTAAACATACGGGTGCTTTATCTTACACAGTAAGAATTGGTAATTTGTTTCCTTTAGACATTCGGGTATCTATTCTTACCGGGAATGTACAATATCCAGAACAAGATAATTCACCAGAACAGCAAAATATTTTTGCAGTTCCTATAAGTATGGCAGTCTATGGATATTCAGCCAAACCCTTTGCAGAAAATGATTTGATAACCGAACCTAGAATAACGTCTATCGTAATTGATGGCCATGTAGTAAGTAATGCAAACGAAATTACGGGAAGTCAGTTAACAGTAATGTACCCGGATTTTTCAATAACTGTAGACTACGAAGAAGACACAGGTGAATGACTATGGGTGACTTTGTTGCTTTGGATTTAAAACTTAATAAAGTAGTACGTAACCAGAATTTCCAAATTCATAATGTAAGAAACGCAAAAGCTGTCGGTGAAAATGAAACGCTTTCTACTAATACACATACTTTACCAGTTGGCGGTATTTTAGACTTATCTCATTTAAACACAGTTACTATGCTTGTGGTGTCTTCCAATAAGCCTGTCTACATCGAAGGTATTATTAATGGCATGTCACAAAAAACAGTATTCCCTGACCAAGCTACTTTCGTTTTAACCTGCCCTATAACAGATGTAGTGATTACAAATAATAGTACGGCTTCTGCACGTCTTACTATTACCTACATTGATATTGCTGACTTGGTGGAGTATTTAGTTCCTATGAGTTTAATACCTTTTGCTGCGTTTTCCAGAATTGCTCCGTTAGGTTTTACGGTAACTACGTTAGCTAACGTAAGAGTACAAAATTTAGGTTTGGAATATTTGGTTAACGATCAAGTAAGTGCACCTTCAAATTCTGCTGTAGGTCTTTACCGTATTTGTAATTCAGACGGGACACCTAATGTAAATGGTGACCATATTATGTATCTTGACGATAACATTACTCAGTCAAACGCATCCGGCACTTTGCAGTTATCTGTGGGCGAATTAGCTTAATTATACTCGGAGAAAAAAATGACAACTTTAGAGAAAGTAGCAGAAGCCCAAGAAGCTTTGAACAACTTAATGGAAGCAGAATTACCTTTGCGTAATATTTTGCTCAAAGGAACAGTAGACCCAACTCAAGCACCGGGTGTAGCTGCCCCAGAAGCTATTTTTTATTACAATACAACGTCAAAACTTCGTTATGAAAAAATAGGCCCGCTAAATACTGATTGGAGACTTGCCGGTTCTAATGCTGCTGACGCTTCAATGACTGACCATTTAAATGCAGCAAATCCACACCCAGTTTATGTTTTAACCGTTAACCACAATTCTGACATTAATGCATTGCAGCAACAAATTGACGATTTGCGTACTGGGTTTACTTGGGAAGAAGTTCAAACGGATTTTAATGTTAACCCTCTTTTAGATAATGTTAAACGTTACCGAGTAAATTCTTCTTCTGCAATTATTGGTACACTTCCGGAAACTTTCACTGACGGACAGTCAGTAATGTTTACTGACCAATCAGATAACTGGGATACTTATAATTTCCAATTAGAAATTCCGCCTTTAGCAACTTACACGCTAGAAGGTGCTGTTGATATTGGCGGTGGTGTTTTTAGAACTACGTTTAACACAAAAGGTTTAACTGTTCTTATTGTTTATGACGCTTCTGAAAATAAAGTATCAGTAAACTCTTTTGCTGGTGGTGGTTCTGGTGGAGCTGGGATTGTTTTTAACCCCACCCCTATTACAGCAAACACTACAATTGTTTCGTTAGCCGAATTTTCTGGATATTTTATTGACACTACTAGCGGTCCTGTTCAAGTTACGTTAGACCCGGCAGTACAATTAGTAGCGGGCGAAACAAGAATTGCATTTATTGATTTAGCTGGTAACTACAATGTTAATGGATTTACGTTCATCACCACACCTAGAACAGTATATGGTGATGTAGGTGGTTATTCGTCTAATACTCAATATGAATCCGTACAATTTATTTACACGGGTGAAACTCAGGGTTTGGTAGTGGAAACTATTGCCTAAGAATTTTAGAGGTAACTAAAATGATTTCACGTGAGACTTTATTTCCAAAAGCAAGTTCAGGTGGTGGCGTAAATATTGTTGATTGGAACATGCAAACTTCTGTAGTTCCACAGCCGCCAGTACTAACAGAAGTTCCCTCTGGCGAAATTCCTATTCCTACTGCACCATCTACTATTACACCTTCTACTATTTCTAATTCTTCTATAGGTAATGCAGCACCATCTTATTCTCTTGCTAAAATTGCAGACAACTGTAATTTTGGTGGTCCTAAATGGATGCTTGGTAGAGTAAATTCCGCGTCTGGAACTTTTGTTGCGGGTATGGATTTTATTGGTTTCGGTGTAATGTCTTTTGATACTATACCCGTGGGTGCTTTTGTTGGTTACTCTATGGTTAACCAACAATTAGAAATTAGAGACGTGACAACTCAAAATTTGTTAGCGTCGGCTCCCATGAATGTTAACGATTGGTTTGCTGTATATATTGACAACACTACAAATACAATCGGGGCTATTACGCAAGGCGGCCAAAATGTTTCTACTGTTATTACTTCTGTTCCTGATATATCAGGTTTTAGAATTTACGCGGGCGGCACCCTTATGGTGTCTTCTGGAACAGGTGCTTTTGAATTTGCAATTTCTATTGATACTCAAAACTTAGGAAACATTGATGTTACAGGTATGACCCCTATTGCAGTAAATGTAACCGTGTTACCTCAAGGTGCGGTAGTTGGTGATGTTTTCCGTGTAACTGCTGGTGGAACTTATAAGACGGCTACCTACGCGACTAATGACGTTATTCTATATGTAGACAACTCCCCAGAAAATCTTTTTAAACTGCCCACTAATATTTTAACTAATAGTAGAACAGTCAGAGTGCCAGAAGACTTTGCTAATATTAACATGGCGCTTAATGAAGCAAGAAAATTTATTTCAGTAAACAAGGCTCAATTCATAATCCTTATTTCAGAAGGCCATACTTTAACAGGTGCTGACGAAGTTTCTATACTTGGCGAAGACCTACCTAACGTATATATTCAAGCAGAAGGTACTGGTTGTAACGTAAATTTAGATGGTGGTTACTTATTCAGTATTATTCAAAGTTCGTTTGGTGGCTTTTTAGGAACTTTTACTGACCAGTCTACCGTTTCAAACGCTTTTCTTTCTACTAGCAACGTTAAATTTACTACAGGACTAGGAACAATAGGGTCTTCTTTAGTAACCAACGACTTTAATATTGGTGAAACTATTTTAAGTTGTCAGATGCCTTTTTGTTTTATTGAATCTAACCAGAAACCAGCTAACCCGAATTCTAATTTTGGTTGGTCTGATAACACAGTGTACGTTTCTACAATCAAAACTGATAGAGAACTTAACTTAGGTGCAAACAACACCAATACACAAACTATTTATTCTACTAGAACAGACGGCATACTTAGCATTAAACACCAGTATAACGGGTCTGGTGCATACAACATTTATTTTGATAACACAGGTTCGGGTGCCCCGGATAACTTTACACTAATGATTTACGGAAAAACTTCTGGTACAGTTACTAACGAAACTTTCTCTATTGCTTTTCGTGAAACTCAAAATAACGTGTCAGTTCCTCATCTAGCTCAAGTGCATGTAGGTTATAGTACCGTTATTGTAGACTGTTCGACTTCTGCGCACCCTATGCAATGGAAGTCTGACGGCAACCCACTTGTTACCATGGCTTATTCAAATACTAAATGTATAATTAAAGGTATTTTTCCATCACAAAAACACGTTGCGTCCTCAACACCGAATAACCTTGCTTTGATGTCACCTTCTTGTCAGTTACACATGGTTAGTTGGAATTCCGCTATTCGTGGTACTCATTACACAAGTTCTTTCGGAAAACTTATTTCTACTAGTAATTTTAAGAAAAGGTTGCCTGCCGGTATATCTGCATACGGTAGTTATATAAATGTTCATGGTGTGTCTGTTGAACCCGCTGACAACAGGCTGTTTATAAGTAACATTACTACGCTTAATATTACAGAAGAGCACTTAGGAAAAGTTCTGTACATAAATGAAAATATTGGTAACGTTAACGTTGTATTTGACGTTACCTCTAATCTAGTTAATAACAGTGGTTTTGAACCGGGTTACGTAAAAATTGTTAAGATGGGTGCAGCTAACGAAATTACTTTCACTGGTCCTTTAAACCCAGTGGTTTTGAGTACACAGTATTCAACCGCTGTTTTTGAACTTGATTTTATTGCAACTTATGGTCGTTGGGTTGGTAGTTATTCCCACATGCCTGAACCAATTGTATAAAGGAAAATAATATGGCATTCAAAGTTTCAAATTTAACTAATGGTATTGTAGAATTCGATGGAGTTTTTTGGCAGCCAGCGCAAACCAGAGAATTAAAAACCGTTACAGAAGAAATGTTAGAGGCTGCGGCCTCTAACTTTCTTTTAATTATAGAAGTAACTGACTCGTCAGATGAAGAAATTCCTAAAGGTTATTTAGGAATTACTCCAGTTACTTCACCACACGTACTTAGCAACGCTAATGCAGGCCACGTCCTTTTATTTAATGAAGAAACTTCTGCAATTATATACGTTCCAGATGGTATTACTCCGGGTTTAGAAGCGGGGTGTAGAAATAAAAACATTGCACAAATTACTATTGCCCCGTTCCCTGATTCAGGTATGAATGTTATTGGTGCAGGTACTGTTACTAATGATTCTTCAAAAGTAAGCACTTTCTATGTGGAAGACGAGACGACAGTAGTTACTTCCGGTGACTTCGCTTGAGAGTAAATAATTATGTTGCTACTTCACCATGGTACAGCAAACGATTCAACACATATTCCAGTTCAAACTACAGACGTAATAACTGAAAGTTTAGAAGCTAACATTAATTATTCTGGCGAATACGACAGATACTTTAACGGTGTATTCGATACACGTATTCAACAAAATAATCCTAACGCCAATTATTCTACTGATGTAGCTTTGAGTATTTTTAAATGGGCTGCCGGAGATATTGGAAACGGTCTTTTAAAATTTGACCTTTCAAATATTCCAGCAGGCGCTACTATTCTTGATGTAAAAATACGTGGTAGAACAGCTACTCCTTCTGCTAATGGAGATAGTTCTTATACCATAGGTTTGTACCGTTTAAAAAGAAACTGGATTCCACTTGAAGCAACGTGGAATCAATACTCAAGTGGGAATGCGTGGTCTTTTGGTGGTGCTAGAAGTAGTGACGACATTGATGTTAACGCAGTAACTACTTTAGGGGTTAACGTTGCTACAGGTGTTTGGTACGAATTTACAGGCGCTGGTTTAATTTCTCTGGTTCAAGGATGGGTAAACGGAACTTTCCCTAACTACGGTGTTATGTTGGAACGTTCTGATATTTACGAACACATTGATGTGCCTGTTTATGTTGGTCAGTCTAGAACGTTTACGTCTAGTGAAGGTACTAATGGCAACCGTATTGAAATAGTTATTCAATGGGAAATATAAAATGAAACCAATTATTGAACTCGCTGTTTCTAAAAAATCACAAAGTTGGTGGGATTCTCTAACTAGACAAGCACAGTTAGAATACGTGCGTAACCACAAAAATAGTCACTACAGAGATAAAATAAAATCTTTGAAAGAAGATAAAACTCCGGAAGACTACGCAACTTTAATGAAAGCGAAAGAAGATGGTGTAGCTATTCCGCCAGCTTGGACTAATATTGTTTACCACGGTAAAGAAGGTCAAAAAGACACGGGTATTATTGCTACAGGTATTGATTCAAAAGGAAGGAAGCAGCGTATCGAAACGGCTGCTCATAGGGATGCGAAGATTAAAGAGAAGCACGAAAAACTACGTGAAATGGCTGCTAACTTTCCGAAGATTCAAAATAAATTGAAGAAAGACGCTGCTAACGGTGATGAAGCTGCTAAAGTTTTATACCTTATTTCCAAAACAGGTTTTCGCATTGGTGACAAACAAGGCGCTGGTGAAGTTAAAACTTACGGTGCGTCTTCTCTAGAAGGGCAACACATAAGTGTTAACGGTGATACCGTTACATTTAAATTCTTAGGTAAAAAAGAAATTCCGCAACACCACGTTGTTAAAGATAAACTCATTGCTTCTTTTTTCAAACACAAAAAAGACAACGAGAAAGTCTTTAACGTATCTGTAGATACTATACGGAAAGCGTGGAAAAATTATGGCGGAGATAAGGTACACGACATTCGATCTATTGTAGCTACTAATACGGCAAAGAAAGTTGTGGATGTATCAGAAGCTAAAAATCAAAAAGAACTCAAAGCTGTTATCAAGAGAGCAGCAGAAACTGCGGCTAAGAAGTTAGGTAATAATCCATCCGAAGCTTTGAAAACTTATATTGATAACGCAATTTTTGATTCACTGGTTAAACAGGTGGCTTAATATGGAAGACAACAAACAACGCCCGGTAATTCTTGAATACGATGAAGACGCAGAAGACTTCGAGCCTGTTATGCCTGAAAATACGTTAGACAGTCAAATTGATGAAATGATTGAAACTATGAAAACTGAGCAATAAAAAAAGCCCGGCAGATTAACGTCTGACCGGGCTTTTTCTTTACTGGTTAGTAATGCCGTGTTCTCTATGAAACCTGTGAAAATGACTAATTATGTATTGTAATTGTTTTCGCCCGTCTTCTATTAACTTCTTTTCATCTTTAACAGGTATATATTCATCTTGTTCGTTTACCGGGTAAAACAAGTGATGCATATAGTTAACACTTTCTGCGAGACTTTCAATTAAGTCGTAGAGTACACCAAAGTTCTTTTGGTATTCATCTTCTAATTCGTTCAATTCAAAAAATAATAATGATCTAGCTTCACCTTTAACGGTTGGGTCATACAACGCGTCATTAATGTCTTTAATTCTAGCGTATATTTCTTCCCCGCTGTGTAATACATAATCGTTAAAAAAAGTAATGGGCTTTTTCGGTTGTTCTTTATTTTCGTAGTCTACTACTCGACAGTACCCGCCTTTCAAAAAGTTAACGTAGAAAAACCTGTCAATATCAAAGCCTTCAGGATTTCTAAATAAGTAACGTCCGATAACGTTAACTATCTTAGTTCCGTCTGGATACTTTCGCATAAATACTTGCGAGTTTCTTTTATTGATATAATATTCAAAATCCCCCTTTTGAAATTGGACTTCCGCTAAATAGAACTCGTCGTCGTCATAAGTTAACTCGCTCAATGGCTTCCGGTTACAAACTTTAACGGTAACTTCAATAGTATGTTTGAATACATCTTCGTTCATAAACTTAGTTTGTGCTAGCGCATAAACACTATCAAAACAATCCCGAAGGATACTGTCAGGTGCTATGTCTTTTTCCAACACCTTTTTCAGAGTAAGTCCCCGCAACGCACCAAACACAAATTGAATACCGCATCCACTGTAACCACCTTTAGTACAGGTGTCCTCAGCAATTTTTAAAATATGCTCTCTGTACTTCTTACAAATATAGAGAGTGTCACAATTTTCTTCACTTAATACATCGCAGTTCTCTTCACGTTTATTTTGTAAAATCTGAATTTCGTTATCAAAATGATTCTCTAAGGTTCTCATTTATTACCTCCATTGATTATTCCGTTCATTAACTTCTCTGCTACAAATACTTCTTCCCTACTAAGTGTGAAGCTTGCACTAAAATACTTGGTCGGTAATTCCACTTTTTCAAACTCAGGGTTTTCTTCAAAAAATTTCTTTACGTTAGCTTCGTGCGTCGTGTCCATTTTACACACTAACCTGTGCGGCAATACGTTTGGTCTTTCCTTTATAATCATCCCAGCCTTCCAGTTTGAAATCTGAATAACTCAAATCAATACAACTAATATATTGGCGACCGTGGTCAGCGTGTGCAATTTCCAACAAACGTTGTTTATTATCACCAGAAATATCCAGATCAAGAAATACTTTTTGAGCCGGTGTTTTATCATTCAAGTATTCTTTTACTTGCTCGATATGGTTAGCATAAATATGAGCGTCACCAAATACATGAATATACCTACCCGGTTTCATGCCATGCAAAATAGCCAGTGCAATTGTCCAGATAGAATAAAAGGCCATATTAAATGGCGTACCTAAAAATAAATCTTGCGAACGCGCATAAAGCTTGCAATCAAGATACCGCTCACCGTTTTCTTCACGAACATACCATTGCGAAAGTGTGTGACACGGTGGCAATGCCATTTGTTCAATGTGAGAAACATTCCATGCAGTAATAATATTTCGACGAGAAAAAGGATTATTACGAAGAGTATTTTCCATTTTCGCAACTTGGTCGATTTCTTCCTCTCCCCAAAAGCGCCATTGCTTTCCATAAACGGGGCCAAGGCTACCGCCAATTAATTCACCTTTTTCATTTTTAACTTCTGTTCCCGGTAATACCCATTCATCCCAAATACGAACGTTATTTGCTTTCAAATATTCCAGACGGTCACTACCAGAAAGCATCCAAATTAATTCATGAATAATAGCAGGCAGGTGGACGTATTTACTCGACAACAAAGGAATCCAATATTTACCAGTTTCCGGGTCAACTAATTCATGCACAATATTGTTGGCATTAAATACGGAATAAGTACCTGTACCTGTTCTGTCTTGACGAGTTTCTTGTTCTTTAATTTTGTACCAGTTTAGTTGCATAATCCAATTAAGCAACGCCTTATACTGGTTTTCAAAAGGTGCTTCACTAAAATTGAATTTTGACACTGGTTGCATAGAACTATTCATTAAGTATTTCTCCTGTTAATTTAAGTTAAAGCATAGTGAAAACAGTACAACACTTTACATTTTATGATTCACTAGTCCCCACTAATTTAATAAACAAATACACACCATATCTATTTGGGGAAGGTGTTAGCCGTCTTATCTTAATTTCTACTAAATAACCTTATTTAACCTCTCTGTATTTTCTGTGGAAAGAATAAAGAATCTTAGCCACTGGAAGCGCACAGAAATCTTGAGGAAAAAATATGAATGAATTACTAGGTTTTAAATATGGTTCAATAATTGCCGGATTCTTTGGCGGTGTTGTATACATCTTTATGGTAGAGAATAAACTTACCAAACTGCAAATATTATCATCACTTGCCGTTGGTGTATTGTGCGCTGGTTATTTAACTCCGTTAATTACTGCGTACATAAAGTTCAGTTGGAAAACTGACCTGTCACCAGAGACTAGTGGCGGTATTGCATTTTTGATTGGTCTATGCGCCATTACTACCATACCGATTTTTCTGCGAAGAGTACAAGCAGTTATTGGCGGCAAAAAATCTATTGATGGAGATAAACCATGAATATGTTTTTTAATATTGTCGATTTCATGCAGTGCTTAGGTATTGTTTATATTGCGTTAGATAAAATAGATGATAGTCCGAAGGGAATTAAGTTATCCCTTCGTGACTATTTTATTAAAATACAGTTAGTAATCACGTCCATCGTATTTTTTTCTCAAGCAGTGAAAATTATCGGAGCGGATTTTCAATACGCTATTGGCTTAGGTACTGTTATTACGCACGGTCTGGTTCTTCTGTTGGCTAGAGAATATTTTTATAGTCAACATTTAGGCCCAAAGTGGAAAAAAGAAGTATCAGAATGTAGTGCGCAGTTTACTGAGAATTTAATGCAAACTTTGCCAATAGGTCTTGGTAACCCTAGAGTAAAAGTAAAGGATAAAAAATCCCCACACTCTTTGACAAAAAAATCCGAAACAGAGTCTACTGGAAAGGTGAACTAATGATTAACCTATATAACAGTTCCAAGAAAAAAAGCGCCATAGTTACTGTACAAGTAAACGGGGCTAAAAAAGATTTCCATATACCGCCACGGCAGACTGCTGATTTTCCAGACTCTGCGAAAATTATTTCAAAGCCCAGCATTGTTACTATCGTTGAACAAAAAGCTGCACAGAAAAAAGTCGCCTCGCAAGAAATTGCTGTAAAAGAGGAAACACCTGTCGATTTAGTTAAACCTGATACTAAAGATTCTAAGCATCAAAATTCTGGAGGTAAGAAATGAGGCGTCGTTCCGGTGTATACCGTTATACCTATGACCGAACTAATGTAGCGTCTTTTGGTACGGCAAACTATTATGCTTATGTAGGTGCGTCAAAGCGTGGCCGTATTGATAAACCAATGACCTTTTTAGGTGTTGAAAATTTTGAACAAGTAACTGGCAAACCGGATTATCGCTCTTACGGATATTCTGGTATTGGTGCTTCTCTTGTTCTTAGACAAAATACACCAGTTCATTTTCAGCGTATTGTTGGTGGTGCTTACCGTTATGCTAATGCAGTAATTGGTCAGCATCTTACTGATGCTACTAAATTAAGTGACGCACCAGACGCTTCTTTTGCCAGTGTTAAAAATCCTGAAAGTTGGGATGGCACTGCTACTTTAACAACGGGTTATACCCCGATGCTTTTAGCCTACGGAATTGGTCCGGGCGCAGACTACAATAATTATGAAATGCGTATTGTTTCTGGCAATATGCGTGACGTAACTATTACCACTAATTCTGCGTTTATTAATGATGCTGATTCTATTCTGGTTGACGGTTATTACCAGTATGCAGTTCTCGCTGTAAATGCTTTGGGCGCAACTAAAGCAGTTGAAGCCAATGAACTGCAAGTTGATTTAACTGGTGATCCTAATGATAACGCAATTCAATTTTCTTTCTCGAAAGTTGAAGCCGCTACTGGTTACATGGTTTTCCGCAGATTTAATGCGGCTGTTTCTACGGGTACTGGCCCAGATATTTACGAACTGTACACGACTCTCCCTCAAGCTGGTTCGTCTGCAACGACACTTACCTTTATTGATGTTGGTCAATATGAACAAGACAACACAACTACGTTGATTCTGGATTCTGGCGATCAGAAATTAAATGTAAATGGTGTGGGTAGTGTTTATACCAAAACTAAAGAATTTACTTTGGAAATTTATGACCCACGTGTTAATAACAGCCAACCTATTGAATCTTTCGTAGTTACTTACGACGCAGGCGTAGATTCGCAAAATCAGCAAACAGGTATCGAAGAAGTTGTTAACGATGAAGTTTTAGGTTCGCAACAAATTCGTATCTTTAAAGCTGCTGGTTCGTTTACTGCCGATCAAAAATATTTCTACACTACCCCGCGTGTTAAATTCACGCACGGTGCAGATGGTTCGTCCTACGCAAACTTGGATGACGCCGCATTTATTGCGGGTTTGGATAAATATTCTAACCCGGATGAATACGAAGTATCTATGTTTATGTCTGGCGGTCGTAATACGATTGCATTTTTACAAGCGTTGGGTGCAATGTGTACCACAAGAAATGACGCACACTTTATTGGCGGTATGCCGCAAGAATATGAAGAAGGTACAAAAGCAATTACTTGGCGTACTCTTCTTTTAGGTATGAATACACGTCGTGGTGAAGTTCATTTCCCGCATATTGAATACTACGATAGTTATTCTTCTGAAATTCTTGACGTACCTGCTGATATTATTACTGGTGCTTTGCTTGCACGTAACGATAACCGTTTTGGAATTTATAATGCTACGGCAGGTGTTAAGCGTGGTGTTATTAACGACATTCCGGGTGTTCGTGGTGTTACGCAAACTTATACACCACAAGAACTTAATGCGTTTGCAAATGCGCAGCTTAACCCGATTGCAAATATTCGTGGTTATGGTCTGACTATTCGTGACCAGCTTACTTTGCAAACTACACTTACCGCTTTCTCTTATATGAGTGTATCGCGTCTTATTGACGCAATTGAATTGTCTATTGCCGCCTTTGCAATTACTAAACTGCAAGACTTGCCGAATGAATTACTTGATAGCGATATGGAAGCTGCAATTAATTCAATTCTTCAATTAATGCAGAATCGTGGTGCGATCAGTGCTTACCAAGTATTTGTTGGTAATGAAGCTGGTAATACTCCAGACCTTGCAATTCAAGGTATCCGCAAATATAAAATTGCTGTCACGCCAAACATACCAGTGCGAGAAATCGAACTGCATACCTATGTAACGAAAGAAGGTGTGTCGTTTGAAGAAATCGTACAAAGTGAAGCGGCATAATAGGAGTAATGAATCATGGCTAAGACTTCTCTGCAAGATATGCGTGGTTTGCCTGACCCGCTTCAAAGTTATAAATTTGATTTAATTCTTTCTAATTTACCTGTAGGTAATGCCCTCGCACTTAAACTGCGTTGTCGCTCTACTCAAATTTCTGGTATGAGTTTGGAAGACGTAACTATTAACGCTCACGGTGTTGATTTACGTTATGCAGGCCGACCGATTTGGGAAGGTAATTTACCTGCTCAGTTTTTTGAAACTCGTGATATGGCAGTACGTGATAATGTTCGTGCTCTTATGGAATTCTGTCGTAACGCACGAACTAATACTGGTGAGTATAAAGAGAACTACGAATTTATTGCTGACGTAATTCTCTATGATGACCGAAATAATGTTGTGCGTGTAGTTCGACATTTCGGTGCGTTCTTTAAGCAATTGGATTCACCCACTACTTCTGGTGATTCCACCCCTATCGAATATTCAACTGGTTTGTCATTTGATTACCACGTTGACCTGTAATACTTTCGGTAGGGAAAAGGGCTAGGCGGAACGGAATGGTTTCGTCTGGCCTTTTTTATTTCTTTTCGAGGTTTAGACTATGACTAGAAAACTCAGGTCAGTAACTGAAAGTAATTCAATACGTGTTTCCAATGTTGGTTACGGATACGACGGTGAATCTGCTACCGATGTTATTATTCGGCAAGGCGGCGTAGAAGATCGTATTGATTTTATTACTAAACAAACTGACGTTCTAAAAGATGACGCTAAATTTTTATTAGAAGAAGCTACTTTAAATACTTCACGTAACGTTGTTTCTGGTGTAGTGGGCGAAGAAAACGCGCAAGATATTGATGACATTATTCGCTATGGTAAAAAAGCTAAAGGTTCTGTAGCTAACTTAGCTACCAAAGCAATTGACGGTATTTTTGGTACTAGCACAAACTCTTTAGTAAAAGACTTGCTGAATAAAGATAGCGCAGAGCCACAAACTTCTGTGTTATCTGTTGGTGATGTTGAATACACTTCGCTACTTGCCAAGCTTAGAAAAAGGGCTGACCCTCAGTTAGGTTATTCATACAGAGTATTTTTACCGCCATTAGAAAATGCAACAGGTATGCAAGATACTCAAGAGTTTCAGAGCATCTTTAATTACTACTCAGAAAACGTAGACATTACGCTGCCTTCGTTTACTGACACTCAGGTTTTCCGTGGTGGTTTTCAAGTACCTTACCCAATGTTTTCCGACAATGGTGCGTTCTCGTTAACTCTGTATGAAGACCATCATTTAAATTCTACGCGTTACTGTGATACATGGCGCGAACTAATAATGAATTACAAAACTCGTTTATATAATTTACCTTCTGTGTATAAGAAGCCAATTGCAATTGCTGTAATTGATTCCAGAAACTACGTGTCGATGTTTTTCATTATGCTGGGTTCTTTTCCTGTTGGCGGCGTTACTCCACAATTTAACGGAACTTCCAGTGACCCGGTAAAGATTATGCAAGAGTTTCGTTGTAACCGAATAATTCCCGTTTACACTGCTGACCGTACTTATACGTCTCTTTCTAAACCTGCGCGTACTGGTGTGGATGTACCTTTTGAAACAGCGTCAAAAGACGAAGTTACCTTGGGCACTATATTCAAAAATCCAAAGTCCATCACCAAAAAATTACTACGCATTGAACGCCCATAAACTGTAAAGTGTAATTAGGTTTTTACCCGACAACTAGAGGTTATTATGTCACAACCAAAAATTCGCCCACGTATTCAAAAACGCACTATAGTTAAAGACACTTCCGGTAACGTTATTGAGGATAACAAACAAGACGCTGGTGTTATTGAAACGCCAGAAGTTAACGATGTAACTACCGAACAAGAAAGGATTCCCAGTAACTATATTGCAGTCCCTTTATGGTCGGCTGGTATCTTTTCCCACGGCATTGAGGATAAGCTGCATTTACGTCCTTTATTTATTGCGGATATTCTGAAAATTTCCAACGCTGTTCAGATGGATGACTTTGATTCTTTTGTTGAAGTTATCTCTAACACTGTTTATGAAAACGTAGACATTAAGAAATTACCGCAAAAAGACTTTGAAGGTATTCTTTACTGGCTGCGCATTAATTCTACTTTCTTGGAATCCTACCAAGCGGACTTTATTTGTGAGTCTCTAGACCACATTGAGAAAGTAGAAAATAAAATAGTAAAAGCGGAAACTCTTATTCAGACTGTTGAATTAGCTTCCTCTTCTTTTGACGAAAGACACGTTGACGAAGATATTTTCAAGCACATTCAGTTTCTTCAATCTGACATTGAGGAAATGTGTGGCATTACTATGGATATTCAAACCGTTCAAACACAGATGGAATATTCCAAAGTTCTCGATCACCGTACTGAGTTGGTAAAGAAAAAAGTGCTCGGTGAAAACGCAGATAAGATGGACCAAGAAAATGTGCCTGCCGAAGTTCAAAGAGAAATTCTCGGTTTGTTAGGTATGGATCAAATTTTGAAAACGTCGTTGCTTGCTAGTTATATGTCACCTAAACACGGTGATAACTTAAAGCAGCGTACTAATTCGTTAATAAATAACGAAAGGCTTACTCAAGCTGCATTGAAAAAAATGCAAGAGTACGTTGAATACCTTGATGAAAACATCGGTGTAACTGAAACTGTTAAGCATGTATGTGAGGTGTGTAGCGCAGAATTAGCGACGAATGTTGCTTTTTCTGCGCTCGACTTTCTTTCCTAAAGTCACTAACGAAAGTATTGAAGACCAAATATACTTAATGAATATGCACATGCATATAATCATTGATAAAAATACGACTGAGTATAAAGAGTTCTGCTTTAAAGCTAGAAAGTTGGATAAAGACTTGCAGGATAAAGCTGAACACGAAAAGAAACAATCTGAACAATTTAATGCAATGCTGGCTAAAATGATGCGACGTTAACTCTAGAGGTTACTATGGCTAGAAAACCCACAATACGCCGTGGCGGTAGAGGTTCGGATTTATTCAGTTCTCTACTCGATAGCACGGATGATTTATCTTCGCGTACTCGTAGAAGTGTAGCGCGTAGTAACTCTTCTAGGGATACCGTAGACTTAGCTATTCAGGAATCGGAGAGAGCAATTTCCAGTTTGAAAGTTAAATTGGAAATGCTGGAAAAAACTAATCCGAATTATGAACAGTTAAAGAAATCTCTTACTAAAGATATTGAATTAGAAAATTCTCGTATTCAGAGCAATAAAAAACTGAAAGACTTATTGAAAGCTTCTGCTACTTTACTGCAAGCTGTTACTGAAGATTATAAGAAAAAGCAATCGTTGTCTGCTAAAGGTTTAAGTAATACTGCAAATTTAGCTAAAGTAACAAAGCAAATAAAAGAACTTCAAGAAAGTACTGATTATAAATTGGTAGAAATTGATGACTTGTTTTCTACTTTGAAAAATACCGTTGACGCTGACCAGATGAAAAAACTGGAAAAGAAGTTAGAGAGGTTTGAGGCTATCTACGCAAACCCTCTCCAACGTTCTGGTGCGGTAGGGGCTGGCGCTAAAACTGTGCTGACTGGTTTGCTTGGGCCTCTGGGTGAAGTTGCTGATGATGTATTTAATATATCGGGTGGATTTGAAAGGCTACTTACTAGAGGGGTAGCTAAATTAGCTTTTGGGAAGAAAGCGAAAAAAAGCCAAGGTGACTTAGCAGCAGACCAACTGCGCGAACAAGTAGAAGAAACATCTAAAGACGCTAAAGAAACAAAAGAAAAAGCAGAAAAAATTATTACCCTTATTACAGAAGAAGAACAAGAAGAAGAACTGGAAGACCGCAAAAAAGCTATACGAGAAAAGCGTGAAAAATTAATCGCAGATAGGAAGGGCAAAGAAGTAGTCAAAGAGCAAAAAAGCTGGCTTTCTTCTTTTATGTCGAAAATACTAGGTAGCAAGTTAACAAAAATTTTAGGCTTTGCAAAATACTTATCGCCTCGCGGTTTTGGAATGTTGTTAACCAAAACTCTTTTTGGCGGTGGAAAACTTTTAGCCAGAATCGGTGGTACATTAGGCCGCATGATTTTGAGTCCTCTTTTATCCGGGGCAAGTTCACTACTGTTTAGAGTGCTACCTTCTTTAGTTGCTGCACTCCCCGGTTTTTTATCTACAGTTTTAAACCCAGTTGCTCTTCTAGCCGCTGCTGGTTTCGCTGGGTTTAAACTAGGTGAATGGCTATACGAAAATTATTCAGAAGAAATTTTAGACGGCATTGACTGGGTAGTTAATAAAGTAAAAGATGCGTTCTCATTCATTACCGACAAGTATGATAAAGTGCGTAACGCTACTTCTAATGCTATTGAAAGTACTGCTAATTTTGCAAAAGACACTTACTCTTCTGCTGTTAACAAGACTTCAATGGGTATAGAAAAAACAGCTAACTTTGTTTCTAACACTGCGTCACAAGTATCTGGAGGTATTGAAAAAACAGCTAACTTTGCTTCTAATGCTGCATCACAAATATCTGGCTTTGCCTCGTGGGCATGGAACGGCGCTAGAAGTAATTTTGATTATTCTACTGACCAAATTGTAGGTATGATTAAAAACGCGGCACAAACTGTCGGTGTTCCTGAATCGTGGTTGTATTCAACGGCTGTTCAAGAATCCAGTTTGAATCCAAAAGCAAAAGCGCCTACGTCATCGGCTACTGGTTTGTTCCAATTCATAAATTCAACTTGGGCTAGCATGGTTTCCAAGTATGGTGCTAAATACGGCATCGGTATGGGCGATAGAGAAAACCCACAGGCATCTGCAATTATGGGTGCTTTATTTATGAAAGATAATATGAACAGTTTACAAGCTGCTGGGTTACCAGTTACTTATTCTTCTGTTTATGGTGCTCATTTCTTAGGTTCTGCGGGTATCAAGAAATTACTTTCTGCTAACCCAACAGAAAGTGGTGCAAAACTTTTTCCTGATGCTGCAAGAGCAAACAAAAATGTTTTCTTTAACGAAAATAATCAGCCCCGTACTGTAGCTGAAATTCTTTCTTTGTTCGGTGCTAAACTTAAAAAGGTAGGAAGTTTTAAACCAGCTTCTGTAACTACTTCGCACCCTAGTTCTGCTGTAACTACCAGTACTCCGGGCAGATCAATCTCGAATACGTCAAACACTTATATAATGGCACCACAGGATAATATTACGCCTAATATGCCCATTCAAAGTCCTGTTACTGGCATTACAAATATGGATGAAATTCCTATGTACCCGAAAGATAGTGAAGCGTTAATCGGAATTGTACTGGGTCAATTGGCATGAGGTTAATTTATGAAATTGCCATCTAGCGTAAAAAGTGTGGTTGCAAAAACTTCTAACTCAGTTAAGTCTGCGTTAGGAAAGAAAATAGAAAGTTCTGATAATGCTAAAGCAAAGAATATAGCTAACGCCATTCTAGGCGGCAAGTCTGCTACAGGTTCTGCAAATATTGAATACGGTACAGAATCCAGTATTAAAAATCAGGTAGCTAAAGCTATTCAACTTGCTGAGAAAGAATACCAGAGTACTGATCTATCACCTTACATGATTACTTTTTATTTTCAGGAAGTTGGCAAAGATATAAAAGTCATTAAAGGTTTTCTACCTGAAAATATTGGGTTTGATTTATCTAGCACGTACTCAGCTATTTTCGACAGAAACGTATTTTCTGGTAACACAGTAGGTAGTGTCTTGCGAACTGCTGGTATTTCTGGTGTTACTAAGGAAATGACTTTTAGGGTATGGGAATCTTCTGGTTACCTTAATTTTTCCCTACCTATCGTATTTGATTTAGCTGACGATATTTTTGTACAGGGTCAACCTTACGTTAAAACGCCTAAAGAAATTCTTTCCGAGTTTGCTAACCGTGTGCTTCCATCGAGAAAAGAAGATAAAATTTTCTTGACGCCGCCCGGCCCTACTTTGAGTTTTGATTTTAACTGGGATTCTATAACTAGCGCGTTTACTTCTGAACAAGAAACGTCTTCTGGTACTAATACGCCAGAATCACAAAAGAACGAGCAAGCGTCTAAAGCCCGACAGGCTGGGGCAGCTTTTGAGAAGACACTGGTTCAAGCTAGAAACGCGTTAGGTTCACAATTAAGTTACGATAAATTTTATTCGGTACAACTAGGTTCTTTCTTAACCATTGATAACATTGTTATTGATAGTGTTGCACCATCTTTTGATACTATCGTTGCTTATGATTTAAACCCTATGCGTATGGTACTTACGGTTTCTTTTTCTACCACCATGATACCGACCGCCGAAGATATGCAAAAATATTTATTTGGTGAACTCCTTAATGTGGATGACTTGGTTTAACGAGGCTAACTATGTATAAGAGAGCAGACTTTATTCCAGTTGTAGTTGTTCGCAAAAACGATGGTTCTACTTTTGAAACTCCGGATTTACTATCCGCTAGATATATAAACAAGCTTAGAAATTTACCGGCTCTTACTATACATACTGTTCAAAATTTTGAACAAGGTCGGTTGGATTTAATCTCTCTGAAATACTACAAGCGTGATGATTTGTGGTGGCCTTTGGCGCTGTATAATGGCATAGTAAATCCGATAGCGGAAATTATTACTGGTAAAGTTTTACGCATACCTTCTAAATCGGATATGGAATCTGCATTAAGTGCAGCTAATACCAAGCAGGTTAATTCAAATTCCTCTGTAACGCTTAGGTAAAAGGTACGCACATGATTAGCATAAAAGACAGGTTATTTCTGGATATTTGGGTTAACTCTGTCCAGCTACCTTTACAACTGTTGAAACTTGACTTACTTACTATGCATTCTGCGCATCCTTTTTTATTCCCGTGTGCACAGCTTCGTCTCACAGACAACGTTAATTTTTTTAATGACAACCCGGTTGTTGACGGTGATATTATTTCTATCACCACTGGGAAATTGATGGATGAAGCTCAAGAAAATAATACGCGTACTTTTAGAATCTTTGATGTAAAGCGTGTACAGGAAGGTAACTCACACGTCTACACTTTCTACCTTATTTTCTCCAACATTAAATACGTTAATGAAAATTCAAAGTCCTCGTATAAAGGTAGGGTTAGTGATGTATTCATGGAAATTGCAGACTATTGCAATATGCCTTACGAAGTATCGCCAACTGCTGATTCGCAAGTGTGGTATCCATTAGGTGCCAAGCGCGCAACGTTTATTAAAGACATTACTAAGTATGCGTATAGCTCTACAAAATCAGCCTACGTGTCAGGTGTAACCTTATCTGGTAAATTACGCCTTGTTAATTTAGAAACAGTAGATTTTTCAAACCCGAAAGTTTTGATGGTCTACAATAATAAAGATACTAAAAACAGTGTGCGTATTGCTGACAGAAAAGAATACACGTCTTCGGGTTTGCAGAATAACGTGTCGGCGTATAAATCCCACATGCTTATTCAAAACACTGATAGTACGGAAATTGTATCTACTGTTGACGTGCCGGTAAAATCAAACACTATTAACGTTAATGACGACATAAATAAAAACTTGCAAGGCTCCAAGTTTATATTCAGCCCTATTGATAACGGAAATACGCATCCTAACTACAATCAAGCTTTGTATCAAAACACGCGAATTCTCTCTACGTTCAGTAAAGGTCTTATAGTAGCTACGGATGAAGAAACTAAAGCTGATTTATTTGATGTAGCTAACTACATTGACTTTGCTGCGAGTGCAAACAAAGTAGAAATGAATAGGATTCTAACTGGGGGTTACGTTATCACGGCAAAAACAATTTATATACGCTCTAATCAATACTTTGAAAAGTTACAGTTAACGCGCCAAGGTTTCAACGCGGATGTCATAACGCAGAATTCCCTGAACTTGATAGGTGTAACATGATTGATTTTAATTCGCTAAAACCAGAACAACTGGCACTTATTACTTTCAGCGCACTTGTAGTAAATAATAATGACCCATACAAACGTGGAATGCTACAACTTCGATTCCCTCTTATCCACGACGAAATTAAAAATGGTGATTTGCCGTGGGCACGTCCGGATTGTTTTATCAACGGTATTAATATTCCTCGTGTTGGTCAGTACGTTCAAGCTAATTTTGAACGTGGTGACAAATCCAACCCAGTTTACACTTCGCAATTAATTAGCAAGGACACTTTAAAAGGGACTCCGTTTGAAGCGAACTACCCGCACGTGCGCGGGTTATACGACGGAAAAAACTTTTTTATTATTGATGAAAAAACTGGAAACATAACTATTCATGCCACTGGTGATTTGAATGGTACAGTTAAAGGTAATGTAAACTTAGACGTTACCGGCGATTTAACTGCTAACTTAGCCAGTGGTAGCGCAACTATTTCTGCACCGGCTGGTGACGTAACTGCTGATGCTATGAATGTAAACATTACTGGTCAAACCTCAGTGGATATTGATGGTACGTCTATGGTTACTATTGATGGTGCTCAGGTAAGTATTAACAACGGAAATCTTTTAGTTTTATAAGGAAAATAAAATGATTCCAGTATGTAGAGTTGGCGATACAGGAATGGGTCAATGTCCGTTACATCTACCACTTCCACCTATTCCGTATAACACTGTTATTATGTCTGGTTCACCTGTAGCTTTAACACAAACTTTACCTATAGCAACAATTGGTTCTCCGGGTATTTCAACTTGTGGCCACCCTACGGTTGCTATGATGGGTTCTACTATTTCTACTTCTACTGCTTTAGGTTTGCATAGACTAGGTGACACAGGATTAGGTGGTGGCCCATACGTTATGACTATCGGCTCTACTGTTTTATTTTCAAACTAAAGGAAAAATAAATGGCTATCCCTGCGTGGTTAACTTCACTGTATCCAAACATAGCTACAAAATTAACAACACTTAGAAACGACGCATTAACTTTTTACGTCGGCCAACCAGAAGAAATTATTTTTCTTAACGATGCTTTCCTAATTCACGATGGTCTTTTAGACGCGTATAAAACAGTAGATCGTACTAATGTTTTTGATACGTTGGTTAACTCGCTTTACTCTTACTTAGGGGCTACTAGAAATTTAGGTGGTACACCTATTGATGAAAGCGGTTTCCCTATTGAAAATCTATTTGATATGAATGATCTTGAAACTTGGTTGGACGGGAAAATTGCTTTAGGTAACTATTATCAGGATTTGGTGGAGTCTGGTCCGGGCACAGGTATTTTTACTTCTGCTGACGTAGACGAGAGCACAATTAAATTCACAAATTTAGCTAGTGACGAAGATACTTATATTTTGTCTGTAGTATCTCAAATGAACGCGGTAGTAAAGAAAGCAGTTAACTACGCGCTATTCAACGATATTACTCCGCCAGTAACTCCTTTAGGGAAACAAGGTATAGGTGAATATATTTTTAATACGTTGAATTATAAATTTGCGATAACCGAGTTTAACATTGACTTTGATTTACCGCCTTACATAACACCATAAGGAGACAGTTATGCCCGGTGCTTATGATTATCTGGATTCAATTTATTCCGATCTTAACTTTTACTATGGTGAAGATGGCAAGCCTGCTGTACTTCGTGGTTTAGATGCAATAAACCAAAGTATTTCGATGGTTATAACTACTTACCTACGTTCGCGCTATCGTCGTCCTATGTATGGCAGTGAATTACCTGCTTTTTTGCAGGACAACTTCACACCTAATATGGTTGTTGATATGAAGAACGTTATTTTCTTGGCTCTGCAAAAATGGGAACCTAGAATTCGCGTTAACCGTAATGAAATAAAAGTCGAAAGGTTAGATGCGGATACCTCAGTGATTAATATTTCTTTTCCTTTTGTTATCCCTGCTGCAAACACTGATTCAAAATTCAGTCAACAATTCACAGTAGAAGGTCTGAACGATGTCGCTTAAAAGAACCCCTCTCTCACAAATCGAACCTGATTTTGACGTTGCTGTTCAGCAACTACAAACGTTACTAGTTTCTGATTCTACTGGTCAGGAAAAAGCGTGGAAAGATTTGTTGGCTACTGCTGCTGGCCAACAGATTCTTGAATTTTTCGGTGCTACTCATGAAATCGACCAATTCGCAATTGCTCGCGTTTTCGAGGAAATGTTTACCGAAACTGCTTTGGTAGAAAAAAATATCATGGCGAATATTTCTACTCTCGGTAATCCGTTGCGTAGAAATTCCCCGCCTTATGTAGAGTTGCGTTTACCTGATTCTTCTAATGTAGACGTACCCAATGATGTAAAAGATATGTCCCCGTTAGGCGTCGGCGGTTTTATTGCTGACCCGGAATTTGTTCGTCAGTGGTATTTAAACCCGTATTTTAATGCCACTACTTTTGATAGCGGTGTTGCACACTATGGTCAAGACCACCTGTTTTGGGGTTACGGTAAATTAAAGCGCGATGTTAATGGTGTAAATATTACCTCTACCTCTGTTAATTCGTACACGTCTTTTACAACTTCGGACGGTAACTTTTTCAATCGTAACTCTATTTACTTTGCCGCTATTTCTGGTTCAACTGCTGACCCGTTATCTTTACGTCAAGCTGGTTGGTACGGTGTAAGTATTGACCAAGAAACGTTGCAAGAGATTCCAGTGCGTTTGTATCGTGGGGATATTGTAGATAAAGTATTTCCTGCAACGGGTAGAAATTATTATTCACTTATTTCCAGTGAAACTTCTTTTACTGTATCTCAAGACGACAGTACTGTTTGGGTTAACAGTGAGTTGATGACTGTAACTCAAGCTGGTCTTTGGGAATTTCCGACCGCCGAAAATTCGGACTACACAAAAATTGTTCAGGATATTACTTATTCTGACGGTCGTGCAGTAATTAGGTTTGGTAACGATGGCTTTGGTAAAAAGCCACAAGTAAACGATATTGTTCGTTGGCGTTACGTTATTTCTAATGGACTTGCAGACAATATATCTTCATTTAAACGGGCTACTATTGCTTCGACTGCCATTGCGTTAGACGGTCGTGTAGATACGATGATTACCCCGACAGTAGGTGGTAGTGATTATTTAAGTGCAGAAGAATACAAACTATTAGGACCAGCTACTAATTCAGCTAGAAATAACAGAAGCGCGGTTAATCCTCAAGACTACTACGCAATTTTCAAAAATTATTCTACTTCTATTATTGACGTGCAAGTAGACGGCCAGCGTAATTTGAATCCATCTTCGCCACGCTACATGAATTTACATCGTGTAGTTACTTACCCTAAATTCACGCAGCCAGAATACGATGTAATGTTTTCTGAAATCGAAAAGAAAACAATGTTTGCCAATTATTTTTTCACTGACTTAAACTACCCTGTGTTACGTCCGTTTAATATCAGGGCAAACGTTTATTGCATCGGTCAGGTAGATTTTATTTCCATCCGCGACAACTTTATTCAGCCTGCTATTTTATCGCTGGTAGATAAATCAGGTTCTGCTGCTGTAGGTTCATTGAACTACAACATTACTTTGGATGATATTCGCAAAACAATTAAAGATAGCCATCCTAGTATTGATTACGTTGATATTCTTGAACCCTCTTCTTCTGTTATCGGTAACATTATTTCACCGGCTGTAGAGCGTATTGATTTTTCAGATGTTGACGTAGGCGCAGCTACCAAATCGGTAGACTACGCTGTATTAGTACGATTAACAAACGAAGACACTTCTGTTCAGTATACAAATATTTTGAGTACACGTGTGGGGCAACGTCGTGGTCAACAAGTCGCCACTCTAAAAGTACATTTTAAACCGTTGCCTAATTTTAAGTACACTCCGGTAGTTCGTTTACCTACTACTGATAAAAATTATCTTTACCAAGTTGAATACGCGCTAGTTAAAAGAAATATTTCTACTACTAACTGGGTGTGGGTAACAAATTGGCTAAGTGAAGCAGCTATTCTTGCAACAGTGCAGCCAGACAAAACAGTATTTATTCAGGATAGTGACCCAGATAATGATACTCCGGGTGTAAGCGTAGAAACTATTTCCGCGTTCAATACTTGTTTACCTACTGTACCTGTTCTTTTGTCAGACTGGGCTGCTGAACCTGTTATCAATATTTTCTCCTCTGACCGTTCAGGGATTTGATTATGAGCATTGATAATTTATTCCCACCTTTTGCCGCAGACTTACCTCTGTGGCAAAAGTTTATTAAGTCGGTAGACGAAATTCGTAAGGTTACTTTTGATGACCAGCTAAAAATTTTACTTTCGTTAAGAGACAACTCTACGTTCATTGACCCGACTGATGATTCACCAATTAGATACGAGCAAGAATTTTTGGAATTTATCGAAGGTTCTACTAACAAGTATCAGTCAAAGAAAGTTAAATTCATAGGTACAAATTTTAAAGTATGGAGGCAAAATTTAACTCTTGCGCCGCCTTTTGATTTAGAACTACTTACACTGGGAGTGGATTACACAGTAAGTGCTGAAAATAAAATAGTTTATTTAGGCGCACCATTAAGTGCTAACTCAAGACTTCGCGCTGTTTTCTACGATAAATCGTACAGAGACGTAGATAACGTTTTTAACTACGTGGAAAACGAACAGGTCGCAGAAATTGCTACAGGCAACGCGCCAGTTGCTCAAAACACTATTGATATTTTTAACAGTACAAATGTTTTAACCGGACAGCCTGCAAACATTTACTCTGGTTACCCGTATAACCTTATCGTAGTTTACGCTTGGAATGCAGTCGCTAATGAATTTACTTACGTGCCTTTCGGTAATGTGGTCGCGCTACCTGATGGTATATCACTACAAATTCAAACTGACTATGTAACTGACAAGTTTTTTATTTTTGCCAGAACACCTTCGCAAGAATTAACCAGAAAACTTAGACAACTAGGTTTTCTTTACCCTGACATGGAATACGTGACACGTCCTACTTATGTAGACAACTCACACATTCTTCAATTGATGTCGGACTCTTTCGGTAAATATTTGAAGGAAACCGCAGGTACTCCTAACTTTATGAATTTTTATCAGTATTGCGCTAATACAATGATAAAAATTGAAAGGCTATGGGCGCAAGACAAACCGGGTACTATTGTTAACCCTATTCCTGATGATGATACCTACGGAGATTTCGTATCAGAGGCTGATGTATTAGCTGACCCTATTTCATTTCCAAAAATGCATGAGATAGGCGAAAACAACGCAGGTTGGTATCCAACTAGTCACGTTAATTTGATATACGATTTGTTTTTATTTGGTTCCAACTTGGACTACGCAGCTATCGAAAATTTCTTTAACTATGTAGCTCCGGAAAACTTAGTACTCGCAAATATTATTCTTCAAGTTTCCACACAGTCTGGACCAAGTTCTACAATATCTATTTTCACAACCGCACAAGTTGACCAATTCTATTAAGTTTAAGAGGAAATAAAAATGGCAGAATTTAACTTCACTACGGTAGGTGTTGATACACTAAATGCTTTTACAGGTAGTGGTCCAGTTGCTCGTTTTTCTCACGGCCAAGTTTTTCATGTTGGCCCGAATTTCGCTGCAAGTAAACTTCAACAATTGATTGACGCTACTACTGTTGAAGAACAATACCAAATTATCGAATCAGAAGCCCGTTGGGGTTATGACTTGGTTAATTTACCGATCATTATTTCAGGCGCTGTTGCTGGTACTCCGCCAGCAAATCCACCAGCAATTACAAGTACTCAAGCCCGTAAAGGTTTGAACTTGAATTCTGTTGGTAACGATTACACGCAAGCAATTAACTTAAACGCTACAGGTATTAAACAGGGTATTCACAACGTTAAATACAATATGCAAATTCCTGCACAACAAGGTGAGTACATGTTTAACCTTGTTGTTTTGTATAACACGATTGGAGTTGCAAACCCGGATAACGAAGAACAAATGCCGATTGCTGCTGTTTATTTATTTGATAGCGCGGTTAAGAAATTGGCAGGTCAAGGTACTATTTCCATTGACGTAATTCTGCGTTATGTGAACGGTGTTTCTATTGACGCTATTGAATGGGTTGTGCCTGTTGCAGAATATGCAAACCTTATTCAGATGGATAGTGTAAATAGTTTGCCGCCTGTTTCTTCTTTTGTTGGTAGCAAAAATAATCACGCTTACTTAGTAAATGGTTTAGACGGTTTAGACCCTACTGACCCTACTGTATTTTACGGTCGTGATTTAAACGGTCGTTCTTTTATCGCTAAATCAGAAGGCGAATCTTTGTATTCGTTTTCCAGTCACTGTCGTGATGTTGCAAAAGATATTGTTATTTCTTCTACCGGCGGTCCTGATGGTAATGGTAACTACTGGATTGTTTATGATGACTCTGCATTAGCTGAACCTTTGGGTGCTTCTTATGACACAACCAAACAAGGCCGATATATTCTGCAATTTACTGACGGTGCGTCTAAAGGTTTGTGCCGTTCTGTAACTGTAGTTGATACAACCGCTAAAAGAATATATTTCAACGATAGCGTAGTAGGTGGTTCTTTTGGCGCGGGTACTTTCCAGTTACTTATTGATAATTCAGATGGTGTGTTAAACATACCTGCTGATGTTAACCCTACACCAGATACCATACCTATTAGAGACGGTGGTGGAAGATTAAAAGCACAAGACCCAGTGGCCGCTCAAGACGTAGTTACGAAAAACTATTTTGAAAATAACACTGTAACGGTTAACCCAATTCTGGTTGAATTAAAAAAACACGCTATGTGTTTTCCAAAAGCACAAGCTACCGCAAGTAAAGAAACTTTTGGTTTAACTTTGACTGGCCCGGTTAGTGGTGTCCAAAAATGGTTTGGGGGTGTCCTCGGTCCAGATGGAAAAATTTATTGTGTACCTAACGAGTCTCCAGATATTTTAATTATTGACTCCTTTAATAATATCGCAACCCTTAGTGACATGGGTGCAGATTTATCTGGTGTGGGTACGTGGGCTGGTGGTGTTCTCGGCCCCGATGGAAAAATTTATTGTAGTCCTAGTAATGCCACAGACATTCTAATCATCGACCCAATTGCAGATACTGCTACTAGAAGTGCTATGGGAGCAGACTTAACAGGTAATGCTAAATGGCAAGGTGGTGTTCTCGGCACTGACGGAAAAATTTATTGTGTGCCTAATTCTGCTACAGATATTTTAATTATTGATACTGTTAGTGGAACTGCTACTAGAAGTAATATGGGTGCAGATTTAACGGGTGGTGTCAAATGGAAAGGCGGGGTACTTGGCCCCGATGGAAAAATTTATTGCGTACCTAACTACTCTACAGATATTTTAATTATCGACCCTATGAGTGGAACTGCTACACGTTCTAATATGGGAGCAGACTTGACGGGGACACTTAAATGGACAGGTGGAGTTCTTGGCCCTGACGGAAAAATTTACGGTATGCCGTATAGTGCTACAGACATTTTAATTATTGATCCTCTCAACGGTACTGCTACTAGAAGTAATATGGGTGCAGATTTATCTGGTGTTTCTAAGTGGTGGGGTGGAGTTCTTGGCCCTGATGGAAAAATTTACGGGATTTGTTTTGGCGATGGGGACTTTTTAGTTATAGATACTCTTAGTGGAACCGCAAGTCGCACTGATTTTGGTTTAGACTTATCGTCTAGTTTATTTTACGGAGGTACAGTTGGTATTGATGGAGTTATTTACTGCTTCCCTAGCACTTCTGACCACCTCGTAAAAATTACTAATCGTGTAGCTACTGCGTTTTCCGATACTATTGCGCTGTCACCTTACTTAAACAAATTCTAAACTGGAGAACTATATGAGCAGATTAAAACTACCTTCTATTAATTGGCCGCAGTTAACTGGGTATAACCCTTATCTTTCTGGTGACGATTACTTAGGTCTTATAAAAAAAGCGCACTTAAATAATAGAAATACCTCGTCGTTTGCGTATGCTACTAGAACTGATTTTGGTTTAACTTTGACGGATATTGCTAAATGGAATGGTGGGGTTCTCGGACCCGATGGCAAAATTTATTGTGTTCCTCATGACTCCCTAGATATTTTAATCATCGACCCTCTCAACGGTACTGCTACTAGAACTGATTTTGGTTTAACTTTGTCAGACGCGGATAAATGGTATGGTGGGGTTCTCGGCCCTGACGGGAAAATTTATTGTGTACCTTTTTATTCCACAGACATTTTAATTATTGATGCTATTAATGGAACTGCTACACGTTCTAACATGGGAGCAGACCTGACTGGGCCTTATAAATGGATTGGTGGTGTTCTTGGACCCAATGGAAAAATTTATTGTGTACCTAACGGGGCTACAGACATTTTAATCATCGACCCAATTGCAGGAACTGCTACACGTTCTAATATGGGAGCAGACTTAACAGGTACTGGTAAATGGTATGGTGGGGTTCTCGGCTCTGATGGAAAAATTTATTGTGTTCCCAGTAGTACTACAGATATTTTAATTATTGACCCTCTCAACGGTACTGCTTCACTTAGCGACATGGGTGCAGATTTAACGGGGAGTACTAAATGGTATGGTGGTGTTCTCGGACCCGATGGCAAAATTTATTGTGTACCTCATAGTTCTACAGACATTCTGATTATCGACCCAATTGCAGGTACTGCTACTAGAACTGATTTTGGTTTAACTTTGACAGGCGGTAGTAACTGGAATGGTGGTGTTCTTGGCCCCGATGGAAAAATTTATTGTGTTTCTAATCATTCCACAGACATTCTGATTATCGACCCAATTGCAGGTACTGCTACTAGAACTGACTTTGGTTTAACTTTGACAGGTACTTATAAATGGGCTGGTGGGGTTCTCGGTCATGACGGAAAAATTTATTGTGCCCCGTATAATGCTACTGACGTTTTAATTATTGATTTTCCTATGTGCGTCAAACCGACAATTGCTCAGTTGTATGCACCTCAACAGAATAAATTTTAACTTGGGGTTTTAAAATGAATAGACGCAAACTACCTTCTATTAACTGGCCGTTGTTAGACGGCTATGACTCTCACCCACATTTTGAAACTTTTTCCGGAGTAGTACGCAAAAGTTATCTAGAGAACAGATATTCTTCTGCCCTTGCCAATGCAAAATTATCTAGCATGGGAGCAGACCTGACGGGAACAAGTAAATGGTTCGGTGGTGTTCTCGGTCATGATGGAAAAATTTATTGCGTACCTTTTGACTCTACAGACGTTTTAATTATCGACCCTCTGAATGGAACTGCTACTAGAAATGATTTTGGTCTGTCTTTAGTAGGTGACGATAAATGGTTCGGAGGTGTTCTTGGACCCAATGGAAAAATTTATTGTGTACCTTGTAATGCTACAGACGTTTTAATTATCGACCCAATTGCAGGCACTGCTACTAGAACTGACTTTGGTTTAACTTTGTCTGGCACTGTTAAATGGTCTGGTGGTGTTCTCGGTCCTGACGGGAAAATTTATTGTGTACCTTATGGAGCTACAGACATTTTAATCATAGACCCAATTGCAGGTACTGCTACACGTTCTACTATGGGAGCAGGCTTGACTGGGCCTTTTAAATGGACAGGTGGGGTATCCACACCTAACGGTAAAATTTATTGTGTTCCTAATTATTCCACAGACGTTCTGATTATCGACCCACTTGCAGGAACTGCTACTAGAAATGATTTTGGTTTGGATTTAACAGGTGGTTCTAAATGGCAAGGCGGGGTACTTGGACCCGACGGTAAAATTTACTGTGTAACTACAGGTGCTACAGACGTTCTGGTTATAGATACTATCAACGGAACTGCTACTAGAACTGACTTTGGTTTGGATTTAACAGGTAGTAGTAAATGGAATGGTGGAGTTCTTGGCCCGGATGGGAAAATTTATTGTGCGCCTCAAGGGGTTGACGACATTTTAATTATCGACCCTCTCAGTGGAACTACTACTAGAAGTAATATGGGAGCAGATTTAACAGGTAGTAGTAAATGGTTTGGTACTGTTCTTGCCCCTAATGGTAAAATTTATTGTGTTCCTAATAGTTCTACGAATATTCTAATCATTGATTTTCCTATGTGTGTGCCACCTACTATGACTCAACTATATTCTAGTTATCAGAATAAATTGTAAACCCGTCTTTTTAAAAACAGTTAAGCCCTTATCAGGAAATAAAAATGGCTAAAAGAAAAAAGCTTTGGAAATTCAAACTGGATAAAGATTTAACTCTGGAAAGAGAATACGATTTTCTTTCTTTCGACAAAGTGGAATCTTTTATTTTCCCTTGGGCTACTATTGTTGTATCTAAAAATAAAATACGTGTTATCGCCCATGAAGGTTACGCTTGGGATGGGTGCACACCTAAATTCCATTTGAAAAATATTATTGTTGGTGTTTGGGACGGCCCTATCCTTTACGCAACTAAACTACCTCAAGCTTATCTGGCGTCTTTAATACATGACATACTTTGTCAGTATATGGGCAAACACGCAATTTCAAGAAAGCAAGCAGACCAGATATTTTATGCAATGCTGAAAGAAGTGGACTTTCTTTTCGCCCCGTTGTATTACGCAGCGGTTCGTTTTTTCGGAATGTTTTTCGCTAGAAGGAAATAATTATGTCTGTTGGTTTTCCTGATAACGTAGAAGAAATGTTGGAAAAAATTAAGACAGCTTGGGAATTTCAAGTGCACACAGGTAAAAGAAAAAACGAACCCTTTCCTGAACACTTGTTGCCTACTGAACAATATATTATGACTTATGGTAGATACCCTGTAGCGTATAATTGGCGCAATCTTTTAAACCAAGCAGATAGACAATACCGTGCACAATTTCCGGTTAACGCCAGACGTACCTACCATTTTACTTTCTCTACAGGTAAGAAGGGTGTGCTTAATTATCAGGTAAACCATACCAGTTTAAATGCTGCATTAGATAGAGCTTACGAATTATTATCACAGGATATTAATGAGTCCAAAAACCTCATTAAATGGAAAATAACCAATGCCGTCTACTTACTAGAAATCCACTAATTTTAATTACGATATTCCTTCAAAAAGGGTTACTTAAAATGGTTAAAAATAACCGAACCGTAAGAGAACTTAAAGTACTGGCAACTAAAAAATCCAGTGACGTTACTAATTACGATTTTCGTTCCTTACAAGAAATCCAAACCTACATTAAAAACATCGGTGACGAAATCAATACCCTTTGGAATAAATGGCTTTCCAATAAAAAGGTATTGGCGACTCACTCAAAAATTGTGACCGCTACTCGAATTATCGACTTAACTCCGGCTACCACCCAAGCCAAAAAAGTTAAATTCGTTCCGCCGGATTTGAAAAAATTGTCGGCGGCTTTTTCTATTATTGATGAAATGCAAGAGAAAGTTGAATCTCTTGACGCGGTTATTAACACCCTACAAATTCAATTCCGTGGCACAAAGGGTATTTCCCCGGCAGTTAAGACTGTAACGGATTTACGCAAAGCTACCAAAAAGAAATTGGACGACGCGTATAAAACCCTTAAAGAGATTGCGAAAAATCACCAGCCTGAATCTTTCGCAAAAATCTGTGACACTATTGTAGCGACTATCACTAAAGAATTTGAAAAGGACTATGACTCATACGATCAAGTGAGTTATATGATTCCTGACCCGCACGATCAAAATCAGATTATTATTAATCGCTATTTGCACTTTAAAGACTTCGTTGCGGATAACGATTTTGTGCACCACAATTATTACGTGGTATTTAGCTGCGTAATTAATTTACAACGTTCCAATAAACTAATGTACGTTAACACTCTTAGTACGTTTGTAGCGCCGGGTCGTTTCCACTTGGGTGCACCTATTACAGACGCTTCCTCTGGTGTTGATGTTACTCTTAATTTATTGGCGTCAGATAATTTCAAGGCTTTGAGTGAGCGCCAAGCAATCACTCCTAGCATGTTGTCTAAATTGAATTGGAATGAAAGCCCGGTTGTAAAAGACGTAGTGGTAGAAGAATCAATTATTACTGTTGTATTTAAACCGCGTGTTACTCAAAAAGAAATGGACGACGTAGCTAATTTGGTTCGTCGTGATTTACTGACCAACCTTAGAACGATTTTCCCGAAAATGAAAATCGTAAATAAGCGCGCGTACACGTACAAAGGTTCAAGTAAAGCGATGGACTTCGCTATTACTATTCCAAGTGACCGTGATGTACGTTCTGTAAAAATTGATGCACGACGTGCCAAGATTCTTCAAGACCATTTAAACCTTAATGATAAACAAGTAACCCAACTGTTGAAGAGTATTGCAATTACTGCTGGAGATAACTAATGAAACCAGCAACTACACCTTGGGTTAAAAAAATTCTGGACTCATTTAGTTCATCTTTAAAATCTTCCGGATTTATTAAAGCAGGGGCTAATCAAAACGGTGCGTCTTTTATTTATGTAGGAGACACTAGAGCTGACGCTTTGATTAAAATGCGCGAAGTTAATAAAAAACATTTAAGTGTATTTACTGTATTAAAAGAAGACCCAAGGAAGCTGGAATTTACCTACTGGCTTCCTCTACCTGTATCAGAAGAAGAATTTATTGTAGAAATGAGTTTGAAAAATCTAACTGTTTCTGTTGAATTAAAACGACAACAGAAACAAAGCCAGAGGTAAACCAGCATGGCGTTCATGAATAGTTTTTCTGATGTTATTGCAGGTACTACCGCAACTGCTACCTTTGAATTAATTCTGCAAAATACAAATGATAGTGCTGGTTTATCTACTACCTACGAATTACTCGACGCTGATGGTGCAGTCTACTCACAGGGTGTAGGTGGCGCAGTAACAACCGTTCAAAAAAATAATTCTTTATTAGTTCAAAGTCCTATTTCTATTTCTATCCCGTCTCAAATTCCTGCCAACGACTTTGGTACTAACTATCAGGTTAAAGTTTCTGTTTTCAGAAACGGAGAAGAAATAACTTACGTTTACTCAAATATAAAAGTCCTGTCTCCGCAAGCTACAGAAGACCTTGGTCCAAAAGACACGGTAATTTTGCAGGGACAAAAAGGTACACTTGAATTAGTCCTTCCGTACAACCTTGTAGAAGCTGACCCTGACCCAAATAATTTAGAGATTGCTTGCCTTATTTTTAACGGAAACGATCTTTTAAATATCCCAGCATTACCATTAACTAAAACGTTAGTTGCTGATGGTTATCGTTACGCGACTCAAATTGATTTGGCAGATTCTACTTATTCTGACGGTGGTTTAATTCCTTCGCTAGACCCCTACACAATTGTATGGCAATACATTACACCAGACGGTGAGCATAACTCAGAGACTGCTTCGCTTTATGGAATTAACACAACTATTGCAGACGCAACAAAAGTTGTGATGCAAAAAATAAATAAAGCCCGTGCAAGTATTAAAGACTCACGTGTTGTTTTTGAAATTCCTGAGCTACTTAATTATTTGCGCAGAGGACGTGACCAGTTTAATGCGTTTGGTCAGGTAACTTCTTTTACCATGACAAACGCTAAATTTGGACAGCGTGAATATTGGTTGCAATTTTCTGAGGTAGAAGCTTTACGAACACACTATTTGTTTGAAGGCGAAACCGACTTTGATTTTTCTGGACAAGCTATTTCTTTATCCGTGCAACGTGCGCAGTATTATGACACTCTAGCCGATAAAATTGAGGGTGTTTTAAATGAAAGAGTTCGCCCGTATAAAGACTTACTTGCAAAGCGCGGGAATATTAGTGGCGATGGTAGTGCTGACCCCAATCGTCTTGATAAGCGGGCTATTGGCAACGTCGGCATTTCTATTACTCCTGTATCTAAAATCACGTCATACAGATACTTAGGTGTTAACTTCCTTCTTCAACGTCCATTATTCTAAGTGAGGAAAAACATGACTACTACTCGGAAAGAAGTTATTCGTGAGTTAGCTATGATTGGTAAAGCTTCTGCGTATTATTACAAAATGATTAGTGGGAATACTTATTTAACAGAAGTTATTTCCACTGCTGAAAATGAGTGTGAGATTACGGTAAGTCGAATTTACTATTATCAAGAAATGCTACCAGTTCTTTCCAAACAATTTGAAAAAACAAAACAATACGCTTTAGCTCTCGCACAAGAACTCGGGGTTAAAAAACCTCATGCGGACAAAATGTTAATTAGCCCTCTTCCTTATATTCTTCGTGCGTTAATACGTTCTCCGAAGTCTAATGCCTACCAAGTAGGTTGTGATGTTATCGGTAAAATTAAAAGACCAATTTCCGAAGTTGAATCTGCTTTGTCAGTATTTAACTGGAAAAAAGCCGCCTAACCAGCTTATAGCAACTAACTAGCGTAAATCACGCAACTGAGGTATCAAACCATGAGCAACAAAAAACTCAATCTGGATAAAGTACTTGCTTCTGTCCAAAATAAAGTGTCTATCGAAAATGCACACATTCATGACATCGTGCAAATCTCCGATAACCTTTATCACGTAACTGCACATTTTAATGTGTCTGAAAAATTTACGTCTTCGCAAAAACTCCGCATTGCTTTGGCTAACGCTCTTGAGCATAAAGCTGTTCCGGTACGCGGCACATTCCGTAAAATCGCCAGTAAATATCCGTTGGCTGTAGCAGGTTTTGTTAGCACTGTTCCAGAGTCAATTGAATTTACTGACGAAGTTGCTAGCAGCGGTCGTTTCGTTGCAGTGGCTTCTGCAAAATCAAATGTAATGCTGGATACGCAAGACGAACAAATGTGGGAAGTTTCTGCGCACGGTGATAAAAAATATCTCGTTCGCAATATGGAAGAAGACTTGTCGCATCTGGTAACTCTGGCGTCTAACTCGCAGCGTAAAATTCGTAGTTCGGGTTCTGACGTAATCTCTGCTGCAATTCAACTGCCGGAATTTAATTTAGGCGATGTTGTTTCTTATGTAGATCAAGAAACTGCTAGCGTTAAATTCGGTCGTATCGTTGGCACTATTACTGCTGCTTACGAAGACGAAGACGGCAACGAAGAAGAAATGGAAGACTTGGAAGTTATCGAGTTGGACGGTGACGAAAAAGAAATGGCTTCCGTTCAAGTAAGTCCGTATGCAGTAATTTGCGCAGCGGAAATTGATGAAGACGAAGACCTTGAACTTGATGAAGAGACTAAGGCAGAAACTGCTGCACTCTCTGAAAAATCTACTGAGGAACTGAAAGCTTATTACGCTAAACTGTACGGTCAGTTTCCGAAGTACTACGCAGAAATTGAAGAAACCATTAATGAAAATGCAGTAATGTAATAAAAGCAAACACAGGGTAGCTACGGTTACCCTGTGTTTTTTGCTATCCGTCGAAGGTGTTTCCCATGACTAAAGAAAAAAGCAGCAAAAAGAAAAAGTCTAAAACTAAGACTATTGATTTAACCCCACATCATTCAGAAAAGAAAAGAAAAAAGAAACGTAAAGAACACCGGGAACGCACTTCTGAAACTGGTTTACAACCACGTCTTAAACGCAAGATGGGGAAGAAAGTAAAAGAAGTAAAAGAAAAATTAGATAAAGGGGAGTCATTGATTTCTGCATTTAAGAATAAAGAAATCATGGCCCTGTTGGATACTGATAAAAATGATAGTGCTATATCGTTAACTCGCAAACAAATGTTGCGCACTATTATTGACCTTATTCCTATGGCGGAAGAAAGCTACCGCAAGTTTCCCAGTGACCGTAATGTTTACGCGTTAAACAATTTAATGTCACAAGCCAGAGAAATTATTGCTGAATTACAATCGGATACTGACCGGGATTTGGTGCTGCATAGATTAACGTCAAACGTTATTTCTCCGCAAGCTAGCCTGTTAGCTAACTATTTAATCGAAGCTAATTTCTCTCTTAAAAACAGATTGAAATCTTACGTTACTGGTAAATCCGAAGAACGTGCTGTCGGTAAACTTATTGACGACATGACTAAGGAAATTGGCTCTGCATTAAAAGAGAGTTTGGAACATATCTCTAAAGGTGTAGCGGTTGTTTTAAATGAAAACTAAAAATGTTTTTCGTAATCCATCTACGAAGAAAAAAGGCAAGTCTCTATCTGTAAAGTACCAACCTAGTAGGTACACAGTTAAAAAAGGTATTTCTAGAATTAAGACTACTGATTATTTTGATGCAGATTGGTTTAGCCTATCTGAAAAAGTCAAAAAACAATTCAATTATAAATGCGCTTACTGCTCAAGTAGAAACATTGAAGTCCATCATATTATTCCGTTGTCGCGGGGTGGTACTAATTCTAGAAAAAACCTGATATGTCTTTGTGATAAGCATCATGACTCAAGACATAAACACTTACCAAAACAGAGAAAGAAAAGGAAATTAAAATGAGCAAAGAAATTTCCCGTAGAGGTCAACCGCCTCGCACACCTGTTCAACTCGTTACCGCTGCCGCGTTAAACGACATGACTTATGAAGACTTGGTTGTATACGCCAAACGGTTGCAAACTAAATACGCTAATCTACAAGCCTACACTACTGAACTGCTTATTCGTGACGTTAATAAAAGAGAATCAGATGTAAAAGAGGAAATCGCACAACTTAAACTGGTGCGTAATTCCACTCAAAAAATACAGTATCTTCAAGAAAAGTTTACCCCTTATTATTTTTTACGTGAACCAGATACACATTTCAAAATTGAATTGTGCAAGGCAATCATTGAATTCATGAGCGTAGAAGTACCTGAATGGACTTCCTCTTTAATCGAAGGTATTGCTAATAGCGATCCAAAATTCTATGAGTACACCGCCAACCCTATTGACAGCTATTAAGAGAGACAACCATGTTTGACTTGCTCCCATTCAAAAAGAAAGCGGTTCATAACTTAGTTAGTGCTTCTTACAATTCAGATTTATACCCGAAGTTTAACGTAAGGTACGAAGCTAAAGGTTCTCAAACGTTCAAAGGGGAAATGCCGCAAAAAGCACCGGGCACTTTTCTTGATTTATTCTCCCCGGATATTAATGAAAAGGCGGTTAAAGCTAGTTATCTAGATACAATGGACGCTCGTAAAAATTGGAGTGCTGGTAATGTTTCCAATTTTTACACCTTTGCTGCTTTGCTTGACGCTTATATTCAACGCCTGAACCAGCAGATGCAAAACCTTGGTATGAAAACCTCGGTTAATAAAGTTACGTCAGGTGTAATAGCTGACTATATTGCTAACGCTTCTACGGCGTTAACTAAAAAAATTAAAGTGCGTCGTGGTGCAAATGGTTTTAGTATTGCACTCCCATTAGCTACGTTTAAAATGTCGCAGCTTTTGTACTGGTATTTCAGCGGTACTCAAGACGTTACTGATGACAAATATGTAAAGGTGGACGACCGTGCTCAAGAAGTAATCGGCGCGGATAGAGATTTTATTCTTAATTTCCTGCGCGTATTGAACGGCGCTGAAATTGTTCTTCCTGTTGACCTTGCAGTAAAAGGTGCAAAAAAATTACAACCAAAAACTATTAATCGTTTACCTATCTCTCCTGTATTTAGTAAGTCTGCTTCTTTTGTTAACGAATATTTTAACGGGTATTTGGTTTCACTTGAAAAAGACTCCGAAGCATTTAACCCCAATGGTGCTATTAAGAAGTGGTTTGATGACTTCCTTGAAAACAGTGTAGAAATTTATGGCTTCGTAACTCTTCCGTTCGATGAAGCTGAATACTATATTCAAGACAAAAAAGAAAATATCAAAGACGTTGATATTCTGCGCTTCTTTATTAACTGGTATTCTCGTCAGAAAACCAAGCGTAAATACCCCACGTATTCTTACAAGTATGACAAGCTGAAAGAACTCAGTGTCGGTTACCCGGAAAAGAACCGCACCAACGAATCTGGTTTGATGGTTACCCCGGATAACAAAATCAACTGGGTTCCGCGCCAGAGCTACTTTAATGACGCTTATTTCTCTGATTTTGAGCAAGCGGTTACTAATGATCGTGGCTCTTTATCTTTGGATTTCACAGAAGGTAAAAATGTACCTAAAAACCAATTAATTTACGTTGACTGGATTAACGAAAAACTTTCGTATTCTGATTCTAATGCTGTTATTAACATTATGAATCTGGATACTACTTACAATGTTATCCCTAAATCGTATGTAGATATTTTTACGTCTACTACCATGGGTGACATTATTGAAACGGTAAACAGTATAAGTCGTGCGATGCTTGCTCTTCATAATGCAGGAACTCAAGTACCTATCTTGAACTCCAATAATTTATTGGCTGCTGTTGAAGCGGACTTGAGTTTTGACCAATACGCGTTACGCGCTATCATGAATAAGTACAAAGGTAATAATCCTTTGACTATTTTTGTGGTGCGTTACTTGAATTTTGCTTTGCACTATGAACAAATGCACGCTGACTCTGTTGATGAAATGCCAGAATGGATTCAGCGGAAATTTAGTTTGTTCAACATGATTGTTTACGGTCCCCAAAAATTCCGTGAAGTATTTGTTAAAGTTATAGACGCTGCTGAAAAAGCATTTGCTGACGATACAAATATCATTAACGCAATTAATACCCCGTCTTTAGGTGTACGTGGCCTTATTTCAGATTTTGGCGTTTTAAAAGTGCTTACTGAGATTATGAAGTTCCCTCAGATTCTTCAAGCACACAATGCTACTACTGCTAAGAACATGAATATTAATGACTCTGAAATTGATTTTTCCAAGCCCCTTGAAGTTAAGAATCTGGAAAATCTTGAAGCCTTGATGTACCACCAGCACAAAACTGGTACAAAGTTAGCTACTAATCCAGAGTTTGCAATTATTCGTGCAAGTGCAGGTGGTGGTAAAACTCTTACTGCAATCATGGATATTGTGGACATGTTATCTAAAGGTCTGGTTAAACGTCCTTTAGTACTGTGTCCTAATAACCTGATTAAAGATTATGTAAAAGAAGCTAACTATTTTTCACGTGGTAAACTTAACGTTATCCCTATTGATAGTAGTGTATTTAAGCAGTACTGCGAAGTTCCTGCTGATGTAGAAAATAACATACCGCTGACTTACGAATATTCTGCTTTGAAGAATTTGATTGTTAACGCTCCTATAAATACTATTGTAGTTATTGGTTATGACGTTATCTCTCAAAGTACTTCAAACCATTATGACCAAATGTACGGTGTGCGTAGCTTTGACGCATATTCTCATTTGGATATGTTGGTTGAATGTAAGTTTGATGGTGTGTGGGCTGACGAATCTCATTACCTGAAAGGTAATCCGACTCAGAGCTATGACTCCGTTCGTTTGTACATTAACCGCAAACTTATCTCACATATTAAATACCGCCGCTTGTTGACTGGTACACTCGCATCTAACAACGCGCTTGACTTTATTAAACAGTTGGAACTTTTCAACCCGTCAATTCTCGGTACTTATGAATCCTTTAAAGCTAAGTATTCTGACCCTGAATTTAAAGGTGGGTTCCAACCGCGTCTTGATGAACACATGGACGCCCTTGCAGAAATCCGAAAAGTTATTTCGGAAAACTGCATGTTTATTAACGTAGAAAGAAAAGAATGGGCTGCTTTCTTACCTAAGATGCATGAACAATTTATTGTTGGTACGATGACACCTAACCAGCAAAAAGTTTACTCTATTCTTATTAAGAAAGCAGTTGAAGATATTGAAGAACAAATGAAAGCTGACGGTGTTTCTTTGCCGGAAGACAGTGAAGAAGACGAAGAAGCACTGGATAATCTGTTTGAGGCTTACTCAGGAAATCTTTGGGCAGTCGAAGCTTTCTTGGCTAACCCAATGTCTATTCCTATTTCTGAAAAGTTTTTAACTACCCCAGCAGACAGAATTTCCCCGAAAGGTAAGGAAGTAAATAAAATTCTTCGTGACCATATTATTCATGGGAAAATTTTGAGTGGTGGTGAAAAACTTTCTGGTAAAACTCTTATTTTCTGTAATACCCATGCATCTGTAGAGGGTATTTATAAATCTCTTGACGACGATATTAAGAAATACGTTTTTGTTTATTCTGCAAATCAAAAAGCAGAAGCTGAACAAAAATTTAATACTGACCCAAACATTAAAGCAATGATTGGTGTTTCTCAATCAATGGACACGGGTTTGAACTTGCAAGTTGCGGATTCTCTTATTCGTGTTGATACCGTGTGGACACCCGGACGTTTAGAACAAGGTAACGCACGTATTAATCGTCCTAAATTAAAAGGTGAAGACCCCCGTATGGTAACAGGTATTATCTGTTACTATATTTCCATTGATAGAACTATCGACGTTGTTAAATTCGCCAAGCTTACTTCTAAGACTGTTCAACTTGCGCGTTTCTATAACGCTACAGGCGGAAGCAGTTTATTCCATGATACTGATTCACGTTACGATGATTTGGGTATCGACGATGACGGTAAATTAATTGAACCTATTCGTGTTACTCTTGATTTGCTTCGTGAAGGTTTATCTGGTGAAGAATTAGAACGTTATTTACTTCCTTATTCAAAGCTTCGTAAATTAGAACAAGATATTAATGGCGAATACATTGAAGACATGCGCCAGCAAGGTATTGATGTAACCCAACGTATCGGTGTTAACCACACTGGTATTATTGAGGGTTCAAAAATTCTGCGCAATGTTCCTTACGTTAATGGTGTAACTGTACCTAATATGGATGAACTTGATCTTATTCCGTATCTTGAGTACAGAGAACAATGGCTTTCTGAACATGAGGGTAAAGTATTTAACCCGGAAGGTTTGTTAATTCATACTGAGTTCGGTGATGGTGTTTGCACACGTGAAGTGATTCGTAAACCACGTAAGCGTCGCAAACAAACTCCACAACAAGAAACTCAAGTATTCGACTTAACGCCAGAAGAAGTTACTTACGATACTGAGATTAATGATGAAGACTTGAAAGTTAAAGTAGAACAGACCGAATTCTCGGATACTATTTCAACTATCCGTGTTCAGTTCGATGACGGTACTTACGTTGATGTTCATCCTACTAAAGCTTTCGTTATTAATCGCAAGAAAATGGGAACGATGGAAATTCGTGACAGTCTTGCAAAAATTACTGGTTTGGACGTTGAAGACATTCAATTAAAACGCTACCGCTCAGAAGCTGACGAAAAACGTGCAGCTAGAAGGCAGAAACGTTTAGCGGAACAGGATGCGCGTAAGCGTAAAACTGAGGAACGTCGTGCAGCGAAACGTCAAGCTTTGGAAGAAAAGGAAAGAAGAAAACGTGAACGTGTTGAAAATATTAAACCTCTTTCACGTACAACTGTTCCTGATTTCCTCTCTGACGAAGACGACGAAGACGTTACTAACCAATTAGACATGAACATTGGTTTAGTTAACGGTATTCCTACTGCTACGATTGCTATCGAAGACGCGTCAGACTATTTATCTACTTTCAGAAAATACGGTTTTGTTATCACGCCTGATTATTTGGCGTTACGACTGAAAACCAAAACTGACATGTTTACTTTCCAAAATAAACTTTGGGATTTGCATGAAGCTGGTAAAATTGAATTAACTACTCAGGTTATTGACCAATGGTTAGATATTACTGACCTTGCGGAAAAAACCGATGGTAGAAGTAAACGTTTGTTTGCAACTACACCAGTAACGCAAACAGACATTACTCGTTATATTCGTTCTACTATTAGAAAAGTAGCTAACCCTAAAATCTGTCGTGTACTTCCGTATATTACAGAGACTAACGGTAAAGTTGAAGTTTACGCTGTTCTTGATATGAAGGCGCATCACGCTCCAGTAATTCAAGCTTTGCGTAGATTACGTGTACCGTCAGGACAAAAATGGGCGCTACATGAATCAGTACTTCGTTTGTATGCTAAAAACCGTTCGCAATTAAAAACTGCGGTCGCGGCAATGCATCGTGATGGTTGGGAATTTGAAGACACCGATTCTGTTGTTAAAGGTCTTAAAATGCTGAAAATGAAAGGCGGTGAGACTGAGCAGCAAAAGAAACGTAAGTCTTCAAAAGCCCCGAAGTCTAAATAATTCAACTCAGGAGAAATAAAATGAAAGACGCAGAAATTATTGCGATGCAGAAATTTTTAGCTACCAAAAAAATCCCGGTGCCAGTCACCGGGATTATGGACAAGGCTACTACCTCTGCTTATCAAACTTATCGTGCCTCTTTAGGTGTACCGTATCCGGCGAATACCTATTTGCCTGCTACGCGTAATGACTTGCCACGAGATATGAAACTTTATGTAGACATGTGTCTCGATGAAGCGGATTCTCAGCAAGAAAATATTCAAGAAAATACTAATACTCCGTCTACCCAAGTAGACAATACGAATGATGAAACAGAAAATAGTACAGAAGACAATGGTCAGCAACAGCAAGACTTAGATGAAGAAGATAATGAACAGGAAACTAGCGAGCAAAATGAAACTCAGCAAAGTTCCACTACAACTGATGATACCTCTACAGAAGTAAAAGTAGCAGATACAAAATCCGATGGTATTATTTCTAAATTAAGCAGCTTTGTTAAAAAGTAATCCCTCGTTTGGCCCGGTTAGGTTCCCCGCCGCCGGGCTTTTTTTAACACAGGCAAACTGGGAACTAAGATGGATACTAAAAACTGGTGGGAAACCTTAACTAAAAAACAGCAAGAAGAGTATTTAAAAGAACATCCTAACTCAAAAAGAAAAGTAACCAAAAAAGATATTAAGGTTCACAAACCTGTTAGTAAACCAACGCCTAAAAAACCAGTTAAAACTAAAAAGCATTCAACACAGTCTACTAAATTTAAAAAGTGGTTCGGTGCGTCTAAAGTAAAAGACGATGACGGTCGCCCAAAAGTTGTTTATCATGGTACGCCTTTTGCAAACAAACTAGTTAAATTCAACAGCAACCCTAAAGTAAAAGGGGTAGATCAATTAGGTAGCGGTTTTTATTTCACTACTGCACAGCATGACGCTAATGCGTACACTGTAAAAAAAGAATTTCAAAAAGACGAGGAATACTCTCCCGGCGTTATTCCTGTTTATTTAAGCATTAAAAAGCCTATTAAGTTATCTGCACGTGAAAATCTATCTGACGCTAAACTACCTATTTCAAAAAGAGCAATTATGATTATGATTAAACGTAGTCATAAAATACACGGCTTCGACAATTCTCCATTGTGGAATTATATAGACCTCAGCAGTGAACAAATTACAGATAGCAAAATTGAGCAAATAGCTGACAACTATATGGATAACCCCTTCACCTTGGAAAATGATTTTTTCGACGGTCATGAAGACAAATTTCGTGCGGCTATTTACCAGTTCACTAACCATGATGGTATTATGCAGGAAAAAGATGACGGGATTACTCATTATGTAGCATGGTTCCCTTGGCAAATAAAATCTGCATTAGCTAACGTAGGTTCTTTTTCAAAAGACGAAGACGATATTACTGCCAGTTTATCAAGCGAAGAAAGCGAGTAAAAAAGGCCAGCAAATTTGCTGGCCTTTTTGTTTTCCAATACTGTAAAGTGTTTGAACTAGTCACGTTATCAAACAGGTAGTATCATGCTTTTCAAAAACAACACTTATGAATTACGTGAATATATAAATAAAGTCCCAAGTAAATTCGATAAGGAAGAAGAAAAACCTTTTAACCTAAGAATACCTATTACGTCTGGTTGGGAAGAATACGACACCCGTGTTCTTTTTATCTGTGGTCACATTCACCCGGAAGATATTAAATGCCGCCAACTTTTAGTTGAAGATGGTCCGGCTAATGGTTGCTTGAATAATCTAATTAGTCACGCTATTTATACTGCTAACACTCAGTGGTCACGGAAACTAAAAAATAAAGACTTTGGCGTTGCTGCTATTAACTTTAACTTTTTCAAGAATTACCACTTGGAAAAAGGTGCTCGTCGTAAGTCAGACCAATACAGTGCAAAACGTATAAACAAATACATTGAAAAAATTAAGCCATCCCATATTGTAGTTTTTGGTGCGTTACCTGCATTGAGTTTGTTTGGCGAAGATTCTCTGTTCGACGTACTTATTGTGAAGGACAGAGAATACAACGATAAAAAAATCCCTACTGTAATTTGTCCTGACTTTGCTCACGCGCTAGACAATCAGAACACAGGTGCGCTTGAAGCGTCTGACGATGAAAAAGCGTTATCTCACGTTTATAATTTGGGACTGATCGGACCCGCTATTGCAGCTTTGATGACTGGTGATTATCCTTGGAAAATTGAAAAGACCAAGATTAAACCAGTACTCATTGATTCTGTAAAAAAGTTCGACAAGTTTTATAAAAAACTTATTACCAAAAAAATTGTTGCTGTGGATACAGAAGGCACCAGCCTGTCTGCACATCTTAACAGGTTCCAAACTTTGCAGTTCGCTTTTGATAAAAAGAAGTGTTATGTCGTTCCGATGTACCACAGGGACACAACTTTTTCTAAGAAAGATTTTGACTACATAATGAATAAACTTCGTTTGTTCTTTATGAAAGAAGTACCTAATGATGGTGAGCATTACTTACTAGGATATAACTTGAAGTACGATATTAAAGTACTTCGAGTAGGTTTCAAAATACCTTTTGTGTATTGGCCGGTTTACGATCTTATGGCAGGCGAACACCAGTTAAATGAAAACATGGTTTCGCTTTCTTCTTTCATTGATAAACTGCCTCAAGTTTATAAGTCGGATAAAGTAAAAGAAGCTAAGAAACATCTTGGCTTGGCAATGGTAGCACGTAGGTATGGCGATGATTTTTATTTCACGCATGAATTCTCTAAAGCGCAACGTGTAACTATTGCAGCTAACCCTTTGTCAAAACCAGTACTCGAATACTGTTCCGCCGACGTTCAGTTACTGTTTCCGATTCGTGACGCACAATATAAACGTGCGGAACTAGATTGTTATACTGAGGGTAAAAAGAAACGTACTTTTAAAGACGCGTTTCACCGTATGGTTCTTTTTCAAATGTCTAATAATATACATGATTTTGCCTCTATGGAAATTAATGGGTTCTTTACGTCGCGCTCACGACTAAGGGAATTGAAAAAACGTGGTGGTACTTTTGATACTGCTATGCGTGAAACTCTTAAAGAAATGTACGATACCAAAGAAGTAAAAACTGCTAACAAGATTCTTCTGGAGAACAAAGGTATCTCAAAGGGTAGTAATACTTTGTTTGACCCTTGGTTTTTTGATATTAACAAAGCAGAACACGTGCGTACTCTTTTTGTAGATGTCATGGGGTTAGAACCCCCAATATCAAAAAAAGGTAATATGTCTTTCGGTAAAGACTTTAAAAATATGTTTAAAGAAACTTTTCCGATTGTTGAAATGTACGCAAACATTACTTCTTTTAAACAGTTGAAAAGTACCTTCGTTAACAAGTTTGCGGAATACATGGATTCGCAACAAGGTAGAATTACACATTCTATTATTCCAGATTTTGGTTTTGCAACTATTGTTACTGGCCGTGGTAATTCATCGAAACCTTCCCTTATGCAAGTTCCTGAACACGGTAAAATGGCTAAGGTTATTAAGGCTGTGTTTGTTACCAAAAAAGGCAAGTTAAAAGTAAAGATGGACTACTCTGCGCACGAAGTTCGCTGCTGGGGTATTGCAGCTAACGATAAGAAGCTAGCTGCACTATTTATGCAAGGTTTTGAACTTCGACAAAAGTTATTTGATGCAACAGGAAAAACTGCTAAGAAAATTTTGAAGAAACTCGCTTTGGTTGGTGATATTCACCGCGTTAACGGTTCATTCTTCTTTGGAGTGGCTGTTGACAAAGTAGATGATGAAATGCGCCAAGGTACAAAGGGTGTAGTTTTCGGCGCTATTTACGGTCGTGCTGCTGCAACTCTTGCCAAGCAGTTAAATAAAGCTAAAGAATATGCAGAAAATCTTTACGGTATGTTCTTTGGTCGTTACGTAAAAGCAAAAGCGTGGCTAGATAACGCAGAAGACCAAGCAGAACAACTTGGGTTTTCTAATTCACCTATTGGTAGACGTAGACGTTTGATTGGCGGATTTTTAACTGGCTTGCAAGATATTATTGCAGCTATGCGCCGCCGAGCCAAGAATGCGCCTATTCAGGGTGTTGCTGCTGACTACGGTCACACTGGTGCACGTTTATTCGAGCAACATATTTTGGAATTCGCTAGAAAATTTGGAGACTTCGATAGATACAGTGAACTATCACCTGCTGAACTAGACGTAATGGTTCATGACTCTATTTATTCTCAGGTTGATTTTCTTTATGTACTTCCTTCTATGTTTATTATGCAGTGGTGCGCTACCGAAGGTGTTCGTATTTATTACGAAGAAAAGTTTAATGTAAAGTTTAACGTACCTCTTGAAATTGAAGAAGAAGTCGGTACGGATAACGCCAAACTCTATAAATGGAATTGGCAATGGACAGATGATAAATTAGATTTGGAAGGTGTACATAAAAAGGCGATGCCTATTACTTTTGCTATTGATAAAGCACTTGATGACTACTTGGAACTTTACCCAGAGGAAGTTAAGAACAAGAAAGAGATTAAAAAGCAACTCTACTATTTTTGGAACAAAAAAGACGTTCGTGATTATTTGATGAAAACCTACCCTATAATGCCTAAATTTAAACATTAACCGTTAACCATAAAAATAAGGAACTACAAAATGCAATATCAAGTTATCACAGATATTTTGGATAAAATTTTTCTTGAGTTTCAATGGTCAGATACAAAAAAGAAACAGGTAAATAATAAAGAACTTGGACAGATACGAAGATTCGTTGAAGATAACACCTCACCGTATTTGAAATTCATTCAAGCCATACGTCCTATACGTAATAAGTTCTTTACTCCAGAACTCGGAAGTCATAGTAAAATTAAGTCGCCTAACGGAAGTACTTTTGCAAAATACGAGAAGAATTCATCAATTTTTAATACTGTTGATGTTTGTATTTTTTCCTCTGCGCAAAGTGCCAACATTAGTGACATCAACGCGGCTATTACTGATTTTCTGGAATACGAACCTAACCTTTTAGCTGAATGCATTTTTAACTCAAATGTTGGTACTGTATCCAAGCAACCTAAGCTTGCCAATTTTTTGTGCTCGCTTTTATACAATAACCTTTCAAAAACTATAGACGTAGTTAAGCAAGGTCAACCTCACAAACTTAGCCCTTTGTTGGTTATAGGAAAAGAAGACTCTCATATTGATTCTCAAGATGGTATGGATTACGTGCTTGGCGTACCTTACTTGCAAGTTGAAAGTCTTCCACCTACTAATCAAATTGCAGCTTTTGTTAACACGATTCCCAAATCTCAATCACTTACTTTAACTTACAACGAAGGTATATTCACGCTACTTATGCATTCTTACTATGCAAATATAAGTCAGTATCGTGTGTACCTTGGGAGCAACGAAAGATGAAAAACATTATTACAGGTGGTGTATTTTTACATGCGCCTAAAACTGCAAACATATCTCCATTCCTTCGTGTGTTTGGAAACAACAGTAATTTCGTTTTCCACAACACGGAAAATCTTGTACTGCAACCTTTTGACTTTAAATCCAAAGTAAAGACAGGCGCATTCTTTTTGGCTCACGAAAGTGTACCAGCTATTATTCACGTACCTCAGAAAGCCGCAACTATTTATGGTACTACTGTAGGTAATATTCATGCTGATCTGGTTAAAGATCAAAACATGGACTACCATTATTTTTTCCCTAATAAGTTAATGCGTCTTAAAAATGAAGACAACTTGAAGTACCGTGATGCGGTTAAAAAATATATTCAGCAGAGTGTAGACACTGAGTACTATACTACTTTGATTTTTAGTAAATTTAGCACTCGATCTAACATAAGCATTCTTGCGAATCTTATTTCCGTAAACTGGTTTATCGTCAGCCATCGTGGCTGTAGCTTACTTATCTGGTCTAATGAAGAACTCGAAGTATTTAAACAAGTTGCACAAGACTACAGCATTGACATGAAGATTGAACTAGTTTGTACAACTGCCGTAGATACTTCGGTTACTTTCTTACCTGTGTATTTGTCTAATACTTGGATTCGCTGGTTCTCCGCTGTTCGTAACTTGGAAAATTATGAAGAGATTCTTAAAAATAATCTTCGTAACGTTATTTATCACAAAATTATCGACAACGAAGAATCTTTCGATGACTATGACTGTAAGTTAGAGGACTAATTATGCAATTCGTTGCCAAAAATAAAGACCTTCATAGTGCACTAACTATAGCCAAAAAATTTGCTTACCCAGCTACGCATTCGGTTATTGTAGTTAAAAAAGACAAAGCTTATTTTTTTATTGATTCAATTCAAGCGGTAGTACAAACTTCTTTCCCTGTAGAAACAGTAGAGAAAGAAGGGATTGCTGAATTCGATTTTGATTTGTTTCTGGGTTCAGTAAAAAATAATAATGAATCAGTTTCCGTGTCTACTTCCAGTACATTGATAACTATCAAAGCTGGCCGAATGAAAGCAGACCTACCTAAAGTAGACGCGGTGGACGGCACCCCTAAATTGAAAGCCCCGGAATCTGGTGTGTCGTTTCCGAAATCTCTGGTTGAAAAGTTGGATAAACTTATTCCTGCTATTACTGTAATCGACACTAAACTTAAAATGGAATCTGCTATTCACTTTCGTTTCGACAAAGGTAAGTTAAACATAATGTCAGCTTCCTTTGCCGAAATGGCTCAAGTTTGTGTTGAAGCACCTAAACAAAAGGAGACTATTGAATTTTCGGTAACCTCGAAATTGTTTTCTTTGATTAGATCGGCTTCTGCAAAGAGTAAATACAAAATTCGCTTTAACGATAATTTCATGTATGTAGACCTTAACGATGGTCAGACGCTAGTTAAACTGGAAGCTTACTCGTCAGAAATTCAGCCTGACGTTATTGAAGCAAAGGTAAGTTCTATTTTAGAACAAACACCAATTGCCACTGTTAAAGTTAATCCGAAAGACTTTTCAGAATTGTTCAAAAATAAACAAGCTTTCATAGGCGAGCAAACTACCGCTGAAATCACAGTTAAAAAAGATAAGCTACTAATAGAAATTCAAGGTCCGCAAGGTGCGGTTATCCAACAACAAGTACCTGTTAAGAAATCGAAGGGTGGGAAAGACGAATTGTTCTCTTTCTTCCCATCCATATTAGCTGCATCTTTTAACCGACTGAAAGACGCCGATTGTGCAACGTTGGAGTTCTACGGACCTGCAATGTTTATACGTTCAACCGCCGAGGAAGAAAAAGTAAATTTTCTTATCATGCGCGTTTAGGTAGTAAGTTATGAAAAAATTTCTAGCGGGGTTACACTACCCCGCTACTTTTATGGAGTTTATAACCATACACTATTCAAAAATAGAGAGTCTTGATAAAAAGAATTTACGTTATATACGATTAGAGGCTTTTGATTTTTTTCAAAACATATTTATTGAGAAAGGTATAACTAAAGACGAGTACATAAAAAAACTATTCGATACTCATGTTAACGTTAACAATACCCTGGGTAGTTTATCAATAACAATTGATTCTCCCTTATCCGTTATTGCAGACGGTGACCTTAGAACTAAAGCCGCCATTGAAGCATATACAAAATTTACAAATGAAATGAGTAAATAACATGACAAAAATATTTGGCGAGAAAACTTTTTCCACGGCACCTTCTGAACTACATGTTAAAGATATAGCAGAACGTATCAAAGAATTAACACCCAGTAAACTTAGTTCAACAAATTTACCAGAGTCTTCTTTACTGCCGTCGGTTACTTCAACTATTCGCAATATAACAGTAGCGTCTTTAGAGAAATCTCTAAATGAGAACTTTATTTACGAGACACCTTACCCTACTCTTATTTCTGAATTGGTTAAAGTTAACGAGTCCTCGCCTAATAGTATTGATATTTTCTTTCCGTCCCCGGAATACTTGAGCGAGTGTATAAATATACCGTTTCCAATTTTGAATGTGTATAAAGACTACTTGAATAATTTGTCGCAAGTTAAAGAAAACCAACTAGGTAGGTTTGCTGTTTATGAACGTTAAAAAGGATTCTGAATGAAACGATTACAAGGCAAAAAGATAAAACTGATGGATTCCCCATCTAACTGTTTACGACGAATTTCAGTAGATAAGTATAAACCGTTTATTTTTCTTCCAAGTGAAAACCATTTTTCTAATTTGTATTTGAACCACTTGGAACTCACTACTGAGTTACCTTATTTAGACATATACACTGTTCATTCTGAAAGTATTGAAGGGCTTCGTTGTGGTTATTGTTTCGACACTGCTGTTACACCAGTATTCGGTAAAAATTTCTTAATCGCTGCTTCAAATAAAATAACACATGACATTAATGATATAGGGGAAGCTAACTTTATTATCTCCCTTAAAATTAAAATCAAAACTTGCAATATCTACACTATGGAAGGTCTTGCTAGTATGATTACTATCGGTACGGATTCAAAAGTTAGAGAAGCTTTAGAAATATAACTAGGTATAGTGTAGATTATATGGCAACCACAGAAACATTAACTTATATGGGGGTGACTGATAATGATAACGGGTTCAAAAGAGTTTACTCTTATTCCGTTCCTGCATGATTGTTTTACTCCGGAAAAATTATTTGCAATTTCTAAAGCCGGGTATTCGCGCCTACCTTTCTGTATAGATAAAGATGTTAGCTATACAATATTTCAAGACATTATTAATTGTCTTGAAACTGACTTGGGTTTCTCAAAACACTCGGAATATGAATACATAACACCGTACAACTTGATTATTGAGATAGTCCGAAGAGATATACATAAATACACCATTCGCGGTCATAGTTTTTACTGCGTGGTTAGCAGAAAATTTAAAGTAGATTCTGAAACTCTTAACAATCTTATAAAGACATTATCTACAACTAATCGTGTTTTCCAAGAAGACAATTTAACTTTCAACCGCCCATTTTTGGTGTGATATGAAACCTTCTGTCCCTTTTTACCCAAGTGCTAGTGAATACTTTGTAAGTCTGCCTAGAGGTTCCAAAATTCCCAGAGGCTTGAATAAAAAATTACAGTCTATAGTAGTGGAAAAAGTTGATGCCGAGATAAATAGTATTTTAGGTTGTGAAGATCACCAACAAACTACTTCTTTACCTAAGATGTATTGTTTTAACGGAATTTACTTTTACAGCATTAATAACACTATAAGTCTGAACTCCGAAAACTACAACATGACATTATTTAAAGTTAACCGTCCTGTAGGTCTACCTAATTGCTTTGTGTGAAAAACGCCAGTGGGTTAACGCTCACTGGCGTTTTTTATTTCCGGTTGAAAACTGTAAAGTGTGTTATCGAACAGTAGAGAATATTCATGACTGACATAATTGTAAAAGACCGTATCTATATAAGAAAAGATTTAGTAGACCGTAGTGAATTAAAACGTATCTATGTGCATCAAGCTTACAAGGAAGACTCTTGCCAAAAGTGTCCTTCATTAGAAGACCGGCACTCTCACGTGTGTGATGAATGTCCTGCTTACTTAGGTCTTTACGAACTGTACAACAAAAAGAAATTCAAAGATAAAACCTACTATGGTATTTCTTTAGGCAAACGCGGCGAGTATAAAGAAGTACTCAAAGACAAAGTTAAGAAGAAAAAGCTTGAAGTAAAAGACCTTCGTTGTAACGCGAAGATGAAGCACAAAATTAAGTTTACTGGTACTTTAACTAAGCAGCAAATTAAACCCGTAAACACTATGACTAAAAAAGACTACGGTATTTTAGAATCTCCGGCTCGTTCAGGTAAGACGGTGATGATGACCGCTGTAGCTATCAATAAGGGAAAACGTACTTTAGTACTTGCTGCACAAACGGACTGGCTTTCTGGTTTTTACGAAACAATATGTGGGTCAAAAACTCAGAAGGCTTTAACTAACGTACCTAAACTTGAAAAGAAATACGGGTATCCGATTTGTGTGTTTGCAAAGAAGTATGAAGACTTCGTTAACCCAAACCATGATATTGTTTTGGTTACTTACCAAACGTTCCTTTCTAAGCGAGGCCAAAAGCTTTTAAAGAAAATAGTTGGAACCTTTGGTACTATAATGGTAGACGAATGTTTAAGTGGGGATACCAAAGTAGCTACTGGGTTTAATGGAGAATGGGAATACTTAAAAACTCTATATTCTGAACCTAGCAAACATAAAGTGTTATCCTACAATCATTCCACCAAAGAGAGAGAGTTAAAATCTATATTAGGGGTTAGTACTACTGAGAAGAAAACCTACTATGAAATTGAACTAGAAGACGGTAGTATTTTTAAATGCTCCGCTATGCATGAATTCTGGTCTAATACAAGAAACGAATATGTTATGGCCTGTGATCTTCAAGTCGGTGAAGACTTCATGACTTTAGACAACTCCGTATAAGTGTGTCTCCACCATTTTTTAGGTAACCGTATGCGTTTACCATTATTGCTCATTACTAATACTTTATATTTGTATCCTTGTTTGATTGCAGCTCTTCTTTTCTTCACTAGAAGGTAAAAAAGTTCTGAGGGCTTTCCATAATATTTAATCCCTGTTTTTTGCATACCCATCGTTACCAAAGACTTAACTTCTACAAGTGTGTTGCTCGTAGGTATGTAGAAATCAGGATAATGTTTCTTGTTACCGTTATGTTTGAAATGTATAACTGGAACTTTACCGCTGGAATTTTCAACTATCTCTTTCAATTTAATTTTCTTTCTATTAACTAAATATTCTAGTGCTTGTGGCTCAAACCCCATTAAGTTAAAGCTACGACCTTTTAGTTTAACATTCTTATATTTAGATACTTTGTTGCAGTTAGGGCAACCTTTCTGACAGCTAACTTTCCTTAAAACGTTGTCACCTCTCATTACTTTTTCATACCCGCATTTAGTGCAAGTGTGTATAGCAGGTAAAGAAATGCCTACCCACTGTACATTGCGTTTAACCGCAAAAGGTATTTTCATTTCTCGTAGTTTTTTGTTATACCTAGCTTTAGTCCACTTTATATTGTTACATGAACACTTTGAACACCCATACAAGTTTTTCTTAATTCTTCGTTCTACATAATTTGAGTCGATAGTGTAAAGTGACTTGCACACTAAACAAGTGTGTTTTACAGGCGTCATTGTATTTAAAAAATTCCCCAGAGGTTTTAAACCTGCTTTTTTGCACAAAGCTTCGTATTGTTTTTGAGAATACTTGGCATTCTTTGACTTTATTCCACGTCTTAATTTTCGTTGTGTGAGTCCTGCCTTTTGGGCTGCCAATTTACGTTGGCAATTAGGGCAAAATTTCTCGTGCTTTAATTTTATTTTCTTGTCTAGGTCTTTTACTTTTTTAACAAATTCTGTTTTGCACGTAATGCATAATAAATTTACTTTTTCCTCTCTAGTTATATATTCGTTACTTTTTAAAAGTCTAACTTCTGGGTAATAAGTTTTCAATTGTTTTTTGAATTCTGTCGCTTTCACATATTTATAATTCATATCGTACACCCAACGTCATATCAACCTACTAAAATTAGTGAGATGCAAAATGAAAGTTAAAAGTATTAAACGGGTAGACTGTAATATCAATCTATATGATATATCTGTTGAGGGTAATAACAATTTTTTTGCTTCTCCTGAAGGTTCAGATAAATTCTCACTTACCCATAACTGCGATATGGTTCCTGCTGATAGATTCGTTAGCATCATCAACTCTTTCGAGTCTAAAGTGCGACAAGGTTGCACAGGTACAACCGACAGAAAAGACGGTAAATACTTTCTTGTCGATCATGTCATTGGCCCTATTAAAGCTAAAACCAAAATCGAAACGCTTACACCTACTGTAGAGTTTATTGAAACAGGTATAAAAATTTCGCATGAATATAAAGTATTGGCTTACGCTTACCGAGCATTGGAACAGCATAAGGCAAGAAACAGGGTAATTCTTGAATGGATTAAACATGACTTGAAGCAAGGGCATTCTATTGTTATTCCAGTTGCTACTGTTAAGCAGTGTTTGAAATTGACTGACATGGTTAACAAAGCAATGAAGGAAGACGTAGCGGTTGCATTTACAGCGGCTAAAATTAAAAACAAAAAACAACGCGATCAATTAATCCAAGATTTGCGCAATCGTAGATACACTGTAGCAATTGGTATTCGCAGAATTTTGCAGCGTGGTATTAACGTCCCTACGTGGTCTGCTTTGTACGAAGTAACTCCTATTAGTAACGTACCTAATCAAACTCAGGAAACTGCGCGTATCCGAACTAAAATGGAAGGTAAGTTAGACCCGGTAGTCCGTCACTTCCTAGACGATTTTGGTTTTGCTAGAGGTTGTTTGCGAACGTCTTTGTTCCGCGTTTATATTCCTCAGAAATTCAAGATTAGTAAACAAAACTTCGACATATCTAAAAAGTATACGAAGCAAGGTGTAGTAACCAACAGACAAACAATGTTACCGGGAAAGACTAATAAAGTTAAAACCCGCAAACGATCATTAGACTGGTGACCTTATGTTTCAAACTAAAGTAGTGGTAAAGAAAGTATCAAAGGACACTTATACAGCGTTGTCTCTAAATACAATGCAATGTGCGACAGGTATTTCAGAAAAAGACGCATTAAAAGAATTGGAATTAAAACTGAAAAATTGTAGTAATTTTAATACTGCTCCTTTCTTTTACCACGCTTTGTACCTATTTGGGGTACTTACTTATAATTTGTTTAATATTAAGTCGCATTCTATTTGGTACGAAACGGTGGACGAATGAAACTTAAACTCAAGGAAAAGGACGTTGAATTAGCCCGTCGTTTCGGTATGCCGCAAGCAATAGAAACCTGCGCGCCTTTTTCTATTGACGATAGGGTTAAAACTTTCAAGACATCCTCTTATATGGTCAAGAAAAAAACCATTAGTGCAGAACGCCAGATAGAATTTATTAACCGTGTATATGATGACCCGTTTCACGGTCCATACTTATATTGCATTAGTGGTATGCCACATGACGAACAAGCACATTTAATTGCGGCTTGTTTGTTCGTCAAGGCACTTAAAAGTCAGAATAGTTCAGTTAGTTTTCCTCAATGGGTTGCGGCGTCTCTGGAAAACAAACTATCCGTTTCTTCACCTTCTCTTTTGGTAGTATCTAACTTGCATATAGATTCTACTAAAATAAAAATTGAAAAGGTTAGGGACTTGCTTTACAGACACCGGGGAATTCCACGCATACTTGTTGTTTCTGGTGCAGACCCTCTAGCCTTTATGCATGAAAAAATAGGTATGCAGTTTCACGGATGTACTTTTGTGCAATCGAAATCATATACCAATAAACACGGACAAGCAAAAACAGAAACCGCACAAAAAATTGTGAAGAGACTTTAATATGAAATTGTTCGACGGTAAACTGGAATTAAAAGCTTTGCGTTTGGTTTTCGATACCGAAGGCAAAAAGAAATACAAAACTCTAGCATCCCTTAAAGACGATCACTTCCATACAGATTCTGGAAAAGAAGTATTTAATCGTCTGTGTACATTAGTTCAAAAAGATTCTCAGATTCCAAGTTTCGATGAAATGGTTCATGACCCTATTATTTCTGAGACAACACGCTCTGCGTTAAAGAGAATTAAAATTGAAGACTCTGACATTCGTAAAAGTGAAAAGCTAGTACACAAACTTGACACTTTCAGAAAAGCTCGTGCCCTTTATTTTATTTCGGATGATTTGAGCGAGCGTCTTTCCGAAGACAAAATTGATATTGACGAACTGGTAGAAATTGTTGCTGAACGAATGTCTGGTATTCGTACTAACAATCATACCAATGAAATTTTCCATACAGGCAAGAATAATAATACTGTTAGTCTGGTTAAAAAATTGTTGCATAAAGAACAACCAGATATGATACCAACTGGATTCGATTGTTTTGATTCAGTTAATTGCGGTTTAGCTTACGGTAGTTTGGTAGCGTTAGCTGGTAACACAGGCGGCGGTAAAACGTCGTTGGCTTTGCAGCTTGCAAATAACATGGCAACAATAGGTAATGAAGACGTTTTTTATATTCCTCTGGAAATGAATGAAGAAGAAACGTTTGAACGTATTCTTGCAAATATTTCTGGTATTGATTTGGCTCTGATTAAACACGCGAAGCTGAAAAATCGGCACCGAGAAATTATTATGAAGGAATACAAGAAATGGGCTAAAAATCTGAAAAAGCAAGGAACTCGCTTTTCTATTTTTGCACCTTACGACGGAATTACTTTTACTGACGCTCTTCTTACAGTTACCCCTTTCAAACCACGTGCAGTAGTTGTTGATTACCTTTCCCTTTTGAAACTACGGGGTAAGAAAGATCAGTGGAAAGAATTAGAAGAGGCTGCGTGGGAAGGGAAAATCTGGGCGAAGAAAAATAATACTGTTTGCGTTATGCTCGCTCAGATAAATAACGAAAAAGAACTTAGATATTCAAAAGCATTAAAAGAACACGCTAATAATATGTGGACGTGGGTTGCTACCGAGGATACACGTAAACAGAAAATTATGCATATTACTCAAGAGAAGGCACGTAACCAAAAATTATTCGATTTCGCTTTAGGCTACGATGACAACAATTATCGTGTATTTGATATTGACCAATCTGTGTTGCAGAAAGATAAGTCAGAAAATAATGGTGATAAAACCAGTAAAAAGAAATCAACTTACATGTCTGCGGCTGACGAATAAACTGAGGTTTATATGAAAAGCAAAACTCCAATATCGTTATCTGTAAAGCAACCAAATGAAGATAACTCGGAAATAGAAAAACTTTGGGAAGACGATACAGAGGCGGTGGTTTTAGGTAAAGGATCGGATGGTGCGCCCAAAGCCCTAATTACTTCGTCATTAGAAAGTCGTCTGGCGGAAATTGAAGAAACGGGTACACTAGAAACTACTGTTACTGTAGTAAAGAAAAAGCCTGTAGAGAAATCCACGGGCTTTTCTGTTTTTGTGCTCGGTTCTGAAAGAGTTGACCCTAACATTATTGAGATTAATTCTAAGGCTTCTTCTAATTATCCAAACATTATGGATGATTTACTTGAATTAGAAAAAGTCCACGAACAACTAGAACAAGAAAGTATTGAAAACTTAAATATAAATACTGCTAAAATACAGCACGTAAAGAAAAAGGATAAAAAGAAATTCATCGGGTCACTTGACGATAATATTCAAAAAATAACCGATTTTCTTATTGAAGAAATAGCACCAAAAGAGCTGGCATTTAACAGTGCTCTTGAAAGGTCAAAAGAGAAATTATCGCTAATTTTAGACATACCAATTAGCGAATTAAATGTTTCTTACGAGGCACAGAAAAGTTTATGGCGCGATGTATTAAATGCCAAAACTTTTAGGTTCTTAGGCGAATTACTTGACACCCCACCAAGTGAATTACTTCCTATTATGGAAAAGCATTTAATTCCTCAGAATATCAACCCATCTTTAAACAGCCGATTATCTGTGGAACAAGCTTATGAAAGAATCCTGCCTAAACTGCGCGAAATTCTTGAGTTGCAAAAAAAGCAAAAAAGGAATTGATTATATTTGCAGTAAATACGAAAACGTAATGACTGCACAAAAGCATATTGAATTAGGTCAAGACTTTTCATCGGCAGAAGAATTCGTTTATTCTGGTGGTAAAGTAAGAAAGTCCATCGCTGACCGTTATGCTGACTTAGACGATAAAGAACATGAAGACGCTGTTGGTTCTTTAATGGATAAGTTAGACCAAGTTTTAAACGACAATAATGTTATTGCTCCGGACTTACATATTAATGATTCTGAAATACCGGAAATGGCGAATTTCTTTGAATTCTGCTATGACCCTTATTACGGTTTTAAAACAATTAAACCGTTCGCTCGACAAATGTGGATGTACTCTAAATTATTTGGCGAGATATGTCCGAAGTGTACGAAAAAGAAATATCAAGATAGTATTTTAAGTTTACCTGTAGATGCTAAACCAAGTTACTTTTCAAAAAAGATTACTTTATTCCGTTGGGGTGTTTGTCCGAAGTGCGGACTGCATCGCTCGAAAGCATTTAAGAAAGATAAGCTTAATATTTATCAGGAACTAGTTCAGATATGCGGGCAACGTTGTGTAGTCGGTAACACTCTTGTACTGACTCATGAAGGCTTAGTACGTATTGATAAATACGCGACTGGTATGCAAACAGGGTTTAATAGTTTCTCTATGCCAGTACACAACGCCAAAACTGGCATGGAAAGCACATCTGATTTCTATGTATCAAAGGCAGAACATACTATTAAAGTAACTACTAAACATGGATATGTTATAGAGGGTACTAGTGACCACCCTCTTTATTTGATTGATCGTTTCAAAAAATTAAAAGATATAACCACTGATGATTACGTGAAGATTAAATACAACACTCAGGTGTATGGAAATAAAGTAACTAGTGTTGATAACACCCGGTTAGACGAAAAACTGGCTTTTGTTTTCGGTTTATGGGTAGCGGAAGGTTATAAAAACTATATTAGTAACCTCGACGTGAATTTACTGGATTACACTAGAAATTGTTTGTCTGGTTTAGTTAGTAAAAATGCTGTCACCTTCCAGAAACATAAAGGTGTTATCAAAGGTATTCGTATCGGTGGTGGACAGAGAACTATTGATAAACTGCGTTCACTTGGTTTAAATACAGAATTAAAGTCAAAGAGTAAACATGTACCTCAAAGTATTTTGTCTGGTTCAAAGACTATACAGACTTCTTTCTTACGGGCTTACTTTGAAGGTGACGGGACTGTAGAAAAAGCCTCCGTCACTTGCACTTCTTTAAGTAAAAATCTTATTTACGAAATTCAAGCTATGTTATTAAACATAGGTATTGTAACTAGAATTCGTAAACGTAAAACATGGGCCACCAACGGGTCTGAAAAACAAGTTCAAAAGAATAGCTACGAATTATCTATCCAAGGTAATAAATTCTTGGAAGTATTTGAAAAAGAAATTGGTTTCTTTAGTGAAAGAAAAATAGCGTCGCTTTCTAAATTAGTAAAGTCTAACTCAGAACGTGTCACTGACATGCCCTATTTTTATGACAAGATTCCAGCCTGTATTAAACAGCGTTTATTATCTTTTATTGATAGTCTTAATTATTTAGAAGTTTTTCCGTCTAACAACGCAGATAATAAAATTCGCAGAAAACGGGCTTCATTAGGTAAGTCTGCTGTGTTAGGTTCTAAATACCGTGCACGTAAAGATACTACCAACCCAATGTTTATTGAAGACTTATACAAAAGACTTACGGCGGACAATGTAGGTTTATCACGTCAGAGAGCGGTTAAACTATTTTTTGTTCTAGACAAATATTGCCATTTATTTAATGTTGAACAAAAACATGAATATTCTTACCTCAAAGAAATAATTCTTGAAGAAGACTGTCTTTTCTCCAAGGTAGATAAAGTTTCTGTATCCAAGAAACCGAAAATTACTTATGATTTTACCTTGCCAGATACCCACCAGTTCTGGTCTAACGGTTTTGTTTCCCATAATTCGGGAAAATCAATAGGCGTTTCTTTCGCAAGTACTTATCTTCTTCACAAAATGTTGAAGCTGCAAAGACCTGCTGAATTTTATACCGGCTTGTCTAACGTAACGCTAGTAGCTTCTTTTGTTGCTATGTCGTTATCTAGTGTTATGACGTTGCTTTGGGAACCAATCATGGATGCAATTGAAAACTCCATGTGGTTCGATGAATACCATGAATTAATGAAGTACTACGAAAAGAAATACGGTGTTGAGATTTACAAGAAGAAAGATACCTATGTAAGATACCGCCATCGCAAAATCTTTTTGCAACCGGAAGTTCCGCACAAAGGTAAATTGCGTGGTAAAACTCGTTGGTTATTTTCTATCGACGAAATGGACCACATGTCAGAAGACGGTGATAAGATTACTGTATCTGGTACAAAAATTTGGGAAGCGTTAGATCGCTCTTGTTTGACCATGCGGCAGTCTGCGTATGATTATTTACGCTCAGGTAAATACGACACCATTATGCCGTCTATGGCGCTTAACGTTTCTTCTCCGGCTTCCGTAAGCGGACCTTTGTTTACTCGCTTCAAGAAAAACGAATTTTCAAAAACAGTTTTGTCTATTCATACACCTACTTGGGAAATTAACCCGAAGGTTCCAAGAAAATCTGAAGTAATTATGCAAGCCTATTTAGATGACCCTGTTATGGCTGACCGTGACTACGCAGCTATCCCGCCAGAGAATGCTAACCCGTTCTTTACGAACTCAGGGAAAATTAATGCTTGTTTTGGTACTCTTAAAAATAAAATTGAATACAAAGAAATTATTGTTCGCAAACGAGAAAAAGCGTATATCTATCCGGAAGTAACTGGAATTAATACAGCCGGTCTTTCTCCTAATGGAACTATTTTGGCTTTAGACGCTGGTCATAGTAATAACAGTTTTGGTATGGCTATTATGCAGCGTAGCCAGAATAAAATTGAAACGCTGGCTGTTATTGAAATAATGCCGGAGAAAAATAAAACAACTATTAGCCAAGGTAAGATCATTAAACGTTTGTTACCTTTGATTATTAAAGAGTTCGATATACGTGGTATTGTTGCTGACCGTTGGCAGTCTCTTGCAACTTTATCTGTAGCAGAAGAAGAAAACCCTTCCCTTTTATTTACAGAAGTTTATTCACTAAAATATATAGACTTCATAGCAATGAGGTCTTACGTGCAAGATGAAGGTTTAATGGTGTTCCCTAAATTGGAACTCTCAGAAGAAGATTGCATTATTCCAAAATCAGATTACCCAGAAGTATTTCGAGGAAAACCTGTTTCTCACTTACGCAATCAGTTTTCTACTGTAGTAGACAAAATGAAAACCGTAGATAAAGGAGATAACAGAACTGACGATGTTTTCCGTGCTGTTGCATTAGGCTTTCGTTTCTTGTTAAACGAAAAGTACGATAAATATTTTAAACCTAGAAAGCAATCACATAGAGCTGTCGTTGGTGTAACCGGCACTCAGTCCTCTGGTGGTGGCGTAAACGTAGCAGTTATCAAAGGCCGGGCAATTGGCGCATCCATGTAATTTATGAGGTAATGAAAATGAATTTAAAATCTCCTTTCGACTTAAAACAGAACGAAACAATTAACACTACTTCTAAAATTGTGGATACTCAGTATTGCCCAGAATGTAATACCAAGATGCCAATTTTAAAAGCTAACGGTGTTTCTACTTACACGTGTATTCGTCACAGAATTTCTTTACCTGTACCTGAACAAACCGAGAAGGTATAAAAATGATTAAGGTAAATAACCGAACTCTAGGTGTCTCAAATTCAGGCGGCACTAAAAAAATTGTTGCCTCTTACGAAAGAGATTCAACGCGTAAAGCAGGTGTTATGTCTCGTAATGTAGAAACTGCTAACGTTGCTGGATTAGGTGGCGGTGGTGGCGGTATGAGTGTGTCCGGTATTGGCATGAACCAACGTGCTAATATGGACACAATGTTGTTGGGTATTATTAACGACAAACAAGATACCCAACTTCGCCATTTTTATAGAGATATGTACAACTATGATAGTGTAGCTGGTTCTGCTGTAGACTTTGCTTCTACGCTTCCTTTTTCTGATCTGTCTTTAACAGGTTGCCCAGAAGATGAACTAGAAATTTACACGTCTGCAATTGAGCGTCTTCAATTAAAAAACAACCACGCTTTTATTCGTGCTAACGAATTAATTTTCGGTGAATTCTGCGCAACAATGGTTTTTGACGAAAGGTCAAAAGCCTTTACTGATATGATTCCTTATGAATTGGAACAGTGCACCATTCAGTATTCACCATTCACTTCAATTGACCCTGTAGTTACTGTACGTCCAAGTAAAGAACTCAGAAACTTTTTAGAAAGTGACGATGAACAAATTGTTAAGTTAAGAAAACACATCCCTCAAAAGCTTATCAACAATATGCTGGAAGGTGATTTTCAACTTGACCCGTTGACTACACTTTATTTAGGTCGTTTCACTCACGATAGAAATAGACCTACTTCTTATTTCCGCCGCATTCTTCCTATTTATTTGCTGGAAAAACTTTTATTCCGTGGTACTTTAGTTGAAACGTCTCGTCGTATGCGCGCAGCTATGCATGTGCAGGCGGGTATCGAAGGTGTATGGGAACCAACTGCCGAAGAAATGACTGCAATCACTGAGTTATTCCAGAAAGGTGACTTGGACCCGTTAGGCCCGATTATTACCACACGAAATGGAATTAACACTCAAGAAATTAGACAGGGTGGTGACTTCTTTAAGATTACTGATATTTACGATCAAACTACCGCTATGAAATTACGCGGTTTGAATATCAGTGAATCATTTTTGTCTGGTGACATCAACTACGCCTGTTTAACTGGAGACACCCTTATTTCTACAGAGAACGGGTTAATTCCAATTGAACAACTTTCTAATAAAGGTAGTAAGAAAAAACAGCAAGATATTAATATAAAAGTAAGTGGGCGCTACCAACCAGAAAAAGCAGTTAAATGGTTGTATAGTGGTTATGCACCGACTTTGAAAATTACTACAGAAAGCGGACCAGAAATTAAATGTACCGATATTCACCCTGTACTTGTATTTAACGGTAATGAAACTGCTTGGGTACAGGCAAAAGACCTTAAAGAAGGTTATTTGGTTTGTATGCCAACGGATAAATTAGTTAAAGCTAATAAGAAATTACCTCTGGAATTGTCTGTACCTCCGGTACACGCAAACTCTTCCCGTGCGCGTAATATTTTGAAAGCGCCTAAATTTATGAATTCTAAATTAGGCTATCTACTTGGTTGCATAGTTTCTGAAGGTTACATTTCGGTTGATCCTGATTTACGTATGGATCGTATTGGTTTTACTAATACGGACAAAAACATTTTAGAAGCCTACGAAAATTATTTGTCCGACATTTTCAATATCAATGTTTGTAAGTACCAACGTAATAGTAAAGAAGGTCGTAAAGACTGTTTTGACTACATAGTTAACTCTAAAACGCTTGTTGAATGGCTTGGCGAGTTAGGTATAGTTACGAAGAAAGAAGAAGATAAAAGCGCGTCACATAACAAGGTAATTCCTTGGAGTGTGCTGCAAGCTGATCGTAAAACGCAGTTAGCTTTCATTGCAGCTTATATTGATTGTGACGGGAATATGGGTCGCAATCGTATAAATATTAGCTCTGTATCTAATGAATTAATTTCTCAGATGCAATCTTTACTGTCTTCTTTCGGTATCGTTACCAAAGTATCTATAAACAAAACTTCAGGTGTAAAGACTATATACGCAGATAGTGAGTTTGCCAGTGAACTTTCTGACTTGGTTGCACCTTATCTGAAAGCGAAGTCTTTTACTAAAATGCCTAGCAATAAAGCAAGGAACTCCTTCGGGTTTCCAAATAGTTATTTTGCAGACTTTATTAAATCACGAAAGGTTAAACATGACCGACATGGTACGATATTCGTTAATGACGAAGGTACTGAAATACTTATTCGCGGGTGGAAAAACCCGTGCAACTCAGATAAATGTTTCTTATACGATAAGTTTACCCGTGGAGACTATAAACAGTTTCTGCAAGACTTTAAGAAAATTTCTAAGGTAGAACACGGTAAATTAGTTCATTTATTAAAACTTCGATATAAATACGTACCGATTACTTCCATAGTAGATAACGGTAAGCAGCATGTTTACGATATTTCCATGGAAAAAGGTAAAGAACCCGCATTTGTTGCGAATGGTATTATTGTTCATAACACTGCGGAAGTTAACTTAACTGTTTACTTGGAAAACTTGAAGTACGACCGTAATTCATTTACGCAACGCCTTTATTACAACAAGTTATTCCCGGTTATTGCCGCAATTAATAAGTTTAAACATGAAGACACGAAGCAAAATAAATCCCGTACTCTGCATTTTAAAGTACGCGATGCTTCTCAATACCGCATACCGAAAGTTCATTGGCATAAATCTTTGGAACCGATGAACGATCAACAAGCAATTGAAATGTTGAATTTCCTTTCTGAGAAAGGTGTGCCGATTCCGTTACGCATGTTTGCTGCTGCGTCTGGTTTATCTCTGGAACAAATTGAGAGTGAACTGGATGATGACTTGGAGCAGCGTAAAATTTTCGCTGAATACCAAGACAGAGTTTCTAAAGAACTCGGTGGCGAGGATGAAGGTGACGAAGGTTTTGGTGGCGAGGAACAATTCGCGTCTGCTACGAAATTACCGCAGTCTGGTTTAGTTAAACCTAAATTGCTTGGGCGTGACTACGGTGATGCTAGTGAAGCTTACGTTAGAACCGTAACAGGCAAAAAGAAATCTGTTGTTAATCAGTCTAGACATCACGCTAACATTGATACTGTATTGGCTAAAGCTATTCGTAATTTAAGTGACCCACATCATTACGCTAAAACAGTTAAAGCCGCGAAGTCGAAAGGTTTGTTAAAATAATTTATAGGTGACTAAAATGGCAGACGAAGACGACGTTAAAGAAAATAAAATTCTAAACCTTACTAAAAAAGCAGCTAGTAAAGCTGGTGAAAAACTTGCTGACGCCATTGATAAGTCCAAAATACTTGATGTTGCTGTACACACTGGCATGACTGGTTTATTAGGCCCGTTAGGTACTCCAGTAGCGGAGACTATCGGGCTTGATAAAGTTAGTACGCGAGATATTACAGACGTTGCTAAAAAAACTGCAAAGCCGCCTCTTGTTGGGATTAAAGCTTTGCACAAATGGTTTTACGAAATGTCACCTAAAGAACAAAAAGAATATTTACGGGAACACCCGGATTCCGAGTTTAATACAGGTGACGTACCTACTGCACCTTTAGACCCAGTTAAAAAAGCGTTCAAGCCGAAGCCGCCAAAAAATGTCGAGACTGTCAAAACTCTTCAAGAGATAAATGATGAACAAAGGCAGGAAACTGAACGTAAAAAGGAAAAGAAAAAACCTAAGACTAAGACGTACCGTAAACCATCTAGAAACGCAATGAGAGCACAACGTAAAAACAAAACTAAAGCGTCTATGTTAGTAGCGAGGTTTTTAGAAGTGGCTTTAAATAAACGTGGTGATTATTCTACGTCAGATGCTCTGAAAATTTTGTATCTTATTCTTGTGTTTACTGATACCGACAGCCCTGCACCGGCTGCTATACGAACTAAGGTTAAGAGTCTTTACTCTAGTGCCGAAGATTTTTTTATTCAGCACAAAATTCCTAAACTCGCACTTACTCGTTTGATGGACAACATTAGTTCTGGTAGAGCGTACACAGAAAAAGATAACGAGTGGTTAGTTAAGTTAGCTGACGCTATGAATAAAAATAAGCGAGCGTTAGAAAGAAACACTACTATATCTAAAGAGGAACTTGGTTTATTTAAATCATTTATTTCATATTTTAAACGCGGGTCAGAGACTGCATTGAAAAACATAGATAGACGCGTATCTATGTTGAAAGACCCTATGTTAAATGCTGCGTTCCACAAAACCAGTTTAAATTCTGGTGAAGTTTCCAAGTCGTCTCAAACTGAGATTAAATCCAAGCTTGAAAAACTTGTTAGGAAACTTACTAGTAAAGCTTCTACAGTTATTACCGTTGAAGATGCAGAAAAAGTACGTGCAAAATACCCAGAGGAATACAAACAATATCTAGCTTTGCGTCGTGAATACAACCAAGTATTTAAAGACTTCATTAAGCAATACGTGCGCGCCTCTGGTAAAACTTATGTTGATTACAAAAAGCTTATTACTGCTTTGACTAAAGAAGGTATTCAGCATAATTTACCTAGTGGCTTTGATGGGTTTATTGACGATCAACTTAATTATTACACTACACAAGGTATCCTAATTAAAGGTAGACCTTCTGGCACAGTAATAATGAACCCAACGTACAATGATAAAAAAGATGATAGCTACGTATTCACGTCTGCTACGCCGATGGGTCAAGCCTATTTCTATACCACGAAGTTTAAAGAAGAAAAAACAGCTAAGAAATTTACACACGTTAGTAATTTAGAAAAAAATATCAATATCATTCAAAAGAAATGGCTGACGGATTTAAAAACCGGCAGCGAAAAAACCAAAATGAAAGCTGCACAAATACAGTTAATGTATATGTTCGGTGCTCGTTCTGGTTCTGGTCAACAAGCTACTGGTATTACTACACTTAAAAACAAACACGTAAAAATTAATGGCAACCAAGCAGTCATAACTTACGTTGGCAAAAAAGGCGCAAACCAGAAACATGTTATCAAGGGCGACAACCCTGTTAACAAACGTCTTATTAAACTGCTTACTGAGAAGAAAGCGCAAGGTTCCCCTAATGATGACTTGTGGACGTATAATTCCACAACTCAAAAAGGTGTAATAAAAACTTTACCTGTTTCTTCTACTGGCAAATACTTGAAAACTATTTCAGGTGAGCCTAATGCTAAACTACACCACATGCGTCATTTGCTTGGAACAAAAGTAGCATTAGACGTTCTTAAATCTTCGCCGTTTACTAAGACTACTGCGGTTCAGTCTAAAGTAGAAGCTTGGTATAAAGACGCGATGAAAAAAGTGGGTGAAGTTTTAGTCCATAGTGTAGGAGACAAAGTTACTTCTACTACAGCTATTCAAAATTATATTGACCCTAAAGTGCAGGCGGATTTCTTTACTAACTTGGGGTTACGTGTACCTGCTTGGATTCCACGAACTTCTGTTACCGCTGCTAAAGTAGGTAAGCACAACGATGTTCCAGATACTGAATTTGATTCAGACGAATTGGAACGTGGTGTAGAAGTAGAAATGGAACATACGGATAATCCTTTTATTTCAAAGAGGATTGCTAAAGACCATCTTGCAGAATGCGATGATTATTACACGCGTTTAGACGCGATGGAAAAAGACTGTAAGAAGGAAACTGCGGCCCCGTATGATTTACCAATTCACCCTTACCAAAAAGTAGTAGCCAAAGATAATAAATGTATTGGTTACATGGTAATGGACGTAGAAGATTTTTTGAATTTAACTACTACCAATGCTCAAAGTAAAAAAGAGATTATAGACAACGCCCAACCGTTAGACGTTTATTTGAAATCTATTAGAACCAGACAAAATATAATCATGCCGTTCTTGAATATTGAAGTTGACGAATTAGGTGACATGACTGGTAAAGTTGTTGGTCACGAAGGTCGTCATAGAGCAGCAGCGTTATTGAAAGCAGGTAAGAAACGTTTACCTGTAGCTATCTGTATTCGTCCTAAAGGTAAAGAAAAAACTTACCGTTTTGAAGCGTGGTCAGATAAAGGCCGTCAGCTTTATTTTTGGGATGCGTCAATTGTCCCAAAGAAACTTAAAGGTCAATTCTCTTCTATTACTGTAGATGTTACTAAAGCTAGAAAGCAGTTTGAATCTTTCTACCGAAACAACACTATATCAATTGATAAAGCTACTGAACTTAAAGAAAGCGGTGTACGCACTTACGGTTTTTAAAATCTGAACTAACCGACTATACCTATAATAAATAAATAGCAGTGAGTATTCGCTATGAAACTTAAAGAGGTTCGTTCTTCACTTTATAACGCAGTTGTGGGCTATTCATTCTGGTGTGTAGCCTGTGATAGTCCACACGCGTTTTATACTCATGATGGTTATACAAATAATAAGTCTTGGAAATTAATTTCTACTGACCCAGTTACTGTGCAGCCGTCTATAAAACTTACAGCACCATACAAAAATGAAACTGAAAACTACTGTTGTCATTTATTTTTACTGAATGGAAAAATTCGATACCTTACTGATTGCACACATTATTTAGCAGGAAAAGAAATTGATATGATTGATTTTCCAATTCCAAATTTTGAATAACTAAAAGCCGGGAATTCCCGGCTTTTTTATTGCCTGATTTCCGGGGTACTACCGGCCCCTGACCCCTGAAATTGGTCATTTTTTGACCAACCCTCAGAGGCTCTGTATGGCGTTTTAAGGCTATTTAGGGTGTTGGGGTATGCTACCCTACCGGGTAGGGGTTAAATCGTCCGCCCTGACGCTATACAGACGCCCTGAATGGCCTTGTTTTATAGGGTGTTTAGCTACGGGGTTTATTTAGGGGAATCTAGGTAATGGGGGTGGGCACCGGGTAGCCCGGTAAAATAGGCGGGAAATTCAGGCACAAAAAAAGGCCAGCGGGAAAACCCGACTGGCCTTTTTATTATTTAATTTTTTCTTGCGCCATTTTATACAACGCAACGAACTGTTTTCTATTTAATGAAGCCAACGCACTTTCAAAAACATTTGAATACGTTTTCTCCTTTTCTATGTTGAATGAAAAGTTATTCATATTTGGAGAATACTTAATGTACATCAAAAATTTTGTGTTCCCTTTATTAATGTCATGCAGTAATAATATTACAGTAGCTTGACAACGGACTAGTTCTCCGTCTTCTATAACTTCAACTTCCGTAAAAGCTACAGAATGAAAGTTTTCGTAATCCATTGTGCTACTAGGCATATCTTTTTTATACGCTTGGTAAATAGGCTTAACAAATTTGTTTGCAAAATTTTGCTCTGGCCAAATTCCGTCGCAAGTAGTTTGTAAGCTAGACTGAACTACTTCTACTTCGTCTAAGTCTAAAGTTAACTTGTTACGTTTTTCTTGATACTTTTCGTATTGCTTGTTGGCGAAGATACCAAACACTGCAAAAAAGATAACCCCGACCGCTATTACTGAAAACGAAGTTTGCTTACTAAACATCTTATACCACCTTATTTATATTCCATAAACTTAGGAACTACTTGGTTCATTAACTCTATTAAATTAGTATTATTGTCAATAAACCGGATTAAGCTATCTTCGTTTTCAATAATGTCTAAGTAGTTTTCTTGAATCTTTAGCGCGTTAACTTCTGTAAACCCGTGAGTATACCATTTGGAGTATTTCTCTTTAAACTCTCTTTTTAGTTTAAAGTTAACCAGAGTGGTTGTCTCACCGTCCGTATCTATACCAAAAGTACCGTTGCTAAAAACAAAGTCTACAGAGAAAGGTACACCCATTTGATTTCTCAAACACGTTTCATTCATAGTGTTTGAAATTTTCTTGTTCTTACTTGCAGAATAGAAACAGTGGATGCTGGTATTAATATCTTGCAGCACTCCAAGTAGTTCTGACTTAGTTTCTTTTCCATTTTGCAGGTCTACCATTAAATTTTGAACATAGGTAGAAATAAGTAGCAGTTTCATTAGTCTTCCTTTACGTATTTAATATCAAGTAGATTATTAACTTCTAGAAATTTGTCGCGCTCTTCTTTTGTTTTAAAGACGCGGAAATTTCCATTACCTTGAAAACAGGTATCAGTTACGTTAACCAAAATTTGTTTAGATGATCTGTTAGCTATCGCGTAAGTTACTTCGTAGTCAACGTCGTTATACGCAGTAGCTAAACTCACACTGTGAACAAACCCCGTAAACACTTCAACAGAGAAGGCTCTATCCGGATGCATATACATATTCAAATAAACACAGTACACTTCTGTGTTCAATGGAATGAGGTGTCGAAGCCGAATACTAGTAAATTCAGGTTCTTGAAATTTTATTTGTCTCAAACCATTTACTTGCTTTGCAATTTCTTCAGTTTTTATTTTCTTGCTCGGCGTGTTAAACATCAAATTTAAATGCTTACTCATATAATTTGAAATATGTCTTGCAGTTATGTCAGCTACCTGCTGAGTCAAGCTTTTTGTTTTGTTATCTTTCTTCCACAATTCATAGCCAACTACTATTTCATCGTGTGTGCTTTTGTCTTCGTTTACATACAACCTAATGTAGTGGTCATACTTTTCGCAGAACTCATGAACGTCGTATTCAATAATCGCCATTGTCTTTTCTCCAGTAGTATTAATTAGAATTTTTTTCAAGCTTACTTATGGAAGTTGAAACTAGCAGTACAAACAAGTGGAAAACTAAACCCACTGGCCCGAATACAATTAAGGTAACAAGTAACTTTTTATACGTGTCTCTTATGTTTGTATTTTTAAATAGGTTGAAGTCATCTATAAATACAAAAGCCGTTCCAAATAAAAACCACAAACTGCAAACTGTTACTAAGACGTTTAGTATTATATCTGAATACGTTGTCATGATTCACCTATAGTTAGAGTTAGGTTCACGGTCTAAATTTAGAAAGCTTACGATAACGTGCGAATACTTTTGTAATGAACATAGAAGACTTGTCTATACCTTTACGCGTTATCAATTCGCAATACAGACCAGTTCTATGGAATTTGAAAACATCAAGACTGGAATATTTTATTACTCGGCCGTTAGCCAAACAAAATCTTTTACCTGAATCATAATATTGAACCCGTTTACTGCTCAGTTTCCCTTTGGTCAAATCATAATGGTAGATGTACAAATAGCTAGGATTGCGAATTCGTAAATTAAAAGGCTTGTTACCTATCTTAACTACGTCTCTTAGAAAAGCAGTTAGTGCAGGAAATCCTTCGTAGTTTGTTCCGTTTATTTCTTTACAGCTTTGAATGTCGGAAAGTTTTATGTTTCCACTGTGCTTTGTATAACCCAGTGGGGCTTCTATGTAGTCTTGACTGTTATAGCTATACCACAAACTATTAAAAGCTTCTAACTGGGAAGTTACTTCCTTGTTAAACTTATTAAAGACGTGAAAACTGTCGTCAGCTTTAAAAACTATAGAAACTTCGCTTCTCATTTTTCGTTCCCTATAGTAACTTGTGTTTTTGTGTGAATATCAAAATGCAAATTTGGTGGTGTAGGTAAAGAATCGCCTTTCTTGCGCGGCATCCAATGGGTTACATCGTCACTTAGTATTCCACTAGGTCCATAAAAAATCTGTGATATGTAAAGACCTTCTTCCTCAACATCGTAATCAAAAATTTCTGGGTCCATTATATCGTAGGTAAAATACCCGGCGTGTACTCCGACGAGTTTGAAATAGTAAAATACTTCGTCGTCTTCTTCTGGTAGTTGTTTACTTACCGGAATCCAGTTGTCCATTATTAGTTTCCTCTTTTTTTAGGTAACCATATTTTTTAAACTCAGAAAGTAAAGTATCCACTCCGATAATATCTACTTTAATAAAGCTTGTGTTTCCGTCTAGGTGACTTGAAACAAATACTACCGCTGGGTATTTCGTAGGGTACTCGGTTACTTTGCGTATTCCGAAACTTTGAATAAGCGCGTTGTATTCTTCTTCGTCGGCAACCCCGTATATCCTGCCATTTTTATCCCCTAATCTTTTTTCTTTCTTTTGGTCATTCACCGTAGACCTCGTGGCACTTATAGTTTTTCGCGTTACCTTTAACATCAATAGAATACGAAGTAACACCTGAACAAGTATCAGTTTCAGAAATATTTTTCACGGAGCACCCAGTAAACATAAAGATGCAAATGATAATAATCTTTTTCATACTAATCTCCATCCGGAACAATGTGTGCAGCAGTTACGCCTAACCAAATATTTTTGAAACTGTGATCTGATATGTCTGGAAATTGCTCCCTTACTTTACATCTTTTTAACCCTTTATTCTGTAGTGTACGAATTTCTTTTATTTGTTCTGTAGTAGCACCTTGTGTTTTTTCTGTTTTCTTGAAGTGTGAAGACTGCCCCTTTCTATCCTCAATCTTACTCACTCTTATTTTGTAGCCAACCCCTAGCTTACCTGACATACCATTACCTTTTCTTTTTTGGCTCTTCTGGTTTTGTAATGCTAATAAAACGTTTAATATCTTGTTTATTTTTTTCTGATAAAAAGTTCATACCTGATAGAGCGTCCATTACTCCCCTATCATGATAGCGTTCGGAGTCTACTAACTTAAATAGGTTTTCAACTTCACTAAGCGATTTACCTTCTATGGCATATTTTTGGTATACAAGTAGAAATCCTCTACAATATTGATTGTAGTTTTTTAATTCTTTATGGTACTTGAAAAGTTTTAGTCTGTAGTCTACCCAGTTGTAAATACTGACTCCGTAAATCATTAGAACTACAATAAACAGAAGTACAAAAATCAAAACATGAGAGATTACTGATAACGCAAATAGAGCAGATTGTATTAATGTTTCAAGTTGAGAAATTTCCATGTCACGTCCTCATTTTATTTTGTATGTTGTGAAAGTCTTAGATACATTTTGTATTTGTGGTTGTATTTAAACATATAAAAAATACCTACCACAGTAGAAACTAATATAGGCCAGCATCCTTTAATACCGAGTATGCTCAATACTAAAACTACTAGTATAAGAAAAATAACAATGCAGAATTGAAAAAATGCGGCTGTTAAAAATTTATCAGCCAACTTTTTATAATAAGTTTTGTAATAATTTTTCACTATATAATTCTCTTTGTTTCAAGTTCTTTAACTCGTTTGTTACAAACAAACATGTAAGAGACTGGTATAATACATGGCGGTATAATAGCGTATACCCTATACCCGGTTACTACACAAACATAAATGAACGTCGTTACTAAGGCTAGTACAATAAACAAAAAGAACCAACTAGCTATCTTATAAGTTTTGACTAACTTTTTATTACTTTCTTGTTCTTCTTTAACTAGAGCGTAGAAAAAATCATTAGGATTCATTTTATTTATGTACTCCTTATCAAAATACATAGTGTTTATCTTTCGTAAAAACTTTTTCACATATAGATTCAACTTTATTTAAGTCAAACCAACCGTCAGTACGTACACCTGTTTCCATATCAATGTAAAAGACCGCCGTTTCGTCGCAGTCAATTTTGGAAATGAATTTCTCTACATTATCTGGATTAATGCCACCAGCGTATCCAATATTTCTAACTGTATCGTGTTCCGGGTGTTTTGGAAAACTACTTGGGAACGTGCCTTTCCCACCAGAAGTGTCACAAAGTATATCCAGCCCTGCACTGGTAATACCGACAAGATTAGGTTGCGTGTTAATTACTTGGCTCAAGTGTTTTTCATACGAAACTATTTTCGCGTAGCTGTCAGCAAACCCATTTGCAAATCTACACTGAAAAATAAATCTTGTTTTGCGCGTAATCATCAATCGTAACGCGTATAGTTCAACAGCGTTTACGAATTCTTGTTCGTTTAAACCATTAAACTGAACTCGTTGGAATTCAGAAAACAACTCTCTGTCAAACGGCCCAAAGGTACTTATATACTCGCCTGCTGATCTAGAAAGACTTCCACACATGTGAGCTGACAGCGGCAAACCGAATTTTACTATTTCTTCTACACCTTGCTTTGAAGGATACCGACTGTCTTTATTACTTTCCGAAAACAACACACCGAATTCAATAGGGTAGCGACTAGATAATTCTTTTGCCCTTACTAAATCAGTTCTATCGTCTATTCCAGAGAAGGTTATGAATGTAGGTCTTTTGCTAAGTAGCTTGTCCATTTTTAAAACTCCTTGCTTGGTTATATTTGACTTTTGCTATGTCAAATCGCGCTTGCCCATATTCTTGTTTAAGCCTCTGAACGGTATCCCATACTTTAGTAAAAAATTCTTCAAACTTTTCTTTACCGTGACCGTTAATAAACTCCAAGGTTTCTTGAGTCTTACATTCATCGCTAACTAGGCTAAAACCTACTGCTCCGTGGTAACCACCAGATTCACACAGGTTATGAAGTTTCTCTACAAATGTTTCTACGTCGTCTAAATAGTTACACAAATTTGTAAACATGTGATTTTCATGCATGAACCTACAAGTAATATAACTGTAGGAATCCTTATCTTCATTAACGTAAGTATCCAGTTTTTTAAACAGTGCTTTTACAGAGTCTGGCAACCTATAAGTCTTTTGAAGTTCTTGAGCACCGTTGTTTAACGCCTTCAAAAATTCTCTATCTTTATCGGTCATGTTAATACCCTTTTAAAAGTAGCCCGTAAAGTTTACGGGCTACTTATTTTCAATTAAGCAGGGTCTGCTGCGTAAGGTGCTTCATAGAAAACAGGCTCGCTGTAACCGATAGACTTGAGGAATTTACCTTTCGGTGCGTCAGGTTGGTCTTTTGCAGACTTCACAACTTTTTTCGGGAACTCACCTTCTACATAAACTTCTGTAATACCGTGTTCCGACCATTGTTTAATTGTTGCTTGCAATTCTTCTTCATCACGACAGAAGCGAGTCATTACACCGTCAACAACAGAATCCATATCACGGTCAGCGTCGTAACCCATAAGGTGATGTGCGCCGTAACCAAATACGTGAATATCACAAAGTGCGTCACGTACATGTTCTACCAACTGAACATAGAAAGGCACTTGACCATCTTTAAGTTTGTAATGTTTAGCTTGCTCAGGTGACATGTGGCCACCTTGTTCACGGAGAACTTTAATACCTTCAATAGCCCGCATCAACTCGTTATATTCATCAAGAATATTTTTGCACTGTTTTTCGATGCGTTCCCAATTAATATTGTGGGGGTCTCCTTTCGGGTTATTAAACGCTACGTTCATTTCTGCAACGCGTGTAAAATTGGTCATGCTTGTGTTTCCTCTTCTGTTGGTTTTTGGTTAAGTGGGAAAATGAATACCGTTAGTCTTAGGTGCACCCAGATTATTTTGGGCTTTTTCCAGAAGATTACTCAGTACTGGGTGTTTACTTACACTGTTTTCTATTAATTTAGAAACATTCATCTGAAACCTAGTAATATCTTCTTCAATAGAAATCACACCCTTCATAATTGAAACTGTTTGAGTATGCAGCATACTTAGTCTTTCTATAACTTCTGTACTCCAAATACGCTTAACTTCACTTCTTTCTTTCGGGTTATTGTCAACATCTCCATAATGCGTTTGCAAATTTAACGTCGTGCAAATGACATTAACTTTTTCGTGAATTTCGGAAACCAACGAGTTAATCACATCCAAGTATTCAATGAAGTTAACTATATACATAGTTTTGTTAGCTTCAATTTCTTTTGAATTTAATATTTCCTCAACGTCATCGGCGGCAACTACAACATCCTCACTAGTATCGAAATATCTGTTGCATTTTTCTAGTTCTGCCAAACAGTCTCTACAAATTTTTATCAAAGAAAACTCGTTTTCGTTGTTATCTTCGACAACCACTGAGGGATACACCAAGTCACTTAACTTATTTATTTCACGGACTACTTTTACAACTGTAGACTCTACATGCTTAGACACTCTGAAAAATGTTTCTTCCATAGTTTCTATTTTTGTGTTTGCTTCCATCATTTCTCTGACCTCTTTCGTTTATCCTAACTACGTTTCATCAAGTAACTAGTCCAACTTTCATACCCGTAGATAACCCAAGCGGCTGGCCCGCATATAAGAAGAATCAGGTATTTTTTTCCGCCTAACTTACTAATGTCGTCAGTGCCAAAAAATTCTACAAGAATCTGTGACACTACAACTAGCCACGCAACACTTATAATTACTACTACGGCAATTAAAAATACTACGAAAAGTCCTAGCAGAAATAAATTTGGTAGCAGTTCCTTTATGTATTCCATTTCCATTAATCCGTACTTTCTACAAACATTCCACAGGAAGCTTTCACGTCACGCCCTACTCTTGGAATAATGTCCACTTGGTGACCATGAGACTTATAAATCTGTACAATTTTATTAATAGTTTCAATATCTGCTTCTTCTCCGTATCTTTCGTCATACGGATTATAACGAACAATGTTGAATGCAATATTTTTTATTTTGGTAAACTCGGGCTTTTCTAAAGTAGCCATCAAATTATAGGCTTCCTCTTCGGAGTCGTTTACGCCTTTAATGAAAGCATGGTGAATTTTGTTTACCACTTTTTTGAAGGAAATACTTAGCAAATTTTCATACGCCACTAGAAAACGTAACGCATAGTCGTAACCTACTGACTTAGGTAACCACTTTTTTCTAACGTCTTCATTAACGCTGTACATAGAATAATAAATTCGTGGCGGATATTTTGAGTGCGCGAAACTCATTAACACGTTTGCGTAGTGTGTTCCTGTTTCTTTAAGTCGTGACCTAAAGTTGTTATTTCCAAAGTTTAACTCAGGGAAAATAGTAGAGATAATGAATTCAACTTTCGGTACTTGCAAATATTGTGTACCATTTTCCATAAAAAATCTTTGAATAGTATCAGCTATACTAACCGATATTGTATCCCATACATTAGGTAAATGAGTGTTCCCTAATATGTCGCCACGTGCCATAAAATTAAAATGCACTTTAGTGATATTAGAGAAGTCTTTATTCTGTAGTTTAAGTTCATATAGAATTTTGTCCACTTGAACTACAAAATCAGATACTGACGCGTACTCACTATTCGTTTGTCCTGTAGCTGTCAAGTGACACATGCGGCAGTTATGCTGGCAACCTTTTTGTGAAGACAAATAAATAATGAAGTAGTCGTCACTTCGTTGTACGAACCTTGTTTCAAAACCGTTGTGAACTATATTTATCGAAGCGTCTTCCTTGGATTGAAGAATTTTCATAATCCTAAACTCCAGTGTTTTAGTATTTCTTCGTTTTTTATTTCTACTATTCTTTTTTCCGATATTGTTCCTTCCTCGCAGGAACAAGTTTTTGCTTCATATACTGCGTGATCTGCCGCTAACAGGAACACACCAGAATCATTACACTTAAAACACTTAGTTCGATCAGTTGTTTTAAAGTGTTTTGTAATGTATTCATAAATATTCTTATACTGTAGATCAGTTAACGGAAACTTCATTGTTCTTTAACTCATGTACTAGATTGGCAAGGTCTTCATGCAACTTCGTAAACTTATCAAAATCGAATTTAATTTCTGCTTGCCTGTTTAGTCTAAAGTTCAATCTTTGCAGGGCTTGCAAAGGACGTAACCCATAGTCTTCCGTACACCCACAAGAACATGACGAAATAGGTTCGTGAATAGAATGTTGCATAACTTCATGGCAGTCAGGACACACGCCTATTTCTATGAACATTTCTTTAGTTTTGGTAGTTAACTCTTCAACTGTTGCTTTAATTTTTTTATCTAGGGCTTCAAAAGAACTAATGGTAACTTTTTCCGGCTCTCTTTTCATTGGTCAGTCCTCTTTTTTAACCAACGTTAAACTAGGTTTCTTTTTCTCTGGTTCGTTTGTTTGTTCGCCCTTAGTAACTTCAACGTAAGGTAAACTTACTACGTTAGGGGATTCAGGTTCTGCAACTTGAATCACTTGTGAGTAAGGGACTACACAAGACATTGACTGTCCGTTAAACCTAGCCTTAAACGTCATTTCAGTAAGTCCAAAAGTAAAGTCTTGAACAGCTTCCATACCAACATTCAAATTGATAAAACCATTGTTAACGAGTTCCATTGGAACTACACATTTCTCGTTAACTACAACAGTGATAATTGTTTTATTCGCCGTATACAAAGCACTTACAGCGGCTACGACTACAGCTTTCTTAAAAGCTGAATGACTATCAAAAGTTTCATCAGTCATATTCATTTTATTTCCCGTCCTTTGATTCGATAAAAATTTTTCAACCGCCTAACACTTATGCTTTTTGGTGTGTACTTAAAGTAGTAGTACACCCAAGTAAAATTCACTACTCCAAGAAGTACAGCCGCGCCTACAGAATAATATTGATGAAGGTGGCTATAATAATACATGTTCCAAACTGCCCATATAGAAAACATAATGGTCGGTACTACACTAACACCACGAACACTTTTGTCTTTTCGTATTTGTATAATGTTCATGGTGTTAAGTGCGGCACCACCTAATTCAAAACATGCATTAATTATATCCGGAGACATTAACCTTCCTCTCTATTCAACCCATAAATATTGAAAGTTAGCTTAACTGTTTCCTCTGACAATGGTTGGGTTTCACGACAATGAATTGTGTGCATATTATTTTCAACAAAGGTAGTTACCTCTTCAGGAATAAAAACATCACCTTCATACTCACCGTGAATCTCAGTTTCGTAAACACGGTCAACTAGTTTAATTGACTGACGATAAATTTCTGCACCGCCAATAATAACGGTTTCTTTAAACTCCAGAGTTGGGGAATTCGGGTCGAGTACTTCCTTTTCCAGCGCAACGTCAATCTTACGCCGGAAAATTTCTTCCATGTTGTAGTAGCTATGTGCTAGGCTAATAGCTTCTTCAATACTACTAACTCTTTCGACTACACAGATTTTTGTTTGATCTGCGTTTCTAAAATATTCAGGTTCAATTTTTTCATCATAGCTTCTGGAAACTACAATAACTACACGACCGTAAAGCGGTTGGGGGAAAGTTTCAAATGTTTTTCTTCCAACAATTACGGGTTTACCCAAAGTATTTTGTTGGAAGAAACGCATGTCATCTTTATTAAAAGGCCACGGAAGTTTACTTCCGTTACCTATAACACCATTCAAATCTTTTGCGTAGATAGCAGAAATAATCATTTAGGCATTCTCCCGATTATGTGTGCTGCGGTAAAACCTTCCCAGATACAACGGAACGTATTGAAATTAATATCAGGGTAACGTCTGTGTACTTCTACACGTGCGTCCCCGCGTACCTGTGCGTCACGAATTTCCTGAATAATTTCTACAGGGACTTTAGATTTTGCCGTAGCATGAAAATGATGTTTTCTACGCGGCTTCTTTTTTGTATCGTCTTTAGTTTTGTTGTTAGCATTCAGACTAGCTATCAAATCCTGACCGAGCATTATTTTCCCCTTTTTAAAAACCGTAAGTAATAGCTACTTGAATAAACAAAGCAGCGTCAATTTTAATTTTGGTTTTGCTCTTCTTTTTACCAATAATACAAATTGGTTCCAGAGTTTTGTTATCTAATACATATTCCAACGAGTTAGGCCACGCGGTAGTCGCAACTACCGAATGAATTTTAAACCCCTCGGTACTAAGAAGATTAACTGCTTCTTTAGCAGCTTCCATAGAACCAAAGTAAACAGCATTATTCCTTGTCAAATTATCCTGCATGTTTTGGATATTTGAAATCAGTTCTTTGCTCACACGTTCTACAAGGTCTTTTTTAAACTGGTGAGCAACCATTAATGCGGTAGGCATTTTCTTTTTAGCCGCCATTTCTTCATACCTCATTTATTGGAAATTAATTGGAAAATTACACCTTCACTTTACAGTTTTTAAAAGGCAAAAAATAAGGCCCATAGTTTTACCTACGGGCCGAGTGTGGAAGGTGTGTGTTTTTTCCGGTTCACTCTAAACACTTTTCCGGGTGGGTTTATGTTTAGGTTTACTCTCTTATAGAAATAACCTTTTATTTAGCATCTAATTATTCTGGTAAGGTTGGTAAGGTCTTCCCGTCCTAATTAGTGAATAGCCGCCTGCCAAGTTATTTCCTGAAAAGAGTTACCCCGCGCTATACACGCGGAGTACCCGTTGGGCCTTCATTACTTCCAAGCATGTCTAAAGTCTGCATTGAATTTTTTTGGTGCGCAATGCTAGAGTTCAGTGCTTGCAGAATTACAAAGTTATTTTTTGACACTACATCCGAAACTGATTTTTGTTTCGGTTCCATAGAACGTTTACGCTCAATCAGAATTTTGTTTTTCTCAAACAATTCATCATGAATTTTTTGAAGTAATTCTTCCAGCTTCCAACCGTCCGGGTTTTCAGCCGACATTAGTAGAGGGGAATTTTTGTCTACGCTCATGTTTACTCCTATTTTATAAGTTAGTTGTTATAAAATAACTTGCACGGGTAGTTTTTCCCACGCAGTTTGCAAACGGCACAATTGTTCAAGGCTTTCCCAATAGTGATCGGAACAATGGCTGTTTTCTTCCCGGTACAGCTTATTCCAAGGACGGTTTATAAGAATACCATTGTGAGAAAGTTCGTGTTCAATAAAAATAGAATGGAAATGCGTAGGAGAATCTTCAACGATTAAATCAATTTTTCCATAAGTACGTTGGATAAACTCTTTTTTACTTTCTGAAATATCTACAAGGTGAATCGTATCGTAATAAACTTTGTGTTCGTCGAAAGCATTACGCGTTACGTTTAGCGCGTCTTTATGCCAACCCCGTGCAGAAAGAAAATCTACTTTATACCCGTTATGCTTTAGGGTTTTTGTAAATACATTAATACACGGTTCCGGGGTAGAATTTTCCACTACGTTTTCTTTATGTAGGATGTCAAAAAAATCTTGCAGTGTAATACCGTAACGACCGTGCAAGTTATAGTCATGCCAGTCATCATGTGTCATATTTTTTCCGGTATGCTTGTTTAACGCTGCAAGCATACCGTCACGTAAGTTGAAACTTACATCATCAATATCTAGTACTGCAATTTTCATAATCGTGTACCTTTTCTTTTATGGAACTTCTTATACAATTGCACAAGTTCCCTAGATACGTCATGCGGCATGTTTTTAATTACTAATCGACAACCTACCTTGTGCAAGTGCCTCCTGATTGTAAATAATTTCAAGGCTGGATTTAAGCTTGAATCGTTAATATGGATTAGTTCATCGCCTAAATCTGTATTACTAAATACATTATTTATAGAAGCGCAAAAGTTTTTATCATATACCTTTGATAAATGGTAGGCTAAACCACACGGTTCTGTTAAACCTAACAGTTTATGTCTACGTATTCCCTTTTGTTGTGCAAATTGCCCTAAGCAACAAGAATAACCGTCCTTGTTTAAAAGATTCGTGTCTCCTTCACCGACTTTATTTACTGAAATGTCTCCGCTACGCCACGTAGAATAATCTAGTACGTAAACTTGCTTTCTATTCATTTCAACTCCATTAGTACACGTAGGTCTTCTGGCATCTTCATAGAGGTTTCATTAAATTTATTAACCACTTCTTTCACCAAATCAATTTTCAATGAATACGCTAACTGTTCCAAACAATTCTGAGTTACGTTAAAAATTCTAACGCAATCTGTCATATTTCTAGTATAACTGGTACTTAACAGTATACCCGTTTTGCACATGTCTAAAGAAGCTAACAGTTCTTCTGGAGACGGCGCTCTTCTAAAGTCTAAAGTATTTTTATTTTTCCCCTTGTTAGAACTCAGAACGTAAACAATAGGTAGGTCTTCTCTACCTGATCGAAAATCGGAACTACACAAAGAGAATACTTCATTTGTATAGTCAGGTAACCCGGTAATCGAAGCTAACCCGCTAATTCCCATATACGCTGCAAGCAAGTCCAAATACAATTGAACGTCTGCCAGTTCTTTACCTGCGTTAACAAGAAAATCTTTTTCGCTAATAGACCCACGAATAAATTTCTTGCGGAAATTTGCGTATTCCCCAATCTCGCCAACCAACGCACCGTACCAGTCTAGTTCATCCCAGTTTTGACATTCTGGAAACTGGACTTTCATACGCTCCAAATTTTTCATGCGTAAGTATGCAGGTGTCATTTCGTGGTATTTTACTATTTCATTAGTCATAGTTATGTCACCTTATATTTTGACAAGCTTGTCAATTTCAGCTTTAAGTTCTTTACCACTAAGCTTTTTGAGTTTTAACTCGAAAGCTTGTATAGCACCCTCTCGCATAGAATTCTCTATGGCTTGTTTAGCACTACGTGGCTTCTTTTTAACTTGGTTAGCCTTTTTCTTTTTCATTTCCTGTTCTTTTCTTTTTTGTTTAAAAAGACTTTCACGGTACTTACGAACGCTATTCTTTATTTCTTTGTCTTCCTTTTCTATCTTCTTTATAAACTGTTTTAAAGACTCACCCCTAGCAAGACGCTCTTCAACTTCTTGTTCGCTTTCTTCCCATGTAAAAGTAATAGCTAACATCAAAGTACTGCCTCTGTAACGGTTGCTTATAGTGTAAAAGCTAAACTTGGGGTTGTCAGCAATACGGTCTATGAGTTCATAGGTTTTCTTATCTTTTGTAACGTCGTCATCAAGCAGTTTCAGTTCCAATTCACGACGGAAATCAGCAATTACGTTACTAATTACAGAGTTTTCTGTTGAAAAAATGTTAGCTAACTCAGATAACCTAGTGTAATTGTATTTCAGTCTAACCCGTTTAACAAAAACAAGGCTAATGGGTTTTTTACTACTATTGAAAACACTTACGTGGTTAGCGGGTAAACCTTTACCATGTGCTTGCAGCGGCCAAAAGTCATGGTCTTTCTTTCTGTAATCGTATCTTGATTTACGGAAAGAATGAAAAATTTTAGCCTTTTCCAAAGTAATGTCGTAAGGCACCTTACTATCTGTGTAGGGGAAGCCACCACACCCTACTAAGGAATAAGTAAATTCAGAAAACTTTGTAACATTTTTTCTAAGGTCTTTTTCAAATATACTAACTCGATCTTCCACTAACAATTCTTTTTTCTGTTTCATTCTAGTCTCCAGTGTAAATTAAATTTTAGTAATTCCTATTCTTCGCATCCAGCTTTCAACTACTTTACTTGCTGGTAGGGTTCTTTCAATGCTGTTCGTAATTTGTCTTAGCTTGTCTTCTACATTCTCAAAAAGATTTGTTGCTTTTTCCCAGTCTTTATTTAACTGGTTGTCATTAGGGTTTTTCAGTTTTACAGCAACTAGTGTTCCTACTTCAAAAGGTTCACTTGAAAGATAGAATAAACGGGTTCCGTGTACCCAATTGGTAGTAGGCGTCGCGTCTAATTCTATGGTTAACCTATATTTGTCTGGTTTTAAACTGCAAACTTCACAACGTATGACACGACCTTTTGCTTCCATATCAGTGCCCTCTCTTTTCTCTCTTCTTTCCTGCACGTTGTAACATGTTTATTTTCAGTGGTGATAATTCGTCAATAAATAATTTTCCGTCAAGATGGTCAATCTCGTGTTGAATAACTCGTGCTAAAAGACCATCCGCCATAATTGTATGAGTTTCACGCAGAATCCAATCATAGTGTTCTACTTTTACTCTACGTGGTCTTACTTTGTCGTAACTCGCGTAAGGAACAGATAAGCAACCTTCTGTGAACGTGCAAGTGTCTTCTGAATACTCTGTTATTACAGGGTTAGCTAAACAGTGTACGGGCTGATTCTCTATAGCAACAACAATAAGCCTTAGCGGTATGCCTACTTGTGTTGCAGCTAAACCAACTCCGCCTTTGATTCGCAAAGTATTTTTCATCGCTGCAAAAATTAATGACAGCCCAAAGTAGTCGTCTTCTTCAATTGGTTTAGCTACTTCGCGTAGTCGTTTGTCCGGGTATTTTAAAATGTTTAATACGTTTGAAGTCATTCTATCTACAGGCATGTTTAATCCTTAAATCATGTTATTTTCAATCCAAAACTTTGTGTAGTCGTCTTGGAATTCCGAAAGTAAACACAAGAGTGCTTCTTCTGGTTTATGTAGTTCATGGATTTCATCTTCACTAATCCACATGTTTGTAGATGCGCTGCCATTCCTCATAACTATATTGTATTGGTAGCTTTTTACGAAAACCCCGCAATCTACATAAGGAACCAAACATCTTTCTACTAACCACTTTGTATTTTTCTTGTGACTTTGAATTTGCGAAAGTAACTCTGCGCTAATTAACTCCGCTTGTTTTTTACTAGGAAAAGGAACTACTTTCATATTAACACCGTCCCTTGTCTCTGTAGTAAGTAGACGCTACAAGGCTTTGTAACATAAGTGATCGTAAATCACGTTTTTTTGTTTTCTCGTGTACGTGTCTAGTTTCTTCACTTACACAAAGCTTGTACATGAATTCTAGTAAAGCTTCCATGTATTTTATATTTTTCTTATTCTCATAAATAATGTTGTGTCGCTCTACTTCATTCTTTCGAGTAAGCCGTTTACGAGGGTGCTTTTTCATACAAGCCTCAGAGGTCTTTTGAGTCTTTCCGTAAATCTTGTTTATTTACTACACCGTTTAACAGAAGGATGCATTGTATATACCCAATCCAACGGTTTAACTTTCTATCGTTAAACCAAACTTTTTCGTTTTGAATACGTTCAATCATCCCGTAAACATGAATCAACGTTCGCCAACTCTCTTCTTTTTCTGCTGCACTTCTTAACTGTGCCGGGCTTTTATCTGGGTAGTAATAATGTTCTATCCAAACTTTGTATTTATCAAGAAGTTTAAAAGCGTTTCTACGTTTTATGTAACAGTATGTAGTGTAACAAATCTGGTATATCGACGCGATAACAAGCAGGATAAGAGAAAACTCATAATGGGTAAACAACATAGGTAGTCAGCCCTTTTAGTTTGGAAAAATAGTTTGGAAATAAAAAACGCCAGTTAGTTTTAATACCGTAACTGTTTTGTCCGGCACCGAAACTAACTGGCGTCATGAATGGGTGCCGCTTTATTCACTCGCTCAGGTCACGACCAAGTAAACCACTGAGTTTTAGTGAACGAATAAAGCGGCATTGAAACTAGTACCGGGCGAAGTTACTTTAACCGCTATACGTATCTGTCCAAACCGTATAAGCAACCAATACATTGATGGTCGGCGAAAGCAGTTTATTTTTCACAAGCGCCCTAAGTTTTTTAGTTTTAAACTCCACTAAAAGGAACCTTTAACCTAATAGCCTCGTTACCTAACAACCCTCCAAATATACTTGTCCGCGTAACAAGTACTTCCACTGATTGTCATTGCTAGGCTTTAGACTCAATCGTTATTGTGTCTTCACGGAAAGAGTCAGACAGAATTCAAAAATACTTTACAGTTTTTCTACCACAGATACTGAAAAATATTGATACTCTGATATTCTTTCTGTTTTTGTCCAATCCCTTTTGGTAGGGTGACTTATACTACGCGGCATTAAAAATTTAGTTTTAATTTCTTCCGCTGAGTACCCAACAAGTTCATTCATTAGGGTAGTCTTATTCTCTGGGTTCCTGAATTTTTCCCACGTTTTTGTACCACAATGAAAATACGCGTTTGCTATATACAGTGGTGTCTGCTGAGTAGCCGGTCTACGCGCTCTTTGTGATTCACTCCACGTATTCAGAATTAAACCAGTTATTTCAGGAACCCAATAAACTTTGTTACCCGGCATCAAGAATAAATAACCGTCTTTAGGTAAATCCAGAAGAGGTTTTGAAAATGATATTGAAGGCAACAGTGGCAATGCAGTTGTTGCTATAAGCCCTTTCAAAAAATTTCTTCGTGTAGTTTTCATAAAAGTCACCTGTTAGTTTAGACTTTCAGGGTTAAAGTCACAAACTAACTCCTTATGTCAGGAATCGAACCTGAGTTCAGTAGCTAACTGAAATACCTAAGCAAGGAGTTAGTTTGCTAGCCTAAAGTAGTAGTTTATTTAGTTACTACTTTTCGGATTCTAGGAAAAATAAAGTTGGGTGCTAAATCACTCGCAATGCTTTTTTATCGTTTGTATAAAGAACACAACACGCCAATGCTGCAAAGTTTGTGTCTTCCTATTAGCGCCCGACCGACCACGTACATTTTGTACATCTGGCTTTCGGCTTTGGAAGAATTTGAATTGGTGGGACGTGATGGACTTGAACCATCGACCAATTGGTTAAAAGCCAACTGCTCTACCTACTGAGCTAACGTCCCGTTGATTTATTTTTTATTTCGTTTTTTAAACTGAAATGGTTTTACCCAGTTAGGCATTTCGCCATTAATCTTTATTACGCCAAGCTTCATGCAGATAAAAACTAGAAACAAGAAAACTAATGCGGCTAACAAAGGAGTACCAAAAAGAACAACCCAAAAGAACACTTCAAATTCATAGTCATGCGTCATTTGGTTTGCCTACATCTTCGTTTAGCAGGAAACTAGCGTGTACTGATTTCAATTCTTCTACAGCGTCTATGTCGCCTTTGTTTGCTAACCTAACTAAGAGTTTACAGTGATCGCAATTTCTACTTGAATAATTCGACCTGTTTTGTTCCTGTCTGTGTTGGTAGCACAGATTTAAATTGTGCTTTTTACTTTGACGTATTTTTTCCTCTTCTTCTTGCTGTTTTCTTTTTAAAAATTGTTCTATCTCTGGGTAGTTAAATAGCAAAAATTTTAGAATTTTAAAAAGTTTCATGTATAGTTACCTTAGCAACTTAATTTTGAAGTTGGTGCCCGGTGCCGGACTCGAACCGGCACAGGGTAATTGGTGGGCGAAGCGGGACTCGAACCCGCACGGCTTAAAGCCACAGAATTTTAAATTCTGAATGTCTACCGATTTCATCATTCGCCCGTTTTTCACTTACGTTTATACTTTACAGAAATCCGCTTTCTTCTCATTTTACTACCTCCATTTTGAACACTCGCTCCATACTTACCTGTACAAGTTCTCGAACAAAACGGACCTGCTGCACTATTCGATTTAGCTCTTTGGGTTTTTGATAAACCAAATTCTTTTTCACACCAAGCGCATTTAACCTTTTTCGTTAACGCTCTTATAACGTCTTTCTTTTTGTGTTCAATATGGTTAATAACTTGAAGATTACTTTTTCTGTCGTTGGAAAAATCTCCGTCAATATGGTCAACGTCTTCGTCGTTTTCAAGTCTACGTCCTAACACGCATTCAAGCTTAACTCTCGCGTATTGTTTTGTTAGGCGCTTATTTCCATCATACAAAACGATTATACGTCTTCCGTCTTTTCTTTCGTAAGGCCCGTATACGCTAAAGAACTCAGGATACAACGCTAATATTTTTTTCTGTTTCTTTTCGTTCATAGCGTCTACCTATTTCACCAACCGGGCAATTCGTAGTTACTTTACAGTTTTCTGTTTATTTCTGGTTTTTCTTTCGGTGGGTACGGGTTACTTCCTTTAGGATACCAAACTTTTTTGGGTTTACTTTCTAAACCTTTTTCATTTTTTATTAGCATCACGCATATAATTAACGTAACTATACACACTGTTAAAATCATTAACTGAACGACTATCTCGTAATTAACTTCCATATTAATTATCTACGTCTGAGTGTACTTCTAAAATTTCAAAAAACCAATCAGCCTCAGTGAATTCTACAAACTCTTCTGTAATTTCCTTTCTAACCTCGGTTAAAACCTTTTGCCCATACCTGTTAGCTTTAATAGCGTCACTTTCCAAATGTTTAGGTAGTTCCACTACTTTCGTAACTACAGGGTTGCAGTTATTAAGTTTGCGAACAACAACGATACAAAACATAATTAATTCCTTTAAATTGGTGGGGGCAACAGGACTTGAACCTATGACCAAGGGATTATGGTGGGAGCGGCGGGAATTGAACCCGCGACGGCACAAGGCAACCGATTATGAGTCGGGTGCGAGCAAACCAACACTCGCGTCACTCCCAATGACTTAGTATTCCACCGCAACGTCTACTACAAGTTATTCTTTTCCCTTTAGATAACTTGTGATTTACGTTTCTAGGTGGTCGATAAAATTCCTTATCGCAAACAAAACATTTCAATTTTACTAATTTGGTTTTTCTACCTGTAGCTATTACGTTTTTCTTTATGTTCTCAGCCCTAGTCAGGATTTGTAAGTTCGATAACTTATCATTTATCTTATTTTCATCTTTATGATCTACGGTTTCGTCGCTTGTTAGCCGCCTACCTAGAAACACAGCCATTTTGTACCTAGCGTAAGAAATTGTTTTTCTTTTGCCTGTTTTTATTTTAACCATGCATACGTAGTAACGACCTTGAGTCTTATGAAAGATTTTGTACCCTCTATACTTTGAATAAGGTCTTTTTAATTTTTTACCTTTCATAAGGCCGCCTTTCGCCGTTATTCCCCTGCTCTAACCAACTGAGCTATACCCCCGTAACTTTTACTTGTGCTCTTCTAGTACATTACCAGTACTAATGTTTATTACTTTTTTCAGTTTAGTTTTTCTACAATTGATACAACGCGTGTAATACGCTTGAGTAGGAACTACTTTGTTTGTAAGTTCATCAATATGCATACCGGGACGTGCTTTTGTTAAACCTGCGCTCCACGAATGCATACCAAAAGAACAAGATGGCGGTATCCCACTAAGTATCCATCGAAGAATTATATGTAGTGCGTATACTAAACATAATACGTTTACTACTGTAACAAAGGTCAACGATATATTCATACGTCACCTTCTATGACTGGTTAACTTTTCGTAGGCTTGAGGAATTAGCAGTTCTTTGACTTCGTTGTAAAACTTTTCTTTCTCTCTTACAGGGTAGAACCAGAAGTTGTCTCTTACTGAACAAAAAGAGCCGCCTTGTTTCCTTCGTACCCGTCTGTACCACATAACTTCCGGTGTATCACCTAACGCAAAAGGAATAGGATTAGTTTGCAGGATTTGAATTAAAATTCTTTTTCCTTTGTGCTTCAAAATTTTTGCTTTTACATGACGGCCTAGTTTGCCGTCGTCGTATACATTAACAATCATACCTGCGTATAGTTTCATGACTTACAAGTATTCCTCAATTTCTTGGTAAGCTTCTTCCAATTCGTATACTGCTTTTTGAACACGTTCTTTAATAGAATCCGGCAGATTGTCATACTCAAGAATGTACGTTTGAATATTTGTAGAATTAATATTCAAACGGTCCATAACAATAATTACGTCGTCTTCTGTGAATGACCCGTCGGTGTCTTCTGTGTCTTCCTCAGAATCAGAAGCAAACATGTCGTCGTCATCCAATTCTTCGGATTCAATATTTCCGTCAAGTTCTACTTGTGTAGAAATAACTTCATTTTCAGATTCATCTTCAATGTCGTTAGTCATGGTGTTCTCCAATTAAGTAGTTAATAAATGTTTTAGGGAAAATAGGATTACGTGTTATTGGGGGCGGGGGAGACACGTAAACCTAATTTTCCCACCTTGCAATTTATCTTGAATGTTGACAGGGGCCACTCAAGATATTTTGCTATTACCCACTTATAACATAAAAGGTCAGTGGGAAATTAACAGCAGCAGGCGCGGAGTCGAGGGTGGGGGAACCTACTGCCGTTAATACTAGGTAAATACTTTACAGATTTCAGTAAGCGGCAATTGCGATGTAAGCCACATACAAAGTTTTATTTTCCTCTGTAGGGGCTTCAATCACTGGGCGCAGCGTAATTAAAAAAGACACATCTTTCTTTCCTTTATGCATCCTTTTTAGTTCGGCGTAACACTTGTTAATAGACACTTGCACTTTACTTACTATCTCAGTACAAATTTCTTCAACACTCTTGCTAGCCGTTAATACGCTGTATGGTACTTCTGTAGCAAAGATAACTTTACCATCTATTTCTAATTTCGGTAGCTGGCCATCGTTAAGTAGTTTAAACTCACCACGATTTTCTCGCAGTTTAGTTTCAAGTAACTTCGTAATGCTCGTTGCAATGCTCATTTATTACCTCACATAGTTATACGAAAATACTACTTCGCGTATAACGCGCTTTACCTTCCTACCTATTACCTAATATTTTAGCGGTAGTAAGGTTAAGCTGTAACCCGCAGTTTAATTACAGCCTGCTTATGTGTAACACAAACATTATGAAATTACTTTACAGATTTCAGTTATTAAGGGACTCACACAGCTTGCCTATTTCCTTTTTTATTTCCGCAATCGAGACTTCGGGAAAACTTGCTATAGTGTTTTTAACTATTTGTTTAGCTGTGTAGTTACCGCCACGCATTAATCTCAATGCGTGTGCGCGGACTTCATAGTTGACCTGTATATTTTCTGCCTTCTTTTTCATATTTGGTTCTTCTCCTTAATTCTCTTTTCAGTTCGGCAACTATTTCCTTTCGGCACCGCGCTAACTTATTTATGTTAACTCGTGCGGCTTGCTGAATTTCCTCACTGTCTTCGTTTCTCATATCTATGTTAAAACGATCAGTGTCTACACGATCTATCAAAGACATTTCTTTTTTCAGCAAACCATATAAATCTTTTGGCATTTTAGTTATCCGTTTCCTTTGCTGAACTTCTTGACCGGCTATTTACGTACCAGATAATTCTTCCCCACGTAGATAGCACAACGGAAACGTTTTCATCTACTTTAGGAACCCCTAGAGCATCTAACCGATTGTGAATTTCTTCTATTTCTTTTTTGTAGGTATCTTCGGTATCACAACTATTTAGAACGTCGTTCATAAGTACGCGTTCTCGCATAAGTACGCGTTCCCGTTGATTTGTATTTTGCGCAGTGTCCGCAGTTGTTGCGAATAAAAGCATAAACAAACCAACAGTAGAAATACCAATGTACACCCACATGTGATAAGTGCTTTCAACGGCCATAACAATTTGAAAACAAGTCATAATCCAACCAAAAATAAAAAAGTACGCTGCGTGGCGGCGAGTTTCTTTAGTCATGCTCATTGTTGTTTCCTTAATTTTTTGCGATTCAGTTCCACAGAAATTCTTACGTCGTAAAGCATAATTACGAGGTAAACAATTGTCACTAACACAAGCCAACCTATTTTAGAAAACAAGTCTAGTCCTGAACTATAAATTAGTACACAGGCAAAACCCCAGACCATAGAGCACATTATGTCAAAGAAAGGTATGGTAATTTTCATTTCAGTCTCCGTTAGCGAAAACAGTTTTGCATTTCTGACATACTAACAAACCATTGTAGTAATAGTCGTCTCTTGAATACATGCCAACGAAAGAAATTTCAATACGGTTTGATAAATCTACACGAATGAATTCGTCGCTAGTAGTAACTCTGTAGTCTTCCTGAGTTTCAACTACTTTTGGGTCACCGTACTTATCAGTTTTTATTTGTCCTTTTTTCGGGCCGCTTTTAAAGTAGTCGTACTCCCTGTGAATTACGTAACCCGAAGTAGTAGAATGCTTGCAGCAAGGACACGTTATTGTGAAAAGGTTACTATCCGTCTTTAATGTAGGTAGCTTTTTCATTATTCCTTTAGCTTTTTTAACTGTTTTCATAATCAAAACTCCAGTTGCGTAGTGTAGTATAACTCAAGATTCTTGTGTTTCTTTACGTCGTACCAGTTAGCTCGCCGTGCGGCTATTACGAATTGTGAACAATACCCATTGTGCCTTTTGTAGAAAGTGAACCCCGTATTTACTAACTGGTTTTTATCAGTCTTCCCGTGATAAAGTAAAATTTTTTCAAGGTGTGTTACTACAGAAAGAAATTCATCCCCTATATTGTCTTCTTTTTCAACACGGTTTCTACGTTCAGTGAGGTTATTTATTAAACGTGTAGTTTTACCTGACCTTCTAGGTGAAAACTGTAGTACTTGACCCATAAGACTATCCTTTACGTTTCTTCCCACGTTTATTAATTTTCTTACGAAGGTTGTCAAGTCGTTGAATTTTTTCAGCGTTTATCGTTGCTACGTCTGAGTGCGTTGTTTCCAGTAGACTACTAGATAATTGCTCAGGTGTAACTCCGAATTTTTCTAAAAAACTCTTTTTGTCTTGCAGTGTTTGGATAACAACACCATCAACACTATCCATAACATCGTAGTGATGGATTGTACAGTCTACTTTTTCAAATGCTCGGTGTAACCTGCTTTGTGTTTGGCTTGATATGTCACCAACAATAAATACAACTGGTTTTTCGTCATCCATATAATTCACCACAGTTGCAGAAGGTGGTCGTGAGTTGTTTTTACATCAATGTGTTTAATGATATGACCGCCAGCTTGTTCAAACGGTAGATACGCTTTTTCTCTGTCATCAACAAGCAAACGGGTTGGACTAGCATAGAAAGCTTTGTCCGAACTTCTGTTAACGAAAACAACACTACGAAATTTCCAGTGTGCTAATTTATCGTGAAGTGCTTGTGCTTTCTCCTTAGCTATTCTTACAGGGTCACGTTCACCAGTAGCACTAAGTATGTGTACATTGACGTTAGCTTGTTTCAACAAGTTAAATAATTCGTCCACACCTTCGTACAAAGGCATGGTAGAAAAGAAACCTAGGTTGCTTGTTACAGAATGTTTTTGTTCTTTAGTTAAAGACGACAACGGTTCACCACAAATGTTTAGAATCTGTCTGTCATAATCAAATAAAGTACCGTCCATATCAAAAAATACGTCTTGAATTAATTGAACAGCCGTTGACAAACCTAGGTCTTTTAAACTCTCTTTAGTAAATGGCGAATACGTTTTTACCGACCCGATGAATTGGTGTACTCGCAAATCCTTTACCTTGTCTTTAATGAAAACTTTTCTTTCTAGGTCAACTACTCTTGTTGCTATATTAACTAGTGCCTTGCTGTAATATTTCTTTTTAACATGGTAAATAGTATCGCAGGAAACAACTCGATTTGGGAATTCAAAAAGGTATCCTGTAGTCTCTGGAAAATTCAAAATACGTGTACCCACTTTAATCTCCTTTATTAAGTTCTGTGGTTTCACTCGCTGTAGTTTTGCTAAGGTGTAAAGCAGGTACGTACTGCAAGTTTACTACTTCCATGGAATTTCTCTTTACCTGTACAACCATTACGTGACTATCTTCTGGAATCAACCTGTCTTCAATGTGTTGAACAGCAACGTGTATATGGTTAAATTCTTGAACTTCTTTTTTAAATGAATTCTTCACTGGGTAAAAACAGTCGTCATCGTGAAGAATTTTTGTATGTTCTTTTTTAATATCAGGTAGATTATTGCTACCTAAATAACCTACAAATTTTTCTGGGGTAGGGAACCGTTTTTTACTAACCAACAAAATATAATGTTTATTAACGTAGAACGTTGGATTCAGTGACATGCTTTGTTGTACTCCGTTATAAATTCAAAAACTGTTGAGCGAGGTTTGCTTCAAACTGTTTTGGTAACGCCTTAAAGTAACTAAAACAATTTAGTACTTTGTAGTGTTTATCAAAAATCTTTATAAGCTTGTCGTGTTCTTTTCTTTTTGATAAGTAAACAAACGCAAGTTTTTGAATAGCTGACCCGGTACAGAATCTTGAATCAATTATAGTAACGTAGGTATCTTCACTTCGTTTACTGAGAAGTGAATTAGCCTTAAAAAATTGCCACGTACAAAAAATTACGTGTACTGATCTATCATTGTTCAACGGTAGATTAAACCGTGCCAATGTTTCTTCCCTATGTTCTTTACGTGTATTACAAGTTAACTGCTGAATTACCAAATCTGGATACTTACCAGATAGTTCTGATACCCAGAGTTCGGTAACTTTAATCAAGTCCGTAATGACTATCACTTTTCTACTGCTTTCTAACTCCTTCATCATTAAAGAGTCAATTCTTGTTTGCTTTGTAATATGATGGGAATAAATTCTTTTTAACGGTACAAGACTAAACACTCTATTCTTTACAACATTAGCTCCTTTATAATAGGTACTGTCTTTAGGTTCATGCAACACTGTAGGTACGCCTTTTGCAGCGTACATGTTCATACCATAGTTATGCTCTTCATCAATGCTATTAAACATATCGTTTAAAATTTTCGTATAATTTTTCATAGTCGTAGTCTCCTAAGCACCGTATCAAAATTCCAACATGGTGGCTCTCTATACATATTTGTATTAATAGTTAGTATCAATTTCTTCAACTGGTTCAGGTCTTAACTTATTCCTGTTATTTCGTTCGGTATACTTGATTTCAACACAACCGTTTTCTATAACTTGTTGCGCCTTAGAGATTTCACTGGAAGTTTCTTGAAGTTGTTGCTTAAACAGGTCAACTGCTATAGAAGCGCAGTCTCTTTCAAAGTTAGCACCAGTGATAACCGGGTTTTCTCTTACTAGTTTTTCAATAATCTCTGCATTACTAACAGTGTCATTTTCATCACCATTAATAATGCGTCTAGCCATCTTGTATTTCATTGCCTCTGATAAATAGGAAATTTCTAACTGGAAGTCTAAGCGACCACCACGAAGCAAGGCTGTATCTAGCTTAGATTCATCGTTGCACGTTACGATAGTCAAAATACCTGAACTGTCATCAACACCAGACATACAATTTAAAATGCAGTCTAATGTTAGTTTACCTTTGTTAAAAGATTCCTGTTCTACTACCAGTTTATCTCCGTGGAAAACTCTATCGAAGTCTTCAAAGAAAACAATAGCCGGTTTTCTTTTAGCTGCTTTTCTCCAGTAGCGTTTAACTTCTTCATTACTCATTGAAGCTAAATCGAAACTGTACATAGGCAAATCAAGTAGCTGTGCGATTGCAGATACCAAAGAAGATTTACCTGTACCTGCCGGGCCTTTGAACAAATAACCCAAACGCCAATTCAAACCGCGCTGTTCAAACCAGTCTCTGTTTTCATACCACATAAGAATTTTTGAGATAGCATCAACAACGTCTTTTTCATAATACAGAGAAGCAAAAGGATTTTGTTTCTTTGGCAAACCAATGTCTTGCTTATCAAAGTTTACCAAATTGTATATGTTCAAGTATTCATTAAGATTTGAAGAACCTTTTTCTAGTTCAGGAGCCTCGTCACTATCATCCTTAGTAGAATAAGAGCCATGAACGTTAATAAGTTCGTACCGTGAAATTTTCTGTTTGTTCTTAGCACCTTCTTGTTCATCGCGTAAAGCAACCGCGTCAGAAAAAAGTTTACGCGCATTAACCGTACCACGAATAAAAATAAATTGACTGTTCTCTGAGTTCGCTTCACCTTTAATAATTACCGGAATTAAACCATTCCACCATATAGTCAGGTCAACCGGCTTTTCAAATATAAGAGTGCGAATTGTTTTTAGCGGTTTTACATGACCTGTTCTAGTATGGAAGTGTACGCTATCTTTATTTAGCTGACGCATATTAGCATTACAGTAACCTACAACAGCAACGTATAGTTCACCTTCCATTCTGTAGGAAACAATAATCAGAGAACGTATTCGAGAAAACACCATCCGAAAGTGTGACCAGAACGTTGCGATCAACGCGCCAGAACCAATTAACGCACCAAAGCCTAGAGTAGTTGCTATAGACTCAAAATTCATAAATAAACTCCTTAGAAATTTTATACACTTTACAGATTTAAAAAGGCAAAAGAAAAAGGCCGTCAATTTGACGGCCTTTTGGGACTTGCTTTATTTGTTAAACGTTATACTTGAAAACGTAATAAAAGTTAGTAAACGCAAAAGCGGAATACAAAACTACGCACAATGAAGCGTTGTACCCAATAGTCGTTTTAACTAATTTGTCTGCTTCGTATTGTATACCGGGTGCACTAAGTTTTGTTTGAAAATACCGACTGAGTAAAAAATATATCGGTACTACCATAAATGAAAACACAGGGCCAACAATCATTAACGAAAACAACAGATAAACGATTGTAGAGTCCCCATAGCGTTTAGGCTTCTGCGTTGACAAATAAAGTACTGTACTGATAGTCATAAGAATAACTGGCATACTTATTACTAAAAAGAAAACAAGCTCAGAAGATACTTGAGTGTTTTCTTGAAACACATACAACCTCAAAAACATTTCGTACATTTAACACCGTCCTTAGTCGAATTGAATGTGAACTTCTTTATCGCCGTGAGTAATTACCAGCATTAGCGGAATGTCTACTGTTTTATGAACTTCTACGTTAGGAACTTCGTTCTTATTTTCTGTAGTTTCTCTGGCTTTAACAGATATTGATTTGATACCTGCTACTGGAATAGATGCGACGGCTTGCAATTCTTTGAAGTTCATATTTTGTTATCCCCGGTTACTATAGGTTTCGTATGCCCATTTGATTTTTTTCTCTTCCGTATTTTCTTTACGCGGAAGAACTTTACCACAAAATCTTATTTCTGAAATTCTATCTGCACCATCACCATCCCAACCAGTTTTATCTCCGTGGTTATTACGAATTTCAAATGAGTGGCCAATACCACCAGTGTCTCCGATGTATTTAACCATCAATAGAATATTTCTTAATGCTAGATAATTTCCGGTGACGGTTATTACATGATAGTCATTTTCTTTTCTACTTCCCACTTTTACTTTACAGTTCGGCGGAATATAGAAAGCTTTTGAAAAGTCATAGTCGTCTGGGTCAACAGCGATGAACGTTTCTTTTTTAGTACTGGCTTTTAAAAATTCAACTAAAGCAGTTGAACCATCGTAGCCTTTACAATCAAATTCGAGAACTGGTGGCTGTTTCTCTTCGGAAGCAACCACCAAATCAATCACCCTTTTCATTTCTTCACCAAATCAATAACTGATTTAGCTTTCGGTGAAGTTGACGCGTTCTCACAGTCTTTTATTTTACCGTCAAACCCAACGTAACACGCGCGCTCTTCATTCCAAATTTTTGCAGTCACTACAGAAGCTTCTGCTTTCGCGTCTTTAGTTTCCAGACCAACTTCATTGCAGAATTTATTTGTTTCATCAAGCAACTGACCAATATCCATATCAATTACTCGTACATCCATTTCAATAGACTTACCAACGCCGTCACCCATGTCATAACAAACAACAGCAGCCCAGCGATGATGGCCGTCTAAAACGTAACCGTCTTTACTAACAAAAATAGGTGCGCGGATACCTTTAATATTTGGGTCTTTCTTTAACGCTTCGTACATACCAGCAACTTTTTGGCCTACCAACTGATTTTGTGTAGACTTTAATTCTGTTGCAGGAATTTTAGCGTCACTTACTTCAACACCTTTTTTCTGTAAGTAGTTAACAAATTCTTGTTCAGCGTTAACTTCACCTTTGTCATTAGCTTCTAAATTCTTAGCAGCCCATGAACCGGGGACAGCTTTAGCTTTTAATTGTGGCATGTGTTTACGTGCGACATTTTTGTGAACACCACAAAACAGGTTAGTGCCCGGAATTGAAATTTCGCACAAATCAAAGTCAGGAAAGTCTTTTCCTTTCTTCTTATACAATTCTGCAAGACGATTAATCTCTGTAACAATGCGAACAACTTTGCGTTCGTCTTCTGGTCGGTTAAACGCAGAACCTTTCTTGTCTTTAGGACCAGTAAAGTTAGTAGGGCTAGGACCACCAGCATTATGATCTGCAATTTTCTTTTCATGTTCAGGTTGTTCGTTATGGTCAACCTTTTCTTTCTGAACTTTAACAAGAGCGTCGTTACGCTTCTTTTCTTTTTTAAGTTGTTTATAAAGTTTGGAGTCTTTGTGTTCATCCAGATATTTTTGTTGTTGGTCTTCTGAAAGGTTTTGAAACCATTCCGGTAATGGTTCTTTTGCTACCTCAATATTTTTGTTTTTTAACTCAATCATTTTCAAATACCTTTACTTGCGACGAAAGAAATAGAGACGAAGTTCAGCGCCTAAGCTATCGTATAAGAACCTGTCTTCGTTGATAGCACAACTATGGTGTTGATACTTTCCATTAAGGTCAACGACAATACGGTTATGTATAAATCGTGCGCCATTAACTACAAAGCCACCACTAGAAGTCCATTTATTATCTGGGCCTTCTTCTTGACACTGCGGGCTAGCACCTTCGTTAAAAGGATATTCCGCACCTAAGTAAAGATAAGCGTAATTAAAATATTGAACTTGAAGACCTTCGGCAGCGTCTGCTTTATTAGTCCATAAAGCAATTATTGAACCGATAATGCTAACTAAAATAAATGCTGCAATTCCTACCCAAGCAGTTTTTCCTTTTTTGTTTCTGAAAAAATATTCATGGGCTTGTTTAAACCCACCCAGTCGTAAAACCATTAATGCTACTGCTATAAGAATTACTAAACCTACAAATATACAAAGCGCAATCATAGTGGTCACCTTTTAATGGGTCTAATGGGTCCAATATAAATAGCGCCTTGATAACCTATTCAATAAAAGGACTATTTATTTCTCAGGTGGTATTCTTCCGGAGTAATAAATACTTTAGACCATTTCATTGTTTTCGTGTCGTCTTGATCGCGTATATATACTGGAATTACGGGAGTAACGTTGTATATTAAAATTACTGGAGAATACGAAACGCCCATTTCCATTAAATGACGTGTTCTATGGCGACCTTCGTGACCAATTACCTGCAAAGTATTCGGTACATACACCTCGTCAAACATAGGTGTTATTTCATAATAATCATGAAGACGAAGATAAGGTAAATTAGGAAATTCTACCCCGTCATCTAAAAAACTTTTTACTCGGTTGTATTTTTCCTCAGAGTAGCCTTTCTCATTTTTTACCTGAGCAGCGAGTCTAAGAAAATTACTCGGTTTAATAAATCGGAGCATTTGCTGTGGCGGCAAATGCTCTTGAGCCATCTGTACAAATTCTGAATTAAAATATTCGAGTGCCATTTTTTTACCTCATTTAAAAGCACTGAAAATGTAGAATAATATCCTGTTCTATAGAGGGTGCTATGGTGTCGTCTGCGGTTACGGCAGTGACATTAAAGCCTTCCCGATTCAAAGCGGTCACAATCTCCGGCAGTATATCAGGGGCTACCGTGGCTTGCAAGCGGTATTTGAACTTGAAAGGGGTCGGTACTACTTTTAGGTTTTTATAGGGTAATTTGCGTAATTTATTAATAGCTTTATCAGCTAGTATTTTTAACGCTTTATTATCCACCCCTTTTCTTGAGGGTTTTTTAATTACTGGCTTTTTCTCTTCTTTTATTTCGTCTTTTTTGGCTTCCATAATTCCACCTTAATTCAGGAATAAAAAAGGCAGGGTACATTCGATTAAAAATATACCCTGCCTTTATTTTAATTACTTGTTACTTTCCGGAAAAGTGACGGGACAGTTTTTCTGCTGCCTCTTCAACTTTAATCGGTTGCCCTGAATTGTCAGGACCATGTTCAAATTTTGTTACGACACGAGATACCCCGATAGCCATATTCAAAGTTGCTTGAAGCATTTCTGCATCACATTCATTAATGCAGTGAGCGATAACATCAAAAGAAACTTTGCCTGTTTTCGCGTTTGTGAAATGACCAACTACAGGGTACTTCACAAAACGTCGTTCACCAGAGTTATCCCGTTGTTCAGATACTTGGTAGCTGAATCGGCTGTATTTTTTCCAGTTACGCCCAAACTTTTTAGCGTGTGGTTTACCTTTTTCAACAACTGGGGCAGCCTTCGGAGTTTCTGTTTCGTTATCATCAGTTTCAGTTTCCTGTACGTTTTCGTCAGTAACTTCTACCTCATTAGTAACCTGAATGTTTTCATCTTCAATATTTTCAACTTGCTTGCTATCCATCTTGATACCTCAAAAAAGTTTTCAATTAGTAAGGGTTATCGAATAAATTCATTCGACAAAGTACTTTACAGGATTTGGTTTTGCCCTTACTAAGTATTGTGTAAATAACCTTCGGAGTGAAGCATAAAAAGGGCATAATCAAAAATATACCCGAAAATTTCTTTGTAATATGAGTAGTTAATGGACTCCTTATTTTTCAAATAGGTTATAGATATTTTCTCGTAAGCCTTAGTAGAAGGATTATGAAAAAATTCATGAATGGTAGGTTCTTTAGTTTCCTTGTTAGGATTCATGGTCATGTTAACTGACCAACGCTGTGAAGGATTTTTTGAATATTCCCAAGATACTCTCACCATCACAGGAGATTCTGAGTAGTAAGCTTTAATCAAAATCTTTTCAGTAGAACACTGACTAAACTCTTCAAAAGGTTTACACAAATCCCCAAAACCGCGAACATCGAAGTTTGGTTTGTCTAAAAGTTCTTTTTTCAGAATATCGGCAAACGAAATAATTTTTATACTTTTCATTGTTCTTCTTCCACGACTACACGAAAGTTTTCAGGCTGGTCTGGCCTAGCTATTATTTGAAGAAGGAACGGCTCATTGTTGAAGTGTTCCATAACAGCAGTTACCCATTTAGCAGACGTAGCTAAAAATATTGAATCGTCTACTTGAGTAATTTTTTCACCAAAAGCGACACAGCCTCTTAGTTCTGTAAGTCTATTCGCAGCGTGGATTCTAAAACCGTCTCTATGTGGAAAAGGTTCAAGAATTAAATACAAGTCTTTTTTGAATGCCGGGGAATACGTTACCTTGCAAACGTAGTCGCCTAACGGCAGACACGAAATATTAGGTTCGTTATTTTTCCACGGGAGTTCTAAAGAATGGCAAAATACTTCACCACTTTCGTCTAAATGCAAGTCACCAGCAACGCCATCTAAATGTTCGTAGGTAATTAATACTGCTCTAGGTAAATTGTTTATGTCTCCAATTTCCTCAAGCATTTCTTGCATGGTTTTTTCTTCTGACATGACGGCCACCTTTACCGGGTTGGAAATACAATTAAATTAGCGGTAAAGGTGGCTTGCTATTTACGGGGTGTTGTCTGAAACGAAGTCTTCAATGTCAGAAAAGAAATCCAGCAATATATTAGCTTTTGCTACTCCCATAGCCACCAAAGGAAAATCCCGTACAGGCTCTTTTTCTTTGTTAACTTCATAAAGTCCGATAGTCGGGTTACCCTTAAATACAGATTGAAAAAGAGCATACCGCTTACCGTTTACTTTTCTTACCTTGGAACAGATTTGTTTTTCGTCTTCGCTCTTGCTTTTCTTTTTACTGCTTTTTTCTTTAGCCATTTTATTTTTCCTCAGTAACGTAATTAATTTTCAGTACACGAAAAGTTTTTCCGTTCGCAAGGTCGTCAGGGGTTTCAACTACTTCACGAGAAAGAACTTCCCCTGTTCGGTCATTAACGTAAGCAACCAAAAGAGGAAAATACCCAGTACTTTCTTTTCTCACATCTGTTTTAGTAATCATCTTTCTCCCTTAAAGTTTTTTACTACCTACAATGTTTTCACGGTTGTAGATAAGAGTTAAACCATCCATCATGTGTTTCAATGCCCACGCCGATTGGTCGATGTCATGAATAAAAACATCGCCCATATCAACAATGCGGTTCAAGTCTGCAAGTTTTTTGTAACCCTCAGAAAGAAACGATTTAACGTAAGCTTTTTTACCAGCTATAGACCTTTCGTTAATGTACTCAGAATAATTGGCAATAATTTCTGCTTCAAGATTCTCAATTACAGAAGCCAGAATTCGTTGCGCTTTCTGAGTAGCTACTTTAATTTCCACAATACGCGAGCGGTAACTCATTGACTGTGCACCCGCGTCAATGAGTTTATCCGGACTCATTCGTTTACTAAGAAGCAGAGTTCTAGTTTTCTTTTGCTTATGCAACAATTCCATTTCAGAAACAAAACTATCGAAGTCTGCAAGTTTGTTGGTTCGTTTCAGTACCTCTTTATATGCAAGGTACAACTCGTTTCTTTTTAAAATCTTTTTTAACCGACTTCCCATTATTAACCACCATTAGGGCTAAAATTGAAAGCTATGGTTTCCATAACTTCACAAGTGTCAGGGTTAAACGCGTCATACTTAATAGTGACATTAAGAATCATAGAGAAAGCGCCTTGCGATGCAGTAGTTTTCAACTGCTTCATAGTTTCCCAAATAATAAAGTCACAGAAAGTTTTGCTTATATGTTTGTTTTCCGGAGTCAAAGCAACTCCGCAAAATTCTGCTGCACCAGTCAACGCGTAGTTTGCAATATTGTTGATAGTGTTAATAACCGTGTTAGTAGCACTTTGGTTGTACGGGTGTTGAATATCATACGGGGCAAAAGCTACCATACATTGAATGTTTTGACGTTGACATTTGGCCAGTTGCGAAATTGTTGCTTTCATTTTTACCTCTCAATAAGTGGACGACGAACTACAGTAGTTGTTTCACGAGTTACCAAGTTTACTTTTTCTACGCCGTCTATAACCCATCCTTGTCGGCGCGCTTGTTCCAAAATAAAATTTGCGTGTGCGATAGTGGTTTCTTTATCGGTGTAGACGTTTCCGAGTAACCACCACGGAACGCAGATAAAACCGTGTTGCAAAAGAAGAGAGCGGTTAAGTGCAGCGTTATACAACGGGTATTCTGCTTTTGACTTACTGGAGTTAGCTACTTTAATATCGTGAGCCACAAAAATTGCAGTAGCAGAATCAATTGGGTTATACGTTAGAGTACCCTGTACAGTAACGTATTTGTAATCTTGCATAAGAACTTTCTTTGCGTATCTACCATCTTTTCTGGGGTCACAAAGAAAATCTTCACAGTAATACGTTTTGGCAGGAATAAAAATTCCTGAAATATCATTTCGTACAACTTTAGGTTCTGCAACAAGCTTACCTTTTTTATACACAACGTCTTCAACCAGCTTACCGTTTACCGGCTTCAAAATAGGTCGAAGAATACACTCGCTGTCAGATTTAGCTTTATTTGGAACATCGAATTCTTGAACCCGTTTATGCGGGTACATTACGTCAGCAACGTAGTTAAAGAGTTTCTTAGCTGTACTGGATTTTTTCATAACAACCTCAACGTAGAAAAAGGCCGGTGAAAAAACTCACCGGCCTTTTTGTTTTTACAACTCGCCTTTGGCAGCTTTTTTCAGTTTGCCAAGAGGACGTACCTTCACAACAGTAGTTGCAGGCTTTGCTTTGAACACGCAAGGTTCGCCGGTAAACGGGTTTGTACCTTTGCGCTCTTTCGTAGCAGGCTTTTTCTTCGTGACGATTTTCAGAAGAGTCGGGAAAGCAAACTCCCCAACACCTTTCGGCATGATAGAACCGAGAATTACTTTTTCCAGTTCATTCATGACTTTGTTAACGTCACGCTTTTCCACGCCAGTTTGCGTAGAAATAAATTCACGCAAAGCAGACTTGGTAAGTTTCTCCTTGAACGGTTTAATGTCAGACTTCGACTTGGTTTTGATACGTGAAGTTTTCTTGGAAGCCTTCACTTTTTTGGAAGACTTCTTTTTCTTCACTTTGTCTTCGGCTTTGCTTTTGCTGCTTTTCTTGCTTTTGGTCTTTGCCATTTTTCAATCTCCTAGCTAGGGTTGGTACTGCATTACACTTTACAGGTTGCTGTAATAGTGTTCTTGAAAATCCGAGTATTTATTCTCGGATTAAATCTCGTTCAACTATGGCATAATTAACCATAAGTTTTTTCAACCATTTAAATCCGCGTTGGTTGTCGTCAGAAATTATTTTTTCTTTTCCGTTTTTCTCCAAAGTTAATTCAGGGAAATCTCCGGGTAGCGAATCATAGTAAACTTTCAACGCAGTTTTTACTACGTCACTTTCTTTCATGCAGGAGTTATACGGAACAGCTACTTCAATATGTTTCGTAAACCCCCCTTTACTGAATAGGAGTTGCACTTTGCATTGCTGGCGTATCGTCATAAATACCTCTAACAGTACTCTGCAAAGTTTACGGAAGGAAAAAATATCCGCATACGGTAAAGAATACGTTTCAAGTAAACTAAGCCTTCTTGAGTGTACGGAGTTATCTCGATGAAATTTATATGCAAAAGATCGCAAATAAAAAACAACGTGTACACTAAAGACGTAGCCACTTTTTCATTTTGGAACTTTGGGTGCACACTTACATAATGCATTTTATGCGGGTACTGAATTTGAAAACACAGCACTCCAATGGCAACGTCACCTTTGTGGGCCACAATCCATACGTAATCATCGTTAGGACTACGCATGATATTGTTTTCCGGCGCAAACATAATATCCTGAAAATCATACTTCATGATATTAGCCTGCGGCTCAATTTCAAAAGGGATATACGCATACATATTTTTCAGCGTATTATTTCCAGTGTAAAAAGTTAACTCCACTTTTTACCCCCTTATTCATAGTGGGTTAGATATGAATACACTTTACAGGAAATGAATTAATCCCAAATATCCTTTTTCTTCATACCCGGTATTTTCTTTTTCTTGGTGGTCAGGGCAATCGTAATTTGTTTGAGATTAGTTTTATTCCCTTCCTTGTCAGTGACAATTGTTTTTTCACTGACTGTTTTTATTTTACCTGCTTTAATGTCATCCAAAAAGCAGAGTGTGTAGTCCAAAGCTTTTGCGTAGCTAAGTCCTTTTTTCTTTTTCTTTTTCTCAATGGCTTTGCGCTGTTTATCAATTTTGCAGTGGTCTTCCCACCAATCAGCTAACGCCCTAGAGTTCTTACTACGTCCGTAAACAATAGATTCAAAGTTTTCGGGATTTTTCTTTTTCAACTCACGAAGAAAAGAACACAGTTCACGCATCGGCATATCTTTATACTTATAATACATACCATACGATTTATCTGCCAAACATTCCTTCAACCATTCAGGCACAAATATGTTCAGTACAGAATAAACGAAGAAAAGAAGGTTCACCGCTTTTACATGGTGTTGTTCTGCTTCGGTAGGATTAAGGTGGTCTGATTTACATGGCATGGTGGTTTCCCTTATCAAGTAATAATACATTTTTAAAAACAATTATTGATACCAACAATTGTTGCCGAAACATATTTTTCATTGGAGTACGCATTGCTTTCTTATATTGCTGTTTGGAACGGTTAGCGAATTCTAACATTTTTTCGTAACCGTCCCTTTCAGCAACGAAACGCAAGCGAGCAACTTCGTCAGCCGCTATTTCATTTCGAGTTCTCATATTTTATGTCCCAAATTATAAAAGAAAAGGCCATCAAAATGACGGCCTTTCGTTTACTTAGACTTGGTAACTTTTCTTTTCGAGTTCGGGTGTTCTTTCAGGTAGGCTTCCTGTTCTTTCTTACTCAGACTTTCCCACCACTTCGTTTCTGCGTGTGAGGTTTTTTTACCTACACCCAAAAGAGCATTTTTGGCGCGCTTTCTTTCTGACTTCTTATCCGCTTTCTTTTCCACGCCTTTTTTCGGGCGGAATTCAAAAGCTTTGGTTCTTTCCTTTCCTTCCTTGTTGGATTCTTTCAAAATTGAAAGAAACTCAGAAATCGCTTTCGCAGAAAATTCACCAACGTCCCAAACTTCACCCTCGTTTGCTCCGGCAGTATTATGAAGCTTTGCGGTAGGTTCATCGTGCGCTTTGAAAAGAACAGAGTCTTGCGTAAATTTTTTTCCGGCTTTTTTCAGAAAAGAAAACAACGCGTCTTTCTGTTCAGGCTCTGCAAAAATAATGAAAGATTCTTCATCAACGTTTTGTTGATTTTCAGAACCTTTATTTTCTACATAGCGGCCACGTACTTTCGTAAAACCAAACCCGGCTTTACGAATTTGCTTCTCAAGTTCCTTGTTTAATTCCCGGTTTTTCTTGAGAGTGTTTTCACCACGAAAAGCAGTGATACCACCTACATTGGATTTTTTGGAATGTTCCAGAACACGTGACAAGGAAGTTGCTACAACTTCCTCGCCAGTAACGCGGCGCTGGTTAATACTAGCTGGGTTAAAAAAACTCAATACTATTTCCACGTTATTTTCTCCAAATAAATAGTGTGGAATTAAATTAGTGGTTAGTACTCCACACGGTCGTGCAACGGAATGGGGTAGTCAGCAGGAAACCGGCTGTCATGCGAAAAAATAAACGTCCCGCCAGCCATTGTATGTTTACCTTCAAGGTCTACAGGGCGAGCAGACAAGTAGTCTGTTTCCCGAAAACCAAACCGACGCTTTTCAATAATTACCGCTGGCCTTTCTTCCGTGGCTTCAAAAATTTCCGGAATACCTTCGCCAACGATAACCACCTTATCTACTTTCGATGAAATACCACCGTTTGACGAATCATTTTCACTGTAGCGATAAATAGAAGCGATAAGCCCTTTCATAATAATTCTCCAATCAGTAAAAAATAACGTAAGTAATAACCGTGGCAAGTGCCAGTGCGGCTACCAAAACCGTGTTGTAAATGTAACCGCGAACTTTGTTGTTGAAAGTTCTGACACGGTTAAAAAACAACTTGTCGAAAATACGGAAACTCAAAACCGTACATACGATTGCCAGCACTGCCCAAACCAGTGCCACGAAAAAGAAAGGAGACTGCAACATATTCCAGAAGGCAGCTTCGATAGGGTTGCGGTAAACAATAACTTCATGCATTTTATTTCTCCAGTAGTTAAAAGTTTTCACCAGTGTAGGAACTCCTAAGAATTCCTACTAGCTGAAAACTTATTTAATGTAGGTGTAAACCATACGCTGGCCAGTAGATGTATTCAATTCGTTACCGTCATCATCTTGCAGTTCGCAAAAATGATAGCCACGCATTGTTTCCATAACAGCTACCGCTTTTTCCAGAGTAGCAAAAGAATCCGCATACTTAATATTGCGTTCGTTATTGTCTTCATACTTTCCGGCAATAACGTGATAGCGAGTTTTTGCAGGACGAATTTCGTCTTCCCACAAAATAACCGGCTTCTTGCGTACCTTGAATTTTACTCGGTACGCAATACGTATTTTACCGTCAACGTACTCAGTATGCTTTACGTCAACATCTTCAATAACACAGTTGCGGTTAAAAAGACGTTTCGGTAAATCATCAACATCAGTCGCACTTTTGAACAAAGTGACTTTATCGCCAATGCGAAATTTTGCTTGGCTCAAAAGATTATAACGTTCGGTTTCTACGTTTTCCATAATCTTACTCCCGGTAAAAGGTTTAGACAAAATCCGACAGCGCCACTTCGTGATACGGGCCGTCACCAACACAAACAAAAACTTGCGGCGGTTGATTCAATCTACACAAAGCGTCAACAACCTGAATCGCTTTATGCATATTGTATACATAACTTTCAAAACAGGTTTCTGAAATGGTGGCTATAATCTTTACTCGGACAGTATTTGAAATCATGTTCTTTACTCCAAAGAAGTTGAAAGGTTAGCCGGTTTCATCCACGCAACAATTTCGCCAAACGGGTGAACTTTTTTCCATTCTACTTTTACTTCGCAAACTGCTTTGTCGAAAAGCTTTTCCTTTTTACCTACTTCCAAAACTTTCCCGACAAAAGGGCCGTCAACAAAGTTAACAGCCCGCAATTTTCCATCCACGTAGTAAACCGTTTCCCCTACGGTATATTTATCAAGACAGACTTTTGCGTCGTACACTGACTGAATAGCAGGTACACTCAAAAGAGCTGCCACACAAACCAAAAGAAATATTGCTTTTGAATTCTTATCCATGTTTACACCTTTTAGGCTAAATGATATTTAGTAGAATGATGGCTACTTTCGTAGTATTCCTTGTTAACCCGTTCTACGTAAACCGGGCCTTCCGCGTCTTCGTATATTTTTTCCAGCTTTTTTACAGCCTCACGCATGTTTTTGTAGCGCACTACAGTAATAGAACAAACGTAGTCGCAATCCAAACTACGCACTTCAAAGTAAACAGGAAGAAAACTGAATGCAGTTTTCAGTTTACTTACTGCATTTTGAGTTTTCTTTTTGGTGCGCTCCAAAATTTGTTTTACCTTGACTCGAAAAAGAATAAGGTAAACGCGAATCTTTGCTTTAATTAAACGCAATGCAGTTTTCATGATTATTTCTCCGCTACCCATTCATTGTTTACCTTACGAGAAAAATTATAACCAGTCATGCTGAACTTACTCACTTGGCAAACAGTCTTAAACCCATTGCGCGTTGCATAACATTTAGCACCGCGCTCTGTATTGGAAACAGGAATAATCATCCCAGAACTTGTGACAACAGCAAACATAAAATACTCCCGTATAATTATGGGTGAATTATCCAAGTGTTCCCGCGAATCTTCGATTGAACTTTTACGGAACCACTTGGTAGTAATTCGATAGGTTCGTAAAAACAACCTTTTCTACGCGAGCGTTTTTTCAGTCTCTGCCACAAAGCACTGTCTTTCTTTTTCATGCCTTTCTTTTTCATGATTGCTTGTTTCTCCTTTTTCTTTTCTGCGGCAGTCAACCGCAAACGAATTGACATACCAGTACCGAAAGAACGTCCAGTGTATTCACGCCCGTTAATGATAGCGTAAAACTGGTGCATGTGAGTACCGATAAAACTGTTTACGCGCCACGAACTTCCTTTCGTTGCGTTACCGATAACATTACCTTTGTAGTCAGTAATGGTGTAAGACGAACCAACAACACGGTCAACACCCATGCCATTGTTTTTGCACTTACCAACGTAACCGTAAACTTCGTTAGCGTCGTTCATAATTTTCTCCACCGATTAAATTTTTAATTTTCACCAGTGTAGGAACTCCGAAGAATTCCTACTAGCTGAAAATTATTCAGCAATCAGTTGCAGTTGGTTTTCGTAAGCCTTGATCGGCTTGGCGCGGTCATTCATCTGCACAGTGTAGAAGTAACGCAGTTTGGTCGGCGTTACTTTCACAAAGTGAACGTCAGTGACGACACCGCGACGGCCTTTCAGAGACTTGGCCATGTTTTCTTCCACGTTATCCGAAACACGAACAACGTTACCTTTCAGATAAACAGGGTTATTCAGAATAACCTGTTTTTTCTGTTTCGGTTCTTTCATACCGAGTTGCTGAAAAACTTCGCTACGGGACAGGGACTTCATTTCGCGCAGGCTCATGAATTGGCTCATGGTATTTCTCCACATAGTTTAGGTTTTAGGTTTGGTAAATTTTCACCAGTGAGCGAACTGTTTCCAATTCGCTCTAGCTGAAAATTATTGAGCAAAGTCAAAAAGAGTCTTGTATTTTTTCAACCGTCTTTTCATTTCGTCCAATTGTTCGTCCGTGTAGTTACCAATGCTGTCACCTTCGATAATTCGAGCGCACAGTAACATAACGTCCAAACAATCATGCCACACTTCAAGAGCGTCGTCAGATGCAAGAGAGTGACCATTGTTCACAAAAATGTTTCCGTGCGTACTTGCGTTGCACAAGGCAATCACAAATTCCGAAGGTGAATCGTCTTCCTCACCCATAAGAGCGGTGAACATTTTTTCTTTCAGTTCCAAAGTACCTACCTTTGTAACCATTACTTTTTTGGACGCCTTTACTTTCTTTGCCATTTTTAATTTCCTTCTAGTTGCGTTGGGTAATCGTTACTTAAAGTTTGCTGTGTCTACTTTCCTAACAGATAGAAGACCACGAATTGTATTGGTGTTTAGAAATTCTCCCTTCGGAACGTAAGTTATCTACAAAGACAAACCACTCTTCACGTTTTGCAATGGTGTCGTTTTTGTAATGCGGGTAGTTGGTGAGAACGGCTTCCCATATTTCACGGAATTCTCTTTCCGCTTCTTTCTTTGTAATTGCCATTTTAATTCTCCGCTACAGTCAGTTAATCCAGAAAGCGAATTATTTTTGCAACGTCCAATTCTTTCTGGTCGTCGCTAAAAACAGTATCACGATACGCGTGAAACAATTCACCGAGACGTTCTGATTTTTCACTGTCGCCGTCTTCGTATGCTCGCCAACACATAATGTTGATAACGAACATAGTTAACGCGCACCCAAAACTTTTTGCATCCATTTCATCGCTGAAAAAGTTCGAGTCAACAGTGACGTTCAGTTTCTCGGAGTAATTCGGGTATACATAAAACAAACTACCAACTTTACCGACCAACCACTGCCCGCCTGTGTAGTTGCTACAAAGCTTTGTAGCAAAGTTGAAAAGAAAGTTTTCCATAAACTGAGTGTGCAAATCGTTATCAGTTTTGAAAATTTCTTTAATCCACTTCCAGTTCATCGGTTGATTGTCCGAGTGTTTCGGAGTTTTCTTAACAACCGTTTCTTTTTCAGCGGTTTCTACTTTACCTTTGAGTGAGTCTAAATCTTTAATGTCCATGATATTTACTCCGTGGATTATTTGAAGCCCATGAAAAATTCAAACATTAAGTAACCCGCTGCAAGTTTCACTGCGAGAACAAAAACAAAAACGATTGCGCGGACTGCGTAGTCAGCGAGAGTTTCACCGACTTTGAAAAAGAATCCCATGAAAGCAAATTTCAGTGCAGCTAGAAAAGTTGGGTTAGCCATGATGTTGCCCTCTCTGTTTAGTCGGGTAGGTTAGTTAGCCTGCCCGGCGGGGTGTCTGGTGGGGTGTTCTGGTCTAGGCACTTTCCCCCATTATAGTATCGCCCGGTAGGCAAGGGTAGTCAAGTACTGGATAGCATTTATTTTAGCCCTATAAATCAAGTACTTATAGACGTACCCCCTTAAAAAAGGCTGTATTTTAAGGGGTTTTAGAAAGGAACTAGGGAAAACAGGGGATTAGTGGGGGAACTAGCAGGTAGCCCAAAACAGGCTATGTCAGGGGAAGTTCAGTTTATAGGGTTTTCTATAGGGTCCAGAATTTTGATACTGGAAGAAAAAACGTAGTCCCCGTCTTCCCTTTCTACCGTATTAGAATCAGCCACGAATTCAAAGTCTAAGATTTTGAATTCTTCTAAATAAACCGAAGTGAAGCAAAAGAATTTATCGTCTCTGGATAATTGCATGGTGTGCAAAACATAGTTGGTTTGTTTGCACTTCCTATTTTTTATGGCTTGATTAATAGTAGGATGCATTTTTTTAGCTTCGATACTATTAAGATATTCGTCAATGAACTCTAAGTGTGCGTCATTCATTATTTTTATCCGTTCTTTTTTAGTGAGGCTACGAACGGATTTATTTTCGATTTGCGGCATTAGTTGCCCTCTGCTTTCTTTCTTACCCACTTGTGACAATATCCATCACCTTTTGACGATAGGACGTTTTATTCATTACATAAAAGTAGTACGGCAGTATTTGAAAACCATTACTAGCAAGTACACCTAAAGAGATTGAGTCTTTAGGTCTTACATATTTTTTGCCTTCTTTCACTAGAATGTATAAGGCAACAAAGTATTTTTTGCTGCCTTTATAAAGTACAACGCCAACAACTCTTATTTTCTTGTACATAGATTTATGAGGTAGTTCATCCATATACAATTTACTACTAACTTTTGTTCCATCTACCTGAGACTTAAATTTGTAGTTGTCATAATACAAAGTACTAGTTTCTACTTTGCATTGGCGTAACATTTTCTGTAGCTTTGAATCCGATACGTCGTTAAGTCTAGCTAAGTCGTACCCTTGTTTCTTTTTGTACTCTTTCAAAAGCTTATCGAGTTTACTTATTTGTTTACTGCTAAGGTATTTGTAATCCATAAATCAATTAGCCTTTCAAGTAAGGTTTAATAGTAGCCTTCCACTCTTTGTATTCTTTCTTTTTACTTTTGTACAAGTCGTAAGCTTCACCTTCCGTAACGTCGCCTTTCACAATAGAAGAAAGGTTTTTTGCTGCGATAGAAAAACCCGGACGTGAAAACAAACCAGACAATTCCATCAACTCAGCTTCTGACATTGCCTTAATCTTTTTCGGTAGTTCCTGTTTCAGAGTAACTACCATAGACTGACCAAAGCCCGGAATTTTTAACAGCTTACTTTCCTTCACTGAAAGCAATTCAGGGAGTGTTTGAATTTTTGCTTCAAACAACGCGTTGATAGTCTTAACGCCCAAGCCAGTAAGTTTTGTTTTCTTCAATGTATATTCAAACAGCGCACGTTTAGTAAATTCGCACTTCAATGGCTTTGAACAATACGAATGTGCTTTCGTATGTACTGCTTTAGAACCACACGGGCATTCTTTAGGAAGAATGTGTTTTTCTTTTTTCGGGTTCATGTGAAGCATAGCTTGAGGAACAATGTCACCAGCTTTAACTACCTTTACAATACTTCCAACACCAATTTGCTTTTTAACTAAGTTCTGGAAATTTGCACCAGAAGCACGTTGAACATTAGCGTTACCAATTTTCACAGGATTGAAAACCATAGTCGGAACCATAGCACCGTCTTTAGTATGCTTAATATCAAAACGAATTATTTCTGTAGTCATGCCTACACGTTTAGCATCTTGTTCTGCTGAGAACTTAAATGCTTTGGCGTATTCCGGTCGGTTATCCGAACTATACTTTAATTTTTTGCGGAAATAAAAGTCGTTAGCTTCAATAACCAAACCGTCTACAGGGTAATCCAAATCAGCTTTAAATTTTTCTAATTCGGTGTGACAGAATTCCATGTAAGCCTTAACATCATCTTTCTTAACAACTTTTACAATGGTAGTTGGCTTATCATTACAGTACAGACTAAGAATGGTGTTGAACTTACCATCATAGTTAGATAGTAGGTTAGACTTAGTTTGCTTTTCTGGTTCGCCGTAACCTTCATTAAGAAGCGTCTTGTTACGTACTTCGTGCACTACAAAAGTTAGGCACTTGGCAAAATCTGTGTCCGGGTCATCTGCGTTAATCCAGCCAGAACAAGACGCCAGCAAAACTTTATATTTATCCGGTTGTTTTTTTGAAATGGCTTTAAATTTCTTTTTGCTCGCTACCAGTTCACCACGTATGAACACGTCTTTCTTATTTGAAAGGGAATGTGGGATAGTTGGTATGCATTTAGCGTGAGTAAGCTTAGACTGACCAACTTCGCCGTTACCTCTGGTGAATGCGTTTACCAGATTACCTTTTTTATATTGTAGCGTTAAAGAAATGCCATCCAGTTTAGGAGAGCTAATCAAAGCTACATGTTTCCTTCGTTCTTTAGGAAATGCTTTAGTTAAAGAAAAAAGTTTTTTAAACCAACCAGCCATAGTCTTTTCGTCGTCTGCTTTTACTTTTCTCAGGGACGAAATAAAGAAAGGAAGTTTGACTTCACGTTTAGACGTTCGTGCTTTAACTGGCGCACCTGTAGTTTTCAAGTAAGCTTTAACTACTTTCTTTTCTTCGCCTTTCAGGGAAGGGACGGCTGCTTCCAGTGCGTCACGTAACGCGTCATAAGCCTTGTCAGATACTTTGGGTTTACCTGAGTTATAGTAGGCATCATCATAACGTTTCAGTTTCTTAACAACTTTTATATAATCAATTTCTTTGGATTTTTTCTTAGACATTTGGACGTAACCCTCAAAAGTAGATACTACACTTTACAGATTTAAATAAAAAAGGCAGTAGTGAATAACCTGTAAACAAGATACTCACTACTGCCTTTTTAAAAAGCTTGCGTTATTTATTAGGTTCATCGTAAAACTGGAAACCACCGTTAACTACTTTCTTTACTACAGCTACCCCGAGTGAAGACGCGGTACATAATTCAAGAAAGAGTTTTGCAGGTACATTCAAGTAAACATATCGGTTAGTAGGAATCTGCCCTTTCTTTATGAAAAGCACATAAAGTATTTTTGTACTAGGGTCATAGGCTACCCCGGCGATGGCATTACTTTTCTTGCTTAGAAAAATATGGTCTTCACTATCTTTAATTTGCAGGTAGTTTTGTATCTTGGATGTAGCAGGCATAAAATATTCCTCTTTCCAGTATTAGGTTAAATTAAATTAGTAAGAAAAAGGGCAGGTAAAATTAATTACCTACCCTTTCTTTATTACAAGGTTTTCACAAGAATAACATGCGGCTCGATTTCGTCTTTCGTCTGACCACCGAGCACTTCACGACGCACAGTCTTTTTATCTGAAATAAATTCTTTAGCCAGATTATTATCATGGCTATGACCGTATGCGTCTGCCCACTGAGCCAGCGAGGAAATTTGAGTTTCCTGCTTAACGAAAGCCCGGTTCAAATCCGCAACAAAAGATACTCGAACTGCAATGTCTTTCGAGAACTCTTTAATTGACGCTGCGTGTTTCATAACAGAATCAATTACGTCGATATTTGCCTTGTAAATAATAGACAGATTAAGCATACACGCATTAATGTAGTTTTGCTTAATAGAAACAGAGTCTACGCGAGTACGCAAAATGTTTGGGTTAGTCGGCAGGTTAGTAATAAATACATTTGCCAACACCTCACTGTATTTCTTGAATTCATCCGGAACAGAATCCGCGTTATTCAGTTTGCGGTAGTCACGAACGTCTTCATTTGCAGCGTTAAGGATATTCATAAAGTTTGAATAAAACTTCATGAAGTAACCCGGTACTTTTTCCGGAGTAATTACACTGTTACCAGTTGCCGGAATTGATACGGGGTTTTCTTTTGAGTTTCGGAAAAAAGTAAACGGGTTATTCGTATAAATGAGAGTGCCGTCTACATCAATAAACGCGTCCTTGTCATCCGGCATGTCTTCCGGCGGAATAACAAAGGTAAGCGTAATTTGATTGATACCTTTAAATACATGAATATCCTGCTTGGGAAGATTATCCAATCCCATTTCAGATACGTTGACTTGGGTATCCGGAGAATCCAAATCAACTACGTGTTCGTTATTTTCGTCGTCAATAATAATAGTTTTGTTCATAGTAGGTTCCTGAGTATTAATAATTTCTGTTTGCACAGTTTCCTGTGCGGTATTTTCCGATTCAGACTCTGACTCGTTACCATCATCCGATGAATTTTTGTTTTTCAGAAGCAGCGCAAGTTCATCCATATCGTCCTCAGTAAAAGACGTGGTTTGTTCAACGTCATTTACTTCCAGCTTTTTGGACTTGGCTTTTTTTTGCTTCGACATTTTCAGTACTCCGCGACTGGTTAAGTTAATGTTTGAAAATTCTAGCTTACTTTACAGATTTTGATTTCTGCAAAGAAACAAAGTCTTTTACCGGCATTTTAGTGAAGTCCACAAGTTCATCCATGTGATCTTGGAAATATTCACCTTTACTATCAGCCACGGAAAATTTAGCCCACCATTTAATTTCAACTCCTTCGTAAATATAGCAGCAATCCGGAGCAGTTTTAAAAATTAAAACCATCCGGCAATTATTAGGGTCGTAGGCCGCCTGCAAAATATTAGATGATTTAACTCGCATCACCCAAAAATCGTACAAGCGACAAAGACCAGACAATTTCAAGTCTACGTCTTTCCCCTTTATTTTCTTTTTGGTTTTAGCCATTAAAATCCCTCCTTCAAGTTAGTGAAAAACTGTTTTTGAAATTCCTTTGGTATTTTCTTGACGATTTCATTTTGCGCTTTCTTATCAGCAATTACTTTTTTAGCTCGTTGTCTAAGTAGTTCCTTTTCTTTATTTTTCATAGGAACTACAATTTCGTATTGCTTGATAGCTTTTTCTACAGCAGCATTAATATTTCTGCCAGCGTGAATCGTCTGAATTGAATACACCACTTTATTCCCGTTAGACTTCTTAACTACAATTGCCGGGTAATAATTAATTGCTTTGCCGTAAGTAATTTTGCGCATACCAAAATTAATACCCGGCGCAATTGCAGTAGGTTTATTCGATTCATCGAACATCAAGTCATCCTCATAGTACCTTCCAGAACTTCTTTCACTACGTCCAGAAAGTCTTCACGGTCGGCAGGAATAAATGCACCAGCAGCACACTTATGACCACCGCCACCATATTTTTTAGCAAGTTCAACAATTGAGTTTTGTTTGCGACAACGAAAATTCAAAGTCAACCCGTAAACCCCATTTCGATAGCCAACC